>NZ_CP077076.1:4035000-4739026 GCF_019139895.1 Pseudomonas fakonensis | reverse complement strand
TCCCGGATCTTTCGCCAAGTGGGGCGCTGATGCTCGACCTCACCCCGCAACTCTCCCCCTGGCTCAACGCCCCCGCCTGGCACATCGCCTTCTCCGGCGGCCTCGACTCCACCGTCCTGCTGCACCTGCTGGCCGACTACCGCCGCACCCATACCACGCCCCCCCTGCGCGCTATCCACGTACACCACGGCCTGCAAGCCGCCGCCGACACCTGGCCGGAACACTGCCGCGCCGTGTGCCAAACCTTGGGCGTCGAGCTCGATATCGTGCACGTCGAAGTCGCCCCAGGCGCCAGCCTGGAACAGGCCGCCCGCGACGCCCGCTACGGTGCGTTCGAAAAATTGCTGGGGCCGGGCGAGGTGCTGTTCACCGGCCAGCATCGCGACGACCAGGCCGAAACCCTGTTGTTTCGCCTGCTGCGTGGCGCGGGCTTGCGCGGCCTGGCGGCCATGCCCGAAGTGCGGGCGCTGGGGCAGGGCAGGCTGGTGCGCCCGCTGCTGAAGGTGTCGCGCCGGCAGTTGCAGGCCTATGCCGAGGCGCGCGGGCTGGTGTGGGTCGAAGACCCCTCCAATGCCGATACCGGCTTCGCCCGCAATTTCCTGCGCGGTGAGGTATTACCCCTGATGCATGGGCGCTGGCCGCAGGCCGGGGGTAACCTGGCACGCGCCGCTGAACACCTGGGTGAGGCGCAGGGCTTGCTGGATGAAGTCGCCGTCACCGACCTGGCCGCTGCCGCCGGTGCCGAGCCATGGCCCTGGCTGGGCCTGGCCTCCCTCGACCTTGCCACACTGGCCACGCTTTCACCGGCCCGCCAGCGTAACGCCTTGCAGTACTGGCTGAGCGCCCGTACCCGTCTGCCCGACAGCCGCCATTGGGCGGGCTGGGACGACCTGCGCGATGCGGCCGCCGACGCCACGCCAGTGTGGCGCCTGACCGATGGCCAGTTGCTGCGCAGCCACGGGCGTATCTGGTGGTTGAGCGGGGCCTGGCTGCGGCCGGTCGCAGGCGATCAAGCCTGGCCCGAGCCAAGCTTGCCGTTGCACCTGCCTGGCAACGGCAGTGTCTGCCTGGCCGGCGAGCCTGCCGGGCAGGGCCTGCGCATCGCCTACCGGGTGGGTGGTGAAGTCATGCAGGTGCCAGGCCGTGGTCGTCGCGACCTCAAGCGCCTGCTCAACGAAGCGCAGCTGCCGCACTTCGTGCGTCCGCGCCTGCCGCTTTTGTACCGTGGCGAACAGTTGCTGGCAGTGGCCAACCTGCCCGCATTGGGGGGGGCGAATTGCCAGCTGCACTGGCAGCCGCCGACCAACGTGCAAGGTTTGAGCTGAAGGGTACATTCCGGTAGACTACCCTCCCTTCTTGATACAACTTCTGTGGCTTCCTCGAAAACACAGCAGTTGCCGATTACCAAGCAGTTTTTTGCTGGGCTGATTCTTAAAATGACGAGCGAGCTCCACACCGGGGATACCCCTGGTCTGTACAGACGCGGCAGTTGTTCGAGATGCACTGTGATTGACGCAGGTGATCGGGGGCTTCGGCCTTCCTTCGCTTTCTCCGGCGGCCCAAGCCGCCTTAACGCAGACTTCTAGGGTTTTTCATGACGCGCTACATATTCGTCACGGGCGGTGTTGTTTCTTCATTGGGGAAAGGCATTGCCTCGGCATCCCTGGCGGCCATCCTGGAAGCGCGGGGCCTGAAGGTCACCATGCTCAAGCTGGACCCGTACATCAACGTCGACCCGGGCACCATGAGCCCGTTCCAGCACGGTGAAGTGTTCGTCACCCACGACGGCGCCGAGACTGACCTCGACCTGGGCCACTACGAGCGGTTCATCCGCACCACGATGACCCAGAACAACAACTTCACCACCGGCCGCATATACGAGCACGTGCTGCGTAAAGAGCGCCGTGGTGATTACCTGGGCGCGACCATCCAGGTCATCCCGCACATCACCGACGAGATCAAGCGCCGCATCATCAAGGGCGCGGGCGACGCCGACGTTGCGCTGGTCGAGATCGGCGGCACCGTGGGCGACATCGAGTCGCAGCCGTTCCTCGAGGCCATCCGCCAGCTGCGCGTCGAAGTGGGCTCCAAGCGCGCCATGCTGATGCACCTGACCCTGGTGCCGTACATCGCCACCGCCGGCGAGACCAAGACCAAGCCGACCCAGCACTCGGTCAAGGAGCTGCGCTCCATCGGCCTGCAGCCGGACGTGCTGATCTGCCGCTCGGACCACCCGGTCGATGCCTCGTCGCGCCGCAAGATCGCGCTGTTCACCAACGTCGAAGAGCGTGCGGTGATTTCGCTGGAAGACGTCGACACCATCTACAAGATCCCTGGCGTGCTGCACGCACAAGGCCTGGACGACTTCGTCGTCGAGCGCTTCGGCCTGCAGTGCAACAGCGCCGACCTGTCCGAGTGGGACAAGGTGGTGGACGCCAAGCTCAACCCTGAGCAGGAAGTCACCATCGCCATGGTCGGCAAGTACATGGAGCTGCTGGATGCGTACAAGTCGCTGATCGAAGCGATGAGCCACGCCGGCATCACCAACCGCACCAAGGTCAACCTGCGCTACATCGATTCCGAAGACATCGAGAACCAGGGCACCAGCCTGCTCGAAGGCGCCGATGCCATCCTGGTACCGGGCGGTTTCGGCCTGCGCGGCGTCGAAGGCAAGATCACTGCGGTGCAATACGCCCGTGAGAACAAGGTGCCGTACCTGGGCATCTGCCTGGGTATGCAGGTGGCCGTGATCGAGTTCGCCCGTAACGTTGTGGGTTGGAAGGACGCCAACTCCACCGAGTTCGACCGCAACAGCGGCCACCCGGTGGTCGGCCTGATCACCGAGTGGGCTGACGCCACCGGCGCGGTCGAGACCCGCACCGAAGCTTCCGACCTGGGCGGCACCATGCGCCTGGGCGCCCAGGACTGCCAGCTGGCCTCCGGCTCGAAAGTGCACGACTGCTACGGCAAGGACATCATCACCGAGCGTCACCGCCACCGCTACGAAGTGAACAACAACCTGCTGCCTCAACTGGTCGAAGCTGGCCTTGTGGTATCGGGCCGTTCCGAAGACGGCGCGCTGGTGGAAGTGGTCGAGTCCAAGGACCACCCATGGTTCGTCGCCTGCCAGTTCCACCCGGAGTTCACCTCGACGCCTCGTGACGGCCACCCGCTGTTCAGCGGTTTCGTCAAGGCTGCCCTGGCACAGAAGAACAAGGCCTGATCCATGACTCAGAAGATCATTCGCGTCGGTAACATCGAGATCGCCAACGACAAGCCGTTCGTCCTGTTCGGCGGCATGAACGTCCTGGAGTCCCGTGACCTGGCCCTGAAGGTCTGCGAGGAGTACGTGCGGGTCACCGAAAAACTCGGTATCCCGTACGTGTTCAAGGCCAGCTTCGACAAGGCCAACCGCTCGTCGGTGGCCTCGTACCGTGGCCCGGGCATGGAAGAGGGGCTGAAGATCTTCGAGGAGATCAAACGCACCTTCAACGTGCCGGTGATCACCGACGTGCACGAACCCTACCAGTGCGAACCGGTGGCGCAGGTGTGCGACATCATCCAGCTGCCGGCCTTCCTGTCGCGCCAGACCGACCTGGTGGTGGCGATGGCCAAGACCGGCGCGGTGATCAACATCAAGAAGGCGCAGTTCCTGGCGCCCCACGAGATGAAGCACATCCTCGCCAAGTGCGTCGAGGCCGGCAACGACCAGCTCATCCTCTGTGAGCGCGGTTCGAGCTTCGGCTACAACAACCTGGTGGTGGACATGCTCGGCTTCGGCATCCTGAAGCAGTTCGAGTACCCGGTGTTCTTCGACGTCACCCATGCCCTGCAGACCCCGGGCGGGCGCGCCGACTCCGCCGGTGGCCGCCGCGCCCAGGTCACGGACCTGGCCAAGGCCGGCATGAGCCAGGGCCTGGCCGGGCTGTTCCTCGAAGCCCACCCGGACCCGGACAACGCCAAGTGCGACGGCCCCTGCGCCCTGCGCCTGGACAAACTGGAGCCGTTCCTCAGCCAGCTCAAGCAGCTGGATGACCTGGTGAAAAGTTTTCCGACGGTAGAAACCGCGTAAAGCGCGTTTCTCGGGTAAAGTACCGCCCGTTCCACCCCCTGACTGTCAGGTCAGGGGCTCCCTTCGCCAGGCCTGCCCGTGCCATGTCGCCTGGTGAACGGCAAGAATTCCCAAAAGTTGCGTTAGTTTCGTCAATTCTGGAGTGCTTACAACAATGGCAAAGATCGTCGACATCAAAGGTCGTGAAGTTCTCGATTCCCGTGGCAACCCCACCGTGGAAGCCGACGTACTGCTCGACAACGGCATCATCGGCAGCGCCTGCGCGCCGTCGGGTGCTTCCACTGGCTCGCGCGAAGCGCTGGAGCTGCGTGATGGCGACAAGAGCCGTTACCTGGGCAAAGGCGTGCTGAAAGCCGTCGGCAACATCAACGGCCCGATCCGCGAGCTGCTGCTGGGCAAGGACCCATCGGACCAGAAAGCCCTGGACCGCGCCATGATCGAACTGGACGGTACCGAGAACAAGGCCAAGCTGGGCGCCAACGCCATCCTGGCCGTCTCCCTGGCTGCCGCCAAAGCTGCCGCGCAGGACCAGGACCTGCCGCTGTACGCGCACATCGCCAACCTCAACGGCACCCCGGGCCAGTACTCGATGCCGGTTCCGATGATGAACATCATCAACGGCGGCGAGCACGCCGACAACAACGTCGACATCCAGGAGTTCATGGTGCAGCCGGTTGGCGCCAAGACCTTCTCCGACGGCCTGCGCATGGGCACCGAGATCTTCCACCACCTCAAGGCTGTACTGAAGGCCCGTGGCCTGAACACTGCCGTGGGTGACGAAGGTGGCTTCGCGCCTAACCTGGCTTCCAACGAAGACGCCCTGGCGGCCATCGCCGAAGCCTGCGAAAAAGCCGGCTACAAGCTGGGCACCGACGTGACCCTGGCCCTGGACTGCGCCGCTTCCGAGTTCTACGAAGACGGCAAGTACAACCTGTCCGGTGAAGGCAAGTCGTTCGACGCCGAAGGCTTCGCTGACTACCTCAAAGGCCTGACCGAGCGCTTCCCGATCATCTCGATCGAAGACGGCCTGGACGAGTCCGACTGGGCTGGCTGGAAAATCCTCACCGACAAGATCGGCGAGAAAGTCCAGCTGGTGGGCGACGACCTGTTCGTTACCAACACCAAAATCCTGAAAGAAGGCATCGAGAAGGGCATCGGTAACTCGATCCTGATCAAGTTCAACCAGATCGGCTCGCTGACCGAAACCCTCGAAGCCATCCAGATGGCCAAGGCTGCCGGCTACACCGCGGTGATCTCGCACCGTTCCGGTGAAACCGAAGACTCCACCATCGCCGACCTGGCCGTGGGTACCGCTGCCGGCCAGATCAAGACCGGTTCGCTGTGCCGTTCCGACCGCGTCAGCAAGTACAACCAACTGCTGCGCATCGAAGAGCAACTGGGCGCCAAGGCCGTTTACCGCGGCCGTGCCGAGTTTCGCGGCTAAGCAAGAGATGGTAAAAAGGCAGCAGCCGGGGCAGCCTGCACGTTCGTACTGAACGTTCAGGCGTTTCCCACGGGTTTCTGTCGACGAAGCCTGGCCTCGGCCAGGCTTCGTGCTATCGGAAGCTCGCTGCGGCGGCCTTTATACCTGGATATCTTCATGCGCAGTCCCTATTGGTTGTTCCTCGTCCTGCTCCTGCTGCTCGGCGGCCTGCAATACCGCCTTTGGGTCGGTAATGGCAGCCTGGCGCAAGTGGCCGAACTCAAGCAGCAGATTGACGAACAGCACGCCGAGAACGAGCGGCTGCTGGAGCGCAATCGCGTGCTCGATGCCGAAGTGCTGGAGCTGAAGAAAGGTATGGAGACCGTGGAAGAGCGGGCTCGTCATGAACTGGGGATGGTCAAGGAAGGCGAAACCCTCTACCAGCTGCCGCAAAAATGACCCACCCGTTACCGGCCTTCTGGGCCGTGATCCCTGCTGCGGGCGTTGGTGCCCGCATGGCTGCCGACCGCCCCAAGCAATACCTGATGCTGGGCGGGCAGACCATTCTCGAGCATAGCCTCGACTGTTTTCTAGGCCACCCCGCGCTCATGGGTGTGGTGGTCAGCATTGCCGATGAAGACCCGTACTGGCCCGGCCTGCATTGCGCCCAGGACTCGCGCATCCAGCGTGCCCCGGGTGGCCGCGAGCGTGCCGATTCTGTGCTCAATGCGCTGCTGTTGCTGCACGCCCAGGGCGCTGCCGACGACGATTGGGTGCTGGTGCACGATGCCGCCCGGCCAAACCTGGCGCGCAGCGACCTGGACCGTTTGCTCTCGGAACTGGCCGATGACCCGGTGGGCGGCCTGCTGGCTGTGCCAGCCCGCGACACCCTCAAGCGCGCTGGCGCCGATGGCCGGGTGAGCGCCACCATCGACCGCAGCACCGTTTGGCAGGCCTATACGCCGCAGATGTTTCGCCTGGGCATGCTGCACCGCGCCTTGGCCGAGTGCCTGGTGTCGGATGTGGCGGTCACCGACGAGTCCTCGGCCATCGAATGGGCCGGGCACGCGCCGCGGCTGGTGGAAGGGCGCAGCGACAACATCAAGGTGACCCGGCCGGAAGACCTGGAGTGGCTGCGCCAGCGGTGGGCAGGTAAGCGCTGAGCCTGTTGGGACCGCTTTGCGATCCTTTCGCGGCACAAGGCCGCTCCAGGGGCTCGCGATCTCCTGTAGGAGCGGCCTTGTGCCGCGAAAGGGCCGCAAAGCGGACCCGGCTTTCGATCAGGTCCCCCGATATTCCGGCAACCCCGCCAGCTCTGCCTTCATGTAATCCACCAACCGCCGCACCTTCGGCGACAAATGCCGCTGCTGCGGATACAGCGCCCACACCGCCGTATTTGGCGGCTGGTGCGCCTCCAGCAGCGACACCAGCGCGCCACTGTGCAGGTGCTCCAGCACGTAGTAATCCGGCAACTGGCACAAGCCCATCCCTTGCAGCGCTGCATCCAGCACCGCCTGGCCGCTGTTGCAGCGCCAGTTGCCCTGCACCCGCTGGCTGATCTCGCGGCCATCCTGCTGCAAGGCCCACAAGTCCGAGCTGCCTACCAGGCAGTTGTGCCGGGCCAGCTCCGACAGGCTGTGGGGCCGCCCGTAGCGCTCAAGATAAGCAGGCGAGGCGCACAGGTACATGCGCCGCGGCGCCAGGCGCGTGGCCACCAGTCGCGAGTCCTGCAGGCGGCCCAGGCGGATCGCCAGGTCCATGCCTTCGTGCAGCAGGTCGAGGGTGCGGTTGCTCAGCTCCACCTCCACCCGCAGCTGCGGGTATTGCCCCATGAAGCGCGTCACCAGCGGCACGATGAAACGCTCGCCATAGGCCACCGCGCAGGTCATGCGCAGCAGGCCCTTGGGCTCGCTGGCCAGATCGCCCATGGCCCGCAGGGCCTCTTCGCGGCCATCCTGCAGGCGTTGGCAGTGCTGCAAAAAGGTCTGCCCGGCTTCGCTCAGGGTTACCCGCCGGGTGCTGCGGTACAAAAGGCGGGTTTGCAGGCGCTCTTCCAGGCGGGCGATCTGCCGGCTGATATGTGACGAGGAAACCCCAAGGCGCTCGGCCGCCGCCGTGAACTGGCCCGACTCGGCCACAGCGACGAACTCGTCGATGCCTTCCCAGCGGTTGCTCATGGATTATCCCTATACAGCAATAATGTTTTTTAACTGGCCGGATTATTCATCAAAAGAGCATGAATTACACTGCTGGACTGAAATCGACACCCTGTCTGGAGACACTTGATGATCAAGTCCCGCGCTGCCGTAGCCTTCGAAGCCAAGAAACCCCTGGAAATCGTCGAAGTCGACGTGGCCATGCCCAAAGCCGGCGAAGTGCTGCTGCGCGTCGTCGCCTCCGGCGTTTGCCACACCGACGCCTACACCCTGTCGGGCGCCGACCCGGAAGGCATCTTCCCGTCGATCCTCGGCCACGAAGGCGGTGCCATTGTCGAAGCGGTCGGCGAAGGCGTCACCTCGGTGGCGGTGGGTGACCACGTGATCCCGCTGTACACCCCAGAGTGCGGCAAGTGCAAATTCTGCCTGTCGGGCAAGACCAACCTGTGCCAGGCCATCCGCGCCACCCAGGGCAAGGGCCTGATGCCGGACGGCACCACCCGCTTCAGCTACAAAGGCCAGCAGCTGTTCCACTACATGGGCACCTCGACCTTCTCCGAGTACACCGTGCTGCCGGAAATCTCCGTGGCCAAGATCCAGAAAGAAGCCCCGCTGGAGAAGGTCTGCCTGCTCGGTTGCGGCGTCACCACCGGTATTGGTGCGGTGATCAACACCGCCAAGGTCAAGCCTGGTGACACCGTGGCCATCTTCGGCCTGGGCGGCATCGGCCTGTCGGCCATCATCGGCGCGGTCAAGGCCAAGGCCTCGCGCATCATCGCCATCGACATCAACCCGGCCAAGTTCGAGATCGCCCGCCAACTGGGCGCCACCGACTGCATCAACCCGAAAGAATACGACCGCCCGATCCAGGAAGTGATCGTCGACCTCACCGACGGCGGCGTGGACTTCTCCTTCGAGTGCATCGGCAACGTGCAACTGATGCGCGCGGCACTGGAGTGCTGCCACAAGGGCTGGGGCGAGTCGGTGATCATCGGCGTGGCCGGTGCCGGCCAGGAAATCGCCACCCGTCCGTTCCAGCTGGTGACCGGTCGCGTCTGGCGCGGTTCGGCGTTCGGTGGTGTACGTGGCCGCAGCGAGCTGCCGAGCTACGTCGAGATGGCCGAGAAGGGCGAGATCCCGCTGGACACCTTCATCACCCACACCATGGGCCTGGAAGACATCAACAAGGCCTTCGACCTGATGCACGAAGGCAAGAGCATTCGTAGCGTCATCCACTTCTGAGGCCCGCTGCCATGACGCTGGAAAACATCTCCTGCCAGAAGAGCTTCGGCGGTTGGCACAAGCGCTACCGGCACCACTCCAAGGTGCTCGGCTGCGATATGGTGTTCGCCGTGTACCTGCCGCCCCAGGCCGAGCAGGGCGAGAAACTGCCGGTGCTGTACTGGCTGTCGGGGCTGACCTGCACCGACGAGAACTTCATGCAGAAGGCCGGCGCCCAGCGCCTGGCCGCCGAGCTTGGGCTGATCATTGTTGCCCCCGACACCAGCCCGCGCGGCGAGCAGGTGCCGGGCGACCCGGACGGCGCGTGGGACTTTGGCCTGGGCGCCGGGTTCTACCTCAACGCCACCCAGCAGCCCTGGGCCCAGCACTACCGCATGCATGACTACGTGGTGCAGGAGCTGCCGGCACTGATCGAGGCGCATTTCCCGGCCAGTGATCAGCGCAGCATCAGCGGCCACTCCATGGGTGGGCATGGCGCGCTGGTGTGTGCCTTGCGCAACCCGGGGCGATATCGCTCGGTGTCGGCGTTCTCGCCGATCAGCAACCCCATGGACTGCCCGTGGGGCGAGAAGGCCTTCAGCCGCTACCTGGGCGAAGACCGTGCGCGCTGGCGCGAGTGGGATGCCAGCGTGTTGCTGGCAGAATCCAGTGAATGCCCGCCGCTGCTGGTGGACCAGGGGGACCGTGACGACTTCCTGGAAAATCAGCTCAAGCCGCAGGCGCTGGAACAGGCCGCGCGCAAGGGCGGGCATGCGCTGACCCTACGCCTGCAGCCAGGCTATGACCACAGCTACTACTTCATCGCCAGCTTCATCGATGAGCACCTGCGCCACCATGCAGTGGCACTTGGCCGGGTTTGACTTGAGCCCGGGCGTGGGAGCGGGCTTGCCCCGCGATGGGGCCTCCTCGGCCCCCCCAATCCCCCGCAAAGCAGGTAGAATCACGCCCTGACTCAATCAGGGCGTTTTTCTATGCGTATTGGCCACGGCTACGATGTGCACCGTTTTGCCGACGGTGATTTCATTACCCTGGGCGGGGTGCGTATCCCCCACAAATACGGCCTGCTGGCCCATTCCGACGGCGACGTGCTGCTGCACGCCGTCAGCGATGCCCTGCTCGGCGCCGCGGCGCTGGGAGACATCGGCAAGCACTTCCCCGACACCGACCCGCAGTTCAAGGGCGCCGACAGCCGCGTGCTGCTGCGCCATGTGCTGGGTGTGGTGCACGGCAAGGGCTGGAAGGTCGGCAACGTCGATGCCACCATCGTTGCCCAGGCGCCGAAGATGGCCCCGCACATCGAAACCATGCGCCAGCGCATCGCCGAAGACCTGCAGGTCGAACTCGACCAGGTCAACGTCAAGGCCACCACCGAAGAAAAGCTCGGCTTCACCGGCCGTGAGGAAGGGATCGCCGTGCACGCCGTCGCCCTGTTGCTGCCCGTATGACCGAACTGGAACTGCTGGGGCCACGGGCCTCGGGTGAGGCCCTGGGCAGCGCCGTATTGAAGGCGGTGGCCGAGGACTTCCAGGTCGATGAAGTGCTTGATATCCCGTTGTCGGGGCAGGGCGAGCACCTGTGGCTGTGGGTCGAAAAACGCGACCTCAATACCGAAGAAGCCGCCCGCCGCCTGGCCCGCGCCGCCGGCGTGCCAGTGCGCGCCATCAGCTATGCGGGCCTCAAGGACCGCCAGGCCCTGACCCGCCAGTGGTTCAGCCTGCACCTGCCGGGCAAGGCCGACCCTGACCTGACCCGCGCCGAGGATGAGACCTTGCGCGTGCTCAAGCAGGTGCGCCATTCACGCAAGCTGCAGCGCGGTGCCCATTCGGCCAACGGCTTCACCTTGCGTCTGACCAGTCTGACCGCCGAGCACCTGGCACTCGATGCGCGCCTGGAGCAACTCAAGGCCCAGGGTGTGCCCAACTATTTCGGTGCACAGCGCTTCGGCCATGCTGGTGGTAACGTGCATGACGCTCAGGACTGGGCGGCACGCCAGGCCTTGCCCGAACAGCGCAACGTGCGTTCGCGCTTGCTGTCGGCCGGGCGCAGCTACCTGTTCAACCAGGTGCTGGCCGCGCGGGTGGCCGATGGCAGCTGGCAACACGCCCAGGTGGGGGACCTGCTGGCCTTCACCGACAGCCGCAGCTTCTTCGCCGCAGGCGAGGCCGAATGCAGCGACCCGCGTCTGGCGATTCTCGACCTGCATCCCACCGGCCCGTTGTGGGGCGAGGGCGAGGCGCCGGGCAGCGGCAGCCCCCAGGCCTTGGAAAACACTGTCGGCGCGCGCCACCCGCAGCTGTGCCAGTGGCTGGCGCGGGCGGGCATGGCGCACGAACGGCGCATTCTGCGGCTCCCTATTGGGCGGCTTACATGGCATTATCCCGAGCCTGATATCCTGCAACTGGAATTCGTCCTTCCGGCCGGATGCTTCGCCACCGTGGTGGTGCGCGAACTCGTCGATCTGGTGCCGGCAGGGCAGACGGACAGCCCATGCGTATTCTGATTTCGAATGACGACGGTGTTACCGCACCCGGCCTCGCCGCGCTGCATGCTGCGCTGGCGGATTATGCCGAGTGCGCGGTAATTGCCCCGGATCAAGACAAGAGCGGTGCCGGCAGCTCGCTGACCCTCGACCGGCCGCTGCATCCGCAGACGCTCGCCAACGGCTTCATCAGCCTCAACGGCACCCCCACCGACTGCGTGCATCTGGGGGTCAACGGCCTGTTGCCGCACACCCCCGACATGGTGGTGTCGGGTATCAACCTGGGCGCCAACCTGGGTGACGACGTGCTGTATTCCGGCACTGTGGCCGCTGCGCTCGAAGGGCGCTTCCTCGGCGGTACGTCGCTGGCGTTCTCGCTGGTGTCGCGCCAGCCCGACAACCTGCCGGCCGCCTCCCATATCGCCCGCCGCCTGGTCGAGGCGCAGGCGCGCCTGGAGCTGCCGCCGCGCACGGTGCTGAACATCAACATCCCCAACCTGCCGCTGGAGCACATCCGCGGCATCCAGCTGACCCGCCTGGGCCACCGTGCACGCGCCGCCGCGCCGCACAAGGTGGTCAACCCGCGGGGCAAGGAAGGTTACTGGATCGCCGTGGCCGGTGACGCCGAGGACGGCGGCCCGGGCACCGACTTCCATGCTGTGATGCAAGGCTACGTGTCGATCACGCCGTTGCAGCTGGACCGCACCTTCAACGACGCTTTCGAGCGTTTCGAGGGCTGGCTGGAGGGCGTGCTCTGATGCGCGAGCAGGACGATCTGATGCGCCACGGAATTGGCATGACCTCCCAGCGCACCCGCGAGCGGCTGATCCAGCGGCTGTACGAGGAGGGCGTGTCCAACGCCAAGGTGCTCGAGGCAATCCGCCGCACCCCGCGCCACCTGTTCGTCGACGAGGCCCTGGCCCATCGCGCCTACGAAGACACCGCGCTGCCGATCGGCCACAACCAGACCATCTCGCAGCCGTTCATGGTTGCGCACATGAGCGAGCTGTTGCTCGAGGCCGGCCCGCTGGACAAGGTGCTGGAAATCGGCACCGGCTCTGGCTACCAGACCGCGATCCTCGCCCAGCTGGTGGAGCGGGTGTTCTCGGTGGAGCGCATCAAGGTGCTGCAGGACCGCGCCAAGGAGCGTTTGCTCGAACTCAACCTGCGCAACGTGGTGTTCCGCTGGGGCGACGGCTGCGAAGGCTGGCCGGCGCTGGCGCCGTACAACGCCATCATCGTCACCGCAGTGGCAACTGAGGTACCCCAGGCCCTGCTCGACCAGTTGGCGCCTGGCGGGCGCATGGTCATCCCGGTGGGCCCTGCTGGGGAGGCGCAGCAACTGATGCTGATCGTGCGTGAAGAACACGGCTTCTCGCGCCGGGTGCTCGGTGCGGTGCGCTTCGTGCCATTGCTGGGCGGCCCGCTGGCCTGAGGCAAGCGCCGGAATATTTGCGCGGGCGACGAATTCCTGGGTGCCGGGCCTGTCTATTCGGCGAGGCCTGCGCCATTGCGGCACATCCCGGGCCCTGCTCGGCAGGCGCCTCGGTTATAATTGCAACAATATTGCATTTCAAATCGTCTTTTTCGGCACCATGAGGGGAGCGCGGGTGGGTCACACAGTCGTTCGGCAGCGCAAGGATCGTTCGGTTTTGAAGCTTCTGGTGATTGCGCTTGCCATGGGAACCCTGTTGGCCGGCTGCTCGAGCACAGGCTCCAGCGGCGCGCGGGTGGTCGACCGCAATAATGCGGCGCCCAAGCGCCCGACCGTCACCTCCGGGCAGTACGTGGTCAAGCCGGGCGACACCCTGTTCTCCATCGCCTTCCGTTATGGCTGGGACTACAAGGAGCTGGCGGCGCGCAACAATATCCCGGCGCCATACACCATCCGCCCAGGCCAGGCCATCCGTTTCAGCAGTGCCGCCGGTGGCAGCACGACGGTGGTTTCGAGCCCTTCTTCATCCAGCAAGACGACGGTCATTCGTCGGCCAGTGGCCACTGCTGCGCCATCATCCGGCAGTGGCAAAACTGCCACAGTGGCGCCTTCGACGTCCTCGCAAACGGTTGCCCAGGTCCCGGCTGCAGAGCGCGCCGTAGGCGGCTGGACGTGGCCGGCAAACGGCGTGTTGATTGGAAAATTTGCTTCAAACGGTAGTTTGAATAAAGGCATTGATATCGCCGGTGATTTGGGACAGCCTGTTTTTGCCGCGTCTGATGGAGCAGTGGTTTACGCCGGGAGTGGCTTGCGGGGCTACGGCGAGCTGATCATCATCAAACACAGCGATACCTACGTCAGTGCCTACGGTCACAACCGCAGGCTTTTGGTTCGGGAGGGGCAGCAGGTCAAGGCAGGGCAGACAATCGCAGAGATGGGGTCTACGGGCACTGATCGGGTGAAGCTGCATTTCGAGATTCGCCGCCAGGGCAAACCCGTCGATCCGCTCCAGTTCTTGCCGCGCCGCTGACCATTGTTCCGGCCTGTTCCTTGGATGTAGAGGGGACAGGCTCCAGCGCTACCACGGAGAGGTGACGCTCGAGTCTGAGTTCGAACTCAGCAAAGGACTATAACAATGGCTCTCAGTAAAGAAGTGCCGGAGTTTGACATCGACGATGACCTGCTCTTGATGGAGACCGGCATCGTCTTGGAAACGGATGTGGTGTCAGACGAACCTGCTGTACCGTCGGTTCGGACCAAGTCGAAACAGGGCGCCTCGCTCAAGCAGCACAAATATATCGATTACAGCCGGGCGCTCGATGCCACCCAGCTGTATCTCAACGAAATCGGCTTCTCGCCCCTGCTTTCGCCAGAGGAAGAAGTGCATTTCGCACGTCTCTCGCAAAAAGGCGACCCGGCCGGTCGCAAGCGCATGATCGAAAGCAACCTGCGCCTGGTGGTGAAGATCGCCCGCCGTTACGTCAATCGTGGCCTGTCGCTGCTCGACTTGATCGAGGAAGGCAACCTGGGCCTGATTCGTGCGGTGGAGAAGTTCGACCCCGAGCGTGGCTTCCGCTTTTCGACCTACGCCACCTGGTGGATTCGCCAGACCATCGAGCGGGCGATCATGAACCAGACCCGCACCATCCGCCTGCCGATCCACGTGGTCAAGGAGCTCAACGTCTACCTGCGTGCCGCGCGGGAGCTGACGCAAAAGCTCGACCACGAGCCATCGCCCGAAGAAATCGCCAGCCTGCTGGAAAAACCAGTGGCCGAGGTCAAGCGCATGCTCGGCCTGAACGAGCGGGTATCGTCGGTGGATGTCTCGCTCGGCCCGGACTCGGACAAGACCCTGCTCGACACCCTGACTGACGACCGCCCCACCGACCCCTGTGAGCTGCTGCAGGACGACGACCTGTCGCAGAGTATTGACCAGTGGTTGGGCGAGCTGACCGACAAGCAGCGTGAGGTGGTGGTACGCCGCTTCGGCCTGCGCGGGCACGAAAGCAGCACCCTGGAAGACGTTGGCCTGGAAATCGGCCTGACCCGTGAACGGGTGCGGCAAATCCAGGTAGAGGGCCTCAAGCGCCTGCGCGAGATCCTCGAGAAGAACGGCCTGTCCAGCGAGTCGCTGTTCCAGTAAGCGCACGCCAGGCCGCGCAAGACGCCCCGATGACCTCGGGGCGTTTTTGTTTGTGTCTACGGGGGTGTTTACTTATCTACCGTCGTTGCATGGCGTGTAAGCATTTACTTACTCGTGGTGTAGGAGAACCGTGATAGGAGCGGTAAATAAAAGTCGTTTCCAACGCTTTTAAATTTTTAACCAATTGAAAATAAAGGATTTTTACGATTTTTCTGAATGTGTCTGCGGAAACTTCCTGAAAAATTCACCCCTTGCCCACCGCCCGGAAATCGCTAGTATTCGAACTGTGTCAACGGACAGACACAGGCCATCACGGATGACGGCCAAGGACATCGCAAGAAGCGATTCATCAGGACGATGAGTGGGATATACAGGGACTACGGAAAAAATGTGGGCGGGTCAAACCGCCCCTTTTTTTTGCCTGGCAAAAATGAAAAAGGCCCGTTGCGGGCCTTTTTCGTGCCTGGAACTCAGCGCTCCAGGTCGGCGATCTTGCCAGTCTTGCCGTCCCACTCTTCGGCGTCCGCCAGGGCGTCTTTCTTCTCGGTGATGTTCGGCCAGATTTCTGCCAGCTCGGCGTTCAGCTCGATGAAGTTCTCCATGCCGGCCGGGATCTCGTCTTCCGAGAAGATGGCCTGGGCCGGGCACTCAGGCTCGCACAGCGCACAGTCGATGCACTCGTCCGGGTGAATCACCAGGAAGTTCGGGCCTTCGTAGAAGCAGTCCACCGGGCAGACTTCCACGCAGTCGGTGTACTTGCATTTGATGCAGTTGTCGGTGACGACGAAGGTCATTTCTAATTCTCTCCTCAGGCGACGGCAGCTTGCCCTTGCGTCCAGGGCAGCGCGGCTCACGATGGTGTGGCTGCAGGCCAGGCTAATAACCTGCAGCACTCGCAAACCGCGCCGGATTCTACCAGCTTGCGCGGGTGGTCGTTATAACAGGTTCTTTAGTTGATATAGCATTTCGATAGCTTGGCGCGGCGTCATGTCGTCCAGCTGCAGCTTGCCCAGCTTCTCGATGGCCGGGTGTGGCAGGCTGGCGAACAGGTCGCTCTGGTGCGGCACGCTTGGCTCGCCCTTGCTCTTGCTGGCAAGTGGCGCGTCATGGGGCAGGCTGGCGGTCTCCAGCCGGCCCAGGTGTTCGCGGGCACGCTGAATCACCGGCCCCGGCACGCCGGCCAGCTGGGCCACGGCCAGGCCGTAGCTCTGGCTGGCCGGGCCCGGCAGCACGTGGTGCAGGAACACGATGCGTTCGTTGTGCTCGGTGGCGTTCAGGTGCACGTTGGCCACCAGCGGTTCGCTGTCCGGCAGCACGGTCAGCTCGAAGTAGTGGGTGGCGAACAGGGTGTAGGCGCGCAGTTGGGCCAGGCGCTCGGCGGCGGCCCAGGCCAGCGACAGGCCGTCGAAGGTACTGGTGCCGCGGCCCACTTCGTCCATCAGCACCAGGCTGCGGTCGGTGGCGTTGTGCAGAATGTTCGCGGTTTCGCTCATCTCGACCATGAAGGTCGAGCGCCCGCCGGCCAGGTCGTCGCTGGAGCCGATGCGGGTGAAGATGCGGTCGACCAGCGACAGCTCGCAGCTGGCCGCCGGCACGAAGCTGCCGATATGCGCCAGCAGCACGATCAGTGCGGTCTGGCGCATGTAGGTGGACTTACCGCCCATGTTCGGGCCGGTGATGATCAGCATGCGCGTGCTGTCGTCCAGGCCCAGGTCGTTGGCCACGAACGGCGTGGTCAGCACCTGCTCGACCACCGGGTGGCGGCCCTGTTCGATGCGCAGGCACGGCTCGTCGACAAAGCTCGGGCAGTTCAGGTCCAGGTTAAGCGCACGTTCTGCCAGGTTGCTCAGCACGTCCAGCTCGGCCAGGGCCGCGGCGCTGTCCTGCAGCGGCGCCAGGTGGCCGATGAGGGTCTCCAGCAGCGCGTCGTAGAGCATTTTCTCGCGGGCCAGGGCGCGGCTTTTGGCCGACAGCGCCTTGTCCTCGAAGGCCTTGAGCTCCGGGGTGATGAAGCGCTCGGCGCCCTTGAGGGTCTGGCGGCGGATATAGTCGCCCGGGGCCTGCTCGGCCTGCTTGGTCGGCAGCTCGATGTAGTAGCCGTGCACGCGGTTGTAGCCGACCTTGAGGTTGGCAAGGCCGGTGCGTGCCTTCTCGCGGGCTTCGAGGTCGATGAGGAACTGGCCGGCGTTCTCGCTCATGGCCAGCAGCTCGTCCAGCTCGCTGTCGTAGCCGGTCTTGAGCACACCGCCGTCGCGGATTACCGCCGGCGGGTTGTCGATGATCGCGCGCTCCAGCAGGCCGGCCAGCTCCGGGTAGGTGCCGGTGATGGCGGCCAGGCGCGCCAGGTGCGGCGCTTCCAGCTCGGCCATGGCGTTCTGCAGCTCGGGCAGCGCGCCCAGGGCGTCACGCAGGCGCGCCAGGTCGCGCGGGCGGGCGTTGCGCAGGCCGATACGCGCCAGAATACGCTCGATGTCGCCGATTTCCTTGAGCTGCGGCTGCAGCCTTTCAAAACGGTAGCCGTCGAGCAGGCAGCGGATGGAGCCCTGGCGCGCAGTGAGCACCTTGAGGTCGCGCAGCGGGCGGTTCAGCCAACGGGTCAGCAGGCGGCTGGCCATGGCGGTCTGGCAGCGGTCGACCACCGATTGCAGGGTGTTGTCGCGCCCGCCGGCCAGGTTGATGTCCAGCTCCAGGTTGCGGCGGCTGGCGGCGTCGAGGATGACCGTGTCATCCATGCGCTCATGGCGCAGGCTGCGCAGGTGCGGCAGCGAGGTGCGCTGGGTTTCTTTAGCGTAGCCCAGCAGGCAGCCGGCGGCGCCGATGGCCAGGGTCAGCTTGTCGCAGCCAAAGCCTTTGAGGTCTTGCGTGGCGAACTGCTGGCACAGGCTCTTGCGCGCCGAATCGCGGTCGAAGTCCCAGGGCGCGCGGCGGCGTGCGCCGGGGCGCTTCTCGGCCGGCAGGCCTTGTGGCCAGTCATCCGGGATCAGCAGCTCCACCGGGTTGATGCGCTCCAGCTCCGCCAGCAGGTTTTCCCAGCCCTTGATCTCCTGCACGGTGAAGTTGCCGCTGGTGATATCCAGCACGGCCAGGCCGAACAGGCGCTCGTCACCCAGCAGGGCGGCGATCAGGTTGTCGCGGCGCTCGTCCAGCAGCGCCTCGTCGCTGATGGTGCCCGGGGTGATGATGCGCACCACCTGGCGCTCCACCGGCCCCTTGCTGGTGGCCGGGTCGCCGATCTGCTCGCAGATGACCACCGACTCGCCGAGCTTGACCAGCTTGGCCAGGTAGCCCTCGAGCGAATGGAACGGGATCCCGCACATGGGGATGGACTGCCCCGCCGACTGCCCGCGGGCGGTCAGGGTGATATCCAGCAGTTTCGCGGCCTTCTTCGCATCTTCGTAGAAGATCTCGTAGAAGTCGCCCATGCGGTAGAACATCAGCTGGTCCGGGTGCTGGTTTTTCAGCTTCCAGTACTGCTGCATCATCGGGGTGTGTGCGGAGAGATCAGACATTCGGGGCCTTGAAGCTGTGTGCGTCTAATTGCTAAACACGCAATGCTACAGGGTTTTCCAAGGCACCGCACGGGCCGCCGTTGGCACATCCGGTTACAGGGGCAGGCCCCAAAAACCTGTAGGTAGATGAGCGATCTTTATCAGGTGCAGGGCTGCTTGTTCGACGGGCCCGTTGGATTATCGCCATCACCGATAAAGGCGGGCCCGGACACTGATTGTGCTGAAGCCCTGCAGCGGGCAGAGCTTCAGCGCCGCGAGGTGGCGAGCCGGAAGGGCAGCAGAACATCCGCGCCGGCGCGCCAGTAAACGTTACGGCTTGGCCGCCAGGCTACCTGTTGGCTCGGGGGATGTCTTCTTCATACGCTTTGCAATGGGTTTTTCTACCAGGTTGAAACTGGCTGCGGACACAAGGGCAATCAGAATTAACGATGTAAGCAGGGTGATCGCAGGGGGTAGGCCTGTGTGGTTCTGCACTTCCAGCATGAGGCAAAGAATCGGGATATGGCACAGGTACGTGGAGTACGACCAATTCCCCAATGCGTTCAGCCATTTCATGTTTTTAGTCAGTCGCTCCAGCGACAGGGCGGCTATCACGATAAGTGCGCAGGGAATACCTGAAGCGAATGGGCTGTGCGTGACAGGGCCGGACCTGATCATGATGAACAGTGCTATTGCCAGCAGGCCGATGCTTGCCCAAGGCTTCATTGAATTGAAGGCGCCTCGCTGGTGCAGCATCCCGATGGCGACGCCAAAGAGAAATTCATAGACGATTTTGTTCTTGTAAAATTCGAATGCGCCCCCCAGCTCTGGAAGAAGTTTGCGCAATGCGAGAATTCCAACGAAAAGTGCCGCGATACGAAACTTTCCGGGGAGGAACAACGAGAAGAAAAATACCGCGTAGAACGCCATTTCATAATTCAGCGTCCAACCGACGGTCACCAGTGGAAAGTAGCCAATCCCGGAAGGGTTGGCTGCCGGGATAAAGAAAAGACTCTTGATGAAGAACAGCGGTTCAAATAGCGTCATCGGGATGACGCCTGGAAGGTATGCCAGCACGACTGCTGTGAGCGTGGTGAAAATCCAGTATGCCGGTGCAATGCGTGCGATTCGGTGAATGGCGAATTCAAACGGCGTGACTTTTTGTCGAGAAGCAGAGAGAAAAATGACGAATCCGCTGATCACGAAGAACAGATCGACCCCGATTGCACCGTACCGATGAAGTGCAACAGAGAGGGGGTCGGTAGTTGTGAAGTTGTAAGTAACTTGAAGATAGTGATGGAATACCACTACCCATGCTGCGAGCGCTCGCAGTATTTGAATTGAGTTCAGCATTCTTTCGTACTGCTCGAGGAAACCCTGAATACTAGGGTTTTCCGCACGGAAATTCCATCCTTTACGCCAGGGAGGACAGCTGGTGCCCTGGCGTATGCTCTAGGGATTGACACCAGCACTGCACAAGGCGATTGCCGGCATGCAGCATGGAGAGCGAAGACACCCACTTTGCCACCCTTCACCGGGGAGACGGGCGGTGAATCCGCGCGTTGCGCTGAAGATTGCATTTGTGCGGACATGGCTGCATTATGCACGCTATGCAAAAACGCAACGTAGCCTCCGTACTCAAAGCGCTGCTCGACCGCCACGGCCTGTCCCCGACAGAGCTGCACCGGCGCACGGGCGTTCCGCAATCCACGCTGTCGCGTATTCTCAGCGAGAAAATCGTCGACCCGTCCGACAAGCACGTGTCGCGCATCGCCGAGTATTTCGGCATCAGCACCGACCAGTTGCGTGGTCGCGCCGAGCTTGGCGAGTCGCGCGAAGCCGCAGCCTCCACGCCAGCCCATTCGGCGCTGAACGACATCAGCCTGTGGGATGATGAAACCCCCGTCGAGGACGACGAGGTGTCCGTACCCTTTCTTCGTGAGGTCGAGTTGGCAGCAGGATCAGGAAGATTCGTCATCGAAGAGAGCGAGCATGCCCGCTTGCGCTTTGGCAAGCGCAGCCTGCGCCACAACGGTGTGCAGTTCGACAACGCCAAGTGCGTGACCGTGCGTGGCAACAGCATGCTGCCGGTGCTGCGCGACGGCGCCACGGTGGGGGTGAACACCGGCAAGTGCACGGTAGGCGACATCATCGACGGCGACCTCTATGCCATCAACCACAATGGCCAGCTGCGGGTGAAGCAGGTGTATCGCCTGCCCACCGGCATTCGCCTGCGCAGCTTCAACCGCGACGAGCACCCCGACGAGGACTACAGCTTCCAGCAGATGCAGGATGAGCAGATCAGCCTGCTCGGCCATGTGTTCTGGTGGGGCATGTACGCCCGCTGACCCCTCTTGCGCAAAACGAACCCGCCTTGGCGGGTTTTTTTTCGTCCTCAGAAAAGCCCTACAAGCCGCGTCATGCATGGACTGCATGCATTTAAGCAAATTCAAGCGCATAAAAACTTGAACAAATGCATTGACTGCATATGCACCAATGCATAACCTGTGTCTCAAGCCGGTCAGCAACCGGTTGTTACACAGGCAGCGATGAACAGGCCTCGACTGTTCAGAGGGTTGGCAACTGGCCCGGGTGTGCAGCGTAAAGCACCAGAAGCAGTTATCCGGCGGGCAGGCGGCCGCGGTCGGAGTCACCAATTTGAAGCGCAACCGCGCGGCGTCACCAGTCGTGGCCGGCGGTTGGACAACGCATTACTGCAGGGCCTGGCGAACCGGGCCCTTTGGAATGCCACGTTCATTCATATGCACACAACCCACACGCACCGCCGGCATGTCGCCGGCGGGCATCACACAGGAGACAGGACAGTGACGAACGAGCAACAGACGTTGCTGGAAATGCCGCTCTGGCTGGTGATCGTCCTGGCATTGCTGGGCGGTCTGTCTGGCGAGATGTGGCGCGCCGACAAGGCCGGTGCCCGAGGCTGGGCGCTGATCCGGCGGCTGGCGCTGCGCTCTGGGGCCTGCATGGTCTGCGGGGTGTCGACGGTCATGCTGCTGTATGCCAGCGGCATGTCGATCTGGAGCGCCGCGGCCTTTGGCTGCCTCACCGCCATGGCCGGCGCCGACGTCGCCATCAACCTTTACGAACGCTGGGCGGCACGCCGCCTGGGCCTGCGCGAGCCGGCCGGCAGTACTGAGCAATGGAAGGAGGATGCATGAGCCAGCTGGCCACGTTACAGGCAACCCTCACTGCGACCATTCGTGAGGCAATGCCGGATTTGGCGTCAGTCGACGCTGATTCAGCTGTAGGAAACAGCCCGGCTTTACCCGCCCTGCGCCACGGCATCGTCAGTATGGTCGCCGACGCCGCGCCCCGGGATGGCCGCTCGGTACTGGCGGTCACCTTCGAGGCCGATATCACCCCCGACAGCGCCAGCAACGATGCACGGCTACAAGGCAGCGAGCTGGCGGCGCAACTGATGGACCTGTTGCGCCAGCAGCTGTGGGGCCTGGAGTTCGTCGAGGCAACCCGCAACGTGCAGGCGCAGTACCAGGGCGCGCAATGGAAGGTGCGCTGGGAGCAGCCGGTGTTGCTGGGCGAACCGCGCTGGGAATGGCCGGACCAACCGCCGGGCAGCCTGATGCTGGGCTTCGACCCGGATACCGGTACCGGCAACGAAAACCGCTACATCAGCCCGGAGGACCTGGCATGAGCTACGCCAGTGCCATGCACGACCGCATGCTGGCCGCCCTGGTGATCCCGTGCCGGGTGGTGGCGGTGGATTTGGCCGCCGCCCGGGTACGGGTGTCCGACGGCGGCGGCTGGACCAGCGCCTGGGTGCGCTGGCATGCGTTGGCCGCCGGCAAGGCCCGGCACTGGCGGGCGCCGAGCCTGGACGAGCAGGGCGTGCTGGTCAGCCCCAGCGGCGAGCCGGCCCAGGGCACCTTCGTGCCGGGGCTGTACGGCAATGCCGGCAACCCGCCGGACAACCGCGACCATGTAGAAGCCTGGCATTTCGACGACGGCGGCTCGCTGAGCTACGACTGGCAGGCCGGGCGCTATGCCATCCAGTTGCCCGCCGGCAACGCCACCATCAACGTGGCCGGCAGTGTGCTGGAGGTAAACGACGGCGCAATCACCCTGAAGGCGCCGTCGGTCACGGTCGAGGCCTCGACCATCACCCTGGCCGGCCAGGTAGCGGTCAACGGCCCGCTCACCGTCAGCGGCGACATCAACGGCGGCGGGCGGATCATCGATACCGCCGGCAACACCGCCAACCACAAGCACTAGGCAGGAGCCCGCGATGCTCAAGGATTTTCGTTGTGGCACCTGCTCGCGACTGCTTGCCCGCATGGGCGTGCTGACCGAGCTGCAAATCAAGTGCCCGCGTTGCGGCACCTTGAACCATGCCAGGGCCCAGAGCCCCGAGCGATCGCCTGAGAGCGACCTGAGCGCGGCCCCGGCCGCGTCCCATCCCTCGCTGCAATAGAGGCGAGGGCTGGCAAACGGCCGCAACGCGGCCCGGGCCAACCCTCGCCTCACAGGAGAACGCTATGCATACCCACGAACGGGGTGCGCCCGCGTCGGGAGGTGCCCCTTGATCGGCATGGACCGCCGTACCGGGCAACCCTTGAGCGGCATTGCCCACCTGCGCCAATCCATCGAAGACATCCTCACCACCCCGCTCGGCAGCCGGCGCATGCGCCCCGACTATGGCAGCCAGTTGCGCCGCTACATCGACCTGCCGGTCAACGAAGGCTGGAAGAGCGCCGTGCAGGCCGAAGTGGCCCGCGCCCTAGGGCGGTGGGAGCCACGCCTGGCGCTGGAGCGGGTGAAGGTGGTGGCGGTGCTCGACGGCCAGGTCAGCCTGGCCCTCAACGGCCGTTACCTGGGTGACGACTTGCTGGTGGAGGTGAGCGTATGAGCCAGGTCGACTTGTCGAAACTGCCCGCGCCGCAACTGCTCGAAGACCTCGACTTCGAGGAGCTCTACCAACAGGACCTGGACACCTTCCGCACGCAACTGGGCGACAGCTGGAACGCCAACCTTGAAAGCGACCCAGTGACCAAGCTGTTGGAGGTGGGCGCCTACCGCAAGCTGCTCAACCGGGCCCGCATCAACGATGCGGCCAAGGCGCTGCTGCTGGCCTACGCCCAAGGCAGCGACCTCGAGCAACTGGCCGCCAACGTCGGCCTGCAGCGCCTGGTGATCCAGGCCGAGGATTTAACCGCCACGCCGCCGGTGCAGGCGTTGCTGGAGCAGGACGACGCCCTGCGCGAACGGGTGCAACTGGTCTATGAAGGCCTGACCACCGCCGGCCCGCGCAACAGCTACATCCTGCATGCCCGCAACGCTTCAGGCCAGGTGGCCGACGCCACCGCCGAAAGCCCGTCGCCGGCGGTGGTGGACGTCACCGTGCTGAGCCTGGACGGCGATGGCAGCGCCAGCGCCGAGCTGGTGGCCGAGGTGGCGGCGTATCTGAACGACGACGACATCCGCCCGGTGGCTGACCGCGTGCAGGTGCGCAGCGCCGAGATTCTGCCGTACCGCATCGACGCGGTGCTGCACATGGCCGGTGACGGCCCGGAGTACGAGGCCATTCTGGCCGAGTGCCGCCGGCGCCTGCAGGCCTCGGTCAACCCGCGCCGGCGCCTGGGCGTTGAAGTGGCCCGCTCGGGCATCGATGCGCTGCTGCACATCGACGGCGTCAGCCGGGTCGAGCTGATCGGCTGGGCCGACCTGCAGCCGAGCAAGGCCCAGGCCGCCTGGTGCACAGGATTCGACCTGAGCCGGGGAGGCTGACATGCAGAGCCTTCTGCCGCTCAACCACACCCCGCTGGAGCGGGCTCTGGAAGTGGCCGCCGACGAGGACCTCAAGGCTGGCCTGCGCACCCTCTACAACCCCGACAGTTGCCCGGCGCACCTGCTGTACCAACTGGCCTGGGCCTGGTCGGTGGACCGCTGGGACGACAACTGGAGCGAGGCGATCAAGCGCTCGGTGATCCGCTCGGCGTTCTACGTGCATGCCCACAAGGGCACCCTCGGCGCCCTGCGCCGGGTGGTCGAGCCGTTCGGCTACCTGATCGAGGTGCGCGAATGGTGGCAGCTCGACCCGCTCGGGGTGCCCGGCACCTTCGCCCTGAAAGTGGGGGTGGACAGCGCCGGCATCGACGAAAACACCTACCAGGAACTGAACCGCCTGATCGAGGACGCGCGCCCGGTCAGTCGCCACCTGATCGGCCTGGACATCAGTCTGGAAAGCCTGATCCCGGCCTACCAGGCGCTGTTCGTCAGCGATGGCGACCTGCTCGAGGTGCTGCCCTGGGAAGCGGCAGACATCGACGTGCACCTGGCCGCCAGCCACCTGGTCAACGACCACACTCTGGACATACTGGACATCTACCTCAATGGCTAACGCAACCACCCAATTCGGTGGGTTCCTGACCAACGTCGGCATCGCCCAGCAGGCCAATACTGCTGCGCTGGGGCTGCCCTGGAACATCACCCACATGCTGATCGGCGATGCCGGCGGCGAACCTTCGCAAACCCCCGACCCCACCCCCAAACCCACCCAGAGCGCGTTGGTGCGCCAGGTGTACCGGGCGCAGTTGAATGCGCTGTACCCGTCGCCTGCCGACCCCAACGTGCTGGTGGCCGAACTGGTGCTGCCGCCCGAGACCGGCGGCTGGTGGATCCGCGAGCTGGCGCTGGAGGACGCCAGCGGCAACTTCATCGCCGTGGCCAAGCCGGCGCCGAGCTACAAGCCGCTGCTGGCGCAGGGCTCCGGGCGTACCCAGACCATCCGCATGCACGTGGTGTTCGGCAACCTGGCCAATGTCACCCTGAAGATCGACCCGAGCATCGTGCTGGCCACCCGCGACTATGCCGACAAGGCGCGCGAAGCGGCCGAGCTGTATGCCCGCAACCAGATCAAGGCCCACGTCGAAGCCGCCGACCCGCATCCGCAGTACCTGCGCCGCGCCGATGTGGCCAAGGACGCCGGCCAACTGGCCTGGCTGGGCGCTGCCACCGGCACCGGCGATGCCCTGGTGCTCAAGCTCAAGAGCGGCGAAGCGGCGCTTGCGGCCTACGCTGCCGGCCAGCGCTTCCAGTTCCAGGCGAGCGCCGCCAACACCGGCGCCGTGACCGCGCGCATCAACAGCCTGGCCGCTGTGGCCGTGAAAAAGGCCGGCAGCGCCGGCCTGGTCGACCTGGTGGCCGGTGATATCCGCGCTGGCGCGCTGTACGACCTGAACTACGACGGCACCTACTTCCAACTGGGTGGCGGCGTCGGCGCCGGCAAGGCGTTCGAGCGCTTCTCGTTCGAGGCTTCGGTGGGGCAGACCACCTTCAACGTGCCGCATACCATCGGCAGCACCATCGTGCTGCGCAACGGGCGTGAGGTGACCGACTACCAGGCTGACGGGCAGAAGATCATCTTCCGTACGGCTTGTGCGTTTGGTGATTCGGTGGAGATTCTGGCGTTCAGCGCGTTTCAGTCGGCTGACAGCTACACCAAGGCTGAAGTGCAGGAACTGATGAAAACCGCCTCGGCGTTGCCGGTTGGGACCATGTTGCCGTTCCCGCGTGGCACGGTGCCGGCTGGGTTCCTTGAGGTCGATGGCACCGAGCAGAGCGCGGCGGTCTATCCCGACCTGGCGGCGTATCTGGGGGGGGCATTCAACACCGGCAGCGAAGCGGCTGGGTTCTTCCGGCTGCCGGATTCCCGGGGCGAGTTCCTGCGTGGGTGGGATCATGGGCGCGGTGTTGATGCAGGGCGTGCGCTTGGAAGCAACCAACTGGATGCGCTGCAAAATATCCAAGGCGAGCTGATCGCAAACACGAGCGTGGCCTACCAGTTCCTCGGTGAAGGCGTCACTGCAAGCGGGGCTTTCGCTGTCTCTGATCGAACCGCCAACGGCTTTGCAGATGGCCCGTCGAGCAGCGTTCAGTGCGGTGGAGCAACTTTCGACGCCTCCCGATCTGCGAGAACCGCCACCGAAACCCGGCCTCGCAACATCGCGGTGATGTGGTGCATCAAGGCCTGGAACGCCCCAGTGAACCAGGGCCAGATCGACGTAGCTGCCCTTGTCGAAGAGCTGGCAGCCCTGCGCTCATCTACACCTGTCGGTGCCATCTTGCCGTTCCCGAAAGCCGCAGTGCCTGCGGGCTACCTGGAACTGGACGGCAGTGTGCAGAGTGTTGCGACCTACCCTGACTTGGCCGCCTATCTTGGCACCACGTACAACAAAGGGGATGAGCCTGCGGGCACCTTCCGCTTGCCTGACTATCGCGGCGAATTCCTGCGCGGCTGGGACCACGGGCGCGGTGTTGATGTTGGTCGAGCACTTGGTAGCTTACAGTCGGATGAGTTCCGGTCGCACAGCCATGAGGCGCCAAACTCGGATGCTGCGGGAGCTGTAAAAGGAAGTTGGCTGTATGGCGAGTACGGTACAGCCAACATGAATTACAGCAATGTCACTGCAGTTGCCGGTGGGGTTGAGACTCGTCCTCGAAACCTGTCGGTGATGTGGTGCATCAAGGCATGGAGCGCGCCGGTGAATCAGGGCGTAGCTGACGTAGCGGCGTTGAAGCCATTGGCAATGCAAGCCACCGAAACTGCACTTGGCGTCATGCGCGTTGCCAGTAAAGCGAGCGTCCTTCAAGGCGAGGACGACCAGTCCGCTGTCACGCCACTAAAGTTGAAGCAATTCAGGGCCGCTCAGGCTTATGAGCTCGAGTTCCCTATCTCGCCAGGCACGGCAAACGCCATCGCCTATCCCGAAGGTGTCACATTCAATACCTTCGATATTCGCTGGAAGTGCATATCAACCACAGGCGCTGCCGGTTATCTGGTCGGGGACGAAGTGGATCGGAAGTTCTGGCTTTACAACTCGGAGCAGATGGCCAACAACGAAGGCCCTTATCTGCACAGCTTCAGTTCGAGTGGCTGTGTATTGATGCAGGCGAGTACCGCCAGGTCGTTCTTGCCGAACAAGACCACCGGCGCTGTTACCTCGATCACGCTATCCAGTTTCAAGCTTGTCGTGAGGATGACGCCATGATGTTGCGCTATTACGTTAAACCGTCCGGTCAATACATGGGCGCTGCCAGTGTTCCGCCTGGAGAAGACCCGGAAAACGTCTTCAACCCGCTTCGCGACGCCGGTTATATCGAAGTTCCTGAACCGGGCCAAAGTGCTGCCTGGTTCTGGGACTTTTCGACCCAGACCTGGTTCTTGCCTGATGCCGCGTTGATGGACATCGAGCGTACGTGGCGGGACGTCGAGTTGTCCGAGTGGGTCTGGCTGCGAGATCGCCACCGGGACCAGCGTGAAATAGGCACAGAAACCAGCCTGGACAGCGCCCAATTCACTGAGCTGTTGACGTACCTGCAACAGCTGCGTGATTGGCCGCAATCCGAAGCTTTTCCTAAGGCGTCAGAGCGCCCCCAGGCGCCGCAGTTCCTGGAACAGTTCGGAGGTGATCAATGAGCCGCGCCGACAACCTGGCCGTCACCGACAAAGCTGTACAGGACTTTGTCCTGCAAGGCGAAATCAGCGAGGCCGAAGTCACTGCTGGCGCCGCCGAGGGCCGTAAGTGGTTCAGCCTGCGCCGCCTGCAGTGGGGCATACAGGGCAGCTTCGGCGCCAATGGCTACATCCGCCTGCCCTGGTGGCTGTTTGGCCTGATCTTGCAGTGGGGCTATGTGAACAAACCCAGTGCAGGGGCACTTGCGGTGGCCTGGCCCCTGGCTTTTCCCACGGGTTTTGGTCGTTGCATCGCGGTATTTGGCGGCTCGAACAATCCATCTGCGCCACTCTCAGTCGGTACGCCTACGTTGACTGGCGCCACGTTCTACTCGGCCTACGGTGGTGCGGGCGTTGATGTCTCTTACTGGGTAGTGGGGTGGTAGCGCCATGACACGTTTTTACAGCCAATCCACGGGGACGACCTACCTGTCGGGTGTCCATCGGAACATGCCTGCAGATGCAGTCGAAATTACCGAGGCCTTGTATCAGGAAGTTATCACCCACCGGCCCCTCGACAAAACGCTGGCCCATGACGAGCGAGGTGTGCCGTATCTGGTGGCGATTCCACAGGATGCGACAGTGCTTGAGCGCATGTGGCGCGACAGTGAGTTGCTGGCCTGCACCTGGTTACGCGATCGCCATCGCGATCAGATCGATATCGGAGGTGGAACGACGCTAAGCACCGAGCAGTTCGCTGAGTTGCTGATCTTCATGCAGCAACTGCGCGACTGGCCACAAGCCGAGGCGTTCCCTAACCCGCAATACCGGCCTGTTTCTCCAGTATGGGTCGCAGAGCAGACCCAATAGCCTCCCGCAATCACGGGGGGCTTGCCCATCCGATATCACAGCGCCCCGCACCGCCGGGGCTTTTTTTCACCCGCAAAACACCCCTCAAGGCCCCGCACCCTCGCGGGGCCTTTTCATATCTGAATCTGGAGCAAAACCCCTATGAGTGGATTCTTCCACGGCGTCACCGTGACCAACGTCGACACCGGTGCCCGCAGCATCGCGCTGCCGTCTTCCTCGATCATCGGCCTGGTGGACACCTTCACCGAAGGCGCTGGCGCCACCGCCAAGGCCGGCGACCTGGTGCTGATCACCAGCGAGCGCGAAGCGGTCGCGGCGTTCGGCCAGGATGCGGCCATCACCAAGGCTTGCCGTGCCATCTACACCCGCGCCAAGGCGGTCATCGTCGCCTGCGGCGTGGCCAAGCTCAGCGATGCGGCCGAACAAACCGCGGCGATCATCGGCACCGTGCAGGCCGACGGCAAGCGCACCGGCCTGCAGGCGCTGCTGGACGGCAAGAGCCGTTTCAACGCCCAGCCACGCCTGCTGGTCACCCCGAAACACAGCGCCACCGACGCCGTCGGCACCGCGCTGGTGGCGCTGGCCGACAAGCTGCGCGCCATCGCCATCATCGACGGCCCCAACACCACCGACGAGGCGGCCATCGCCTACGCCGGCAACTTCGGCGCCAAGCGCGCGTTCCTGGTCGACCCGGGCGTGCGCTACTGGGACAACGACGAAGCGGCCACGGTGGATGCACCGGGCTCGGCCTGGGTGGCCGGCCTGTTCGCCTGGACCGACCGTGAATACGGCTTCTGGGCCTCGCCTTCGAACAAGGAGTTCGTCGGCATCACCGGCACCAGCCGTGCGGTGGAGTTCCTCGATGGCGACGACACCTGCCGCGCCAACCTGCTGAACAACGCCAACATCGCCACCATCATTCGCGATGACGGCTTCCGCCTGTGGGGCAACCGCACCCTGTCCAGCGACCCGAAATGGGCCTTCGTCACCCGCGTGCGCACCATGGACATCGTCATGGACGCGATCCTCTACGGCCACAAGTGGGCCGTCGACCGCTCCATCACCGCCACCTACGTGAAGGACGTCACCGAAGGCCTGCAGGCCTTCATGCGCGACCTGAAGAACCAGGGCGCGATCATCAACTTCGAGGTCTACGCCGACCCCGAGCTGAACACTGCCAGCCAGCTGGAGCAGGGCAAGGTGTACTGGAACATCCGCTTCACCGACGTACCCCCTGCCGAAAACCCCAATTTCCGCGTCGAAGTCACCAACCAGTGGCTGACCGAAGTCCTCGATTCCGCCGCTTAAGGAGCGCATTTACATGGCAATGATTCCCGAAACACTGGCCAACCTGAACCTGTTCGTCGATGGCGTGAGCTTCCAGGGCGACGTGCCCAGCCTCACCCTGCCCAAGCTCACCCTGAAAATGGAAGAGTACCGCCCAGGCGGCATGGACATGCCGGTCGAGATGGACCAGGGCATGGAAAAGCAAGAAGCCGCCTTCACCACCACCGGCGTGCGTCGCGAGGCCCTGAAGTTCTTCGGCCTGGCCGACGGCAACGGCTTCAACGGCACCTTCCGCGGCGCCTTCAAGGGCCTCAAGGGCCAGATCAACCCGGTGGTGGTGACCCTGCGCGGCACCCTTAAAGAAATCGACATGGGCGACTGGAAGTCCGGCGACAAGGCCGAGATCAAGCACGGCGTCAGCGTCACCTACTACAAGCTGGAAGTCGACGGCCGCCTGATCTACGAGATCGACGCCATTGGCATGAAGCGGGTGATCGACGGCACCGACCAACTGGCCGCCCAGCGCGCCGCCCTGGGCTTGTAAGGAGGCTGCACATGGCTCAAGCGAAAAAGCATCCGCAGTGGCTGAACCTCGACGCCGAGCGCGTCACCGTGCGCCTGTCGCGGCCCAGCGAGGCCAATGGCGTGCAGGTCGACAGCCTGTCGCTGCGCGCCCCCACCGTGCGTGACATCCGCAACGCCCAGGCGGGCGGCGCCAAGGACGACGAGCAGCGCGAACTGAACCTGTTCGCCTCGCTTGCCGAAGTGGGCGTCAAGGACCTCGAGGGCCTGGCCCTTAAGGACTACAGCCGCCTGCAAGCCGGCTACTTTCGCCTGGTGCAGGACGACGAGCTTTGACCCTGCCCGGCAGAAGGCCGCCGCACGGCGGCTGGCCACGGAGCTGAACTTTTCCGCGAGCGAAATCATGAGCATGTCGTACCCCGACATGCTCTGGTGGCTCGCGCCGTGACAAGGAGGAACGCATGGCGAACACACAGGTGTTCACCCTCGGCGTCACCATAACCCCGTCGCTTGGCAGCGCGCTCGATGCGCTGCGCAGGCAGGCGGATGGCATTCGGCTGGGGCGGTTGATCGGTGAGGTCATCCGCCTGGGGCTGGAGCTGGACAAGGTGCGCCTGGTTGAACGCGCGCTGGCGCTGGAGCAAACCGACCAGCACGAACTGCAGATTCTTCGGCTTGGCCGGGAACTGGATCAGGTGGAACGTTTACGTCAGGCGTATCTGAGCCTGATGCAACTGGGCGGTGTTTCTCGGCATGCACCAGCTTTGGCTGGCGCTGACAAGAAAGCCGAAGAGCGAAAGTCCAGAAGCCCTCAGGAAAAAGGCGCGCGCCTTTTGGCAGCCACTGCCGGGGTGGTGGTGGCCGGCAGGCTGGGTTACGAAGCCCACCAGAGCCTGGGCAGCAATGCCCGGCGCAGGGTAAACCGGGCAGCCAGGAAAACCTGGAAAGCCAACGCCGGTGATGCCCGTGACGATGCGCTGGAGGCAATCCTCACCGGTGAAACCGGCGAGGAAAAAGCCGAGGGCGTCGGCAGCGCCGTCGGCAAGCTGGGCGGCTCCATGGCCGGTGCCGTACTGGCGACCCGGTTCAAGAACCGCCGACTGAAAAAGCTTCTGCCAGGCCTTGGCGGGGTACTTGGCAAAGTATTCGGCGGGGAGGGCGCGGGGGCGTTCTACAACTGGGTTGAATACGAAGACGAGGGGAAACCAGGGGCTGGCAAAGCCAAGCCCGGCGCTGCAAAGCAGGCGCCCGGGCAGGCAGCGCAAGCCGGGCCCGGCCAGGGCGAACAAGCAGCCAAGGCCCAGGCCGATACCGCTGCCGATGAACAGTCCGGCGGCATGGCGGGCATGCTGGCAGGCGCCGTCGAGTTGATGCCTGGTATCGGTCGTACCGCTGTAGGCGGCGCAGGCAAGCTATTCAGTGCCTCCAAGGGCCTGTTGAAACGTGTCCCGGGCCTCTCGGCGCTGGCAACTGGCGCAGAACTTGCCGATATCCACGCCAGCAACGCCCCCCCTGAGCAGAAGCGCGAGAGCTACGGTAAGGCCCTGGGTGGTTTTGGCGGCGGCTTGGCAGGTGCTGCTGCAGGTGCGGCAACGGGTGCTGCCATCGGCTCGATCGTGCCGGTTTTCGGCACGGCCATCGGTGGCCTGATCGGTGGTGTGCTGGGAGGAATGGGCGGGGAGTTTGCCGGTGGAGTGCTGGGCAAGGTGCTGGGCTCTGGCGTCAACGAGGTGCTCAAACCCAAGCCGGGTGAGGTGCCCGCACCGGCGGTCACGCCTGCGGCGGCACCTTCGGTGCAAGCCGCAGCTTCATCCGCACCGTCATCCCCACCGCTACCGGCAACGATCAACCAGCAGTTCAACTTCACCGCCAACATGCCGGTCACCCTCACCAACAGCCTCTCTGACCCCAGCGTACTGCAACAGCTGGAAGCCATCGCGCGCCGGCAGTTGGAGGAACTGATGCGTCAGGCCCGTTCGGTGCAACTGGCCGATACTCCACACATTGCACTCTAAAGGAGCATCCATGACCTATCTGGAGCAGCTGCAAGCCACGCTGCACGCCTTGGTCGAGGCGGGGGAGGCGGGGCGTCGACGGGTCGACGCCATGCTCGACCCGATGAACGAGGCCATCGACCACGTCCAGGGCGCGATCACCGAGCTTGAGGGCCTGCCGGTGGTTGGCCCGATCATCGGCGCCAAGCTGCAACGCGCCATGCGCGCCATCGACCGGGCCCAGGCACGGGTGGCCAAGGTGGTGGGCAAGTACGACCAGGCGGTGGCGGTGGTGCGCCAGGTGCGTGAGCGCATCGACGCCTTCGCCGGCCACGTGGCCAAGGCCACGGCGGCGGTGCGCCGGGTGGTGGGGGAGGTGCGTGCCACTGTCAGCGGCGTGCTGCAGACCCTGGGCTTCGCCCCCGAGGCCACACCCGCCGCCGAGGCGGTCAAGCCGTTCCCGCACCTTCTGGTACTGCAACCGCTGAAGGCGGGCGCGGCGCCGTACTACTTCAACCTCGACACCGCTGCCTTCGACCAGTTGCGCCGGCAGACACGCTTTCGCTGGGCCGGGCAGGAACGCCTCGGCCGCGAGGGCGCGCAGCAGGCGGTCAGCCTGGGCGAGGAGAACATCAGCATTCGCGGTGCCATCTTCCCCGGCTTCAAGGGCGGGCTCGGCCAGTTGCAGACCTTGCGCAGCATTGGCCGGCAACTGCTGCCGCTGTCGCTGACCACAGGCTACGGCGAGGTGCTCGGCAACTGGTGCCTGACCAACATCGAGGAGGACCAGAGCCTGCTGCAGGCCGGCGGCATTCCACGCAAACAAGGCTTTTCACTGGAGTTCGTGAGCTATGGCCAGGACCTGCAAAACCTCTGAGGGCGATGTGCTCGACACCCTCTGCCAGCACTACTACGGGCACCTTGCGGGCACCGTCGAGGCGGTGCTGGATGCCAATCAGGGCCTGGCGGACGAAGCGCAGCCGTTTCGTGCCGGGGTGATGATCGTGTTGCCGGAGCTGCCTGCGCCGGCCAGCGACACCCTTCAATTATGGGACTGACAAATATGGGAGTGACTAAGGAGGCGCAGCCATGAAACCTGTATTCAGCATCCAGGCCGACGGCAAGGATATCACCGCGCTGATCAACGACCGCCTGCTGCTGATGCGCACCACCGACAAACCGGGCCTGGAGGCGGACGAGTTCGAATTGCGCATCGATGCCCGCGACGGCGCCCTGGCGCTGCCGGCCCGCGGCGCGCTGCTGGCGGTGCACCTGGGTTATGCCGGGCAGGCGTTGAGCCTGCTGGGGCGTTACACCGTCGATGAAGTCGAGCTGTCCGGCCCGCCGGACACTCTGGTGATCCGCGGCAAGGCCAGTGACCTGCGCGGCTCGGGCAAGACCATTCGCAGCGGCAGCTGGGAGGGCGCCACCTTGCAACGCATCGTCGCCGACCTGGCGGCGCGCAACGGTTGGCAGGCGGTGTGCCCGGTGGCCACGGTGATACCGCGTATCGACCAGTACAGCGAGTCGGACTTCAATTTCATCACCCGCGTCGCCCGCCAGTACGACTGCACCGCCAAGCTCGCCAATGGCCAACTGCTGGTGCTGCCGCGCCAGGCAGGCAAGAGCGCCAGCGGCCAGGCGCTGGGGGTGGTGACCTTGCAGCGCAGCGAGGTCAGCCAATGGCAGTTTCGCCTGGCCGACCGCACCACCCACAAGGCCGTGCGCACCCGCCACCAGGACAGCGCCAGTGGCCGGCTGCAGGCGGTCGAGCTGGGCAACGCGCAAGCGCCGGACGGCCTGCAGCCGGTGTACACCGACCGCCACCTTTACCCCAACCGTGCGGCCGCTGAACAAGCGGCCCGCGCGCGCCTGGCCAGCTTCAACCGCGACACTGCCAGCGTGCGCCTGGACCTGCCCGGGCGCACCGACCTGTTCGCCGAGCGCAGCATCGAGGTGCACGGCTTCATGGCTGGGCTGGACGGGGCGTACCTGATCGAATCGGTGGAGCAGGTGTTCACCAGCAGCGGCTGGCGCACCACCGTGCAATGCAATGGCGGCCAACAGGGCAAGGCCCGGGCCAAGGGCAGCGCGACGCGTCAGGCCGGTACGCTCAAGGCCCAAGGTTGAGGCTGCGGGCTGCGTTTCCCGGTGCTGCCACCTGCACGCGTCTCTTATGGTCGACACGGGTAACCGGGGCCGCTTGTTCATCTGCAATGAAAGCCTCGCGCTTCAACCCATCGCCCCTGAGCGACCCGCCGGCGGCTGCGGCCGCCGTTCGACCAGACAGCAAAGGAGCTTGCCCCCATGTTGCTGACCGCCAGGCAACTGAGTGACATCTACCCCCTCGCCGGCCAACGGGTCGCGGCATTTTTGCCCGCGCTCAACGAGGCCATGGCCCGTTGGGAAATCGACCACCCCAAGCGCGCCGCGGCGTTTCTTGCCCAGGTCGGCCACGAGTCTGGCCAGCTGCGCTACGTCAAGGAACTGGGCGGCGAGCGCTACCTGGCCCGCTACGACACCGGCAGCCTGGCCCGACGCTTGGGCAACACGCCAGAGGCTGACGGCGACGGTCAGCTGTATTGCGGCCGCGGCCTGATCCAGGTCACCGGGCGCAACAACTACCAGGCTTGCAGCCGTGCGCTGTACGGCGACGAACGCCTGCTGGCGCAGCCGCAAATGCTCGAACAGCCGCGTTGGGCGTGCGAGTCGGCGGCGTGGTTCTGGCAGTCGCGCGGGCTCAATGCGCTGGCTGATCAGGGCGAGTTCAACCGCATTACCCGGCACATCAATGGCGGGCTGAACGGGCTGACCGAGCGCCTGCAGCTGTGGGCGCGGGCGCGGGAGGTGTTGTGCTGAGCCGCTGGCAGCTCGGGCTGTGCCTGGCGCTAATGGCCCTGGCTGCGGCGTTGGCCTGGCAAGCCCAGGCCTGGCGCTACGGACGCTTGCTGGCGCAGCAGGAACAGGCCCTGGTACAGCAGCGCCTGGACCAGGCCGAGGCGCTGCACAACCTGCTGCTGGCCGAGCGCGAGCAGCGTCTTTCATTGGAGCAGCGCCTGCACGACAGTGATGCGCAACATTTCAAGGAGCTTACCGATGCCCAGGATGCCCAGGCTCGCCTGCGTGATCGTCTTGCTACTAGCGACCTGCGGTTGTCGGTCCTGGTCGAGCGCAGCGCCGGTTGCGCCGCAATGCCTGCCACCGCTGGCGCCGGCGGCGTGGATGATGGCCCCGTACGCGCCCGACTTGACCCGGCGCATGCTCGACGAATTATCGCCATCACCGACGCCGGCGACCGGGGGCTGATTGCCCTGCGGGCTTGCCAGGATTATGTGCGGGCGCTGGCGCACTAGGCTTGCCAGCGCGGGCGAGGGTGGTAGGGTAGGGCGCATTGCCGCCAGGAGACTGCCATGGACTCGATCACCGCTCTTTCCACCCGCCTGGGTGAACACCTGCGCCGCTTCAACGCCCAGGTGAGCACTGCCGAATCCTGCACCGGTGGCGGCATCGCCGAGGCGATTACCCGCATCCCCGGCAGTTCGGCCTGGTTCGAGGCCGGCTACGTCACCTACTCCAACGCCCAGAAGACCCGCCAGCTAGGCGTGCCGGCCACGCTGTTCGGCGAGGTCGGGGCGGTCAGCCAGGAGGTGGTCGAAGCCATGGTGCGCGGCGCGCAAGCTGCCAGCGGTGCGCGTTTTGCCGTGGCGGTCAGCGGCGTGGCCGGCCCTGACGGCGGCTCGCCGGCAAAACCTGTGGGCACTGTGTGGCTGGCATGGGCCGACGGCAACCATGTGAGCAGCGAGCGTCGGCACTTCGACGGTGACCGCGAAGCGGTGCGTCGACAAACGGTAATCGCCGCGTTAGACGGCTTGTTACAGCTTGGTGCGGAGTAATTCGCCCGGCGGGGGTTTGCCAAAACGAATCCCTGTGGAATAATACTGGCTACTTATACAGGTATTCCGGCCGTCAGGGCCAAGTCGAACACGTGAGGATTTCAATGGACGACAACAAGAAGCGCGCCTTGGCTGCGGCCCTGGGTCAGATCGAACGCCAATTCGGCAAAGGCGCGGTCATGCGCATGGGCGACCACGAGCGCCAAGGCATTCCAGCCATCTCCACCGGCTCCCTGGGCCTGGACATCGCCCTGGGCATCGGCGGTCTGCCAAAAGGCCGTATCGTCGAGATCTACGGCCCGGAATCCTCCGGTAAAACCACGCTGACCCTGTCGGTCATCGCCGAAGCCCAGAAGAACGGCGCCACCTGCGCCTTCGTCGACGCCGAGCACGCCCTCGACCCTGAGTACGCCGGCAAGCTGGGCGTCAACGTCGACGACCTGTTGGTCTCGCAGCCAGATACCGGCGAGCAGGCCCTGGAAATCACCGACATGCTGGTGCGCTCCAACGCCGTTGACGTGATCATCGTCGACTCCGTTGCCGCCCTGGTACCCAAGGCCGAGATCGAAGGCGAGATGGGCGACATGCACGTTGGCCTGCAGGCCCGCCTGATGTCCCAGGCGCTGCGCAAGATCACCGGTAACATCAAGAACGCCAACTGCCTGGTCATCTTCATCAACCAGATCCGCATGAAGATCGGCGTGATGTTCGGTAGCCCGGAAACCACCACCGGTGGTAACGCCCTGAAGTTCTACGCTTCGGTTCGCCTGGACATCCGCCGTACCGGCGCGGTCAAGGAAGGCGACGAGGTGGTCGGCAGCGAAACCCGTGTCAAAATCGTCAAGAACAAGGTCTCGCCGCCTTTCCGTCAGGCCGAGTTCCAGATTCTTTACGGCAAGGGTATCTACCGCAACGGCGAAATCATCGACCTGGGTGTGTCCCAGGGCCTGGTGGAAAAATCCGGTGCCTGGTACGCCTACCAAGGCAACAAGATCGGCCAGGGCAAGGCCAACGCGGCCAAGTACCTGCAAGAGAACCCGGCCATTGGCGCCGAGATCGAGAAGCAAATCCGCGACAAGCTGCTGACCAGCGCTGCTGTAACCGCAGAAGGCAAAGCCGCAGCTGCCCAAGCCGATGCCGACGATCTGGCTGACGCTGACGCCGGTTACTGATTCGTCCCATGCCCGCCGTACTCGACAACCCCGTCGCCGTTCGGCGGGCAGCCATGGACCTGCTCGCACGCCGCGAGCATGGTCGCGTCGAACTAACGCGAAAGCTGCGTCAGCGCGGTGCCATCGATGAGCTGATCGAGCCTGCGCTCGATCGGCTTGCCGAAGAAGGGCTGCTTAGCGAAGCCCGCTATCTCGAAAGCTTCATCCGTTACCGTTCCAGTGCTGGCTACGGCCCCGCGCGTATTCGCGAGGAGCTGGGGCAGCGCGGCCTGGTGCGTGGCGATATCGACCAGGCATTGCGTGAGAGCGAAGTGGACTGGGGTGAGCGCCTGCGGGATGTATGGCAGCGCAAGTTCGCCGGGCAGCGCCCGCAAGACCCACGCAGCCGCGCCCAGCAGACGCGATTTCTCGTCTACCGTGGGTTCTCCATGGAGATGGTCGGTCGGCTGCTCAACGGCCGCGATCTGGACGACTACTGACCAATGCCCTGTACGGGCTGGCACCGCCCGGTGCCAGCCCGTACAGGGCATTTTGCGTTCAGCTCACTTTCAACGCTTCCCGCGCCCGCTGGGTGGTGTGCATAGGCTGGGGTTTCGCCCAGTTTTCAGGCAGGTTGATAAAGTCCACCAGCTCGCGCAGGCGCCCCTGGTCACGGCCATTGAAAGCAAAGGTCAGGCGTGTCAGGTGGCTGTAGTTGCCCTCTTCATGTTCGGCGCCACTGTCGGCCTGCTGGTGGTAGCGGCCGCTCAGGCGCAGGTCGGCAAAACCCTCCTCGATATCGTGCAGGGCAGCCTCGCTCAGGCGATGGTGCATGCGCACCACGAACTGGTTTTTCAGCCAGCGGCTGGAGTGGTAGTTGCTGTAGAACTGCCGGATTTCTTCCACCGCCTCGTCGGCACTGTGGGCCATGCGCACCAGCTTCAGGTCGCTGGGCAGGATGTAGCGGTTTTCTTCGAGCTGGCGGCTGATGAAGGCCAACGCATCCTGCCAGAAGCTGCCGCCAGGGGAGTCGAGCAGCACCACCGGCACCAGCGGGCTCTTGCCGGTCTGGATCAGGGTCAGCACTTCCAGTGCCTCGTCCAGGGTGCCGAAGCCGCCCGGGCACAGTACCAGGGCGTCGGCCTCCTTGACGAAGAACAGCTTGCGAATGAAGAAGAAGTGAAACGGCAGCAGCTTGTCGGTGCCGTCGACCGTGGCGTTGGCGTGCTGCTCGAACGGCAGGGTGATGTTGAAGCCCAGGCTGTGGTCGCTGCCGGCGCCTTCGTGGGCGGCGGCCATGATGCCGCCGCCGGCACCGGTGATGACCATCAGGTCGGCGCGGGCCAGTGTGGCGCCCAGTTCGCGGGCCAGGGCGTACATCGGGTGCTCGACGGGCGTGCGTGCCGAGCCGAACACCGTGACCTTGCGCCGTCCCTTGTAGTGCTCGAGGGTGCGAAATGAATGGTCGAGTTCGCGCAGGGCCTGCAATGTGATCTTGGCGTTCCAGCGGTTACCGTCGTCGTGGGCCATGCGCAGGATGGTCAGCATCATGTCGCGGTACAGTGGCAGGTTGGGGCTGTTGGGGGCGACCAGTTGCAGTTGCTCGTCGACCTTGCCCAGGTCGATGCCGTGCTCGCGAAAGTGTTCGAGCAGGCGTTCGTTCGGTTGGTACGGCATTCAACGTCTCCTTCTGCAGCAAAACCTCTGACCGGGCCGATGGCGTGTCCCGGCGGCGACACTGCGTGTGTCGCAGGCTGCTTGGCTCGAGTGTGCACTGCGAGCATTGCAGTAGGCCTTCAAGGCCGTGTTGCAGGGGTAAAGTCCATCCATTTTCGTTGTTTTTGATCGGAACGCATTGTCACAGGCGTTCGCTTTCAATCTAGACCCTGGGGCGGTTTTGCGCCGCTGTCGCAAGCCACTCGTCAGATCGGATCCAATAATTTATTGGCTTTGATTAACTGAAAGGCACAGGGGCTCGATGCGCAGGAGGTAACGCCATGCATCGGCTGGTGATCGAGGTGGAGGCGCAGCTGTATGGGGAGTTGCTGGAGGCGGCCCAGGGCAATCGCCTGAGCCTGGAGGAGGAGTGCTTGCGCCGGTTGCAGGGCGTGCAGCCGCATTCGCGCTACTTGCAGGCCTTGCTGGCCGGTTTGCGCGCCGATGAAGAACAACGGCGCGCCAGTGCCAGCGATCAGCTCGCCTGAGTCACTTCTTCTTGTTGCCGGCTGTGCAACTGGCGGCGTCGAAGGCCTGGTCCATGATCGGCTGGTTGGTCTTGTAGACCGTGAAGCGGTACACCAGCACGGCGCCCTTGGACATCAGGTTGCGGTAGCCGTTGTTGCGGCACACGCTGTCGCCAAGTTGGCTGCGCACTTGCTCGGGGTTGGCCAGCATGCGTTCGGCATGGCTTTCGCGCACGCTCAGGTGATTGACCAGCGCCTTGCCCTTTTCAACGGTGTAGCCCTGGTCGAGGATGTCTTCATTGATGGCTCGCGGGGTGCCGACGCTGCTTTCCTTGGCGACCTTCTGCAACGTCTGGGTCAGCTCGTACTCCTGCTTGGAGGCGGCCTGTGCGGCCAGCGGCAGGGTGAGCAGCAGGCTCAGGGTCGGGACGATAAGACGCAGCATGAATCTCTCCTGGTTCGATGACTGGCGCTTTGACCTGCGCCGGCGGGCGGCGTTCCATGAAACCGGCAGGTTTCGCGGCCGCCAAAGCAGGCGATTATAAAGGAGCCGCCGGCACCGCTGCACGGCAAAAGAGGCCGGCTCTGGTAGACTGGCGCTTTGTTATCGCCGAGTCATACCTGTGCCCGCCCCATCCCTCTGCCAAGGCCTGCGGCCATGAGCCACGCCGTAGCGCGCCTGCGCGCCGAACGCCTGGCCCGCAGCGTCAAGCCCTTCGTTGCCCGTGGTTCGCGCGCTGAGCGCTGCCCCGACTGCCGGGTGATCGCCACCCACTGCCTGTGTGCCTGGAAGCCGCAGGTGCAGGCCGACTCTGGCGTGTGCCTGTTGATGCATGACACCGAGCCATTGAAGCCAACCAACACCGGCTGGCTGATCGCTGACCTGATCGAAGACACCGCTGCCTTTGGCTGGCTGCGCACCTCGGTGGACGAGCGCTTGCTGGCGCTGCTCGACGACCCGCAGTGGCAGCCCTATATCGTCTTCCCTGGCGAGTTCGTCGCCCAGGAACGTGTGGTGACGCAGGTGCAGCGCGAGCCGGGCAAGCGCCCGTTGTTCATCCTGCTCGACGCCACCTGGACCGAAGCACGCAAGATGTTCCGCAAAAGCCCGTACCTGGACCGTTTCCCGGTGCTCAGCCTTGAAGCGGAGCAGATGTCGCGCTACCGCCTGCGCCGCTCCAAGCGCGACGATCACTTCTGCACCGCGGAAGTGGCCGCCATGTGCCTGGACCTGGCCGGTGACAATCAGGCCTCCCAGGCACTGGACGCCTACCTTGACCTGTTCAGCCTGCATTACCTGAGCGGCAAGCGCCGCCTGCCGTTGGACGAGCAGGACGAGGTCCACCAGCGCTTGCATACCTTCCTATAGTCCAAGGGGCAGGCGCGACGGATTGGGTCATACTGTCGGGGCTGGCAGCCAGGGTGGGCGGTACGACCGGGCAATTGGCTTGACCACTCGGGGCGTGCTGGTCATCCTTGGCGCCGCTTCAGGCACGACGAAGCTGCTGTTACCCCGGCCTTCGCCGTGCCATCCCGGCCGACGGCCCTGCCGTACGCGCCATGAGTTGCCCGCCAGGCGTTGCCATACCCCCGCGCCTGGCACAGAACAGGATCCATAGATCGATGGCCACATACGAAATCCTGATTGCCGATGACCACCCGTTGTTCCGCAGCGCCATGCGCCAGGCCGTTACCCTTGGCCTGGGTTCGGACGTGCGCCTGGTCGAGGTGGCGAGCATCGCCGAGCTGGAAACCCGCCTGGGCGAAAAAGCCGACTGGGACCTGGTCCTGCTGGACCTCAACATGCCCGGTGCCTACGGTTTTTCCGGGCTGGTGCTGTTGCGCGGGCAATACCCGCAAATTCCGGTGGTGATGGTCTCGGCCCAGGAAGAAGCAGCGGTGGTGGTCAAGTCGCGCGAATTCGGTGCCAGCGGTTTCATTCCCAAGTCCAGCGACCTGAACGTCATCCAGGATGCGGTCAAGAAGGTGCTCGACGGCGAAGTGTGGTGGCCGCCACAGGCATTCGAGAAGGTCGACGTGTCGGCCGAGGCCAAGGCCGCCAGCGAAGGCCTGGCCAGCCTCACGCCGCAGCAGTTCCGGGTGCTGACCATGGTCTGCGAGGGCCTGCTGAACAAGCAGATCGCCTACGAGCTGAGTGTGTCGGAGGCGACCATCAAGGCCCATGTCACGGCGATCTTCCGCAAGCTGGGCGTGCGTACCCGTACCCAGGCTGCGCTGCTGCTGCAACAACTTGAATCGGTTTCGGCCAGCTAAGTCCCCGCGCCTTCACGCTTTTTTGACTCCGGTTGAACTAGCCTGCTGGCCTTTTCCCGGTGAAGTGACTGACACACATGTCGCCATTCAAGGGCCAGACCGGCCTCAAACGTATCTTCAATGCCGCCGGTTACTCGCTGGACGGTCTGCGCGCGGCGTTCAAGGGCGAGGCCGCGTTCCGCCAGCTGGTGCTGGTCAACGTGCTGCTCATCCCCACGGCCTTCTGGTTGCCGGTGAGCCGCGCCGAGCGCGCAATACTAATTGCAGTGTGCCTGCTGGGGTTGATCGTCGAGCTGCTCAACTCGGCGGTGGAGGCGGCCATCGACCGCATCTCGCTGGACCGCCACCCGCTGTCGAAAAACGCCAAGGACATGGGCAGCGCCGCACAACTGGTGGCCATGAGCATGGTGGCGCTGGTATGGGGCGTGATCCTGCTCGGCTGATACTCAGGCAATCGGCGGCAACACGATTTCGTCGCTGCGCCTGACTCCTGCGGTGAAGCTGCGGCACAGCTCGAGGAACTCGCGCATGGCCGAGGTCTGGTACTTCTGCTTGTGCCAGATGAAGTAGAACTGCCGCGCCAGGTCCAGTTCCGGGGTTTCCACCGGCACCAGGCTGCCGCGGCGGAACGCATCGCGCAGGGCCAGGCGCGAGATGCAGCCGATGCCCAACCCCGACTCCACGGCGCGCTTGATCGCCTCGGTGTGCTCGAGCTCCAGGCGGATGTTCAGGTTGGCGCGGTGGTGGCGCATGGCCTGGTCGAAGGTCAGGCGCGTACCCGAACCCTGCTCGCGCAGAATCCACGCCTCGTGAGCCAATTGCTCGATGCTGGCATGGCCGACCTTGGCCAGTGGGTGCTGGGGTGCGCAGAACACCACCAGTTCATCCTCCACCCACGGCTGCACTTCGATGTTGGGGTGGTTGCAATCGCCCTCGATCAGACCCAGATCAATTTCGTAATGGGCCACCTGTTGCACAATATGCGCAGTGTTCTGCACGTGCAGCTTCACCTGGCTTTCCGGGTGCACCTGCATGAAGCTGCCGATCAGCAACGTGGCCAGGTAGTTGCCGATGGTCAGGGTGGCGCCCACCGCCAGCGAGCCGAAACCGGACTTGCCGTTGAGCAGGTCTTCGATTTCCTTGGCCTGGTCGAGCAGTGCAACGGCCTGGGGCAGCAGTTGATGGCCCAGGGCATTGAGGCTCAGGCGTTTGCCGGCGCGGTCGAACAGCTGGCAGCTGGACTGGCGCTCAAGCTCAGTGATGGAGGTGCTGGCCGCCGATTGCGACAAGGCCAGCACGCCAGCGGCTCGAGAGACGCTTTGGTGCTGGGCGACGGCAACGAAGACCTGAAGCTGACGAAGTGTGAATCGCATATCTATATAACCGATAACACATATCTTGATAATTCAGTTAACAGATATTGTCGCTGCCCCTAAACTATCGCGCAACTGCGCGTTTTGCGCGCTGCGTTTTTCTTCAGGAGCCCCTAGATGAGCAACATGAACCACGAACGTGTCCTCAGTGTTCACCACTGGAACGACACCCTGTTCAGCTTCAAGTGCACCCGCGACCCGGGCCTGCGCTTCGAGAACGGTCAGTTCGTGATGATCGGCCTGCAGCAGGAAAGCGGCCGTCCGCTCATGCGCGCCTATTCCATCGCGTCGCCAAACTGGGAAGAGCACCTGGAGTTCTTCAGCATCAAGGTGCCGGACGGCCCGCTGACCTCGCAGCTGCAGCACCTCAAGGAAGGCGACGAGATCATCATCAGCAAGAAGCCTACCGGCACGCTGGTACTCGACGACCTGAACCCGGGCAAGCACCTGTACCTGCTGAGCACCGGTACTGGCCTGGCGCCGTTCATGAGCGTCATCCAGGACCCGGAAACCTACGAGCGTTTCGAGAAGGTCATTCTGGTGCACGGCGTGCGCTACGTGAACGAAGTGGCCTACCGCGAGTTCATCACCGAGCACCTGCCGCAGAACGAGTTCTTCGGTGAGGCTGTGCGTGACAAGCTGATCTACTACCCCACCGTTACCCGTGAACCGTTCGAGAACCAGGGCCGCCTGACCGACCTGATGCGCAGCGGCAAGCTGTTCAGCGACATCGGCCTGCCACCGATCAACCCGCAGGACGACCGTGCGATGATCTGCGGCAGCCCGAGCATGCTCGACGAGACCAGCGAAGTGCTCGACAGCTTCGGCCTGAAAGTCTCCGCCCGCATGCGCGAGCCGGGCGATTACCTGATCGAGCGTGCCTTCGTCGAGAAGTAAGGCGAGTGCGGTAACGCAAAAACGCAGCCCTGGGGCTGCGTTTTTTTTGCCTGCGAGAAAAGGGTTGGCTGAACCTCAGCCCTCGCGCACAACCTCCAGCACCCGGATCACATCCGGCTGCGGATACTGCCAGCGTACCTGCACATCCCAGAACCTGACCCCATACACCCGCTCCGGCGGCGGCACCTGGTAGGCTGGGCGTGGGTCCTGGGCCAGGCACTGTTCGATCAGCTCCACCAGCGGCTCACCCAGGCGCAGAGCATGTTCGCGGGCCTGGGGCAGGGCGCTGTCACTCCAGTGCACGGCAATCGGCTGCGGCGCCCCGTCGGCCATCTGATTGGTGGCATCGGCCACGCTGTCGGCGTAGGGCACATACGGCTTGATATCCAGCACCGGGGTGCCATCCAGCAGATCGATGCCCGACAGCAGCAAACGCCCGGGCTCAACGCCCTCCAGGCGCACCACGGACTGGCCGATGCCATTGGGCCGGTGGGTGGCGCGGGTGGCGAACACGCCCATGCTCTTGTTGCCGCCCAGGCGTGGCGGGCGCACTTTCAGGCGTGGCTTGTCTTCCAGCGCCTGGTGGAACAGAAACAGCAGCCACACATGGCTGACCTGCTCAAGGCCCGCCACCGCATCGCCCTGGTCGAACGGCGCCAGCAACTCCAGCACGCCCCGTGCGGCCGGAGCCAGCTGCGGCTGGCGCGGAATGGCGAACTTCTCCTTGAAACAGGAGCGCACGATGCCGACCGGCGAGACGCTGTGCTGCATCAGCCGCGCACGCGCAGGGTCAGGCCCTTGAGGAAGTTGCGCAGCAACTGGTCGCCGCACGGGCGGTAGTTGTCGTGGCCGACCTTGCGGAACAGCGCGCTCAGTTCGGGTTTGGACACCGGGAAGTTGACCGACTTGAGCACCACGTGCAGGTCGTCCTCTTTCAGCTCGAAAGCCACCCGCAGCTTCTTGAGCACGGTGTTGTTGGTCACCGGCAACTCGATCGGCTGTGGCGGGCGGCTGTCGTCGCGGCCGCGGCGGTGGATCACCAGGCCGTCGAGAAAGTGCGCCATGACCTTGTCCGGGCAGGCTACGTAGCCGGGCTCTTCTTCTTTCTTCACGTAACCTGCGATGGCTTCGGCGGTCACTTGCATCCCGCTCAGACCGATGATTTCGGCCATCTTCTGGTCGTTTGCCTTGAGCATATAGCGCAGGCTGCGCATTACATCGTTGTGGTTCATTGACGCCAATCCTGTTCTGATGCCGCGCGCTCCTGCGCGGCGGGGTATCGCTTAAAAACGTTCGCTGCCCACCAGGTACCGCCATTGGCCCTGGGCCAGCTTGCCCATCGACACGCCGCCCAGGCGAATGCGGCGCATGCCCAGCACCTTGAGCCCGGCGGTTTCGCACAGGGCCTCGATCACCCCGGGCTGCGGGTTTTTCAACACCATGCGCAGGTGCTGCTCGTTCTGCCAGCTGGCCTTGGCCTTCGGCAGCTCGACGCCCTTGCGCTCCACACCACGGGCCAGGCGCTCCAGTGCACCGGGCTTGGCCTCGCCGCTGACCTGAACGATGTACTCCTGCTCCATGCGGCGCAGGTCGGCGTCCAGCTTGCGGGTGACCCGCCAGTCCTGGGTGAACACCTGCAGGCCGCTGGCGCCGGGCAGCAGCGGGGCGATGCAAGCCTGGCGGGTGAAGTGGCCGTGCAGCGGGCGCACGCCTTCGCGGTGGGTTTCGCTGAGGCTGGCCATGCCGATGCCGGCCTGGGCCGTCGCGGTAGCTTGGCCGGCGAGTTGGTGCAGCAGCAGGGTGACCGGTTCAAGGGCTTCGGCGCGGGCGCCGGGCAGCAGCTCGACACGTTGCTCGCCGACCTTGAACTGGGGTTGCTCGACCACCTCGCCATCGACCGTGACCCAGCCTCCCTCGATATACAGTTCGGCCTCTCGGCGGGAGCAGCCAAGCTGTTCGATGAGGCGTTTGGACAGGCGGATGGGGTCGGACATGGACAATGGTTTCGCAAGGCGGGGAAAGGGCATATTGTACCTGCCCCGGCGAGGTTGCGGCTGCAAATCGGTGTCATTCACGCCATTTTGCCCAAGCGTCAGGCGGCAGTAGGTGCCAGGCGCATGTGCAACAAGGGGTAGGGCTGGCCCAGGCCGTCGGTGGCCGAGCGGCCGACCACCTCGAAGCCTTCGTGCAGGTAGAAGCCCAGAGCCTGGGGGTTCTGCTCGTTGACGTCGAGGCGTTCGGCATTGAGTTCGGCCACGGCATGGCGCAGCAGGCGCTGCCCAACGCCCTGGCCACGGTAATCGGGAGCGACGAAGAGCATGTCGACCCGGCCATTGGCCACGCCGGCGAAGCCGAGGATGTGCCGCTGGCGGTCCTTGCAGCAGACCAGCATCACTGCATCCAGGTACTTGCGCAGAACATGGTCGCGCAACACCAGAATGTAGCTTTCGGGGAGAAAGTCATGGGTGGCGCGGACCGAGGCTTCCCAGACTGCAACCAGCTCGGGATAGTCGCTGTAGCGCGGGGTTTGCAGGGTCAGCGTCGGGCGCATCTGTGTTTTCCTCCATGTTCATGGAGGAAAACATAGATGCAAACGCGGGGTCTTGCGTGGGTTGCAGCCGGTGGCTCAGACCGGCTCGGCCCACATGTCGTACTCGTCGGCATCCACTACGCGGCAACGCACCTTGTCACCCGGCTTGAAGCCATGGTCGCCGTCGATGAACACGCTGCCGTCGATTTCCGGGGCATCGAAGAAGCTGCGGCCAACCGAGCCCTGCTCCTCGACTTCGTCGATCAGCACTTCGATTTCTTTGCCGATGCGCAGTTGCAGGCGTGCGGCGCTGATCGCCTGCTGGTGGGCCATGAAGCGGTCCCAGCGGTCCTGCTTGATATCTTCCGGTACTTCGTCCAGGCCCAGGTCGTTGGCCGGGGCGCCTTCGACTGGCGAATACTGGAAGCAACCCACGCGGTCGAGCTGGGCTTCGGTCAGCCAGTCCAGCAGGTACTGGAAGTCTTCTTCAGTCTCACCCGGGAAGCCGACGATGAAGGTGGAACGGATCACCAGCTCAGGGCACTGCTCGCGCCAGTTCTTGATGCGCGCCAGGGTGCGGTCTTCGAAGGCCGGGCGCTTCATCGACTTGAGCACTTTGGGGCTGGCGTGCTGGAACGGGATGTCCAGGTACGGCAGGATCTTGCCGGCGGCCATCAGCGGGATCACGTCGTCGACGTTCGGGTACGGGTACACGTAGTGCAGGCGTACCCAGGCGCCGAGGCTGCTCAGGGCTTCGCACAGCTCGAGCATGCGGGTCTTGACCGGGCGGCCGTTCCAGAAGTCGGTCTTGTATTTCACGTCCACGCCGTAGGCGCTGGTGTCCTGGGAGATCACCAGGATCTCCTTGACGCCGGCCTTGACCAGGCGCTCGGCTTCGCTCAGCACTTCACCTACCGGGCGGCTGACCAGCTTGCCGCGCATCGACGGGATGATGCAGAAGCTGCAGCTGTGGTTGCAGCCTTCGGAAATCTTCAGGTAGGCGTAGTGACGCGGGGTCAGCTTGACGCCCTGTGGCGGTACCAGGTCGATCAGCGGGTTGTGGTCCTGGCGCGGTGGCACCACTTCGTGCACGGCGTTGACCACCTGCTCGTACTGCTGCGGGCCGCTCACCGACAGCACGCTTGGGTGCACGTCACGGATGTTGCCTTCTTCGACGCCCATGCAGCCGGTCACGATGACCTTGCCGTTTTCCTTGATCGCCTCGCCGATGACTTCCAGCGACTCGGCCTTGGCGCTGTCGATGAAGCCGCAGGTGTTGACCACCACCACGTCGGCGTCCTCGTAGGTGGGCACGACTTCATAGCCTTCCATGCGCAGCTGGGTAAGGATGCGCTCGGAGTCGACCAGGGCCTTGGGGCAACCCAGCGAAACGAAGCCGACCTTGGGGATGGCGTTGGTGGTGGACATGACTAACCTCGGTATTGAATGCAGCCCGCCCGGCCGGTAACGGGGGCGATCCTGGCGGGCGCTTTGGGCGCCTCTGATCAAAAAGTGCGCAATTCTAGCGAGCGCAAAGGCGCTTGACCAGCACAAATGCGACGAACGCTGTGCTATTGCTGATGGCTCCAGGCAGCCGTGCTGGCGGCGCTGCCTGAGCCGCCCCGACGAGGCGCCTGCGCTGGGCTGTTGCGAATGGGCCGGGGCAGTCAGGCGTTGGGCGACGGGGTCATTCGCACGCTTGTTCAGCTTTATGCGAGACCACCTTGGACATGCCGACCCCCAGCGCCTGCAGCACCTTCAGTACGGTGGAGAGTTTTGGGTCACCACCTGCTGCGAGCGAGCGATACAGGTTTGGGCGCGCCAGGCCCGTGTTTTGCGAGAGACTGCTCATGCCGCCGCGTGCCTCGGCGATACGCCGAATGGCAAGAAGGAAGGTGTCTTCGCCACCCGGTTCGTCGATGTCCTCGAGCGCGGCTGCGAGGTATTCGATGGCAAAATCCTCGTCTTCGCGCAGCATGCTGAGCACGCTGTCTTCGTGAGAGCGGGTGCGGGCAGTCATTTCAGTTCACCTTATGACATTTCCAGAGGGCCTTGGCCTGATCGATGTCCCTTTGCTGTTTGTCTTTGGCGCCGCCGCCCAGCAGGAAAATGACCTTGCGACCCTGGACCGCGTAATAGACGCGAAAGCCAGGCCCAAAATTGATCTTCATTTCAAAGACGCCATCACCTACTGGCTCAACGTCGCCGAAGTGGCCAAGGGATGCGCGGTCCACCCGTGTGGTGATTTTGGCTTTGCAGCGCTTGTCGCGCACGGTATCGAGCCAGACCTGATAGATGTCCACTCCATTGGAAGACAGGACGTGCTCCACGTCATACATGCAGAATGTACCTTAAAAAAGACAGTTGGGTGATTGCATATTTTTATCGGCCTGGGCGCATCCCCAAAAAAGAAACGAACACCTGGCGGCTTCGGAAAAGTCTAGTGACTGCCCTGAAGCGAGGTAGTCGAAAGCGCAGGCGAGAGTTGAACTGATTGTTACCGGGCCAGAACTGGTGTTGCAGGTTCGGTAGTGGGCTAACCTCGCTAATGCATGCTGGCCAGCAGGTGAGCCGCGACGACGAGCTTGAGCAGCAGAAATACACCGTACGCTGCGCTATGCTTCGCGCCGTTGCGTCGGGGCACCAGTCAGGCCCCGCGCCCAAGTGAATTCAACGGGTCTTCAAAGGCCTTCTGCGGGAGTGGTCGATGGTTCAGGCAAGCAGTCACGCCGAGGGCGGGCAGGGGGCTACACGCTCGTTCGGCCTGCTGGTGGCAGCTGTTGGGGTGGTCTATGGCGATATCGGCACCAGCCCGTTGTACACCCTCAAAGAAGTCTTCACCGGCGGCTACGGGGTGCCGGTCAACCATGACGGCGTGCTGGGGATCCTCTCGCTGATCCTGTGGTCGCTGCTGTGGGTGGTGTCGTTCAAGTACGTGATGTTCATCCTGCGTGCCGACAACCAGGGTGAGGGCGGTACCATGGCGCTGACCGCGCTGGCGCGACGGGCCACGGCCAATTACCCGAAGTTGCGCACGCTGATGGTCATCTGCGGGCTGATTGGCGCCTCGCTGTTCTATGGTGACAGCATGATTACCCCGGCGGTGTCGGTGCTGTCGGCGGTGGAGGGCATGGGCCTGGCCTTCGATGGCATCGACCACTGGGTGGTGCCGATTTCGCTGGTGGTGCTGGTGGCGCTGTTTCTGGTGCAAAAGCACGGTACCGAGAAAATCGGCAAGCTGTTCGGCCCGATCATGGTCACCTGGTTCGTGGTGCTGGGAGCGCTGGGGGTGCATGGCATCTCCCAGAGCCCCGAGGTGCTCAAGGCCTTCAACCCGGGTTGGGCGCTGAACTTCTTCATCGTTCACCCTGGCATGGGCGTGGCCATTCTCGGTGCGGTGGTGCTGGCGCTGACCGGTGCCGAGGCGCTGTATGCCGACATGGGCCACTTTGGCCGCAAGCCGATCGCCCGCGCCTGGTTCGCGCTGGTGCTGCCGGCGCTGGTACTCAATTATTTCGGCCAGGGTGCGATGCTGCTGCAAAACCCCGAGGCCGCGCGCAACCCGTTCTACCTGCTGGCGCCGAGCTGGGCGTTGCTGCCCTTGGTGGGCCTGGCCACCATGGCCACGGTGATCGCCTCGCAGGCGGTGATCTCGGGGGCGTTCTCCCTGACCCGCCAGGCCATCCAGCTGGGCTACATCCCGCGTATGCAAATCCAGCACACCTCCAGTGACGAGCAGGGGCAGATCTACATCGGCGCGGTGAACTGGACGCTGATGGTCGGAGTGGTGCTGCTGGTGGTTGGCTTCGAGTCGTCCGGCGCCTTGGCGGCGGCCTACGGCGTGGCGGTAACAGGCACCATGCTGATGACCACCATTCTGGTATCGGCAGTGATGCTGCTGCTGTGGAAGTGGCCGCCACTGCTGGCGGTGCCGATTTTGGTGGGTTTCCTGCTGGTAGACGGCCTGTTCTTCGCTGCCAACGTGCCGAAGATCGTCCAGGGCGGCGCCTTCCCGGTACTGGCCGGTGGGGTGTTGTTCCTGTTGATGAGCACCTGGAAGCGCGGCAAGCAGATCCTGGTCGAGCGTATCGATGAAGGTGGGCTGCCGTTGCCGGTGTTCATCAGCAGCATCCGCGTGCAGCCGCCGCACCGGGTCGAGGGCACAGCGGTGTTCCTGACTGCCCGACCAGACGCGGTGCCCCATGCGCTGTTGCACAACATGTTGCACAACCAGGTGCTGCACAGCCAGGTGGTGTTGCTGACGGTGGTCAGCGAGGACCGGCCACGGGTGCCAGAGAGCGAGCGCTTCGAGGTGGAGGCCTACGGTGACGGGTTCTTCCGCGTGCTGTTGCATTTTGGCTTCATGGACGAGCCGGACGTACCGGCGGCGTTGAAGCTGTGCCACCTGGACGAGCTGGATTTCAGCCCGATGCGTACCACTTATTTCCTCAGCCGGGAGACGGTGATCGCTTCACGCCTGGAGGGGATGTCGCGCTGGCGCGGTAACCTGTTTGCGTTCCTGTTGAAGAACGCTAACGGCAACCTGAGGTTCTTCAACCTGCCGCTCAACCGGGTGATCGAGCTGGGGACCCAGGTCGAGATCTGAGTGGGCCAGGGGGGCTGCTTTGCAGCCCTTCGCGGGTGAACCCGCTCCCACAGGTACGGTACCGGTTTGAGGTTGATCCCGCCCCTGCTGGCAGCCACTGCCTTGTGATGGCTGTGCTGGCCTCATCGCCGGCAAGCCGGCTCCTACAGGTATGGTGCAAGCCAGGAGGTGATGCGATCCCTGTAGGAGCCAGCTTGCTGGCGATCACCGGCAACGCCGGTGCCAGGTTGGCGGGCTGTGTTGACCGGGCCGGCCTCATCGCCGGCAAGCCGGCTCCTACAGGGACGGTGCAAGCCTGGAGGTGGTGCGATCCCTTTGGGAGGGGGGGGTACCCGCGAAGGGCCGCATTGCGGCCCCCTTTACATCACTTTTCAGCGACGCTGGACTTGCCCTGGCGGGTCTCGATCTCGTCGATCAGGCGCTTGGCCAGGGCCGGGTAGTTCTCGTCGAAGTGATGCCCGCCAGGCAGCTTCATGCGCTCGCCCACTGCGGTCTTGTCGGTGCAGCCGCTCTCGTCGGTTTCTTCCACACCGTAGATGCACACCACCTTCGCTGCCGGCAGGCGGGCCATTTCCGGGCCGGTCGGTGCTTCCTGGCCTTCCTTGCCCAACCAGCCCTCAACCTCGATCTCGAAGCTGCCGCTGCGGGCGAAGGCCAGCAGCATTACCGCGTCGATACGCTTCTGGTCTTCTTCAGGCAGGCGGTTGTAGATGGCCGGCAGCACGTCGGCGCCGAACGAGTAACCGGTCAGCACGAAGCGCTTGGTACCCCACTTCTGGCGGTAGTGCTGCATCAGCTCGGACAGGTCGGCGGCGCTTTGCTCCGGGGTCTTGTGCTGCCAGTAGTAGCGCAGGGTGTCGATGCCCACCACCGGGTAGCCAAGCTTGGCCATCTCGCCGGCCACGTCGCGGTCCAGGTCGCGCCAGCCGCCGTCACCGGAGAGAAACAGGGTGACAGTGTCGGTGGTCTGCCCGGCGGGTACTTCCACAACCGGAATCGCCAGGGCGTTGCCGTCCTGGCCGACCAGGGCCTGGGTCAGCTGGGCCTTGAGCACTTGTGGCAGGTGAATGTCGTAGTCGGCGATGCTGGTCTCGGCGTTGGCCTGGTCGCGTACGAAGGCCGCGCTGGCGTCGTCCGGGTTGTCGTTCCAGGCCACGTTCCAGTGACCGTGGGCCGCAGACTTGGGCAGCGCGGCCTGGCAGCCGGGCTGCTCGAGGTTGAAGTCGACCGAAATGGCCCGGGCCTTGTCGTCGTTCTGGCTGGCCAGCCAGCGCCAGGCCTGGGCTGCGCCAGGGCCGATACCGGCGACCACGGTGGGCTTGTCGGCCAGCTGGGCAAGGGCCTGGTCCATCGCTGCCTGCTGTTTGCTGCAGTCAGTGGGTGGCAGGATCACCTGCACCAGCTGGGCTTCGCCGGCCTGGCTCAGGTCCAGCAGCTGTTTGTCGGAGAGCGCTTGCTCCTGGGGTACGCCGATGGCCACCCGGGCCTTGGCGTGCACGCCGGGGGTGGCGCGGGTCAGGCTGCTGCCGTCGTTCAGGGTCAGGTGCTCCAGGCGCGCTTCGGGCGCCGGGCGGGTCCACAGCCAGAAGGCCGTGGCGCCGGCGGCAGCGGCCAGCACCAGAGGAATCAGTAGGTACAGCCAATAGCGTCGGATCATCAACGTTTCACCAATCCAGTCAGGCCGCCAGCGATCAGGGCAGCGGTATCGGCCAGCGCCACCAGCGGGTCGAGCCCGGCCGGCACGGCCATGTAGCGAGGTTCCCAGTCCGGCTGGAACTTGTCCTTGAAGCGCCGCAGGCCCTGGAAGTTGTAAAGCTGTTCACCACGCTGGAACACCATCGAACCCAAACGCTGGGTCAAGGGTGCGCCGCGGCGCGGCTGCAAGCCGGAAAGGGGGACCATCCCCAAGCTGAAGCGGCCATAATCATGGCTCTTGTAGTGAAGAATCAGGCCAACCATCATGAATTCCATGGTCAGCTTCGGCGCCTCGGGGTGGGCGCGCATCAGGTCCAGGCTGGCCAGCTCGTTGCTGTGGGTTTCGAGCAGGTTGGCGAAGGCCACCGGGCGGCCCTGGAAGCGAATCAGTGCAATGCGAAAATGCTGCAGGTACTCGGGGCTGAAGCGGCCCAGGGAAAAGCCTTTCTCGCGCACGTTCTTGCCGGTCAGCCAGGCGTCGGAGATTTCCTTGAGTTCTGCCAGCGGTGCATGGTCGGGTTCGTGGATCTCAAGGCTCAGGCCATCGCGGCCACCGCGGTTCCAGGTGTAACGCAGGTCTTTCATCTCCTTGCCCTTGGCCTCGATGTCGAAGCGGCGCAGGTCGACACGGGCCTCTTCGCCCAGCTTGATCGCGGTCAGGCCGATGTCCATGTAGAACGGCAGGTTCTCGGCGCGTACCTGGTAGAACACCGGGCGGGCGTGGTGCAGGTCGCACAGGTCGCGGAACTGCCAGATCATTTCGGCGCGTTCCTGGGCCGGGCCGATCGGGTCGTACAGGGCTACCAGGCTGCGGCCACGGCGGGCGTACATCAGGTAGGCATTGTCGCTGGGATGGAACAGCAACGCCTTGTCGCCGGTCAGGGCCAGGCCGCCATCGGGCTGGTCGGACGCCAGCAGGATGCGGTTGGCTCGTTGCAGTTCGTCATCGGTAGGCAGGTGGATCACCGGGCGGGCGGTGCGCAGCAGCCAGGTCAGGGCGACGATCACCAGCAGCACCGCGCTGCCCAGGGCGGCGCGCAGGCCGCGCGGGGCGTCGGCGTCGAGGGTGAACTGCCACCACAGCTTGTGGGTGTAGGGCACGTCCTGGTAGGCAAACAGCAGCAGCCACACCGAGGCACCAACCACGCAGGCGCTGGCCACCAGGTAAACCGGCGAGAACGGCAACTCCAGCAGGCGGCTGGGGCGGTAGAACGAGCGCCGGAACAGTGCCAGCAGGGCAGCAGTGAAGCACATCAGCGTGGCTTCTTCCCAGTCGAAACCCTTGAGCAGCGACAGCAGCGCGCCCACCAGCAGCAATACGGTGGTCAGCAGCCAGGCCGCCGACAGGCGTCGGCGCAGGCCCTGGGCCAACAGCAGGCACAACACGCCGATCAGGCTGGCACCGAAGTGCGAAGCGTCGATCAGCCGGTGCGGGATCAGAAAGCCCATGTGCTCCAGGCGGCTGTCGATCTCCGGGGTGGCGCCGGAAAACAGCAGCACCACACCCGACAGGAACACCAGAATCGCCAGCACGGGTGCGGCCAGCCCGGAAGCGGCGCGGATCGCCTGCTGGGCGAACAACAGGCGGCGGGCTTCATTGGCCAGCAGCAGCACGCAAGCCAGCAGCAGTGGCAGCACCACGTAGATCAGCCGGTACAGCAGCAGTGCGGCAGCCAGGGGGGCGGCGCCCAGCTGGTTGGCGAAGGCGGCCAGCAGGATGGCCTCGAACACGCCGACACCACCGGGCACATGGCTGAGCACGCCTGCCGCAAGGGCCAGCAGGTAGACCAGCACGAAGGCACCGAAGGGCGGTGCTTCGGGCAGCAGCATATACAGCACGGTGGCAGCGGCGGCGACGTCCAGCGCGGTGATCAGTAGTTGCAGCGCTGCCAGGCGGCCGTTGGGCAGGCGCAGAGTACGGCGGCCGAACTGCACCAGCAGGCTGTCTGCCAGCGGCTGCTCGGCCAGGCGACGGCGGCTCAGGCCGATCACCAGAGCCACGGTCAGCACCAGCACGGCTACAGCGATACCGCCCAGCAGCGGTGCCGGCAGGCGCAGGGCGGTGGCGGCGGATGGCAGGTCGCTGAGGGTGGCGATAGCCGCCAGGGGTGGCAGCGCGCAGCCCAGGGACAGGCTGGCGAACACGGTCATACGCGCCACTTCGGCGGCCCCGAGCCCTTGGCGTGCATACAGGCGATAACGCACCGAGCCGCCCGACAGCATCGACAGGCCGATGGCATTGCCAATGGCGAAGGCACTGAAACCGCCCAGCAACAGTGTGCGTGGTGGCAGTTGCACTGCGGCGTAGCGGGTGGCCGACCATTCATAACCCAGCAGGATCATGAAGCCCACCACGGTGGCTAGCAGTGCACCGAGCAGCGACTTGACCGGCACACTGAGGATGGCGTCGTGCAGGGCGTAGATGTCCAGCTCGCTCAACAGGTGGCGGCAGGCAATCAGGCCCATGGCAAACAGCAGCAGGGTCACGGCCAGGCCCAGGGGCTGACGGTACTTGCTCAGGCGTTCCAGCCAGGGCAAGTGCTGCGCAGCCGCAGGCAGTGCTTCGGTGAGCGGTGCCTGGGTATCGTGGGTGGGGGCGGTCATGGTGTACCCCGTGCGATGCGCGCGAGGTGAAGGCAGGTTACGGCCAAGTGAAAGTCCCTTTGGAAAACGTGTCCAGATATTACTCCGGGCCGGGTGGTTAATCTGTTTCAGGTTAGTTAAAGATAGTTCATCCAGCCGCACGAAAGCGCCGCAGGACAAGGCGGGGCGCGAGGGGAAGGGGTGTGCGATGGGAAGTGCGACGGCCAGATGCAACAAACCCCGCCATCTTTCGATAGGCGGGGTTTGTTCTGACGAATATGGTTGCGGGAGCCGGATTTGAACCGACGACCTTCGGGTTATGAGCCCGACGAGCTACCAGGCTGCTCCATCCCGCGTCAGAGGTGCGCATTCTACGGATACCTCGCCAAGTGTCAAGCGTTAATGCTTGATTTGGCGTAAGAAATCTCGCAGGGGTAATTTCAAAGGCAATAAAAAAGGCCACTGTCGAAACAGTGGCCCTTATTGAATCTGGTTGCGGGAGCCGGATTTGAACCGACGACCTTCGGGTTATGAGCCCGACGAGCTACCAGGCTGCTCCATCCCGCGTCAGAGGTGCGCATTCTACGGATGCCTCGCCAAGAGTCAAGCGTTAATACTTGATTTGGCATGATAAATCTCGCTGGGGTGATCTCGAGGCAATAAAAAAGGCCACTGTCGAAACAGTGGCCTTTTTTATTGAATCTGGTTGCGGGAGCCGGATTTGAACCGACGACCTTCGGGTTATGAGCCCGACGAGCTACCAGGCTGCTCCATCCCGCGCCTGTGAGATCGAATTCTACGGGTTTACTTCCCTGTGTCAAGCAATAAATCGAAAAAACCCTTTTTCGTTCAATCTGTTAGCGCATCGAATCGGCAGCCGGCTCAGTGGCGGCGGGGCTTGCAGGCCGATTATCGCAGGCAGGCTGTTTCGCAGTTGGGTGCATGGAGTACTATCTGTATGAATTTACAGTAGTGTCTGTCGTCCATGCCCCAGCGCAAGATCATCCATATAGATTGTGACTGTTTCTACGCAGCCATCGAGATGCGTGATGACCCGCGCCTGGCCGGCCGGCCCATGGCCGTGGGCGGTCAGCCGGGCCAGCGCGGGGTCATCGCTACCTGTAACTACGAGGCGCGGGCCTATGGCGTGCGTTCGGCCATGGCGTCGGGGCATGCATTGAAGCTGTGCCCTGACCTTGAGATCGTCAAACCGCGTTTCGAAGCCTATAAAGAGGCCTCGCGGGAGATCCATACGATCTTTCGCGATTACACCGACCTGATCGAGCCGCTGTCGCTGGACGAGGCTTACCTGGACGTCACCGACAGCCAGTGGTTTGCCGGCAGTGCCACGCGCATCGCCGAGGACATCCGTAAACGGGTCGCCCGTCAGTTGCATATCACGGTGTCGGCAGGGGTCGCACCTAACAAGTTCCTGGCCAAGATCGCCAGCGACTGGCGCAAGCCCAACGGCCTGTTCGTCATCACTCCCGATCAGGTGGAAGCGTTCGTTGCCGAGTTGCCGGTCGCGCGCCTGCACGGGGTGGGCAAGGTCACGGCCGAAAAGCTCTCGCGCCTGGGTATTGATACCTGCCTGTCGTTGCGCGACTGGTCAAGGCTGGCGCTGGTGCGCGAGTTCGGCAGTTTCGGTGAGCGGCTATGGGGGTTGGCGCGGGGTATCGACGAGCGCGCGGTGCACAACGACAGCCGGCGGCAATCGGTGAGCGTCGAGAACACCTACGACCACGACCTGCCAGACTTGCCCAGTTGCCTTGAGAAACTGCCCGACCTGCTGGCGAGCCTGAATGAGCGGATTGCCCGCATGGACAGCAGCTACCGCCCGGACAAGCCCTTCGTGAAGGTGAAGTTCCATGACTTCACTCAGACAACCATGGAGCAGGCCGGGGCAGGCCGTGACCTGGACAGCTATCGGCAGTTGCTCAGCCAGGCGTTTGCCCGGGGCGGCAAGCCGGTACGGCTGTTGGGGGTAGGGGTGAGGCTGAGGGATTTACGCGGGGCCCATGAACAGCTGGAGCTGTTCGGCGAGTAACAAGCGCCTCATCGTCGGCAGGGAGGCGCAACCCCTGTAGGAGCCGGCTTGCCGGCGATGAGGCCGTTGCAGGGGCTTACTGCACGCCCGGGTCTGCCACCAGTCGCCCGGTAGCCTTGGTCAGGCTTTTGACGAACTCTTGCTGCAGCTCCGGGTCGTTGCGGGTCAGCTCGATCAGGCTCTGCTCCAGCTCGCTGGCTTCTTCTTCCAGGCCCAGTTCCGACAGGCGCTTGACCCGGTGTACCCACTGGCCGACATCGTCATCTTCGAGGTCATCGAAGATCAGCTCGTGGGCTTCGAGCAGCTTGCCGCGCAGGTTGCCGCTGACCAGCAGGCTGGCATCGCCGCGCACGCCGTTATCCTCGTCGACCACTTGCAGGTGCAAGGTGCCGACGTGGTTGAGGTTCTGTTCGGAAAACGGGCTGTCCAACAGGTTCAGGCGCAGCACGCCGTTCTTGTCGGTGGTCAGCTCATGGGTCATCTTGCCGGCCTTGACCTCCACCAGTCGCTCGTTCCACGGCAGGTTGGTGAACTCCTCGCGCTTGCCTTTCTCGACTTCGTCGATCCCGGCCAGGTTCTGCTGGGCGCGGCCGTTGGACTGCACGTTCATGAACGGGTTGAGCCCGGCCACGCCATAGCTGAGCCAGTCGTGGGTCACGCTGTCGGGCAGGTTGCCCAGGGCGAACACGTTGACCACGTTGGCGCCGACGCCGGCGACCACCGCCACCGCGCCCAGCGGGATCTCGTAGATCTCCCGCCAGGGTTGGTAGGGTGTATAGCGATCGTAACGGCGGGTCACCTCGAACTCGGTGACCTCGAAGCGCTTTTGCTCGTGAATACGCACGCGCCGCTGCGGAAGCTCCATCACCTTCGGCTCGCCGATGTCGATCTGCAGGGTGTGTTCGAGCAGTTTGCGCTCGACGCGCTCCTCATGGTCGCTGCGCTGCGACATATGGTTGGCGCAGCCGCTGAGGAACAGGGCGCCGCACAGTGCGGCGCCCCCCAGGGTGTAGGTACTTCGCTTGGACATGATCACTCGCGCAACGGGTTATCAGCGGCGGATACGGGCCTGCAGGAAGGTCAGCACTTGATTGAGCGGCAGTGCCTGCGCATCCTGCTCGGTGCGGTGCTTGTATTCCAGGTTGCCGTCGGCCAGGCCGCGGTCGCTGACGACGATGCGGTGCGGGATGCCGATCAGCTCCATGTCGGCAAACTTGATGCCGGGGCTGGTTTTCTTGTCACGATCGTCCAGCAGTACTTCAAAGCCCGCGGCAGTCAGTGCGGCGTACAGCTTGTCGGTGGCCTCGCGAACTACATCGGTTTCGTAGCGCAGCGGTACCAGGGCGATCTGGAAGGGCGCCAGGGCATCGTTCCAGATGATGCCCTTGTCGTCGTAGCTCTGCTCGATGGCAGCGGCAACCACGCGGGACACGCCAATGCCGTAGCAGCCCATGGACAGCACCACCGGCTTGCCGTTTTCACCCAGTACCTGGCACTTCAGCGCTTCGCTGTACTTGGTGCCGAGCTGGAAGATGTGACCCACTTCGATGCCGCGCTTGATCACCAGGGTGCCCTGGCCGTCCGGGCTCGGGTCGCCTTCGACGACGTTGCGGATGTCGGCAACCTGCGGGACTGGCAGGTCGCGCTCCCAGTTCACACCGAAGTAGTGCTTGTCGTCGATGTTGGCGCCGACAGCGAAGTCGCTCATCAGGGCGACCGAACGGTCGATGATGCATTCCAGCGGCAGGTTCAGCGGGCCCAGCGAGCCTGCGCCTGCGCCGATGGCGTCACGCAGGTCGGCTTCGGTAGCCATGACCAGCGGGTCGGCAACCTGTTCCAGCTTGGTGGCCTTGATCTCGTTGAGTTCGTGGTCGCCGCGTACCACCAGGGCAATCAGCTTGCCCTCTTCGGCGCCGCGCACGATCAGGGTCTTGACGGTCTTCTCGATCGGCAGGTTGTGGTTTTCGACCAGTTCGGCGATGGTCTTGGCCTGCGGCGTATCGACCAGGCGCAGCTCTTCGGCAGGCGCCGGGCGCACGGTCTCACGCGGGATGGCTTCGGCCTTCTCGATGTTGGCGGCGTAGTCGGAGCTGTCGCTGAAGATCACGTCGTCTTCGCCGGACGAGGCCAGTACGTGGAACTCGTGGGAGTAGCTGCCGCCGATCGAGCCGGTGTCGGCCTGCACGGGGCGGAAGTCCAGGCCCAGGCGGGTGAACACGTTGCTGTACGCCTGGTGCATGCGGTCGTAGGTTTCCTGCAGGGAAGCCTGGTCGGCATGGAAGGAGTAGGCGTCCTTCATGATGAATTCGCGCCCGCGCATCAGGCCGAAGCGTGGGCGGATCTCGTCGCGGAATTTGGTCTGGATCTGGTACATGTTGAGCGGTAGCTGTTTATAGCTGGACAGCTCGTTGCGGGCCAGGTCGGTGATGACTTCTTCGTGGGTAGGGCCAACGCAGAAGTCGCGCTGGTGGCGGTCCTTCAGGCGCAGCAGCTCGGGGCCATACTGCTCCCAGCGGCCGGACTCCTGCCACAGCTCTGCTGGCTGGATGCTCGGCATCAGCACTTCCAGGGCGCCGGCGGCGTTCATTTCCTCGCGTACCACGTTCTCGACCTTGCGCATCACCCGCAGGCCCATCGGCAGCCAGGTGTACAGGCCGGAGGCCAGCTTGCGGATCATGCCGGCGCGCAGCATGAGCTGGTGGCTGATGACCACTGCATCGGCCGGGGTTTCTTTTTGGGTGGCGAGCAAATATTGACTGGTGCGCATGGGGAGCCGTGTCGATTGCCTGAATGTGAAATGACCCCGCATTGTACGGGGGCGGAACGAAGGCGTACAGAATGCAGCAGTTGTGCATTTATGTCAGCCAAGAAAAAGCCCGGCGATCGCCGGGCTTCTTCAGGTGCCGAGTGCTGAAGCCCGGGGCTTACAGGATGCTCAGCGGGTACTCGACGATCAGGCGCAGTTCGTCGATCGAGCTGGAGCCGTAGTACACGCCGTCGCTGGAGCGGTAGGTGGCCTGGCGGACGCGGAAGCTCAGGTCCTTGGCCGGGCCTTCTTGCAGCACGTACTTCACGTCGACGTCGCGTTCCCATTCCATGCCGTTGTCGGTGGTGCGGGTGGTGGCACCGGTACCGCGGACATAACGGGTCATGAAGCTCAAGCCCGGGATGCCGTATTCGGCGAAGTTCAGGTCGTAGCGGGCCTGCCAGGACTTCTCGTCTTCGGCGTTGAAGTCGGAACGGGCGATGGAGTTGGCGAGGAACACGGTGCCGCCGCCGTCGATGCCGTAGGCATAGTCGCCGTCGCCGGTGACTTTCTGGTAAGCCACGGTGAAGGTGTGCGCGCCAATGTTGTACGCGGCCGAGATACTGGCGGCAATGTTGTCGAGCTTGTTGCTGCCGTCAGCCTTGGTGACCCAGGCACCGGTGCGGTTGTCACCGATCGACTTGGTGTCATAGATGTTGAAGTCGAACACCAGGCCTTGCTTGTCGCCAAGCGGCAGCGCCCAGTTGATGTTGCCGTAGTACTTGCGGAAGTGGTCTTCGACGCGCGAGTAGTAGAGGCTGGTGCTGAGGCCGTCGGTGATGGCGTAGGTGCCACCGAAGACGTCGGCTTCGGTCAGGTGCAGGCTGTCACGGTTGGTTTCGGCTTGCCCGGTCAGGCTGGTGAAGCGGCCGGCGTGCAGAGTCAGGCCCTTGATCTCGTTGCTGGTGATCAGGCCGCCCTGGGCCATTTCCGGCAGCAGGCGGCTGTCGTCGGTGGCGAACACCGGCAGCGCGGTGAACTGGTCACCCACTTTCAGCACGGTATCGGAGATGCGGAACTTGGCTGCTGCACCGCCTTTGGAGTAGTCGTCCTGGGAGCGGCCGTCGCTGCCGGTGGGGAACAGGCCGGTGCCGGCGCGACCCTTGCCGCTATCGAGTTTCAGGCCCAGCATGCCGATGGCGTCGACGCCGAAGCCGACGGTGCCCTGGGTGAAGCCGGACTCGTAAGTGCCGAGGAAGCCGAGGCCGGTTTCTTCTGCGCGGCTCTGGCGGTTGCCGTTGGAGTCCCGCTCGTCGTTGCGGAAGTCACGGCTGAAATACAGCATACGGGTCTTGACGTTCAGCTTGCTGTCTTCGAGGAAGCCTTTGGACTCATCCTGCGAAGAGGCGATTGCCATTTGCGAAGTCCCCGCCGCAACGGCCAGGGCGATCATGCTCCACTTCATCACGCGCATCGTGATTTGCTCCTTTGGTTTTAGGAAGAGTACCGCTGCGCCCAGTGTTTTAGTTATGAGGGGCAGCTCTTTCTTGTTATGTCGGCGAAAATGTATATCACGCTGACTATTGTTGGCGATACGGCTGAAAACAACCTTTCGGTAACTTTATGGCCGTGTCGCTTACGGTTATTTCCATGTCGCAAATCACACCCCATTTTTATTGGGGTGTACAACGCCAGCGCTGCCGCGCCCATCATTTATGTGTAAACACAAAGTAGGGCTGAAGGCTCCCTGGTAACTCCGATGCCGCTGTTGTTATTTGTCGCGCTCACCTGTCTTTGCAGGTGTCGTGCCGACTTGGCGTCAAACGAATGCAACAAGCATGCTCAAAATCACGAACGTTTGATGAAATTTTCACAAACCCGCAGCGGGCAGGGCGAAAACCCCAGTGAATACGGGGTTTCGGGTGTCTGATGGTGTGCCACTGCGCCACGTCGCTGCGTTTGTTCGGGCTGCCTTCAAAGTCAAGGTGTTACCGCTCTTTGTTCAACTTGCCTGTTTTGTGTGACGGCTGTGTGGTTGTGCGGTGACGGATCGCATCATTGTGGTGCGAAAAGTAGCGCGGTGTTACCGCGACGGGGCAGGCCCAGGGTTGTTGGTGAGCCATTTGAGTGCGGGGGCGCGCCGTTGTGTATCGTGCTCGTGTGGCGCCTGGTAAAGCAGGGTATCCTTCGCCCCTTGTTCCCGCCGCATGGGCGGGCACCTGTTTTCTGGAGGTTCGCCGTGTTCACCCTCGATTCGCGTCTGCAACAGGATTCCCTGCTACTGGGCGAGCTGCCGCTGTGCAGCCTGTTGCTGAGCAAGGACGCCAACTACCCCTGGTTCATCCTGGTGCCGCGGCGTGCCGATGTCAGTGAACTGTTCGACCTCGATGAAGCCGACCAGCGCCAGTTGTGGGAAGAAAGCACGGCGCTGGCCGAGGCACTCAAGGATGCGTTCGCCGCCGACAAGATGAACGTTGCCACTCTCGGCAATGTAGTCAGCCAGTTGCATATGCATGTGATCGTCCGCCGTCGTGATGACGCTGCCTGGCCTGCGCCGGTGTGGGGCAAGGTGCCAGCTATCGGTTATACCAACGAGCAGGTCGAAGGTATTCGCTTGCACATCGCCAAGCTGCTTGGCGAAAGCTTCAAGGAGGCCTGAATCATGTCGCTTGAAATGCGCATCGTCGAACTGGAAACCCGTCAGGCATTCCAGGATGACACCATTCAGGAACTTAACGACGTGGTGGTCGAGCAGGGGCGGGTGATCGAGCGCCTGCAACTGCAGATGGCCGAGCTGATCAAGCGTTACGAAGACATGGTCGGCCAGTACGGCGGGGGCGGGGAGGAGCCTCCACCCCCCCATTACTGAGGGTGGTGGAGGGGCGTGGTCAGCGGCGTGAGACCGCGACCACGTCTTCGGCCTGCAGGCCTTTGTCGCGGTGCATCACCGAAAACTCCACGCGCTGGCCTTCGACCAGGACACGGTGGCCTTCGCCGCGGATGGCGCGAAAGTGCACGAAGATATCGTCACCCGAATCACGCGAGATGAAGCCGAAGCCCTTGGAGGTGTTGAACCACTTCACCGTGCCGGTATCGCGTTTGCCAGCATCCAGCGCACCGCCCTGGATTGCACGTGGTTTGCGCGAGCTGCGGGCCAGGCCTGCGGCCAGGTGCAGCAAGGTGGCGAGCGTGGCGCAGGCCAGTGCCGGCAGGTTGCCCAGCTCCGGGCGTGCCAGCAGGGTGATGGTCTGCAGGATCACCGCCGCCACCAGCAGGATGCTGGCGGCGCGTTGCAGTTGCTGGCGCATGCCCTTGTAGTACAGCGGCAGGGCAGGGGCGAGCAGCAGGTTGAGCAGGCCGAGCAAGGCCAGGTAGACGGCCTCGGGTTCTTGCAGCAAAGGTGTTGCGTCGGTTCTGAGGCTGGGTATGAGCGATAGCAGCAAGGCAGCCACGCCCGTCACCAGATGGACGATCTTGAACATTTTTAGTTGGCTCGCATTGATAAAGGCCGATCACAGGATGAGCTGGCTGCACGGTGCACGGGAACGGTAGGTGCGAAAACGTGGCGGGCCAGCCTATGCACCCGGCACTGAGAATCCGCACGGGTGGCACGCTGCCTATTTAACAGCAAAGGCGGGGGCTTCTCAAACCGTTGACTGGCAAACGGCTATGCGTGCGGCGCCGGGGCGCATGCGCGGGCGGCAATCTCTTGCTACAGTGGCTCGCGCCCGCTTGAGCATTCAGGCCTTATGGAAAGGGGAGCTTCATGGCAATCGATATCGGTATCAGCGAAGAAGACCGCAAGTCCATCGTCGAAGGGCTGTCGCGCCTGTTGTCCGACACTTACGTGTTGTACCTGAAAACCCACAACTTCCACTGGAACGTCACCGGCCCGTCGTTTCGTACCCTGCACCTGATGTTCGAGGAGCAGTACAACGAACTGGCCCTGGCGGTTGACTCCATTGCCGAGCGTATCCGCGCCCTCGGCTTCCCGGCGCCGGGTTCTTATGCCTTCTATGCCCGCCACTCCTCTATTAAAGAAGAGGAAGGGGTGCCGGCGGCCGACGAAATGATCCGCCAACTGGTCCAGGGGCAGGAGGCGGTGGTGCGCACTGCACGCAGTATCTTCCCGGTGGTAGGCAAGGTCAGTGACGAGCCGACCGCCGACCTGCTGACCCAGCGCATGCAGGTGCACGAGAAAACCGCCTGGATGTTGCGGGTATTGCTCGACGGGAAATGATTGACGCTTGAGCTGCTCGCCGTGCCCTCTAGTCAGGCCCGCCACCTTCACAAGTGGCGGGCCTGAGCGTTTGGGGGGAAGGCCTTGCTGCTGGGATGGTCGCGGCCGGTGGCGCTTCATGTGCGTCCTTGACCTGCTCGCCTAGGCGAAAGGTCGTGTCGCCACAGGGAGCAAAGCGATGAATGACGGGGTGCGCGGGGTCGATGGCGGTGTCAGGCAGGGGCAGCGGGCAGGCAAGCCCAGTATCGACCCGTTCAGGGCCGACTTCGACATGGCGCAGGCCGGGCCGGTCTCACGTTCGGTGCGCTTGAACGGCTTTGCCACCTGCCTGCGCCTGGAGGTGGTCTACTGGCGCATCCTCGAGCGCATCGCCCTGGCCAATCACTGCTCGGTCAGCGCTGTATTGTCATACCTGGACCGTGAAGTGCACCTGCGCCATGGCGGGGTGCGCAATTTCAGCGGCCTGGTGCGGGTCATCTGCGTGGCCTGGCTGCAGGAAGCACCCGACGCCGACTGATCGCCGGGCGGGCTGCACTGCTTCCCTTAACCATATATAATCCCGCTCTTTGCTGCCTTGGGCAGCGTGCGATGTGGTTGACGAGAGACACCCATGCCCCTTTACGACTATCAATGTGGCGCCTGCGCGCACCAGTTCGAGGCCCTGCAGAAGATCAGCGCCGCGCCGCTGAGCGATTGCCCGGCGTGCCAGGCACCCGCGTTGAAAAAACTGCTGTCGGTCCCCGGCTTTCGCCTGAGCGGCAACGGCTGGTACGAGACCGACTTCAAGACCGGGGCAAAAAAGAACCTGGCAGGCGGCGACAAGGCTGACTGAGTTGAATTGCACCGAGCAGGTCTTGCAGTATTAGCCCCCTGGGCAGGCCAGACCTTTACCGAATACACGAATCACGAGAAGCGAACACCATCATGATGCGCAGCCATTATTGCGGCCAACTGAACGAGAGCCTGGACGGCCAGGAAATCACCCTTTGCGGTTGGGTCCATCGTCGCCGCGACCACGGCGGGGTGATCTTCCTCGATATCCGTGACCGCGAAGGCATGGCCCAGGTCGTGTTCGACCCGGATCGCGCCGAAACCTTCGCCAACGCCGACCGCGTGCGCAGCGAATACGTCGTGCAGATCACCGGCAAGGTGCGCCGCCGCCCTGAAGGCGCGGTCAACCCGAACATGGCCTCCGGTGGCATCGAAGTGCTGGGCTACGAGCTGAACGTGCTCAACGAAGCCGAAACCCCGCCGTTCCCGCTGAACGAATATTCCGACGTCGGCGAAGAAACCCGCCTGCGCTACCGCTTCATCGACCTGCGTCGCCCGGAAATGGCCGACAAGTTGCGCCTGCGTTCGCGCATCACCAGCAGCATCCGCCGCTTCCTCGACGAAAACGGCTTCCTCGACGTCGAAACGCCGATCCTGACCCGCGCAACGCCCGAAGGCGCCCGCGACTACCTGGTACCCAGCCGTACCCACGCCGGCAGCTTCTTCGCCCTGCCGCAGTCGCCGCAGCTGTTCAAGCAGTTGCTGATGGTGGCCGGCTTCGACCGCTACTACCAGATCGCCAAGTGCTTCCGCGACGAAGACCTGCGTGCCGACCGCCAGCCGGAATTCACCCAGATCGACATCGAGACCAGCTTCCTTGATGAAGCCGAGATCATGGGCCTGACCGAAGGCATGATCCGCAAGCTGTTCAAAGAGGTCCTGGACCTGGAGTTCGGCGAATTCCCGCACATGACCTTCGAAGAGGCCATGCGCCGCTACGGGTCGGACAAGCCTGACCTGCGCATCCCGCTGGAGCTGGTCGACGTTGCCGACCAATTGAAAGACGTCGACTTCAAGGTCTTCGCCGGCCCCGCCAACGACCCGAAATGCCGCGTCACCGCTCTGCGCCTGCCAGGCGGCGCCAGCATGCCGCGCAGCAAGATCGACGAGTACACCAAGTTCGTCGGCATCTACGGTGCCAAGGGCCTGGCCTACATCAAGGTCAACGAGCGCGCCAAAGGCGTCGAAGGCCTGCAGTCGCCGATCGTCAAGAACATCCCTGAGGCCAACCTCAACAACATCCTCGACCGCGTGGGCGCTGTCGACGGCGACATCGTGTTCTTCGGTGCCGATAAGTTCAAGGTGGTCAGCGAAGCCCTGGGCGCGCTGCGTATCCGCCTGGGCCACGACTTCGAGCTGCTGACCTGCAAGTGGGCGCCGATGTGGGTGGTCGACTTCCCGATGTTCGAAGAAAACGAAGACGGCAGCTTCAGCGCGCTGCACCACCCGTTCACCGCGCCGAAATGCTCGCCGGAAGAGCTCGAGGCCAACCCGGGCGCCGCCCTGTCCCGTGCCTACGACATGGTCCTGAACGGCACCGAGCTGGGTGGCGGTTCGATCCGTATCCACCGTAAGGAAATGCAGCAAGCGGTGTTCCGCCTGCTGGGCATCGAGGCGGCGGAACAGGAAGAGAAGTTCGGCTTCCTGCTCGACGCCCTGAAGTTCGGCGCACCACCCCACGGTGGCCTGGCCTTCGGCCTGGACCGCCTGGTCATGCTGATGACCGGCGCCCAGTCGATCCGTGAAGTGATCGCCTTCCCGAAAACCCAGAGCGCCGCCGATGTGATGACCCAGGCCCCAGGCCAGGTCGACGCCAAGGCCTTGCGCGAGCTGCACATCCGTCTGCGCGAGCAGACCAAGGTCGAGTGATCGGCCGGGGCGCCCCGGTAACAGGGCGCCCCCGCGCTTTAGCGCAGTCTTCTTCGCGTTCCGCCCTTCGGGGCGGAACCTGTTTCTGTTTCAAGGATTTGGAGTCGTTATGGCCGGTCATTCCAAGTGGGCGAACATCAAGCACCGCAAAGAACGCCAGGATGCCAAGAGAGGCAAGGTCTTCACCAAATGGATCCGCGAGCTGACCGTCGCCGCCAAGCAAGGCGGGCCTGACCCGGCCTCCAACCCGCGGCTGCGCCTGGCGCTGGACAAGGCCCTGGGCGCCAACATGAGCCGCGACATCATCGATCGCGCGGTGGCCCGTGGTGCCGGCACCAACGAAAGCGACAACGTCGAAGAGCTTAGCTACGAAGGCTACGGCCCGGGCGGCGTGGCGATCATGGTCGAGGCCATGACCGACAACCGCAACCGCACCGCAGCTGCAGTGCGCCACGCGTTCACCAAATGCGGCGGCAACCTGGGTACCGACGGTTCGGTGGCCTACCTGTTCGAGCGCAAGGGGCAGATCAGCTTCGCCGCCGAACTGAAGGTGGACGAGGACGCGCTGATGGAAGCCGCCATGGAGGCCGACGCCGATGACGTGGTGGCCAACGAAGACGGCTCGTTCGAGGTGTTCACCTCGTTCAACAGCTTCTACGCCGTGCGCAACGCCCTGGAAGAAGCCGGCTTCAAGGCCTCGGACGCCGAGATCGTGATGCAGCCGACCACCAGTGCCGAACTGGACCAGGACGGGGCCGAGAAGGTACTCAAGCTGATCGACATGCTCGAAGACCTGGACGATGTGCAGAACGTTTACTCCAATGCGCAGATATCTGACGAGATCATGGAAGCGCTGGGCTGACCGAACCGGCTGCCGGTGCAATCGCGGGGCAAGCCTGCTCCCACGTGCGTGGGAGCAGGCTTGCCCCGCGATTGCGTTGGTAAAATTTGCACAATCGCGAAGGCGTTATGACTCTGATTCTTGGTATCGACCCCGGCTCGCGCATCACCGGCTTCGGCGTGGTCCGCCAGACCGCGCGCGGCTGCGAGTACGTGGCCTCAGGCTGCATCCGCACCGGCGACGGCGAGCTGCATGACCGCCTGCTGGTGGTTTTTCGCGGCGTCAGCGAGATCATTCGCCAGCACGGCCCAGTGACCATGGGCATCGAGCGGGTGTTCATGGCGCGCAACGCCGACTCGGCGCTAAAGCTCGGCCAGGCCCGCGGGGCAGCCATCGTCGCCGCCGCCGAAGCCGGCCTTGAGATTGCCGAGTACACCGCCAGCCAGGTCAAGCAGGCCGTGGCGGGCACCGGTGGTGCCAACAAGGAACAGGTGATGCTGATGGTCATGCACCTGCTCAAACTCACCAAGAAGCCGCAGATAGACGCCTCCGACGCCTTGGCCATCGCCCTGTGCCACGCCCACACCCGCTCCAGCCTGATCCCCCATGGCCTGAGCACGGCACGACGACGTGGCGGGCGCTTGCGTCTGTAAGCGCTTCATGCGCTGATACACATTTTGTCCGGGGGGAGCGTTCTCCCGGCACATTTGCTGATAGGGTGAACCGGTTTTCGACCGGCGCCCGAGAGGAAGGATCGGAACGTGATTGGACGTTTGCGCGGTACCCTGGCGGAAAAACAGCCGCCGCACCTGATTGTCGATGTAGGCGGCCTGGGCTACGAGCTCGAAGTCCCCATGACCACGCTATACCGCCTGCCCAAGCTGGGTGAGGTGGTCACCTTGCACACTCACCTGGTGGTCCGTGAAGACGCCCACTTGCTCTATGGCTTCGCTGAGAAGCGCGAGCGTGAGCTGTTCCGCGAGCTGATCCGGCTCAACGGCGTAGGCCCCAAGCTGGCGCTGGCGTTGATGTCGGGGCTTGAAGTAGACGAACTGGTGCGCTGCGTGCAGGCCCAGGATGCCTCGGCCCTGGTGCGCGTGCCCGGGGTTGGCAAGAAGACCGCCGAACGCCTGCTGGTCGAGCTCAAGGACCGCTTCAAGGCCTGGGAAACCTCCCCGGCCATGTTCACTTTGGTTTCCGACGGCCCGCTGCCGGTGGCCAGCGAATCCACCGCCGAGGCCGACGCGGTCAGCGCCCTGGTCTCTTTGGGCTACAAGCCGCAAGAGGCCAGCAAGGCCATCGCCGCGATCAAGGACAAGGCAGGCCTGGGCAGTGAAGAGCTGATCCGCCGCAGCCTCAAAGGGATGATTACCAAGTGATCGAGACCGACCGCCTGATCGCCGCCTCCGGGCGTGACCGCGAAGAAGTCCAGGACCGCGCGATTCGCCCGTTGAGCCTGGAGGACTACATTGGCCAGCCGGTGGTGCGCGAGCAGATGGCGCTGTTCATCCAGGCCGCGCGTGGGCGCAGCGAGTCCCTCGACCACACCTTGATCTTCGGCCCGCCGGGCCTGGGCAAGACGACCCTGGCCAACATCATCGCCCACGAAATGGGCGTGTCGGTGAAAAGTACCTCCGGCCCGATCCTCGAGCGCCCGGGCGACCTGGCGGCGATGCTGACCAACCTCGAACCCCACGACGTGCTGTTCATCGACGAAATTCACCGCCTGTCGCCGGTGGTCGAGGAAGTGCTGTACCCGGCCATGGAAGACTTCCAGCTCGACATCATGATCGGCGAAGGCCCAGCGGCCCGCTCGATCAAGCTCGACCTGCCGCCGTTCACCCTGGTCGGCGCCACCACCCGTGCCGGCATGCTGACCAACCCGCTGCGTGACCGCTTCGGTATCGTCCAGCGCCTGGAGTTCTACAGCGACCGCGACCTGGCCACCATCGTCAGCCGTTCGGCGAGCATTCTCGGGTTGCCGATGGACGACAAGGGCGCTTACGAGATCGCCCGCCGGGCACGTGGCACGCCACGTATCGCCAATCGCCTGCTGCGGCGGGTGCGCGACTACGCCGAGGTGCGTGGCAAGGGTGAGATCACCAAGGCAGTCGCCGACATGGCGCTGAACCTGCTCGATGTCGACGAGCGTGGTTTCGATCACTCCGACCGGCGCCTGCTGCTGACCATGATCGAAAAATTCGACGGCGGCCCGGTGGGCCTGGACAACCTGGCGGCGGCCATTGGCGAAGAGCGCCACACTATCGAGGACGTGCTCGAGCCGTATCTGATCCAGCAGGGTTACATCATGCGCACACCCCGAGGCCGTGTGGTCACTCGCCACGCCTACCTGCATTTCGGCCTGAACATCCCCGGGCGCTTCTGCGAGGGCGGTGAATATGCCGCGCAAGACGACGAATGACAGATCGAACCGGCGTTTTTGTGGTCCTACCGCAGGCACGCCGCAGCGGCGCTGGCAATAAGACATTATCGATGCAAAAACAGTTGCCGCAGCGGATTGGCAAGCACAGGAGTAAGCACTAGAGTATGCGCGCGCAAAATGGGCTGGAACCGTTCGCACACCGCTGTCGCGTCTATTACGAGGATACCGACGCCGGTGGGGTGGTTTACTACGTCAACTACCTGAAGTTCATGGAGCGTGCGCGTACCGAGCGCCTGCGTCACCTGGGGTTTTCCCAGCTGGAGCTGGCCGGTGACAACCTTCTGTTCGTGGTCCATTCCAGCGAAGCGCGCTACCACGCGCCGGCGCGGCTGGACGACGAGTTGCGGGTGACCGCGCAAGTAACCGAATTGAACCGCGCCAGCCTGCGCTTCGTGCAGCAGGTGTGGCGCTGCAAAGATGAAACGCTGCTCTGCGAAGGGCAGTTTCTGGTGGCCGCCGTGCGTGCCGACACTTTCAAACCCCGGGCCATTCCCCCAGCACTGCGTGACGCCTTCCTGGCGGACAGCACGGGTACTCAATCCAACGCAGGAGAATAAGCGTGGAAGCAACCGTCGTCGACCATACCTCCATGTGGAGCCTGGTCGCCAATGCCAGTGTCGTGGTTCAGCTGGTCATGTTGACCCTGGTGGCCGCCTCGGTTACCTCGTGGATCATGATCTTCCAGCGCAGCACCATGCTGCGTGCCGGCCGTCGTGCGCTGGACGCGTTCGAAGAGCGCTTCTGGTCGGGCATCGATCTGTCCAAGCTGTACCGCCAGGCCGGCAGCAACCCGGACCCGGATTCGGGCGTCGAGCAGGTGTTCCGTGCCGGCTTCAAGGAATTCTCGCGCCTGCGCCAGCAGCCGGGTGTCGACCCTGACGCGGTGATGGAAGGCGTTGGCCGTGCCATGCGCGTTGCCATCTCGCGCGAGGAAGAAAAACTCGAGCAGAGCCTGCCGTTCCTGGCCACCGTCGGTTCCACCAGCCCGTACATCGGCCTGTTCGGTACCGTGTGGGGCATCATGAACTCCTTCCGCGGCCTGGCCAGCGCCCAGCAGGCGACCCTGGCCACCGTGGCCCCCGGTATCGCCGAGGCCCTGATCGCCACCGCTATCGGCCTGTTCGCAGCCATCCCGGCGGTCATCGCCTACAACCGTTTCGCTGCGCGCAGTGAAACGCTGATCGGCCGTTACTACACGTTCGCCGACGAGTTCCAGGCAATTCTGCACCGCAAAGTACACACCAGCGAAGAGTGATCAGGTAGAAACCCATGGCCCGAGTTCGCCACAAACGCAAGCCGGTCGCCGAGATGAACGTGGTGCCCTACATCGACGTGATGCTGGTGCTGCTGGTCATCTTCATGGTGACCGCCCCCATGCTCAACCAGGGCGTGAAGGTGGACCTGCCCAAGGTTTCCAGCGAAGCCCTGCCGCAGGACAACAACGTCCAGATCCTGACCATCTCGATCAAGGCCGACAAGACCTACTACTGGAACCTTGGCAGCGAAGTCGACACCGACAAGCAGATGGACAAGGCCATGACCTTGCCGGAAATGACCGGTGCGGTGACCAAGATCATTGCCGCCGGCCGTGACCAGGGCAAACAGACCCAGGTCTTCATTCGTGGCGACAAGGCGGTCGACTACGGCGCGGTCATGGGTGCCATGGGCGGGTTGCAGAAGGCCGGTGTCGGTAACGTTGGCCTGATTACCGAGGCGCCCTGATGCAACAGCGAGAGCCATCCGCCTCGGAAAGCTACTTCTGGCCCAGTGTCTGGGCCATTGGCCTGCATGTGCTGGTGTTCGGCCTGCTGTTCGTCAGTTTTGCCATGACGCCCGAGCTGCCGCCCTCCAAGCCCATCGTGCAGGCTACGCTGTACCAGCTCAAGTCGAAAAGCCAGGCCACCACCCAGACCAATCAGAAGATTGCCGGGGAAGCGAAGAAAACCGCCGCGCGCCAGACCGAAGTCGAGCAGCTGGAGCAGAAGAAGGTCGAGCAGGAGGCCATAAAGGCCGCGGAACAAAAGAAAGCCGACGCCGCTCAAAAGGCCGAAGAGGCCCGCGAAGCCGCCGAGGCGAAAAAGGCTGACGAAGCCGCCAAGGCCGCCGAACAGAAGAAGGCCGCCGAAGCCAAGAAGGCTGAAGAGGCGAAGAAGGCCGCTGAAAAGCAGCAAGCCGACATCGCCAAGAAAAAGGCTGAAGAAGAGGCCAAGAAACAGGCCGAGGAAGAAGCCAAGAAACAAGCTGCGGAAGAGGCGAAGAAGAAAGCCGCCGAAGACGCGAAGAAAAAAGCAGCCGAGGACGCGAAAAAGAAAGCCGCTGCCGAGGATGCGAAGAAAAAGGCAGCTGAAGAGGCCAAGAAAAAGGCCGCTGCAGACGCCCAGAAGAAAAAGGCACAGGAAGCGGCGCGCAAGTCGGCGGAAGACAAGAAAGCCCAGGCCCTGGCCGAGCTGTTGTCCGACTCCACCGAACGCCAGCAGGCCCTGGCCGATGAGCAGGGTGACCAGGTGGCCGGCGACTTCGACGACCTGATCCGCATGCGAGCAGCCGAAGGCTGGGCGCGTCCGCCCTCTGCGCGTAAAGGCATGACGGTAGTTCTGCAGATCAACATGTTGCCGGACGGCACCATCACCAACGTGAGCGTGGCCAAATCCAGTGGCGACGGCCCGTTCGACAGCTCGGCGGTAGCCGCGGTGAAGAACATTGGTCGGTTGACCGAGATGCAGGGCTTGAAGCCGAACGAGTTCAATCCGTATCGTTCATTCAAGATGACATTTACACCTGAGGATCTAGCGTTGTGATTAAACGTCTGAGAGGACTCCTGGTCTTGCTCTGCTGCGTGGCGGGCATGGCCATGGCAGAAGAGAAGAACATCCTGGTCACCAGCGGCAGCGATCGGGCCACGCCCATCGCCGTCGTACCGTTCGGTGTGCAGGGTGGCAGCGTGCTGCCGGAAGACATGGCCGACATCATCGGCAACGACCTGCGCAACTCCGGCTACTACTCGCCGATCCCGCGGCAGAACATGATCAGCCTGCCGAGCCAGGCCAGTGAAGTGATCTTCCGCGACTGGAAAGCCCTGGGCGCCCAGTACGTCATGGTCGGCAGCATCGTGCCGGCCGGCGGGCGCCTGCAGGTCAGCTACGCGCTGTTCAACGTCGCCACCGAGCAGCAAGTGCTGACCGGCAGCGTCGCTGGCGGTGTCGACCAGCTGCGCGACATGGCCCACTACATCGCCGACCAGTCGTTCGAGAAACTCACCGGCATCAAGGGTGCGTTCTCCACCCGCATGCTGTACGTGACTGCCGAGCGCTTCTCGACCAACAACACTCGCTACACGCTGCAACGTTCGGACTACGACGGTGCCCGCGCGGTGACCCTGCTGCAGTCCCGTGAGCCGATCCTGTCGCCGCGCTTCGCGCCGGATGGCAAGCGTATCGCCTATGTGTCGTTCGAGCAGAAGCGCCCGCGCATCTTCGTCCAGCACATCGACACCGGCCGTCGTGAGCAGATCACCAACTTCGAAGGCCTGAACGGTGCTCCGGCCTGGTCGCCTGACGGCACCCGCCTGGCGTTCGTGCTGTCCAAGGACGGCAACCCGGACATCTACGTGATGAACGTGGCTTCGCGCCAGATCAGCCGTGTCACCGCCGGCCCCGGTATCAATACCGAGCCGTTCTGGGGCAAGGATGGCAACACCCTTTACTTCACTTCCGACCGTGGCGGCAAACCGCAGATCTATAAACAGTCGGTCAGTGGTGGTGGTGCCGAGCGGGTAACTTTCGTTGGCAACTACAACGCCAACCCAAAACTGTCTGCCGATGAAAAGACCCTGGTGATGATTCATCGCCAACAGGGTTTCACCAACTTCAAGGTGGCGGCACAGGACCTGCAACGCGGAAGTGTAAAGATTCTCTCCGAGACCAGTCTTGATGAGTCTCCCACTGTTGCGCCAAACGGCACCATGCTAATCTACGCCACCCGCCAGCAGGGCCGGGGAGTCTTGATGCTCGTGTCGCTTAACGGCCGTGTGAGGCTCCCACTTCCTACCGCTCAAGGCGAAGTCAGAGAACCGTCCTGGTCCCCTTACCTGAACTGATTGCGGCGTAACACGTTTTGCTTAACACACTGGGGTTTCATTAGGAGTTTCACGATGGAAATGCTGAAGTTTGGTAAATTCGCTGCGCTGGCTCTGGCCATGGCTGTAGCTGTAGGTTGCTCCTCGAAAGGCGGTGACAACGCTGGTGAAGGCGCTGTTGACCCGAACGCTGGCTACGGTGCCAACACTGGCGCTGTCGACGGCTCCCTGAGCGAAGAAGCCGCCCTGCGCGCAATCACCACCTTCTACTTCGAATACGACAGCTCGGATCTGAAGCCAGAAGCCATGCGCGCCCTGGACGTTCACGCCAAGGACCTGAAAGCCAACGGCAACCGCGTTGTCCTGGAAGGCAACACCGACGAGCGCGGCACCCGCGAGTACAACATGGCTCTGGGTGAGCGTCGTGCGAAAGCCGTTCAGCGCTACCTGGTTCTGCAGGGCGTTTCCCCTGCTCAGCTGGAGCTGGTTTCCTACGGCGAAGAGCGTCCAGTTGCCACCGGCAACGACGAGCAGTCCTGGGCTCAGAACCGTCGCGTAGAACTGCGTAAGTAAGTTCTTATGCGTACGTGCCGTCGTGCTGTAACCGTCCTCGCACTCAGCCTGCCGCTTTCGGCGTGGGCTGCAGTTCCCGTAGTAGATGACAACTCGGGTGGTTACCCACCTGCGGGTTATGGCACGAGCGGCGCGTCTGCCGGGGTAGGGGCTTCGGCCCCTGCTTCTGCAAACGGTCAGCTGTTCATGCAGCTGCAACAGATGCAGGACCAGATTTCCCGCCAGCAAGGCATCATCGAAGAGCTGCAAAACGATGTGTCGCGCATGAAGCAGGAAAACCTCGAGCGCTACCAGGACCTGGACCGTCGTATCGGTACCGGTGCACCTGCCCCAGCGGCTCCAGACAATTCCTCCACCGGTGGTGCGAACAACGCAGCCACGGGTGCCGCTGCAGGCGCAAGCGCCGCGCAGCAACCGGCCGCCAGCAGCGAGCCGGGTGATCCGGCGAAAGAAAAGCTGTATTACGACGCCGCTTTCGACCAGATCAAGCAGAAGGACTTCGACAAGGCCAGCCAGGCGTTCAACGCCTTCCTGCGCAAATACCCCAACAGCCAGTACGCCGGCAACGCGCAATACTGGCTGGGTGAAGTCAACCTGGCCAAGGGTGACCTGCAGGGCGCAGGCCAGGCCTTCGCCAAGGTCAGCCAGTTGTACCCGCAGCACAGCAAGGTGCCGGACTCGCTGTACAAGCTGGCCGACGTCGAGCGCCGCCTGGGCCACACCGACAAGGTCAAGGGCATCCTGCAACAGGTCGTCACCCAGTACCCCGGCACTTCCGCCGCGCAACTGGCCCAGCGCGACCTGCAAAAGCTCTGAAAAACGTTTCATGATCAAACCCGCGCCTGTCGCGGGTTTTTTCGTTCATGCCCCTGTAGGAGCCGGCTTGCCGGCGATGGGGCCCGCGCAGCAAACGCAATCGCCGGCAGCCCGGCTCCTGCACTGGACGCGCGTTATGCCGCAGGCACGTTGGTGGACGCACCACCCGGTTGTTCGTTAAAATCTTGGCCCTTTTTCAAACACGCTATCGCGGATAACGCCATGTCGAGTCCGCGACAGTGCCTGACGGAGGCGGACAGCCTGTTTAGCTGTCACGCCCGTGGCGATCATGCAAGACACATTACGCATCACTGAAGTCTTTTACTCGTTGCAGGGTGAAACACGCACGGCTGGGCTGCCCACGGTATTCGTGCGCCTGACCGGCTGCCCCCTGCGCTGCCAGTACTGCGACAGTGCCTACGCCTTCACCGGCGGCACCATTCGCAGCCTCGATTCGATCCTCGAGCAGGTGGCCGGCTTCAAGCCGCGCTATGTCTGCGTCACCGGCGGCGAGCCGCTGGCCCAGCCCAATGCGCTGCCCTTGCTCAAGCGCCTGTGTGACGCCGGCTACGAGGTGTCGCTGGAAACCAGCGGTGCCCTGGACATTGCCGGCGCCGACACCCGCGTCAGCCGTGTGGTCGACCTCAAAACCCCAGGCTCGCAGGAGTCGCACCGCAACCGCTACGAGAACATCGAGCTGCTGACCCGCAACGACCAGGTCAAGTTCGTCATCTGTTCCCGTGAGGACTACGATTGGGCGGTCTCCAAGCTGATTCAGTACAACCTGGCCGAACGCGCCGGTGAAGTGCTGTTTTCGCCGAGCCACCATCAGGTGAGCGCCACCGACCTGGCCGACTGGATCGTCGCCGACAACCTGCCCGTGCGTTTCCAGCTGCAGCTGCACAAGCTGCTGTGGAACGACGAACCTGGACGCTGAGAGAAAAGACATGACTGACAAACGTGCTGTAATCCTGCTGTCCGGTGGTCTGGACTCGGCCACCGTGGTGGCCATGGCCAAGGCCGAGGGCTATGCCTGCTACACCATGAGCTTCGACTACGGCCAGCGCCACCGCGCCGAGCTCAACGCAGCGGCCCGCGTGGCCCGCGACTTGGGGGTGGTCGAGCACAAGGTGATCGGCCTGAACCTCGATGGCATCGGCGGTTCGGCCCTGACCGACACCAGCATCGACGTGCCAGAGGCGCCGAGTGAAGGCATCCCGGTCACCTACGTGCCGGCCCGTAACACCGTGTTCCTGTCCCTGGCCCTGGGTTGGGCCGAGGTGTTAGAAGCGCGCGACATCTTCATCGGTGTCAACGCGGTGGACTATTCCGGTTACCCGGACTGCCGCCCCGAGTTCGTCGAAGCCTTCGAGCGCATGGCCAACCTGGCCACCAAGGCCGGCGTCGAAGGGCAGGGCTTCCGCATCCAGGCGCCACTGCAGAACCTGAGCAAGGCGCAGATCGTCGAGGCCGGCATGGCTCGCGGTGTGGACTACAGTCTGACGGTCTCGTGCTACCAGGCCGACGACGACGGTCGGGCCTGCGGCAAGTGCGACAGCTGCCGCCTGCGCGCCGATGGCTTCAAGGCGGCCGGTGTAGCCGATCCGACCCGGTATATTTGAAAATATTTCTGATGGGGTGTTGATTTCCTGTGAGAAATCAGTAATATACGCGCCATCCAACGGGTCGTTAGCTCAGTTGGTAGAGCAGTTGGCTTTTAACCAATTGGTCGTAGGTTCGAATCCTACACGACCCACCATATGCAGTAAGAAAAAGCCCGCCTTCATGGCGGGCTTTTTCGTTTTCGACACCCAGCAGGGGTCGCTGCATTCGAACCTCTCCTACAGCGCAGGCGATGCTCGCCAGCAAGAGCGCTGGCAGTTGTGCTGTCAAACAACCGACTTGAAAGATCCGGCAGCCAGGCGCGCAACTCTTCCATTGGCGTCAATTTTCCTGCAGCTGCGCTCCGTTTATTTTAGGCAGGCTATCTAAGTCTTTGACCGTTGGTCGAAAATACTACCGTTTATCCTTCTTCAGGAGGGTTTGACACGTGTAGAAAAATTCATTTTCCCTTACTGCTCAAGGGGCTGCCCACTACCTAAAAAGTAAGGGTTGTAGCCTATTGCCATTAGTCCTTTCGTCTGAGTCGCCCTAGGCTGTAATTGCTGGTGGCCTCTCTACTGCCAAAGGGCAGCCTGTGCCACCTTTTTCTTCATGACCATTTCATGGGTGAAACAAAATGGCGACCATCACGTTCTCGAGAGGTTTCAGCTTTCAGGATGAACCGCTGTGGACAGGCGTCCTTACCCTGGCAGGCAGTACGACCTTCACCATCAGCGACGCTACTCGCTCGCTGACCTTCACCGGCCTGTTCACCTACCCCGGCGGCGCACCAGCCGGCCTCCTGCAGAACATCACTTACCGTGACAGCACTGGCGTGGTCTATACCCTCACCGGTGTTGGCAGGGAAGTGGCGACGGTCGCCCAGGCCGCGCTGAGCAGCGGCTTGACTCAGGCCACCTACGCCTTCCTGCTTGATGGCAACGACACCATTCGCGGCAGCGCCGGTAACGATTCGCTACTGGGGTTTGCCGGCAACGACCTGCTCGATGGCAGGGCTGGCTCCGATGTCATGGCCGGTGGCACTGGCGACGATACCTACGTGGTGGATAGCGCAGGTGATCAGGTCATCGAGAGCGCCAATGAAGGCATCGATCAGGTCAACGTGGCTATCACCACCGCCGGCGCTACCTACGCCCTCGGTGACAATGTCGAGAATGCCCGCCTGAACAGCAGCGTTGCCTTCAACCTTGTCGGCAACCAGCTGGACAACCTGCTGGTCGGCAACGCAGCGGCCAACCGCCTCGATGGCGGGCTAGGGGCCGATAATCTGCAGGGGGGCGCGGGGGATGACACGTACGTGGTGGATGACGCTGGCGATGTGGTAATCGACAGTGCAGGCGTGGACACCGTCGAGTCGTCGATCAGCTACATCCTCGGTGCTGCCCTCGAAAACCTGGTGCTGACCGGCAGTGATGCCACAGGCGGCAATGGCAACACCGGCGACAACATCCTTGATGGCTCGCAGAACAGTGCCGCCAACGTGCTCACCGGGCTTGGTGGAAACGACATCTACATCATCGGTGAGGGAGACAGCGTGGTCGAAGCCATAGGCGGCGGTACCGACCTGGTACGTTCCACGGCCGACTACCGTCTTGAAGACAACGTCGAGAACCTGACCCTGATCGGCACTGCTGATCTGGAGGGCAAGGGCAACGATCTAGCCAACGTCATCACCGGCAATGTGGGCGACAACAAGCTCGATGGTGTGGGAGGGGTGGATACCCTCATCGGTGGGCAGGGGGACGACCAGTACGTAGTTGACCTCACGGCCAGCAACCAGCTGGAGGATACCATCGTTGAGCTTGCCGACCAGGGTAACGATACGCTTACCCTGGCCAGCGCATTCGACAATGCGTTGGTGACCACGTTGGCGCTCGCCGTCAACCTGGAAAACATCGATGCGCGGGACACCGGCACTCTGACGCTGAACCTCACCGGGAATGCGGCCGGCAATCTCATCCACGGCAATGACGGCAACAATACCCTCGATGGCCTGGCCGGGGCCGATACCCTGATCGGCCATGATGGCGACGACACCTACGTGGTCGACAACCTCGGCGACCAGGTCATTGAGCAGGCTGATGAAGGCGATGATACGGTCAATGTGGGAATTACGACTGTCGGCGGGCTGTACGCCCTCGGTGCCAACTTGGAAAACGTCCGGTTGACCAATACCGTTGCGTTCGACGTCACTGGCAACGCCTTGGCCAATATCCTGGTCGGCAATGCCGCCGCCAACCGCATCGATGGTGGTTTGGGCGCCGACGACATGCAGGGCGGGGCCGGCAATGACACCTATGTTGTGGACGATGTAGGTGACCAGGTGACCGATTCGGCCGGTTCCGATACGGTCGAGTCGTCGATCACCTACACCCTGGGCGCGGGGCTGGAAACCCTGATCCTCACAGGCAGCAACGCCATCAATGGCACCGGCAACGATGCCGCCAACATCCTCGCGGGGTCGCTGAATAGCGCAGCGAACGTGCTGACCGGTCTGGGCGGCAACGATACCTATGTCGTCGGCGTCAACGACACTGTGGTGGAGGCCGCAGGTGGCGGTATCGACACGGTGCGTTCGGCCTTCGACCATGCCCTGGCCGACAATGTCGAAAACCTCACCCTCACGGGCTCGGCCAGCGTGAATGCCACTGGCAACGGCCTGGCTAACGTTATCCTCGGCAACAGCGGCAACAATGCACTCGATGGTGGCGATGGGGTAGACACCCTGCAAGGTGGTGCCGGTAATGATGACTACCTGGTTGAGCTCGGGCAGGATAACGCCATTGTCGACCGTGTTGTCGAGGTGGCGAACGAGGGTATCGACTTCGTCATCCTGCGCGGTGGCAATGGGCTACTTACCACAGCATCCACGTTGACCCTGGGTGCCAACTTCGAAGGGCTGGATGCCAGCGAAACCACCGGGGTGCGACTGAACCTCACTGGCAATGGCGCCGACAACCTGCTGTTCGGCAATGACACCGACAATCTCATCGATGGTGGTGGCGGCGCCGACCTGATGTTCGGCGGCACCGGCAACGACACCTATGTGGTGGACAACGTCAATGACGATGTGCTGGAAAGCCTCGATGAAGGCGACGACTCGGTCAACGTGGCCATCGCCACTGCCGGTGGCCTGTATGCCCTGGGCGACAACATCGAGCATGCACGGTTGATGAACAGCGTGGCGTTCAACCTCACGGGCAACGATGTTGACAACCAGCTGATCGGCAACGCTGCCGCCAATCGAATCGACGGTGGCCTGGGCGCCGACGATATGCAGGGCGGAGCCGGTAACGACACCTATGTGGTGGACAATGTCGGTGATCAGGTGACCGATACGTCCGGTGTCGACACGGTCGAGTCGTCGATCACCTACACCCTTGGTGCAGGCCTGGAAACCCTGATCCTCACCGGCAGCGACGCCATCAACGGCACAGGCAACGATGACGCCAACATCCTCGCGGGCTCGCTGAACACAGCAAGTAACGTACTGACCGGCCTGGGAGGCAACGATACCTACGTGGTCAGCGATGGTGACACGGTGGTGGAGGCGCTGAACGGTGGTATCGACACGGTACGCTCGAACGTGAGCTACACCTTGGGCGACAACGTCGAGAACCTCACCCTGACCACTACCGCGAGCCTGAACGGAACCGGCAACGCGCTTGCCAATACCATCATTGGTAACAGTGGCGACAACGAGCTGGACGGGGGTGACGGCGTCGATACCCTGCAGGGTGGTGCCGGTGACGATACGTACTGGCTGGATCTGAACCAGGGCAACACCCTCATCGACCGGGTGGTGGAAAACGCCAATGAAGGCAACGATCTGTTGCTGTTGCGCGGTGGCAACCCGCTGCTGATCGGCGCAGTCACCCTCACGTTGCAGGCCAATGTCGAGAACATCGATGCGGTCGGCGCCGCAGGCGTGAAACTCAATCTCACCGGTAACGCGGCAGCCAACTTCCTGGGTGGCAACAACACCGACAACGTGCTCGATGGAGGCGCCGGTGCCGACACCCTGGTCGGGCGCGAAGGCAACGACACCTACCTGGTCGACAACGAGGGCGACGAGGTGGTGGAGCAGTCCGGGGAAGGGGTCGATACGGTAAACGTCAACATCGCTACCGCCGGTGGCCTGTACCTGCTGGGCGCCAACCTGGAGAATGCGCGGCTGGCCAGCAGCGTGGCCTTTGACCTTACCGGCAACGCCCAGAACAATCAGTTGATCGGCAACGCCGCCGCCAACCGGCTGGATGGTGGTCTGGGTGCCGACAATATGCAGGGCGGCGCAGGCAATGACTCTTATGTAGTGGACGATAGCGGTGACCTTGTCACCGATACCGCAGGTATCGACACCGTGGAAGCGTCGATCACCTATACCCTCGCCGCTAGCCTGGAAAACCTCATCCTCACCGGCAGCGATGCCATCGATGGAACCGGCAACGCCTCCGCGAACGTCCTTGACGGTTCACGCAATGATGGCGCCAACACGCTGACAGGCATGGCCGGCAACGACACCTACGTCGTGGGCGACGGCGACACGGTGGTGGAGGCGCTAAATGCCGGTATCGATACCGTGCAGTCAGCGCAGAGCTACGTCCTCGGCGACAACGTCGAAAATCTGACTCTCACCGGCACCGACAACATCGATGGTACCGGCAACGAGCTCGCCAATATCATCATCGGCAACAACGGCAACAACGTCCTCGATGGCCTGGGCGGGGTCGACGTGCTGCAGGGTGGTGCGGGTGACGACACCTACCTTCTCGACCTTGACCAGAACAGCGCGATCATCGACCAGGTGGTGGAAAATGCCAACCAGGGCTTTGACGCCCTGATGCTACGCGGTGGCAATGCATCGCTGACCAGCGCCGTGACCATTGCCCTTGCCGCCCATTTCGAAGCCATCGATGCCAGCGGTGCCAGTGGCGTGCGCCTGAACCTCAGCGGCAATGGCGTCGACAACGTGTTGATCGGCAACAACACGGACAATCTCATCAATGGTGGGGCCGGTGCCGACTTCATGGCCGGGCGTGAAGGTAATGATACCTACACGGTGGACAGCGTCAGTGATGCGATCGAGGAGTTCGACGGCGAAGGCGTGGATACGATCAATGTCGCCATTGCCACCGCAGGTGGGCAATACACCCTTGGCGAAAACGTTGAGAACGGCCGGCTGAGTAATACCGTCGCGTTCGATCTGAGTGGCAATGCTGGCGACAATCAGCTGGTCGGCAACGCCGCGGCCAACCGTATCGATGGTGGTGCCGGCGCTGACGACATGCAAGGCGGAGCGGGCAACGACACCTATGTGGTTGACGATGTCAGCGATCGAGTCACCGACACGGCCGGTGCCGATACGGTCGAGTCGTCGATCACCTACACCCTTGGCGCGGGTCTGGAAACCCTGATCCTCACCGGTAGCGATGCCATCAACGGCACCGGCAACGAGGCAGCCAACATCCTCGCCGGCTCACTGAACAGCGCAGCCAACGTGCTCACGGGGCTGGGCGGCAACGACACTTACGTCGTCGGCGCTGACGATGTCGTGGTGGAGGCTGTGGGCGGTGGCATTGATACGGTGCGCTCGGCCTTCAGTTACATTCTGGGCGACAACGTGGAGAACCTGACTCTGGTCGGGGTGGGCAACATCGATGGCAAGGGCAACAACCTGGCCAACGTCATTCTCGGCAACAGCGGCAACAACAAGCTCGATGGCGTGGGTGGGGTCGATACCCTGCAGGGGGGGCTTGGCAATGATCAGTACGTGGTCGACCTCACTGTTGGCAACCAGTTGGAGGACCAGGTGATCGAGCGCGCTGGCGAGGGCATCGATACCCTTACCCTGGCCAGCGCATTCGACAACAACATCGTCACCACCCTTGTACTCGACGGCAACCTGGAAAACGTCGATGCCCGAGATACTGGCACGTTGTCGTTGAACCTTACTGGTAACGCGGCCAGCAACCTCATCCAGGGCAATGATGGCAACAACACCCTCGATGGCCTGGCGGGCGCCGATACCCTCATCGGCCATGGCGGCAACGACACCTACGTGGTGGACAATGCGGGCGATGTCGTGATCGAGCAGGCGGGCGAAGGAACCGACAGGGTCAATGTGGGCATCGCCACCGCTGGCGGGCTGTATGTGCTGGGCGCCAATCTGGAAATCGCACAACTGACCAGCACCGTGGCCTACGATCTTGTCGGCAATGCCCAGGCCAATACCCTGGTGGGCAACGCTGCGGCCAACCGCATCGACGGCGGCCTGGGCGCCGACAACATGCAAGGTGGAGCGGGCAACGACACCTATGTGGTGGACAACGCAGGCGATCTGGTCAGCGACACGGCCGGTGTCGATACGGTCGAGGCATCGATTACCTATACCCTCGGCGCAGGCCTGGAAACCCTGATCCTCACCGGTAGTGACGCCATCAACGGCACCGGCAACGATGCGGCCAACATCCTCGCCGGTTCGCTCAGCAGCGCGGCTAACGTGTTGGCGGGGCTGGGTGGGGACGATACCTATGTCATCGGCGTCAACGATACTGTGGTGGAAGCGGCGGGCGGTGGCGTCGACACGGTACGTTCGGCCTTCGACTGTATCCTTGGCGACAATGTCGAGAACCTCACCCTGACCGGCACGGCCAATGTGAATGCCACTGGCAACGGGCTGGCCAACATCATCATCGGCAACAGTGGCGGCAACGTGCTGAATGGCCTGGGCGGTGTGGATACCCTGCGCGGTGGTGCTGGCAACGACACCTACATTGTCGAGCTGAGCAATGCCAATGCCCTGGTGGACAGCGTGACCGAGAACGCCAACGAGGGCACTGACACGCTGCGCCTGGTTGGCGGCAACAATGCGGCAACACTGGCTACCCTGGCCCTGGCGAGCAACCTCGAGAACCTCGACGCCAGCCTCACCGGCAGCGTGCTGCTCAACCTCACTGGCAATGCGGCCAACAACGTGATTACCGGCAACGATGCCGACAACGTGATCAACGGTGGCGCCGGCAACGACACCCTGTTGGGCGGGGTGGGCAACGATACCCTGATCGGCAGCACCGGTAATGACCAGATGGATGGCGGCCAGGGTAACGACACCTACGCCGTCGACAGCCTCGGCGACAGCGTGATCGAAGGCCACGACGCCGGTATCGACCTGGTCAACGTGGCCATCGCCACGGCGGGTGGCACCTACACCCTCGGCAGCAATGTCGAGAACGCCATCCTGACCAGCACCGTGGCCTACAACCTCACCGGCAACGAACTGGACAACACCTTGACCGGCAACGCCGCGGCCAACGTGCTTGATGGTGGCGCCGGGGCAGATGTGATGAACGGCGGGGCGGGCAATGACACCTACTACTTGGACGATGTGGGCGATGTGATCATCGACAGTGCCGGTATCGACACGGTGATCTCCAGTATCACCTTCGACCTTGACGGCACCAGCCTTGAGAACCTCACGCTGACCGGTACTGACGATATCGACGCGTTCGGCAACCAGTTGGCCAACCACCTGATCGGCAACAGTGGCAACAACGTGCTCGATGGCTTTGGTGGCGTGGACATTCTGGAGGGTGGTGCCGGCGATGACCTGTACTTCGTCGACCTGATGGCCGGCAACGCGCTGCAGGATACGGTGATCGAGCAGGCCGGCCAGGGCAATGATGCCATCGTGGCGTTCGGCGGTACGGCCGGGCTTGCGGCTACCACCCTGACCCTGGGGGCGAATATCGAGAACCTCGATGTGAGCCAGACCGAGGAGGGGGTCAAGCTCAACCTGGTGGGTAACACCCTGGACAACATACTGGTGGGCAACAGCTCGCAGAACGTCTTCACCGGCGGGCTGGGCAGCGACACCTTTGCCTTCGATGCGTTGAGCCAGTTGGGCAATACCGCAGCTACCCGTGACACCATCAGCGACTTTGTGTCGGGGGTGGACCAGATCGACCTGACGGGGATTGGCAATTTTACCCTGGTTGCCAATTCCGCAGCGGTGAATGGGGCCAATCAGGTGTATCTGGACTCGGGCGTACTGCACGGTACGGTGGACGGTGTGAACCAGGCCTTCGAAATCGTCCTGACCGGGGTCACCACCCTGGCGCAGTCCGATTTCGTCGCCTGACCTGCTGCACCGGCGTTGCCGGTGATCGCCGGCAACGCCGGCTCCTATGGCGTTTTGACTGTCGCCAGGCCAGCGCGGCCCCTGTAGGAGCTGGCTTGCCAGCGATAGGGCCGGTACAGGCTAAGGCTCCACCAACCAGTCATTGGCCCGGCGGATGTCACTGTCGGTCAACTGCCCGCGCCAGCGGTGCAGGGGCAGCAGGCTGGTGATGAAGCGTTACTGCGCCTGCTGCAGGTCGCGGCGGGCGCGGAATTCCTCGCGGATGCTGTACAGCACGTCGGTACTGGTGTTGATGCCGCGCTTGTAGACTTCCTGTGCCGAACGCGTGGCCGCAGTGGTCGGCTCCACGGCCACCCGCGTCGCCTTGATGCGTTGCGGCTCGGCGTTCATGGTCAGGAAGGCGCTGGCGGTTTGGCGCTTGACCTGGCGGCGCAACGCACCCAGCGCCAGTTCGTCTTCAGCGGCAAGCACCGCGCAGTAGCGCTCGGCCAGGTCGATGCTGGCCTGGATGCGGGTGTCCTCGGCCTCGAAGTCACGCTGGTGGCCCGCTGCAAGCCTCAGATCCAGCGCTGGTTGTGTGGGTACAACACCTTTACGGGCCTCATCTACAGGTACGGCGTCGGCCTGAAGGTGAGTGGTCCCTGTGGGAGAGGCTTGAGCCGCGAACACCTGAGTGGCCGGTGCCATTCAATTATGGGGCAAGCCCGCTCCCACAGCTCGACAGGGTGGGCTCAGACACGAAACTGCTCCATCAACGCCTGCTGCTGGTTGGCCAGGCGGTTCAGTGCCTGGCTGATGTGCGCCGACTCCTCGGCCTGGCCAGACAACGACTCGGTGACGTCACGAATGCCCGCCACGTTGCGGTTCACTTCCTCGGCCACGGCGCTTTGCTCTTCAGCGGCGGAGGCGATTTGCAGGTTCATGTCGCTGATCACCGCCACCGCCTCGCCGATGCGTTGCAACGCCGGCAAAGTCAGCGCCATCTGCGCGGCGCTGTCCTGGGCCTGGCGCTGGCCGCCCTGCATGGCGCCGACCACGTCATGGGTGCCTTGCTGCAGGCCTTCGATCACCTGGCGAATTTCCTCCACCGACACTTGCGTGCGCTGGGCCAGGTTGCGTACCTCGTCGGCCACCACCGCAAAGCCACGTCCGGCCTCGCCGGCGCGGGCAGCCTCGATGGCGGCGTTGAGGGCCAGCAGGTTGGTCTGCTCGGCGATGGCGCGGATCACCTCCAGCACCGAGCCGATCTGCTCGCTGCTGCTTTCCAGCGCGCGGGCTTGCTCCATGGCGGCATCCATGCCGCCGGCCAGGCGCTCGATGGCCTGGCCGGCGGCGCCCACCAGGTCAAGGCCTTCGCGGGTGGCCTGGTCAGCGCCACGGGCAGCGTGGGCTGCCTGCGAGGCGTTGCGCGCCACATCCTGGGCGGTGGCGCTCATTTCGTTGGCGGCAGTGGCCACCTGTTCGATCTCGCGGTGCTGCTGCTGCATGCCGGCGCTGGTCTGGCTGGCGATCACCGCCGACTGGTCAGCCGTGCCGCGGGCTTCGCCCAGCGAGTCTTTGACCTGGGCGATCACCGGTTGCAGCTTGTCGAGGAAGCGGTTGAACCAGTTGCTGAGCTGGCCCAGTTCGTCGTCGCGGGCGTAGTCCAGGCGGCGGGTCAGGTCGCCTTCGCCACTGGCGATGTCTTTCAGGCGTGCGGCCACGGCGAGGATCGGCCGGGTTACCCCGCGGGCGGTCAGCCACACCAGCAACAGGCCGAGCACGGCGGCGCCCAGGCCCACCAGCAGGCTGGTGAGGTTGGCGCTGCGGTTGTGTTCGTCCAGGCGCTGGTTGAGGGCCACTGCGGGCGCTTGCAGCACGCTTTGTGGCAGTTCCAGCGACACCTGCCAGGGCGCGGCGCCGGGGATTGGCGCGAACGGGTGGGCGACCCGCAGCATGCCTTGCGCCGTGTCCTGGTTGAGGGCACGGCCCAGCTTGGTGGCATCCAGGCTGTGCCCGGCCAGCAGGCCGGCGGCGCTGACAATGCTCACCTGGCCCTGGCCGTCGAACAGCTCCTGGCGCCCGGCCAGGCTCAGTTGCTGCAGGTTGTTCAGGCCGATGTCCAGGCCCACCACACCTACCACCTTGCCCGCTTCGAGCAGGGGCAGGGCGATGCTGGTCATCAGCACCTGCTGGCCGTTGACGTCGTCCAGGTAGGGTTCGAGCATGCACGGCCGGCCGCTTTCCAGCGGGCAGGTCAGCCAACGGTTCTTGGCAATGCCGTTACTGCCCAGGCTGGCGTCGCCGAGCATCGACTCGGGCATGGCTTCCTGCTCCAGGGCGCCGGGGCTGGGTTGCGACCAATACAGTGAGAAGCGCCCGGTCTCGTTGCTGCCGGTGGCATCGGCGCCGATGAACTGGCTGTCCTGGTGGTCCAGGGCATTGGGCTGGAACACCAGGTACAGGCCGATGATGTCGGGGTTGCCGGCCAGGCTCGCCTGGGCCTGGCGGGTCAGGTCGGCGCGCAGGTCGCTGGCGCCTTTTTGCCTGAGCACCTGCACCAGGCGGGCAAAGCCGTTGCCGTACTGGTAGGCGTCCATGAAGTAGCGCTGGATGCGCAGCGCCTGGGTTTCGGCATGGGCCTTAAGGCGCAGGCGGGCGCTGTGTTCGAGCATTTCGGTGCTGGCCTGGCTGACCAGGGCAGCGCTGCGCCGGGCCTGGCCCAGCGCGCTGGTGACCAGCACGGCGACGATGGCCAGCAGGCACAGGCCGGCAAGCAGGGTGATCTTCCACTGGATGGTGAGGCGGCGCGGCAACATGGGCGGATCCTTCACGGTCTGAAAGCAGCACGCCCGCGGTCAGGCGGGCGTGGGTGGGTTCATTCAGCGATGTAGTTCGGCGGCGCGACGCGGAAGGCCTTGGTCAGCCAGCCCAGGTACAGCACGCCAAGCGCTGCCCAGACCCCGCCGAACAGCAGCGAGTGCTCGTTCAGGTCCAGCCACAGCGAAACGATGATGCAAAAGCCGATGGTCGGCAGCACCAGGTACTTCATCTTGTTCGCCAGCCCTTGGCGCAAGCCTTCGCGCAGGAAGCAGTGGTTGATCACCGACAGGTTGACGAAGCTGAACGCCACCAGCGCGCCGAAGTTGATCACCGAGGTGGCGGTGACCAGGTCGAAGAAGATCGCCGACAGCGAAATCAGGCCGACCACGATGATGTTCAGCACCGGGGTCTTGAAGCGCGGGTGCAGGCGGGCGAACACCCCGGCCGGCAGCACGTTGTCGCGCCCCATCACGTACAAAAGGCGCGACACGCTGGTTTGCGAGGCCAGGCCCGAGGCGATGGTGTTGATCACGGTGCAGGCGATGAACACCGACTGGAACAGCTTGCCACCGACGTACAGGGCGATTTCCGGCAGCGCCGCTTCCTGGTCGTGGAAGCGCTGCATGGTCGGGAAGTAGGCCTGGATGAAGTACGACACGCCGATGAACATCACCCCGCCGATCAGCGCGGTGAGGAAGATCGCCTTGGGGATGGTCTTGCCCGGGTCGCGGGTTTCTTCCGACAGGCAGGTGACCGCATCGAAGCCCAGGAACGAGAAGCACAGGATGGTCGCCCCGGCCGCCAGGGCGGCGAACTGGGTCTTGTCGTCGACGAACGGCGTCAGGCTCCACGCGGTGCCCAGGCCCTCTCCCTGATCCAGGCCACGTACGCAGAGGTAGACGAACACGCTCATGATGGCCACCTGCACCAGCACGAACAGCAAGTTGAAATGCGCCACCAGGTTGATGCTGCGCATGTTGATCAGGCTGATCAGGGTGACGAAGCCGACCACCCAGGCCCACTCCGGGACCTCGGGGAACATCGCCGACAGGTACAGCTTGGCCAGCAGCGCGTTGACCATGGGCAGCAGCAGGTAGTCCAGCAGCGACGACCAGCCCACCAGAAAGCCCACGTGCGGGTTGATCGCGCGCTGGGTGTAGGTGTAGGCCGAACCCGACTGCGGGAAGCGCCGAACCAGGGTGCCGTAGCTCACCGCGGTGAACAGCACCCCGGCCAGGGCCAGGATGTAGGCACTGGGCACGTGCCCGGCGGTGATGCCGGAGACGATGCCGAAGGTGTCGAACACGGTCATCGGGGTGAGGTAGGCCAGGCCGATGATCACCACGTGCCAGAGGCGCAGGGATTTACGGAACTGGCCGGTGCCGGTGGCGCTGTGGTCATGCATGCGGGCGGCACTCCTGTTGCGGGGCTGCGGGCACGAACGGCGGGCACGGCAAGGTCGAGCGGGTTGGCTCCATGTTGTTCACCTTTTATGGAGGAGCTGCGAGGTGCGCGGGGAGGGCGCTGGTGTCAGGGCTGGCAGGGCCGGGACGAGGAAGGCGGCGCGTGCTGGGCGGGGCGTGGGGGCATCATGACGGCGCGTTGTTCTTCTTCGTGGAATGGGGCGCTTGCAAGGTGGGTGGAATAAAAAACGATGCCTAGGGAGGTGTCAAGTTAAACATGACAGAGTGATGAAGGATTAGAAGGTGAATCGGTTAATTTGGCCGAAATGCACTGATATTTTTAAAGGGTATGGCGCAATAGTCGATGTTGGTGTTCGTTAAAATTTACGTTTCAGGGCCTTTTCGCCGGCAAGCCGGCTCCTGTAGACAGTCGGGCCGGTGCAGCCACTGCAACCTATGGGATATTCTTCACCCGCCGCGCGGCAACTCCCTGGTCCGCGCCCTTATGGACAGCAATCGGTTCAATTCATGAAGAAATCAACAGGCATCCTTTCCGGTCTGGCCATTGCCATCGCCGTCGCAACCACCGCTGGCGCCTGGTACACCGGCAAGCAACTGCCGGCGGAGCTTGAGCGCTCCATCGCCAATGGCAACGCCGAGCTGAAGAAAGCCCTGGTGGGCACCGGTGGCAGCATGACCATCGAGCTGGTCTCGCTCGACCAGCACTTCTTCACCAGCACCGCGCACTACCGCCTGAAGGCCAAGGATATCCAGCTGGGCGAAGTGGAGAAGCTGAACTTCGACGTCGGCGTGGTCGACCAGATCGAGCACGGCCCGTTCCCCTGGTCGCGGGTCAAGGCGTTCAAGCTGATGCCGGTGATGGCCACCAGCAACAGTGCGCTGGAAAAGGATGACAACACCGCCGACTGGTTCGCCGCCGCCGGCGACCAGCCGCCGGTCAGCGGCCAGGTCAGCCTGGGCTATGGCGGCCATGTCGAAAGCGACATTCGCCTGGCGCCGGTCAAGCTCGAGCAGGATGGCCAGAAGGTCGTCGACTTCTCCGGCATGCAACTGCTGGTGAGCGGTGACCAGGAAGGCAAGGCGGCCGAGGTGCACGGCAACATGGGCAGCCTGGAGCTGAACTTCGCCGATGCCCAGGACACCCCGGTCAAGGTGCTGCTCAAGGGCTTCAAGCTGGGCGGCAAGCTCAGCCAGACTGCCCACGACATGATCTATGTCGGCAACATCGACCTGGCCCTGGCCAACGTACAGGTGACCAGCGGGCCCAAGCAGGAAGTGTTGCTGCTCGAGGACCTGCAGCAGAACAACCTGTACAGCGCCGATGGCGATGCCAAGGACAAGCTGTCCGGGCGCCTGGAATACAAGGTTGGCGACATCACCTACGCCGGGCGCAAGGTTGGCAGCGGCGAGATGGTCTTCACCATGAAGTCCATCGATATCCCGGCCATGCAGTCGCTGATGCAGTGGTACCAGAGCCGCCTGCCGGAAGTGCAGCAAGCTGCCGCCGAAGGCGCGGGGCTGCCGGCGCTGGACATGACCCCGGAAGAAAAGGCCAAGGTGCAGGCCGACCTGCAGCAACTGCTGGCCGGCAAGCCGCAGTTCGCCCTGGAAAAGCTGGCGTTCAAGACCGCCAACGGCGAGAGCCACTTCAACCTGGCCATGGATTTTGCCAACCCCACCTCGTTCGACCTGCCGCCTGACCAACTGGGCAAGCAACTGGTCAGCCGCCTGCACAGCAAGCTCAGCGTGTCCAAGCCGATGGTCGGTGATTTGGCCACCCTGCAGGCGCTGCTGGGCGGTGAAACCGATGCCCAGGCGATTGCCCAGCAGTCCAGCCAGGCCGGTGAGATGGTCGGCATGATGGCGCTGCAGAGCGGCATGGCCACGGTGCAGGGCAACGACGTGGTGACCAGTCTGCAGTACGCCGACGGCATGGTCGACTTCAACGGCAAGAAAATGACCATTGAAGAGTTCGCCATGTTGATCAGCGGCCACCTGGCAGCGTTGCAGCCACAAGGCTGACCTGCCGAGCAACGCCTTGATCGCGGGGCATGCCCGCTCCCACGCAAGCCCGATAGAGCGGGTAACGTGGGAGCGGGCTTGCCCCGCGATTGCGTTTGCAAGGCCTGTGCAAAAACCCCTTTTGCATCGCCCCGATTGCCTGTAGCCTTCGCCGTCCGATAATAATCCGTGCCCGCAGAGGGGCCGGGAGGGCCCGCCCAGGCTGGCCGTCCGGCGCCATTAGCCGATCTGCCAGGGCCGGGTGATACTCTCGACTGACGCGCCCAAGCGCCCCCAGGTCCCGCGATCATGACCCAGATTTCCGAACGCCTGTTGGTTCAGGCCCACCTCGACGCCAAGCAGCCGCACCCGCTGACGCCCGCGCAGGAGGCCGACTACCGTGCGGCCATCGCCGCGGAGCTGAAAAAGCAGAACGCCGTGCTGGTGGCGCACTTTTATTGCGACCCGGTGATCCAGGCCCTGGCCGAAGAGACCGGTGGCTGTGTGTCCGACTCGCTGGAAATGGCCCGCTTCGGCAAGAACCACGAGGCCGACACCGTGGTGGTGGCCGGCGTGCGTTTCATGGGCGAGACCGCAAAAATCCTCACCCCGCACAAGCGCGTGCTGATGCCGACCCTCGAGGCCACGTGCTCGCTCGACCTGGGCTGCCCGGTGGAGGCTTTCTCGGCCTTTTGCGACCAGCACCCCGAGCGTACCGTGGTGGTGTACGCCAACACCTCGGCGGCGGTCAAAGCCCGTGCCGACTGGGTGGTCACCTCCAGCTGCGCGCTGGAGATCGTCGAGAGCCTGATGGACAACGGCGAGACCATCATCTGGGGCCCGGACCAGCACCTGGGCCGCTATATCCAGAAGAAGACCGGCGCCGACATGCTGCTGTGGGACGGTGCGTGCATCGTCCATGAAGAGTTCAAGTCGCGCCAGTTGGCCGACATGAAGGCGCTGTACCCGGATGCCGCGATCCTGGTGCACCCCGAGTCGCCGGAGTCGGTGATCGACCTGGCCGACGCGGTGGGTTCCACCAGCCAGCTGATCAAGGCCGCGCAGACCCTGCCGAACAAGCAGTTCATCGTCGCCACCGACCGCGGCATCTTCTACAAGATGCAGCAGCTGTGCCCGGACAAGGAGTTCATCGAAGCCCCCACCGCCGGCAACGGCGCGGCCTGCCGCAGCTGCGCGCACTGCCCGTGGATGGCGATGAACACCCTGGAGCGGGTGCTCGACTGCCTGCGCACCGGCAGCAACGAGATCTTCGTGGAGCCGGCGCTGATTCCCAAGGCGATCAAGCCATTGAATCGCATGCTCGACTTCACCCAGGCAGCGCGGATGAAGGTGTCGGGTAACGCCTGAGGCCCTCTGATTCTGCGCAAGTGTCAGATGCGTGGGAGCGGGCTTGCCCCGCGATGGTGGTGTCAATTTCAACATCGCTATCGCGGGGCAAGCCCGCTCCCACAGGACCGTGCAAACCTCGCGATGGCGGTTGTACCTGTAGGAGCCGGCTTGCCGGCGATGAGGCCGGCACAGGCGGCACAAGGTCGTTGCGTGTGCAGTGTCGCGAAGCGTTAACGCCCCATCATGTCCTTGACCATGCGCTGCTGCTCCATCACCTCGCGCTGGCGCTGGTCGATCTGCGCGGCCAGCGGGAAGTTGCTGCCGGCACGGCGCTTGGCGTAGTCCAGCTGCTGGATTGCCTGGTCGAAGTCGCCCACCAGGGTGAAGTACTCGGCGCGGGCGCGGTGGAGGCCGATGGTGTTGCCCGAAAGCCCGCGCACTTCGGCCACGTCGTACCACACGTCCGGGTCGTCCGGGCGATTCTTCACCAGGTCATCCAGCACCTTCTCGGCCTCGGCCGGCTTGCCCTGCTTGACCAGCAGGTCGGCGCGCACCTGTTTTAGCGGGTAGTTGCCCGGGTACAGCTGCTGCATGCGCTGCACCCGCTGCTGGGCGTCGTCCAGGCGGTTGTTGGTGATGTCCAGGTCGATCTGCGCCAGGTTGTAGGTGATGTCGTTGGGCGCCTTGGCCAGCAGCGGCTTGAGGTTCTCCCGCGCTTCGTTGAGCTGGCCTCCCTTGATCAGCGCCAGGGCCAGGCCGTAGCGCGCGGCATCGAGTTTCGGGTCTACGTCGAGCTGGGCGCGGAAGCGCTTGGCCGCAAGCCCCGGGGTGCCTTCGTAGGTGAGCGCCACGCGGGCGCGGATCAGCTGGTAGCGCAGGCTGTCCTCGATACCGCCCTTGGGCGCTTGTTCGGCGCGGTTACGGGTGTCGGCCACGCGCGATTCGGTGACCGGGTGAGTCAGCAGGAACTCCGGCGGCTTGGCGTCATAACGGTACTGGCGGGCCAGGCGCTCGAACATGCTGGGCATGTTGCGCGGGTCGTAGCCGGCCTTTTCCAGGTTCTGGATGCCGATGCGGTCGGCTTCTTGTTCGTTCTGCCGGGAAAAGCGCCGCTGCTCCTGGATCGCCGCCGCCTGGGTACCGGCGATCACGCCGATACCGGCATCGCCCCCGCCGCCTGCGGCCAGCACGATACCGGCCAGCAGTGCGGCCATCATCGGCAGTTGCATGCGTTGCTGGGCTTCGACGCCACGGGCGAAGTGGCGCTGCGACAAGTGCGCCAGTTCGTGGGCCAGCACCGAGGCGTACTCGCCTTCGGTCTGGGCGTTGAGGAACAAGCCGCCGTTGACCCCGACGATACCGCCGGGTGCGGCGAAGGCGTTGAGTTCCTTGCTGTCGATCAGGATGAATTCCAGGCGCCGGTCCTGCAGCTGGCTGGTTTCGGCCAGCTTGTACACGCTGGTCTCGACGAAGTCCTTGAGCTGCGGGTCGTTGAGCTGGTTGACCTGGCCGCGCAGCAGGCTCAGCCAGGCACGGCCGAGGTCGTGTTCCTGCTTTGGTGAAACGATCGCGGAACTGGCATCGCCCAGTGACGGCAGGTCGTCGGCGTGGCCGGGCAGGGCCATCAGGCAGGCCAGCGCCAGCAGGGTAGGGCGCAGTAGATTCATGCAGAAGCTCGCGTCGGTCAAAAGGCTTACTGTAGCCGGGTCGCACGAAGCCGACCAGTGGCGGTATCCTACCGGCCATTTCCACGCTGCCCAGGAGCTGCGCCCGATGAGTGACACCCTGACTTGTGACGCCGAGCTCGACGCCAGCGGTCTTAATTGTCCATTGCCGCTGCTCAAGGCGAAGATGGAGCTCAACCGCCTGGCCAGTGGCGCGGTGCTCAAGGTGGTGGCCACCGACGCAGGATCGCAACGCGACTTTCGCACCTTTGCAAAACTGGCCGGTCATACCCTGCTGCACGAAACCGCCGAGGCCGGGGTGTACACCTACTGGCTGCGCAAGGCCTGATTCTCTTCCGTACAAACCCTAGGATCGTCAATGTTCAAAGTGCTCCGCGACTGGATGCAGCGCTACTTCTCGGATGAAGAGGCGGTGGTGCTGGCGGTCCTGCTGTTTCTGGCCTTCACCGTGGTGCTCACCCTGGGCGGCATGCTGGCGCCGGTGCTGGCGGGCATGGTGCTGGCGTTCCTGATGCAGGGCCTGGTCAACGCCCTGGAGCGTTTGCGGGTGCCCACGCGGCTGGCGGTGTGGCTGGTGTTCGCGCTGTTCATGGGGGCGCTGGCGGTATTCATGCTGGTGCTGGTGCCGCTTTTGTGGCACCAGTTGATCACCCTGTTCAACGAGTTGCCGGGCATGCTCGGCAAATGGCAGTCGCTGTTGCTGTTGCTGCCGGAGCGCTACCCGCACCTGGTGTCGGACGAGCAGGTGCTGCGCGCCATCGAGTCGGTGCGTGGCGAAATCGGCAAGTTCGGCCAATGGGCGCTGACCTTCTCGTTGTCGAGCCTGCCGCTGCTGGTCAACGCGATGATCTACCTGGTACTGGTGCCGATCCTGGTGTTCTTCTTCCTCAAGGACCGCGAGCTGATCGGGCGCTGGGTCAGCGGCTACCTGCCGCGCCAGCGAACCTTGCTCAACCGGGTGGGCGACGAAATGAACCGGCAGATCGCCAACTATATTCGCGGCAAGGGCATCGAGATCCTCATCTGCGGCATTGCCACCTATATCGCCTTCATCAGCCTGGGGCTCAACTACGCCGCCTTGCTGGCGCTGCTGGTGGGGCTGTCGGTGGTGGTGCCCTACGTCGGGGCGGTGGTGGTGACCGTGCCGGTAACCTTGATCGCGCTGTTCCAGTGGGGCTGGGGCGACCAGTTCATCTACCTGATGGCGGTGTACGCGATCATCCAGGCGCTGGACGGCAACGTGCTGGTGCCGCTGCTGTTCTCCGAGGCGGTGAGCCTGCACCCGGTGGCGATCATCTGCGCGGTGCTGCTGTTCGGCGGGCTGTGGGGGTTCTGGGGGATCTTCTTCGCCATCCCGCTGGCGACGTTGTTCAAGGCCGTGCTGGATGCCTGGCCGCGACAGGAGAGCAGTGTTTCGCCGATGCTTTGACCTGTAGGAGCCGGCTTGCCGGCGATGGGGCCCTGGCGGGAAATGATGTTTCCTGGTCTGGCCTCATCGCCGGCAAGCCGGCTCCTACAGGGTTGCGTGCTGCTTCAGGCCTTGTTCAGCGCCTGGGCTGCAGCCAATACGGCATCCACATGCCCTGGCACCTTCACCCCGCGCCACTCCTGGCGCAGCACGCCGTCGCGGTCGATCAGGAAGGTGCTGCGGTCGACGCCCAGGTATTCCTTGCCATACAGCTTCTTCAGCTTGATCACGTCGAACAGCTGGCACAGGGCTTCGTCCTTGTCGCTGATCAGCTCGAAGGGGAAGGCCTGCTTGGCCTTGAAGTTCTCGTGGGACTTGATGCCATCACGCGACACGCCGAACACCAGGGTGTTGGCCGCCTGGAACGCCGCGTGCTGGTCGCGAAAGCCCTGGCCTTCAGTGGTGCAGCCCGGGGTGCTGTCCTTGGGATAGAAGTACAACACCACCTGCTGGCCCTTGAGCTCAGCCAGGCTGACGGTCTGGCCGCTGGTGGCCTGAACCTGGAAGTCGGCGACAGGTTGGTCGAGTGCTACGGCCATGGGAGCTTCCTTAAACAGGGTTCTGTGGGCGCCACGGTTCGATCAGCGCGTCCAGGTTGAGGGCGTCGGCAAAGTCCAGGAACTGATCACGCAGCCAGCTGATCTGGGTGCCGGCCGGCAGGATCACGGTGAACTGGGCGTTGAGCATGCTGCTGCCGGTCTGCGGGGCGAGGTAGGTGTCGCAGGTCATGGCGTCCAGCTCGACGCGGTGGTCGAGGAAGAACTGGCACAGCTCGTTGATGATGTCCGGGCGATAGGCGGCGCTGACATAAGCGACGTACGGCAGTGCCTGGGGGCGTACTTCCTGCTCGGCGCTGCGCACCACGTCCAGAGTCAGGCCGTGTTTCTTGACCAGGCCCGGCAGGGTGGTTTCGAGGCGTGCCAGGGCATCCCAGCTGCCGCCGACCTGCAGCACCAGGGCGCTGGTTTCGCCGTGGCGGGTCAGGCGCGAGGTGACCACCGCACAGCGGTTGTCGAAGGCTGCGCGGCTCAGCACATTGGCCAGCTCCATGGGGTTGGGGCCCAGGGCGCTGATAACGAGGAATTGTTCGCGAACGGTGGGGGTGGACATGCAGCATTCCTAAAGCGATGAGCGGTCGGCGCAGGACGGGGTTGGCGGCTGTTCAGGCAGGCCGGAAGCACTGTCGACGGCCCGGCGGGCCGCGCTGCACCGATCAAAGGATCAAGGGTAGCGAAATAAGCCGCGAAGGGGAATGCTCCGCCCGCCTGCTTCGCTTGTGCAAGGCCGATGCCCCCAGTACCATTACCGCTCTCTTTTTCCGGCAGGAGCAGTTACATGATTGCGGGCAGTATGGTGGCGTTGGTCACACCCATGGATGCACAAGGGCGTCTGGACTGGGGCAGCCTCGACAAACTTGTAGACTTCCACCTGGAAAACGGCACCCACGCGATCGTCGCTGTCGGCACCACCGGTGAGTCCGCCACTCTGGATGTAGAAGAGCATATCCTGGTCATCAAGCACGTGGTCGAGCGGGTCAAGCACAGCAAAAACCCCATCCCGGTGATCGCCGGTACCGGTGCCAACTCCACTGCCGAAGCCGTGCACCTGACGCAAAACGCCAAGAATGCCGGCGCCGATGCCTGCCTGCTGGTAGTGCCTTACTACAACAAGCCGACGCAAGAAGGCCTGTACCAGCACTTCAAGCACATCGCCGAAGCCGTCGACATCCCGCAAATTTTGTATAACGTGCCCGGCCGCACCTCCTGCGACATGCAGGCCGACACCGTGATCCGCCTGTCGAAGGTCAAGAACATCATCGGCATCAAGGAAGCCACCGGCGACCTGGTGCGCGCCAAGGCCATCCTCGACGGCGTCGACAGCGACTTCATCGTCATGTCCGGCGACGACCCAACTGCAGTCGAACTGATCCTGATGGGCGGCAAGGGCAATATTTCGGTCACCGCCAACGTCGCCCCGCGCGAAATGGCCGACCTGTGCGAGGCCGCCCTGGCGGGCGATGCCGAGAAGGCCCGCGCAATCAACGAAAAACTCATGCCACTGCACAAAGACCTGTTCTGCGAAGCCAACCCGATCCCGGTGAAGTGGGCGCTCGTTGAAATGGGCCTGATGCACAAGGGCATCCGCCTGCCGCTGACCTGGCTGAGCGAAAGCTGCCACGACAAAGTCCGTACTGCCTTGCGCCAGTCCGGCGTACTGGTTTAATCGAGGAAGTACACCGCATGAAGCGACTGGCTGGTCTTTCCACCCTTGCCCTGATCATCTCCAGCACCAGCGGTTGCGGCTGGCTGTGGGGTGAGGACGGCTATTTCCGCGACCGCGGCAGCGACTATCTGGAGGCGCGCCCGACCGCCCCGATGCAGCTGCCGCCGGACGCTACCAACGTCAAGCGTCTTGACCCGCTGCTGCCGATCCCGCGTAACGTCGCCAGCGACAACGCCACCGGCGAGTTCGAGGTGCCGCGTCCGCAGCCGCTGTCGGCCACCGCCGATGTCAGCGACTTCACCCTGCAGCGCAGCGGCAGCAGCCGCTGGGTGCTGGCCCAGCGCGCCCCGGCCGAAGTCTGGCCGGTGACTCACCAGTTCTTCGAGGATAACGGCTTCCGTATCGCCGAAGAGCGCCCGCAAACCGGCGAATTCACCACCACCTGGCAGCGTTTCGACGAGCTGTCGGCCTCGCTCGGCCAACGCCTGGCCAGCGCCTCCAGCAGCCAGGACAGCGAAGTGCGCGTCCGTGTGCGCATGGAGCCCGGCGTGCAGCGCAACACCTCCGAAGTGTACGTGGTCAGCGTCGAGCGCCCGGCTGGCAGCAGCACCGAGCCTGACTTCCCGTCCACCTCGAGCAATGCCGGCGCCGACGCGCTGCTGGTCGACGAAATGCTCGCCAGCATGAACCGCAACGCCGAGAAGGGCGGTTCGGTATCGCTGCTGGCCGCGCGCGATTTCGACGCACCAAGCCAGGTCAGCCTGAGCGAGGACGGCAGCGGCAACCCGGTGCTGTACCTGGGGTCGGATCTGGACCGCGCCTGGTCCGGCGTCGGCCGCGCCCTGGAGCAGGGCGAATGGCGGGTCGAGGATATCAACCGCAGCCTGGGCCTGTACTACATCAACCTGTCCGAAAAGCCCGACGACAAGCAGAAGGAGCCTGGCTTCTTCAGCCGCCTGTTCGGCAGCGAGCCGACCAAGGAAGAGCGTGAAGCCCGTGCCGAGCGTTACCAGGTACGCCTGAGCAAGGTGGGTGAAAACGTTCAGGTGACTGTCGAGAAGAACATCAACACCGTGGCCCCGGCCGATGTCGCCCGCCGCGTGCTGAGCGCCATCCAGGACCGCCTGGGTTAAGTGCGCTTCGCGGTTCTTGGAAGCGGTAGCCAGGGAAACGGCACGCTGATCGCCAGTGGTGGCACTTTCATCCTGGTCGACTGCGGCTTTTCGCTACGTGAAACCGAGCGGCGCCTGGCGCTGCTCGGGGTGTCGGCGGCGCAACTGAGCGCAGTGCTGGTGACCCACGAACATGCCGACCACGTGCATGGGGTAGGGTTGCTCGCCCGCCGCTACAATGTACCGGTCTACATGAGCCAGGGCACCCTGCGCGGCTTGCGCAAGCCGGTGGAGGTGGCCGGGTTCATCGGTTGCGGCGACTTGTTGCAGGTCGGCGAGCTGCAAGTCAGCGCCGCCCGGGTCGAGCACGATGCCTTCGAACCGCTGCAGTACGTGATCAGCGATGGTCGCCGGCGTTTCGGCATGCTCACCGACCTTGGCAGCTACGACTCGCGGCTGCTCGAGCGCTACCAGGGGCTCGATGCGCTGTTGATCGAAGCCAACCACTGCCGCGACCTGCTTGCCCGCGGCCACTACCCGCGCTTTCTCAAGCTGCGGGTCGGTGGCAGCCAGGGCCATTTGAACAACCACCAGGCCGCGAACCTGGTGGCCGAGCTGGGCTGGAACAACCTGCAGCACCTGGTGCTGGCCCACCTCAGCAGCAAGAACAACCTGCCACAACTGGCGCTGCAGTGCTTCGTCGATACCCTCGGGTGCGACCCAGCCTGGCTCCAGGTGGCCAATCAGGACCATGGGCTCGACTGGCGCCACATCGCCTAGCCCACCAACTCAGCAAGCGGAGCCCATCATGGAAAAACGCGACGAACTCTACCGCGGCAAGGCCAAATCGGTTTACAAGACCGACGACGCCGACCGCCTGATCCTGCTGTTCCGCAACGACACCTCGGCGTTCGACGGCAAGCGCATCGAACAGCTCGACCGCAAGGGCATGGTGAACAACAAGTTCAATGCCTTCATCATGCAAAAGCTCGAAGAAGCCGGCGTGCCGACCCAGTTCGACAAGCTGCTGGGCGACAACGAGTGCCTGGTGAAGAAGCTCGACATGATCCCGGTCGAGTGCGTGGTGCGTAACTATGCCGCCGGCAGCCTGGTCAAGCGCCTGGGTGTGGAAGAGGGCATCAAGCTCGAGCCTTCGACCTTCGAGCTGTTCCTGAAGAACGACGAGAAGGGCGACCCCTTCATCAACGAATCCCACGTGGTTGCCTTCGGCTGGGGCACCGCCGAGCAGTTGGTCGAGATGAAGAAGCTGTCGCTGAAGGTCAACGAAGTGCTGAGCAAGCTTTTCGATGACGCCGGCCTGCTGCTGGTCGACTTCAAGCTGGAGTTCGGCGTATTCCACGGCCAGATCGTGCTGGGCGACGAGTTCAGCCCGGACGGCTGCCGCCTGTGGGACAAAGAGACCCGCAAGAAGATGGACAAGGACCGCTTCCGCCAGGGCCTGGGCGACGTGATCGAGGCCTACGAAGAAGTGGCCAAGCGCCTGGGCGTGCCGCTGTAACCGGCGCGTTCACGCAAGCGACTGATACCACGCGAATTTTTTTCAAAAAAAGTTTGCCAAAAGCGAAAACGCTGGTATGATTCGCGCCACTGGAGAGATGCCGGAGTGGTCGAACGGGACGGATTCGAAATCCGTTGTACTGGCAACAGTACCTAGGGTTCAAATCCCTATCTCTCCGCCATACATGCGAAAGCCCCTGGAAACGAAAGTTTTCAGGGGCTTTTTGCATTTTGCCGCCAGAGGCGGCGGCGTTTCGAAAGCGCATCTTTCAGTAGCTTCAGGCAGCGCTGCTGCAACAGCACACGACTGAGCAGAATGGCTTGTAGGTTGCCGTCATATACGGTGCTTTGCTAGCTGGTCTGTTCAGCGGGCGCCAGGTATTTCAGATTTACCGTGGAGCCACGTAATGACCCTGCCCAGATCGATGCAAAGACGGTGACCTGTGGCGTCAAACACAATCCTCGGCTGATCGTCTGGTGCTTATTTCGACACGAGGGCGCAGACCCGTTGCAGTCTTTTCTGATGGCAGATCGCGGGGGTTTCGATGTATCCTCGCGCGCAAATTTGACTTGAGGATGATCGATGGCTAGCAAGGATGGGCTTGTGGCAGTCGTTGATGCAGAGCGCCTACTGCCAGGGATTCATGGTTTACGAGGGGTTGCCGCGCTGGCAGTGGTTCTGTATCACTTGGCCCTCATTGGAAAAGTCGCAGTCCCTGCAGGCTTCGGGTTTATCATTCGAGACTTTGGTCTTTCTGTACACTTGTTCTTTATACTCAGTGCGTTTTCACTGATGCATTCTACCCTTGGCCGGATTGAGCGCACCGGGTGGCTAAATGATTATTTTATCCGGCGTTTCTTTCGTATAGCCCCGCTGTTTTATTGCGTACTGACTTTCGAACTGCTCCGTCAAATACAGGGTGGAGGATTGTCGGTTGGTTTTGACAAGATCGTTACCAACTTATCCTTCACCTTCGGGCTTGTTCCTTTTACCGAAATCGTCTGGGGAGGGTGGTCGGTAGGCGTAGAAATGCTGTTCTATGTCGTGTTCCCCGTGATTGTTCTGTGCAGCAAGTCTCAGCGATCGGCGCTGGCCTGGTTGTTGATCAGCGTTGTTGTATCCTACAGCGTCAGGTCGTTGATGCACGCGGAGCATCTCAAAGGTCCCGTTACTCGATGGGATTGGTCCTATTTTGCGTTTGTGCCGAATTTCTGCTTTTTCATCATGGGCTGTTTTGCCTATCGCCTGAGTCGTGGTCTGGGTCGCGAAGCGTCCAAGGCTAAAACCATCTTGTCACTTGCCACGATCGCGCTGCTGCTGGCGCTTGTGGTGGGAGGCATAGGAAAATACTTCAAAGGTGCTGGCCGGCTGGACATCATTGTTTGGGGTGTAGCGTTCATGATGCTATGCGTCTGGCAGTCCGTATGGCCTAGTCGGTGGTTAGCCAATAAGTACCTGGAGTACTTTGGTGAGCGAAGCTTTAGTATGTATTTGCTTCATCCCATTGTCATGTACTACATGAAGGACTCTCTTGCGAAGATTTACGCGGCGTCCGCTGTGTATCTAGGCGGATATGCCTATTTCTTTTGCGCTATCGTTGTACTGGCGGTGCTGTTGGTTTTGGTAGAGATAACCTATCGGTTGATTGAAATCCCTGGCATCAATCTGGGGAAAAAAATCATCGCGAAGAAGCGCATGGTTGATTTGGAAAAACCTGGCGCAACGGAGACTGCCTAGCGACCGCTCCCTGCGGGCTACCTGGCATTAGGTCATTGTAGAAACTGGGGCGTGTATCAGCAGGCACCTGCTGGTGTACATACCTGGCGAGTTAAAATCGCCGGTGCCCCCGCAACGGCTATAGCGCTCAGGCATTGGCTCGAAGTCTCTCGTGTTGGCACTCAAGGCGCCGCACTTGGATTTCCCCCTCGTTTTCCGTATCATCCCCGCGCCATCAGAGTGATGGCGGATCATGGACTTAAAGGATTTTTATGAAAAAGCTGATCAAGGCTACTGTAGCCGTTGCTGTCGTTTCGGGTGTTGCCCTGCTGTCCGGTTGCACTGGCCAAGTGTACAACCAGCCTAAGAACTGCTCGTACGACTACCTGTTCCACCCAGCAGTTTCCATCTCCAAGATCATCGGCGGCTGCGGCCCGATCGATAAACTGCCTCAGCAGCAGTAATCTTGGCGATACCCCGATCAGGCCTGTAGTGGCTTGATCCAAGACCCCCGGCCATGGATGTGGCCGGGGGTTTTTGTTTATGGGCAGGCCTTCATGTGAATACGATGAGTTTGCGCTGCCTGTGCGGGCCTCATCGCCGGCAAGCCGACTCCTACAGGTGCAGCGCAGGTTTGAAGGCTAAGCGATCCCTTTGGCAGCTCAAACCTTGAACTGCGCCACCATGCCATTCAACTCCACTGCCAAGCGCGACAAGTCCTGCGCCGCAGCGTTGGTCTGGTTGGCCCCGGCCGAGGTCTGCATGGCCAGGTCGCGGATGTTCACCAGGTTGCGGTCCACTTCCCGCGCCACTTGCGCCTGTTGCTCCGACGCACTGGCAATCACCAGGTTGCGTTCGTTGATCGAGGCGATGGCTTCGGCGATCACTTCCAGCGCCTGGCCGGCACCCTGGGCCACCTGCAGGGTGCCGCTGGCACGGCCCTGGCTGCTGTGCATGGCGCTGACCGCACGCTCGGTGCCGGTCTGGATGCCGCCGATCATCTGCTCGATCTCGGCGGTAGACTGCTGGGTGCGGTGGGCCAGGGCGCGTACCTCGTCGGCGACCACCGCGAAACCACGGCCGGCCTCACCGGCGCGGGCAGCCTCGATGGCGGCGTTCAGCGCCAGCAGGTTGGTCTGCCCGGCGATCGAGCCGATCACATCGAGCACCCGGCTGATTTCATTGGCGCTGCTGGCCAGCTGTTCGATCTCCCGCGAGGTGCCGGTCACGTCATCCACCAGGTGCTGCAGCGAGCTCAGCGCCTGCTGGACCTGGTCGCGGCCATCGCGAGTAGTGCGGTCGGCGCCGCTGGAGGCGTCGGCGGTGCTGACGGCGTTGCTGGCCACTTCTTCAACTGCGGCGGTCATCTGGTTCACCGCCGTGGCCGCCTGGTCGATCTCGGCGCTTTGCTGGTGCAGGCCGTGGCTGGTGTCCTCGGTGACCCGGTGCAGCTCTTCGGAGGCCGAGGCCAGTTGGTCGGACGAGGCGCCGATGCGGCGGATGGTCTCGCGCAGGTTCTGCTGCATCTGGCTCAAGGCGCGCAGCAGCAGGGCCGGCTCGTCACGGCCGTGCACCTGAATATCGCGGGTCAGGTCGCCGCTGGCCACCCGCTCGGCTACCACCACTGCCTCGGCCAGCGGGCGGACAATACTGCGGGTGAGCAGGGTGGCGATCAGGATCAGCGCCACGGCGATCACCGCCAGGGCCAGGGTAGTCACCTTGAACGCCTCCTGCGCCGCATAGTCCGTGCGCTCGGTGGCGGCGAAGGCGCCCTTGCTGTTGAACGCGATCAAGGTGTTCATCGCTGCCATCATGCGTTCGGCCCGCTCGCTCAGGGCGCTGGCGGCCAGTTGCCTGGCCTGGTCGGAAGTGTCTGCCTTCAGGCTGGCAACTATTTCGCGCTGCACCAGCAGGTAGTCGTGGTAGGCGCCGGTGAAGGCGTCGAAGCGCGCGCGGCCCTCGGTGGTGATCACCGTACGCTCGTAAGCCTGTATATCGTGGTCCAGACTGGCGTCGACCTGCTCCAGCGCTGCCAGCTGACGGGCCCGCTCACCCGGCTCGGCCTGCACCACGCTGGCGAGCAACAAGATACGCGCGCGACCCAGGTTGGTACTGACATCCCCCAGCGACACCACCGCCGGCATCCAGCCAGTGCGCACATCCTCCGAGGCTTCGTTCATCCGCTGGGTTTCGTACAGCGACAGCAGTCCCATTGCCAGTACGAACACCCCCAACAGGGCGAACAGGCCTGCGGCGCGCTGGCCGATCTTCAGGTTCCTCAACTGCATGTATTGCTCCATCGAAGGCTAGGCAAGCACCGCTGATGGTAAAGGCACTGGGTTGCCTGGTACGCGTCGCGGTGCGGGTTCAAGGCTGTTTTCGCCTTGTTAGACAATTTGTCTACAGAAATAATTGCACAGTGCCATTGCCCTGCCTAGCCACCCAAACCCATTGAATTTTAAAAGTAGACAATATGTATACATGAGACGGAGAATGGCAAACCTGCGCACTTCAAGGTCAGGGCGCTGCTAGCGCCGAGATGCTGTGCAGGCATGTCCAAGGCTGCGCGCCCCCTTGCTTGCAGGGCGCCACCAGGGCAAGGGAGGGCGGGGCAACCCGCGTCGCCACGGACTGCACAATCGAATGCGCCGCGTGAAGGCGGCGTTGGCAAGAGCACTGGAGTCAATAATAAATGCATAAGATCACTTCACTTCCCGGCGACGATTCTCGCCCTGGCTGGTACCACACCAGCCCCATGCGCCAGCCTCGCCCGGGCCTTGCCGGCAACAGGCAGGCGCGCTGGACCATCGTCGGCGCCGGCCTCACCGGGCTTGCCGCCGCGCGCCAGCTGGCGCTGAATTTCCCCGACCAGGAAATCGTGCTGGTGGAGGCGCAGGAAGTGGGCTTCGGTTCGTCCGGGCGTAACGCAGGCTTTGCCATCGACGTGCCCCACGACATCGGCGCCAAGGACTACATCGGTGACGTCAGCACCGCGCTGAAAGTGCTCAAGCTCAACACCCTGGGCCAGGACTACCTGCGCGAGATCATTGCCGCCCACGGCATCGACTGCCAGATGTCCGAGTCCGGCAAGTACCAGGCTGCCGTTGGCGACAAGGGCATCGCCATTCTCGAGGCCTACCGTTCGGGCCTTGAGAAGATCGGCCGCGCCACCAGCATGATCGACGAGAAGGACTTGCCAGAGCACATCGGCACTTCCTACTACAAGAAGGCGCTGCACATTCCCGGCACCCTGCTGCTGCAGCCCTCGGCGCTGGTCAAGGGCCTGGCCGACAGCCTGCCGGCCAACGTCACCCTGTACGAGAACACTGCCATCACTGCGCTGGAGCAGGGCGACAAGATCACCTTGGTGCACGGGCGTGGCAGCATCGTCACCGACAAGCTGATCCTGGCCAACAACGGCTTTGCCTCGCACTTCGGTTTCCTGCAAAGCCGCCTGCTGCCGACCTTCCTGTACGCAAGCCTGAGCCGCCAGCTCACCGCTGAAGAGCAGGCCCGCCTGGGCGGGCAGGGCGTGTGGGGAGTGATCCCGGCGCACCCGTTCGGCAGCACCGTGCGCCGCACCGTCGACAACCGCATCCTCATTCGCAACAGCTTCAACTTCTACCCCGACGGCCGCCCGCGGGCGAACATGCTGCAGCGCCATTTGCCGACCCACCGCAAGTCGTTCGAGCGGCGCTTCCCGATGCTCGACGGGGTCGACTTCGAATACACCTGGAGTGGCGCCATCTGCCTGTCCGAGAACCACGAAGGCTTTTTCGGTCAGCTTGCCCCCAACGTGTACGGCGCCCTGTGCTGCAACGGCCTGGGCATCACCCGCGGCACCGCCACTGGCAAGTTGCTGGCTGACTGGCTGGCCGGCCAGCGCAACGAACACATCGACTTCCTGCTGGCATCCCCCGGCCCAAGCAAGACCCCGCCGCAGCCGTTCTTGTCGATCGGCGTCAACTCGGTGCTCAAGTGGGGCCAGTTCCGCGCCGGCCGCGAAGTCTGATTTTCAGTTTCCATCCAGAGACGGGCAGGCCACTGCCCGTCGCACGCACCCAAGGTAATTCATGAGTTCCCCCGCACAACACGTCTCGATCGATGACGTGCAGATCAACCGTTTCCATCAATTGCTCACCCTGCGTACCGGCCTTGGCTGGGTCATGGTCGGCTATATCCTCAGCATCATCGGCGTGGCCACTCTGGGCATGTCGGCCTCCTTGCAGATGTCCGGCTTCTGGCAGGGCATGGTCGCCGCCATGGCACTGCTCGGGGTGTTCGCCGGCGGCTTTTTCGGTGGCTGGCTGACCGACCGAATGGGCCGGCAGAAGCTGTACTTCGCCGCCCCGGCCATCGTGCTGGTGACTTCCATCGCGATGCTCTGGGTGCAGGATGGCCTGACCCTGTCGATCCTGCGCCTGCTGTGCGGCCTGGCCGTGGGCATCGAGTACACCGCCGCCGGTTCACTGCTGACCGAATTCATTCCGCAAAAGTCCCGTGGTTCGCGCCTGTCGCTGTTGACCGTGCTGTGGTTCGTCGGCGCAGCGCTGGCCTACATCGCCGGCAACTTCATGCTTGCCGGTGGCGACAGCGAAGCCTGGCGCACGGTGATGGCAAGCCCCGCGCTGATCGGTGCGCTGTTGCTGGTGGCGCGCCTGGGCACCCCCGAGTCACCGCGCTGGCTGCTGAGCAAGGGCCGCCGGCAGGAGGCCGAAGCGGTCATCCGCCAGGTCTACGGCCCGTCGTTCTCGCTGCGCAACATCACCGAGGACAGCGCCGCAGGCCCGGCCATGAGCTTTATCGACGCCCTGCGCGCCGGTTACGGCAAGCGGATCTTCTTCGTGGTGATGTTCTGGGCCTGCGCGGTGATTCCGTTGTTCGCCGTGTACGCCTTCGTGCCCAAGCTGTTCAGCGCGCTCAAGCTCACCGGCAACCTGGCGGCATTCGGCTCGGTGGGCATCACCCTGATGATGGTGCTCGGCTGCTGCATCGCCACCTGGCTGATCAACCATCTGGGGCGGCGCACCATTCTCATCCACAGCTTCCTGTGGTCGGGGCTGTCGCTGTTGGGCCTGGCGCTGTTCCCGGATGCCGAGGGCTGGCTGGTGCTGAGCCTGTTCGGCGCCTATGGCCTGTTCATCGGCGGCGCCCAGGTGCTGGAGTTCGTCTACCCCAACGAGCTGTTCCCCACCGAAATTCGCGCCTTCGCCGTGGGCATGGGCGCGTCGCTGGCGGCGTTCAGCTCGGCCATCGGCACCTGGCTGGTGCCGATTTCGCTGGAGCGGTTCGGCATTGGCAGCACGCTGCTGGCGGCCACGCTGATCACAATGCTGGGCCTGGCGGTGGCGATCCTGTTGGCACCGGAAACCCGTTCGATGAGCCTGCAGGAAGCGGCGTCCCTGTAATACTTGCCCTCTGTAGGAGCCGGCTTGCCGGCGATGAGGCCGGCCCTGGCGACACACCTCTGAATACTGTGTCGAAGCAACCGGCCCTATCGCCGGCAAGCCGGCTCCTACAGGTATCGCGCAGGCCTGAAGGTTGGCCTTACCAACGCAGCGACACAGTACCCAGCAGCGTGCGCTCTTCACCCCAGTAGCAACGCCCGGCGTTGTTGCAGCCGGCCACGTACTCCTGGTTGAACAGGTTGCGTGCATTGACCTCCACCGACCAGTGCTCGTCGATGTCGTAGCCCACCTTGGCATCCACCAGGGTGACGTCACCGGTATCGAGCTTGCCGTAGAGGGTGGCCGGGGTATAGGCGAAGGTGCTGTCGAAGTGGCGCACGCCGGCACCCACCTGCAGCCCCTTGAGCAGGCCATCGCGCCAGCGGTAGGTGCTCCACACCGAAGCCTGGTTGCGCGGCACGCCAGTCATCTGGTGGCCTTCGTACAGCGAGCCCGCCACGTCCTTGGTGATGCGCGAATCGGTGTAGGTGTAGGCCGCGGTCAGGTTGAGGTTTTCAGTCAGGTCGCTGTTGAGTTCAAGTTCCACACCCTTGGCGCGGCTCGCGCCGATCTGGCGGTAGTCGCCCACGGTCGAGTCGAACAGCACGTCGTCCTTCTTGCGCAGGTCGTACACCGACGCGGTAAAGGCGGTGTTCCAGCCCTTGGGCTCGTACTTGATGCCCACTTCGTACTGTTCGCTGGTGGTCGGGTCCAGTGCGCCGCTCTTGGCCTCGGTCTGCTGGGTGGGGGCAAAGGCGGTGGAGTAGCTGAAGTACGGCGACAGGCCGTTTTCGAACTGGTACATCACCCCGGTCTGCCAGGTGAAATCGCTGTCCCAGCTGTCCATGTCGGCCACGGCGTTGCTGGTGCCGGCCTTGTTGCGGAACTGGCTGTTGACCCGGTCCAGGCGCCCGCCGAGCAGCAGCACCCACTGGTCGACCTTGGTCTGCCATTGGCCGTACAGGCCGTACATGGTCTGTTCGAGCAGGGCGTTCTGCACGTGCACCGGCGTGGTCGGTACGCCGTTCCAGACCGGGTTGAAGACGTTGGTGGCGCCGCCGCCGCCGGCGTACCAGTCCTGGCTGAACGAGGTGCGGTCCAGGCTCGCCCCCACCAGCACGGTGTGTTCGAGCGCGCCGCTGTCGAAGTGGCCTTCGAACTGGTTGTCCAGCGAGTAGGCGATGGACTTGTTGTAGCGGTCGTAGGCGGTGTTGAACAGCGTGGTGCCGAAGCCGCCGCCGTTCAGGTTGCCGGGCCAGATCTCCTGGCGGTCGATGCGCGACTGCAGGTAGCGCGAGTTCTGACGGAACTGCCAGGTGTCGTTGAAACGATGACTGAACTCGTAGCCCAGGCTCCAGGTTTCGCGCTCGAAATTGTCCCAGTCAGGGTTGCCCGACAGCTGGTCCTTGTCGATCTTGCCGTTGGGGTTGTGCAGCAGGGTGCCGGCGGCGGGGTGGCCCAGCTCCATCAAGGTGCGGTCGCGCTGGTAGGTGGCCAGCAGGGTCAGGCTGTTGAAGTCATCGAAGTTAAAGGTCAGCGACGGCGCGATGTACAGGCGATCGTCCGGCTGATGGTCGATCTGTGTGTCGGACTTGCGCCCCATCATCACCAGGCGCCCGAGGATATTGCCCTCGTCGGTCAGCGGGCCGGATACATCCACCCCCAGCTGGCGACGGTTGTGCGAGCCATAGCTCAGTTGCACCTCGCCGCGGGCCTCGGCGGTGGGCCGCTTGCTGACCAGGTTGACCACGCCACCTGGGGCGTTTTCACCGTACAGGATCGAGGTCGGGCCGCGGAACACTTCCACCCGCTCCAGGCCATAGGGTTCGCTGCTGGTGTCGTAGCGGTTGCCCTGCACGCGCAGGCCGTCGCGCAACAGGCCGTAGCCGTAGTCGGTGGCATTGAAGCCGCGGATGAAGAACAGGTCGCCGGCCTGGCCGTCACCGCCGGCAAACGGCGGCGAGAAAATGCCCGGTACATAGCCCAATACTTCGGTGAGGGTTTGCGACTGCTGGTCGTCCATGCGCTGGCGGGTCACCACCGACACCGAGCGCGGTGTCTCGGCCAGGGCGGTGTCGGTTTTGCTCGCGGTGTTGCTGGCCACCGCGCGGTAGCCCGTGTCGCTCTGGCCGTTGGCGGTCAGCACGGCGGCGTTGATCGCGGTGGCATCCAGTTGCAGCGCGCCGCCCTCGGCGAGCGGTTGCAGCACGAAGCCGGCGCTACCTTGCGGTACTGCCTGCAGGCCGCTGCCCTGCAGCAGGCGGGCCAGGCCCTGGGCCACGCTGTAGCGGCCTTGCAGGCCCGGGCTGGTCTTGCCTGCGGCCAATTCGTTGCTGCCGGCCAGGTAGATGCCGGCCTGGCCGCTGAACTGGTTGAGGGCCGCGGCCAGCGTGCCGGGGGCGATGTCGAAGTTCAGCTCGGTGCTGACGGCCTGCTCGGCGTGGGCCGCAGTTGCCGGCAGCAGCGGCGCGGCGGCGCAGAGGGTGAGCGGCGCGGCGAGCGCCAGACGAAGCGCGGGGTGGAAAGGCGTCGGCATGCGGGTCCCTGGAATCGATACGGTAGGTTGAGGTGGCTTGCCAGGGGTAAACCGGACGAGATTGAAAAAAGGGAACTGCGGTTGCAGGTTTTTTTGCAGGGCGGCCTCGGGGGCCGCTTTGCGGCCCATCGCGACACAAGGCCGCTCCAAGGGGGCGCGATCTCATGTAGGAGCGGCCTTGTGTCGCGAAAGGGCTGCAAAGCAGCCCAACAATCTCAAACAACTGTCACACCGGCTCCACACTCACCCACCAAGGCGTCAAGCGCTGCACCCGCACCGGCAACGCTGCCTGCAGCAGCGCCAGCGCCCGGTCGGTGTCATCCAGCGGGAAGGCCCCCATCACCGACAGCCCCGCCACCGACGGGTGCCAGCCCAGGTGGCCATGGCGATAACGGCCCAGCGTCTGCAGCAACTGCGCAAGCGGCATGGCCTCGGCGTTCAGGCGCCGGTCGATCCACGATTGCCCGGCACTTTGCGCAGGCCCGCCGGCCGTGATGGCCCGGGCATTGAAGTCCACCTGCTGGCCGGCCTGCACGATGCGTCGCTCGCCGCTCAGCGCGGTGCACACCTCCACCGCACCGGCATACACGTTCAGCCGCGTGCTGTCGCCCTGCTGGCACACGGCAAAACGGGTGCCCAGGGCCTGCATGCGCCCTTGGGCGGTGTCGACGAAAAACGGCCGGCGCGGGTCTTGAGCGGTTTCCACGAGGATCTCGCCAAAGCGCAGGTGCAGCACCCGGGCCAGTGCCGAGAAGTCCAGGTCGATGGCGCTCTGCGCCCCCAGCCACAGCTGGCTGCCGTCGGCCAGGCGGGTTTGCCGGGTTTCGCCGATGCCGGTGGCAAGGTCGGCAGTCCAGCCCGACAGCGGCGCGCCGCGCCAGGCCTGCCAGCCGACCAGCGCGCTGGCGCCCAGCACCAGCAGCGACTTGAGCCCGCTGCGGCGGCTGAAACTGCGAGCTTGCTGCTCGCGCAGTACCCGCCCTGCAGCAGCGCCTTCACCCTGCAACGGCGCGAAGCGTTGGCCGACCCGTTGCACATACAGCCAGGCGGCCTGGTGGTCGCCGTGCTGGTCCAGCCAGTGCTGCCACTGCTGGCGCAACTGTGGGGCAACCGGTTCGTCCTGCAGCTGCACGTACCAGTGTGCGGCCTGCTGCAGGCTTTCGTGGCGCAGTGTCTGGGCGGGCTGGGTCATGCCATCACTCCACCAGCACGCCGTCGAGTTCGGCTTCGAGGATGGCGCAGTGCAGGAAGGCCTGGGCCAGGTACTTCTTGATCATCCGTTCGCTGACACCAATGCGCGCGGCAATGTCGCGGTAGGCCAGGCCGTCGATCTGCGCCAGCAAAAACGCCTGGCGCACCTTGGCCGGCAGGCGCAACAGCATGGCGTCAACCTCGTGCAGGGTCTCGACAATGATCGCGCGCTGCTCGGGGGAGGGCTGCAGCGCTTCAGGCTGCAAGGCCAGTTGCTGCAACCAGGCCTGCTCCAGGCGCTGGCGGCGCCAGTGGTCGATGCACAGGCCGCGGGCGATGGTGGCCAGGTACGAGCGCTCGCCGCTGGCGCCGTCGAAGCTGCGCGGGCGCTGGATCAGCCGCACGAAGGTGTCCTGCACCAGGTCTGCTGCCTCGCAGCGGCAGCCCAGGCGGCGGTAGAGCACGCCCAGCAGCCAGCGGGAATGGCTGTGGTAGAGGGTGTGGAGCGAGGCATTCACTTCAGGTATCGAAACCACGGCGGCATCCGGCGCGAGCGCTGACGTTGTGCGAATGAGAAATGCTCGCAATAGTAGGGGTGTCCCGCCAATACTGCAATCGGCCTGAGACAACCTGCCGCCTTGCCTGCCGGGGCAGAATTTGTTTGTGCTGGCAATTCGGTTACAATCCGCCGCGAAACGATTCAGCTTGTCGGTCAATACGACAAAAGGCTGGGTCGTTTTCTGGTTCTCTGGCTGCTGAACAATGATCACAAAAAGCCTGCGCTGAAGAACATGGAACACCCGGGCCAGCCACAGGCCCTCACTCCGTTCTACAACACTGGAATCGATCAATGTTCAAGAAAGCTGGCAAGACCTTGCTGGGTCTGGCTGTTGCGGCGAGCTTCATGCACGCCCACGCCGAAGAAACCAAAAAAGTCGACGTACTGCTCGTCGGCGGCGGCATCATGAGTTCCACCCTGGCGGTCTGGCTGCACGAGCTGGAGCCAAGCTGGTCGATGGAAATGGTCGAGCGCCTGGACGGCGTCGCCGAAGAAAGCTCCAACGGCTGGAACAACGCCGGTACCGGCCACTCCGCGCTGGCCGAGCTGAACTACACCCCGGAAGACAAAGACGGCAACGTCAACATCTCCAAGGCCATCGAGATCAACGAGTCGTTCCAGATCTCCCGCCAGTTCTGGGCCTGGCAGGTTCGCCAGGGCGTGCTGAAGAACCCGCACTCGTTCATCAACACCACCCCGCACATGAGCTTCGTCTGGGGTGATGACAACATCAAGTTCCTCAAGAAGCGCTACGACGCCCTGCAGCAGAGCCCGCTGTTCCGCCCGATGCAGTTCTCCGAGGACCACGCGCAGATCGCCAAGTGGGTCCCGCTGATGATGGAAGGCCGTGACCCGAACCAGAAGCTCGCGGTCACCTGGACGCCAATCGGTACCGACGTCAACTTCGGCGAAATCACCCGCCAGTTCGTCGGCCACCTGAAGACCCAGCCGAACTTCGACCTGAAGCTGTCCAGCGAAGTGCAGGACATCACCCGCAACGAAGACGGCTCCTGGCACGTCGAGTACAAGAACCTGAAGGATGGCACCGCACACGCCACCGACGCCAAGTTCCTGTTCATCGGTGCCGGCGGCGGCGCGCTGAAGCTCTTGCAAAAATCGGGCATCCCGGAGGCCAAGGAATACGCCGGCTTCCCGGTGGGCGGTTCGTTCCTGGTCACCGAGAACCCGACCATTGCCATGCAGCACATGGCCAAGGCCTACGGCATCGCCTCCACTGGCGCGCCACCCATGTCGGTACCGCACCTGGACACCCGCGTGCTGGACGGCAAGCGCGTGATCCTGTTCGGGCCATTCGCCACCTTCTCGACCAAGTTCCTGAAGAACGGCTCGTACCTGGACCTGCTGAGCAGCACCACCATGCACAACGTCTGGCCGATGACCAAGGTGGGCATCGAGCAGTACCCGCTGGTGGAATACCTCGCCGGCCAGCTGATGCTGTCGGACGACGACCGCTTCGAAGCCCTGCGCACCTACTTCCCGAACGCCAAGAAGGAAGACTGGCGCCTGTGGCAAGCCGGCCAGCGCGTGCAGATCATCAAGCGTGATGCAGACAAAGGCGGCGTGCTGAAACTGGGCACCGAGGTCGTGGCCTCCCAGGACCGCACCATCGCCGGCCTGCTGGGCGCCTCGCCAGGTGCCTCGACTGCTGCGCCGATCATGCTCAACGTGCTGGAGACCGTGTTCAAGGAGAAGGTCGCTACCCCAGAGTGGCAGGCCAAGCTCAAGCAAATCGTCCCAAGCTACGGCACCAAGCTGAACGAGTCGGCTGCAGCCACCCAGAAAGAGTGGAACTACACCGCCGAAGTACTGCAGCTTGAGAAGCCGCCGGTGATCGACCAGAGCGTCGGCACCAGCGTGCAGCCAAGCGCACCGGTCGAAAGCAAGCCTGCCAACGACATGGCCCTGTAAGGCCACCCCGCTTGCCGGGCTTGCCCGGCAGCACCAGCCACGAGCGTCGCCACTGGCGACCTCGTGGCTTTTTTGTGGGCGCCTGATCGGGCCCTATTACAGGTTAGGCACGGGCCTGAAGGTTAGGCGATACCTGTGGGAGCGGCCTTGCGTCGCGATGGGCTGCGCAGCAGCCCCAAAATTTGCGCATCATGCAAAATTGCCGGGGCTGCCATGCAGCCCATCGCGACGCAAGGCCGCTCCCACATAATCCGCTGTATGCCTGGGAAACCTGTTTTGCATGCAGAAACGAAGCCCAACACCCGTTAGTCCCCACCCCGCAGCGACTGCAACCAGGCCGCCCTGAACGCCAACTGCTCATCGATACTGTCGACAATATCGCGGTCATCGAAGTCGAAGATGCTCACCTGGTCTTTGCGCAACGCGGGCAGCCCCAGTGTCGTCTCGTAGGCAATCGTCCCGCCCGACATTTGCGCGCTCATCCGCGAAGGCAGCACGTTGCGCTTGGCCCCCTTGCATAACCAGCGCACCCCAGGGGTGAGTGTGCGCAGTTGGCTGAGGCAGTGGAGCGTGTCCCTGCCTTCGACGCAGTAGCGCTCGCCGTCGATGCGGGTGGTCATGATGTGCGGGTAACAGCTGTAGTGAAGGGTGATATCCAGCGTCTGGTCGTCTTTGGCCACCTTGACGGTGACACTGTGAACTTCGGGCGGATTCAGCGTGTGCGGGCAGGGGCCCAGCAGCTTGTGAAAGGCGATGCCCTGGTGCACGAAGCTTTCGTAGGAACGCTCGCCGTCCCCGTAGTGAACGATCACGGTGTCGGCCGGCTGTTCGAGCAACGACGGGTTGGTCCGCTGGAGGTGTTCGATGAGCGTCGCCTCGTCGCTGAACCCGGCCAGCAGCTGATTCAACGCGTTCGACGGCGCGTGTACCTGCGCTTCGATCTTGTGGTCTTTCAGCCAGAATTCGCCGATGGCATCCGCCAGCGCGCAGTCCCGGCTGTCGTCACCTCTGACGAACACCTGCAGCTGTGCGGTGGTCCAACCGGTGCAGGCAACCCACACCTGTGCATCGCCCGAAAGGGTGGGGTGCATGGCCGGGTGGTCTTCGATGCTCATCAGTTGAGCCTCATGCCTGCGCCTGGCTCACGGACCCAGCTCTGCATCTGATACGCCATGCCTCTACTCCTTGGCTGTGGGTTTGTCATCGATGAAGGTGTGTGTGCGATCCTTCGCCACCTTGTGCGCTCAATGCTGGCGCAGAATGCACGCCAGCAACCCGGGGAAGCGCGCATCCAGAATATCGCTACGCAGCGAGTTCATGTGCGTGGTGCCAACGTTGCGGGTGAACACCAGCCCCGCCTCGCGCAGTACGCGAAAGTGGTGGGACATGCTCGATTTCGGCCGCCCGCCGTCCAGCTCGCCGCAGCTGGCTTCGGCCACGCCGGCCAGGTGGCGGACGATCTGCAGGCGCACCGGGTCGCTCAGGGCGTAGAGCAACCGTTCCAGGGTGAGGTGTTCGGGGGAGGGGTGGGTGTAGGTTCGCATGGGCAACATGATAACGGGGGTTTCATTAATTGCCATAGTTCGATTATGATCGAACAATCGTATGCAACCCTTCCCCTGGAGTTTCCCATGTCTGCATTGTTCCAGCCCTACACCCTCAAGGATGTGACCCTGCGCAACCGCATCGCCATTCCGCCGATGTGCCAGTACATGGCTGAGGACGGCATGATCAACGACTGGCACCATGTGCATCTGGCGGGCCTGGCCCGTGGCGGCGCTGGCCTGGTGGTGGTGGAAGCCACTGCAGTGGCGCCGGAAGGCCGCATTACCCCCGGCTGCGCCGGTATCTGGAGCGACGCCCATGCCCAGGCCTTCGTGCCGGTGGTACAGGCCATCAAGGCCGCGGGCTCCGTGCCGGGCATCCAGATCGCCCACGCCGGGCGCAAGGCCAGCGCCAACCGCCCGTGGGAAGGTGACGACCACATCGCGGCAGACGACGCCCGCGGCTGGCAGACCATCGCCCCGTCGGCCATCGCCTTTGGTGCGCACCTGCCGAAAGTGCCGCGCGAGATGACCCTGGCCGACATCGAGCGGGTCAAGCAGGACTTCGTCGATGGCGCCCGCCGTGCCCGTGATGCAGGCTTTGAGTGGATCGAGCTGCATTTTGCCCACGGCTACCTGGGCCAGAGCTTCTTCTCCGAGCATTCCAACCAGCGCACCGACGCCTATGGCGGCAGCTTTGACAACCGCAGCCGCTTCCTGCTGGAAACCCTGGCGGCCGTGCGTGAAGTGTGGCCGGAGCACCTGCCGCTGACCGCGCGTTTTGGCGTGCTGGAATACGACGGGCGCGACGAGCAGACCCTGGAAGAGTCCATCGAACTGGCACGCCGCTTCAAGGCCGGCGGCCTGGACCTGCTGAGCGTCAGCGTCGGTTTCACCATCCCTGACACCAACATCCCGTGGGGCCCGGCGTTCATGGGCCCGATCGCCGAGCGCGTGCGCCGCGAGGCCGAGCTGCCGGTGACCTCGGCGTGGGGCTTCGGTACCCCGCAACTGGCCGAAGGCGCGCTGCAGGCCAACCAGCTGGACTTAGTGTCGGTGGGCCGCGCCCACCTGGCCGACCCGCACTGGCCCTATGCTGCGGCCAAGGAGCTCGGGGTGGACAAGGCTTCGTGGACCTTGCCGGCGCCGTATGCGCATTGGCTTGAGCGTTATCGCTGAGGTTTGAAGGGGCTGCTGCGCAGCCCTTTCGCGGCACAAGGCCGCTCCTACAGGTGATCGCATAGGTCTAGCACCACGCGCTCTCCTGTAGGAGCGGCCTTGTGCCGCGAACAGGCCGCAAAGCGGCCTCTTGAATCAAAACCGATCCAACCGATAAGCCCCGGCGCAATCCCCCCCGCCAGCCAACCGCCCCACCCATTCCCCCGTCAGCGCCGCCTGGGTCAACCCCAGGTGCTGGTGCCCGAATGCCAGCAGCACGCGCCCGTCGGCCACCCGGTCGATCACCGGCAGCGAGTCCGGCAGCGAAGGCCGAAAGCCCATCCACGGCGTTGCCCCGTCGGCATTCAAATCCTGCTTGAACATCCCCTGGCTCAAGCGGTGCAACTGCCACGCCCGCTGCATGCTCGGCGGCGCGTCGAGCCCGGCGAACTCCACCGTGCCGGCCAGGCGCAGGCCGTCGGTCATGGGCGTCATGATGAACTTGCGCTCAAGCGAGGTGACCGCGAACGGCAACCGCCCGTGCTCGGCCGGCAGCATCAGGTGGTAACCGCGCTCGGTGTCCAATGGCACGGCCTTGCCGGTCAGTGCCTTGACCAGCGTTGCCGAATGCGCGCCGCACGCCACCAGCACCTGGCGCGCTCGCACCTGGCCCTGGCTGCTGGCAAGGCAGACGCCGTCACCCTGCAACCGGCCACCCGTTACCTCGCGGCTGGAAAACTGCACACCGGCCGCCAGTGCTGCCTCGAACAACGCGTTGACCACCCGGTACGGGTCGATGAAATGCCCGGTGCGCGGGAAGAACAGCCCACCCTGCAGCGCTTCGCTCAATTGCGGTGCGGCCTCACGCACCTGCTGTGCCGACCAGCCATCGACCGCTACGCCTTGCTGCTGCATGCGCCCGCACAGGGCCTGCAGTGCTACGCGTGACTCAGGCCGCTCGAACACCAGCAACGAGCCGTCTTCACGCAGCAGGTCGAGCCGCCCGATGCAGCCAAGCAAGCGCTGCCAGGCGCCCAGGCTGCCTTCGTTCAGTGCGCGGATGCCAGCCACGCTGCGCCCGAACGGCACCGGGCGCAGGTTGAGCAGCAGCCGGGTGAACCAGGGTAGGGCCCGCGGCAGGTACTTCCAGTCCAGGCGCAGCGGGCCCATGGGGTCCATCAGCATGCTCGGCAGGCGCTTGAGGATCGACAGGTCGGCAATCGGGAACACCTGCTCGGTGGCCAGGTGCCCGGCATTGCCCCACGAGGCGCCGTGGCCCGGTGCCTGGCGGTCGAGCAGCAGCACCCGCTTACCCTGGCGGGCCAGTTGCAGGGCACAGGCCACGCCGACGATGCCGGCGCCGACCACGGCGATATCGGTGTCGAAGTTGGCCATGGCTCAGGCTTCCCGCTGGCCGTCGAGCAGCCGCCGCAGGTGCAGCGGGTTGCCCTGTTGCAGGGCTTGCGGCAGCAACGCATCCGGGAAGCCCTGGTAACACACCGGGCGCAAGAAGCGCAGGATCGCCGCAGTGCCCACCGAGGTGCTGCGGGCATCGGAGGTGGCCGGGAACGGGCCGCCATGCACCATGGTGTCGCACACCTCCACGCCGGTCGGCCAGCCATTGACCAGAATGCGCCCGGCCTTGCGCTCCAGGGTCGGCAGCAGCGCCCGGGCGCTGGCGAGGTCGGCGTCGACCAGGTGCAGGGTGGCGGTCAGCTGGCCTTCCAGGTGCTCGGCAACCTCGCGGATTTGTTCATCGCTGTCGCAGGTCACCACCAGCGAGGCTGCGCCGAACACTTCGGCCTGCAGCGCCTCGTCGGCCAAAAAGGCGCGGGCCTCGGTGACGAACAACTGCGCCTGGCACTGGTTCGGCCCCTGGGCCGGTTGGCCGCTGGCAGCGGTTTGCGCGTTGCGGTTCTCGGCCAGTGCAGCCACGCCTGCTTCATAGGCACTGAAGATACCCGGGGTCAGCATGGTTTGCGCGACAGCCTGGCGCACATGCTCGCCGGCCTGCTCGACAAAGCGCTGCAACGCCGGCCCCTGGCGGGCGATCACCAGCCCCGGGTTGGTACAGAACTGCCCGGCACCTTGGGTGAGCGAGGCGACGAAGCCTTGGGCCAGTGCATCGGTATTGGCCTGCAGGGCATGCTCGAACAGGAACACCGGGTTGATCGAGGCCATTTCGGCATACACCGGGATCGGCTCCGGGCGCGCCTGGGCCGCGTGCAGCAGGGCCAGGCCACCGCTGCGCGAGCCGGTGAAGCCGACGGCCTTGATGCGCGGGTCGTTGACCAGCCCCAGGCCCACTTCACGGCCGCTGCCGTGCAGCAGCGAGAACACTCCTTCGGGCAACCCGCACTGTTTCACGGCCAGGGCCACGGCGTGGCCGACCAGCTCGCTGGTGCCGGGGTGGGCGCCGTGGGCCTTGACCACCACCGGGCAGCCGGCGGCCAGGGCCGAGACGGTGTCGCCGCCGGCTACCGAGAAGGCCAGGGGGAAGTTGCTGGCGCCGAACACCGCCACCGGGCCCAGGGCCACCTGGCGCTGGCGCAGGTCGGGGCGGGCCAAGGGCTGGCGCTCGGGCAGCGCCGGGTCGACGCGCACATCCAGCCATTCGCCGGCCCGCACCACCCGGGCGAAGGTGCGCAGTTGCATGCAGGTGCGCCCGCGCTCGCCCTGGATGCGCGCCGGCGGCAGGCCGGTTTCGGCGACGGCGCGGTGGATCAGTTCATCGCCCAGGGCTTCGATCTGCCCGGCGATGCTGTCGAGAAAGTGGGCGCGTTGTTCGAGCGAGGTTTCGCGGTAGGCATCGAACGCCGCCCAGGCCAGGGCGCAGGCCTGGGCCACGTGTTCGGCGCTGGCGCCGGGGTAGGCGGGTTCGAGCGGCTGGTGGGTGGCCGGGTCGATGGCGCGGATTGGCGCCTCGGTGCCGGGCACGGCGCGTTGGCCGATCAGCAGGTTGCCGGTGAGGGTCATGTAGCCTCCTTTGGAATCTGATTCTGCATCGGGGGGCGCTATGCGCCCCTTTCGCGACACAAGGCCGCTCCTACAGGTGGCACGCAGTCCTGTAGGAGCGGCCTTGTGTCGCGAAAGGGCTGCAAGGCAGCCCCAGGGGTCAGGCCAGGTTCTGCTCGGCCGACCAGTTGGCGTACCACTGGCGGAACAGCGCGTACTGCTGCTCGGCGTAGTTGCGCTGGGCGTCGGTGAGGGCGTCGGTGTCGTTGAAGTGCAGGCTGTACTCGGTGTCGCCGTTGAGCACCATCAGGTGCTTGTAGTACAGCACCAGGTCGCAACCCTCATCGAACGACGACAGCACCGCCAGTGCTGACTCAAGCTCGCGGGCCAGGCGGCGGGCGCGGGCATCGCCCTTGGCCGCCTGCTTGCTCAGGCTCACCAGTTGCAGCACTTCGCGCGGCAGGGCGTTGCCGATGCCGGTGATGGCGCCGGTGGCGTTGCAGTTGACGAAGCCGTGCACCACCTGGGTGTCCACGCCCACCATCAGGGTCACGTCGTCATCCTTGGAGGTGATGTGCTCGGCGGCGTAGCGCAGGTCGGCACCACCGCCGAACTCCTTGAAACCGATCAGGTTCGGGTGCTGGCTGCGCAGCTCGAAGAACAGGTCGGCGCGGGTGGCAAAGCCATAGTAGGGGCTGTTGTAGATCACCGCCGGCAGTTTGGGCGCTGCAGCCAGAATGGCTGAGAAGTGGTGCTTCTGGGCAATCAGCGAGGCGCCGCGGCTGAGCACGCGGGGGATCACCATCAGGCCGGCGGCGCCGACCTTGGCGGCGTGGGCGGCATGGGCCACCGCTTCGCGGGAGTTCACCGCGCCAGTGCCGACGATGGTCGGGATGCCTGCCGCCACCAGGCGTGCCACGCCTTCCTGGCGCTCGGCCTCGGTCAGCAGTGGCCAGTCGCCCATCGAGCCGCAGTACACCACCGCGCTCATGCCGGCCTCGATCAGTTCGCGGCCCTTGCGCACCAGGGCGTCGAAGTCCGGCTTGCGCTCGGCGGTGCAGGGGGTCATCAGGGCGGGCATGGTGCCGGTGAATATGTTGGTGTTCATGGTGTCACTCCTGGCAATGTTCAGTCGGAAAAAGCGGGGTCAGATGCCCCAGGCAAAAGGGTCTTGTTCGTCGATCAGCAGGGTGCTGTCGGCGGTCATGTAGGCGCGGCCGGTGATGAACGGGCGAATACGCTCGCCGATACGCTCGAAGCGGCCCTGGAACTGGCTGCCGGTGATGCTGGCCTGGGTCCACACCTGGCCTTCGCCGAGCTTGCCATCGGCGGCCAGGCACGCCAGCTTGGCGCTGGTGCCGGTGCCGCAGGGCGAGCGGTCGTAGGCCTTGCCCGGGCACATGACGAAGTTGCGGCTGTCGGCGTGCGGGTCGTCGGCGAACAGCTCGACGTGGTCGATCAGGCCGCCGTTTTCACCCGTGATGCCCTGGGCTTCGAGGGCCTTGAGCATGGCCCAGGTGTATTCGGTGAGGGCCTCGCGGTTGTCCAGTTCGATGCGCTGGCCGTGCTCGCTGACCAGAAAGAACCAGTTGCCGCCCCAGGCGATGTCGCCGTGCACCACGCCATGGCCCGGTACGTCCACCGCCACCTGCTGGCGGTAGCGGTAGGACGGCACATTGGCGACGGTGATGGCGCCGTCATCGTGCAGGGTGGCGCTGACCTGGCCGACCGGGGTGTCGATGCGGTGCTCGCCCGGGCCGATCAGGCCCAGGTGCTGGAGCGAGGCGACCAGGCCGATGGTGCCGTGGCCGCACATGTTCAGGTAGCCGGCGTTGTTGAAGAAGATCACCCCGCAGGTGGCCTCGGCCGACACCGGCGGGCAGTACAGCGCGCCCACCAGCACATCGTTGCCGCGTGGCTCCAGCAGGCAGGCACGGCGCCAGTGGTCGTGCAGCTCGCGCAGTTCGTCGCGTTGTTCGGCCATGGTCCGGCCGCTGAGGGCGGGGAAGCCCTTCATCACCAGGCGGGTGGGTTCGCCGCCGGTGTGTGAGTCGATGACGTGGATCTGTTTCATGGGCGTGTCCGTTGCGTTGTGGTGTTGCTCATCAGGCCTGCGCGGCCCCTGTAGGAGCCGGCTTGCCGGCGATAGGGCCATCAGCCCTCAAGAAGCCAGTGCGCCAGTGCGATGGCCGCCCAGTGCTTGTGTAGTGGCCTCGCTTTCATCCTCGCCATCCAGCCGCACCAGGTGCGCCGGCACGCCGGTGGCCGCGCCCCAGTAGTAGATGCCCAGGGCAGCAGCAGCCACCACCACGGTGTCGAACGGGTGGCCGATCACCCCCAGCCCGCCGAAGCTGCCCAACCACGACAGCAGAATGGTCATGGCGTAGAAGCCGATCAGCCAGGCCGATGAGCGCACCTGCTGGCCCAGCGACAGATGCTCGGTGGGCACGAAGCGGCGGCACAGCAGGTACAGCACGAACATCACGATCTGCAGGGCCAGCAGCCAGGACACGGTGTTCCAGCCCGACCAGTAGACGATCAGCGCGGCGATGATGAACGACAGCGGGCCGAGCACGCTCATGCCCTTGACCCGGAACGGGCGCGGCATGCCGGGGGCGTTGCGGCGCAGGGCGGCGACGCTGACCGGGGCCACCGCGTAGCTCAGTACCAGGGCGGCGGAAACCACGTTGATCAGCGCCTCCCACGACGGGAACGGCAGGGTCCAGAACACCGACAGGCCAAAGGTCAGCCACAGCGCCGGGCGCGGGATGCCGGACTGCTCGTCGATGCGGGTGAAGTACTTGAAGAAGGTGCCGGTCTGCGCCCAGCCGTAGATCACCCGCGGGGTGGCGTTCATGTAGATGTTGCCGCAGCCGCTGGGCGAGATCACCGCGTCCGCCACCACCAGGTAGGCCAGCCAGCCCACGCCCAGGGCCAGGGCGATGTCACGGTAGGGCAGCGCCAGCTCTTTGGAGATGCCGGCCCAGCCGTTGGCGATCATTTCGGTCGGCACGCTGCCGAGGAACGCCAGTTGCAGCAGGGCGTAGATGGCGGTGGACAGCAGCACCGACAGAATCAGAGCGATGGGGATGGTGCGTTGCGGGTTCTTCACCTCGCTGGCCACCGAGATGATCGGCGTCAGGCCCAGGTAGGCGAAGATGATACCGCCGGCCGACACTGCCATTTCAACGCCGGACAGGCCGAACGGGGCAAAGCCCTGCACCTCGAAGTTTTCCGGTTTGAAGAAGGTGAACAGCACACCGATCACCAGCAGCGGCACGATGAACTTGAACACGCTGACCAGGTTGTTGGCCTTGGCGAAGGTTTTCACGCTGCGGTAGTTGAGGAAGAAGAACAACCCCAGCAGGGCAAACTGCACCAGCCAGCCGAGCACCGTGGGGTCGCTGGAGCCGGCCTTGGTCAGCCCGGGGAACCAGGCAGCGGCGTATTGGCGCGAGGCGACCACCTCGATGGCGATCAGGCTGGAAAACGCGATCAGGGTGATGAACCCCATCAGGTAGCCCAGCAGCGGGCCGTGGGAGTACACCGGGTAGCGCACCACGCCACCGGCCCGCGGCAGGGCGGCGCCCAGTTCGCAGTAGACGATGCCCAGCAGCAACACGGCGAAGCCGCCGAGGAACCAGGAGAGAATGCCGGCCGGCCCGGCGATGGCCGAGACGTGGCTGGCGGCGAACAGCCAGCCGGAGCCGAAGATGGCACCGAGGCCGATGAAGGTGAGGTCCAGCAATGACAATTGCTTCTTGAATTTGCCTGACATGGGTGCGCCTTTTTGTAGGTTTTGGATAGGCAGGTCTGATGTCACGTTGCGGCTTGTTACGGCCGCGCTCTTGTAGGTATGGGGCGGCTTGCGTGGGGCATAGAGTGGACCGGTCGGGGGTATCGGTTCTTGATGGTTTTCTGCAAGGTGGATGACGAAATCGGCATAGTTGCAGAAAGGAGTGGTGTTTGATCGGGGCGGGTGGGTAGGCTGCAAGCCTGTAGCTGCAAGGGCTGTAGAGGTGTGTGGGTGCCACCGGCCCTATCGCGGGGCAAGCCCGCTCCCACGTGCCGTGCTACAGAGCCTTGCGTGGGAGCGGGCTTGCCCCGCGATAGGGCCGGTACAACCAACAGAGATCGACACGATGACCGACACCCCCCTGGCAACCCTCTACCAGACCCTCGACCAGCACCGCCCCGAATCGCTGGAGGCCCTGCTGGCCGGCGTGGTCTGGCTGCTGCCCATGCTCGACGTGATCGCCAACGCCGCGATTTTCATCAAGGACACCCAGGCCCGCTACGTGCTGGCCAACCGTACTCTGGTGCAGCGCTGCGGCCTCAAGCAGTTGCAGCCTTTGCTCGGCAAGACCAGCGCCGAAGTGTTCCCGGCGCGCCTGGGCCCCGGCTATACCGAGCAGGACCGGCGCGTGCTGGAACAGGGGCTGGTGCTGGAAGACCAGCTCGAGCTGCACCTGTACGGCAGCCGCGAACCAGGCTGGTGCCTGACCCACAAGCGCCCTTTGCATGACCCTGCGGGCAACATCATCGGCCTGGTGGGCATCTCGGTAGACCTGCAGTCAGCCGCCGATACCCACCCGGCCTACCAGCGCCTGGCGGCGGTCGACGAGCACATTCGCCGGCACTTTCACCAGCCCATCACAATGGGCGAGCTGACCCGCATCGCCGGCATTTCGGTGGCGCAGCTGGAGCGTTACTGCAAGCGGGTGTTCCACCTCACGCCACGGCAGATGATCCACAAGGCGCGCCTGGAACACGCCCACCGGCTGCTGCATTCGGATTTGCCGATCACCGAGGTGGCGCTGCGCTGCGGTTACACCGACCACAGCGCCTTCAGCCGGCAGTTCCGCCAGCTCACCGGGTTTACCCCGCGCCAGTACCGCCAGGCCACGGCTCAGGAGGGCTGAAACAGCGCCCGCGCTTCGCTGAAGCACTGCTCGGCAATCGCCGAGCGCGGTTCGCTGCGGCGCAGCAGCAGGCCCACTGGGCTGTGGATGCTGGCATCGACGATGGGGATGATGCGGGTGTGTTCGCTCAGGCCTTCCAGGCCGCAGCCCAGCGGCATGACGGCGCAGCACACGCCGGTATTGATGGCCTGGATCAGCTGGAAGGTCGAGTCGCTTTCCAGCACTGCGTTGGGCTCGAGGCTGCGGCTGCGAAAGCTCAGGTCCAGCGACTGGCGGTAGTGCATGCCTTTGCTCAGCAGGCCCAGCGGGATGTCCCCCAGCTCCTCCCAGCGCAAGCTGTCGTGTTCGAACTGGAAATGCCGGGTGTCATGCAGCAGGCCCATGGTGGTGGTGCCCAGCTCGATCACTTCGAAGAAGTTGGCGTTGACCTGGTCGAGGTAGCAGATACCCAGGTCCAGCTGGTTGCGGCTCAGGCCGTCCATGATCTGCTCGGTGCTGTGGGAGCTCAGCTGAAACTGCAGCTCGGGGTATTTTTCGCGCAGCGGCAGCAGCAGGTGCATGGGGTTGAAGCTGGCCAGCGGCACGGTGCCCAGGCGCAGGCTGCCGACCACCTGGCCGCGGCAGCTGGCGGCCTCGGCCTGCAGGCCGTCGTGGGCGGCCAGCAGGGTGCGGGCCCAGGCCAGGATGCGCTCGCCGGCCTCGGTGAAACCCTCGAAGCGCTGGCCGCGCTTGACCAGCACCAGGTCCAGTTCGTCTTCCAGGTTGCGCAGGCGCATGGACAGCGTCGGCTGGGTGATATGGCACAGCGCCGCAGCCTGGCCGAAGTGGCGGGTCTGGTCGAGGGCGATGAGGAACTTGAGCTGCTTGATGTCCATGGGCTGGCCTGGAAGTGCTGGATGGGGAGACCTTAACCAACTGGGGTGGGTTATGGCCACAAATGGATGCTGGCACGACTGGCCCCATCGCCGGCAAGCCGGCTCCTACAGGTGACCGCGCGCCCTGTAGGAGCCGGCTTGCCGGCGATGCGGCCCGGGCAGGCGATAAAGCCTGTCGATCACCCGGTACGCCATATCTATTGGACGCCCACCCGCCGCCGCTCTAGCGTTGCCCACACTGCCATTCAAGGAGCTTCACCGTGAGCGTCAAACCCGACGCGGTCTTCGTGCCGCTGAACATCGCCGTGCTGACCGTCAGCGACACCCGCAGCTACGACACCGATACCTCCGGCGAGCTGCTGGCCACCCGCGCGGTGGGCGTGGGCCACCGCCTGGTGGCGCGCGAGCTGCTCAAGGACGACCTGTACAAGATTCGCGCCCAGGTTGCCACCTGGATTGCCGACGAGCAGGTGCAGGTGGTGCTGATCACCGGCGGTACCGGCTTTACCGGCCGCGACAGCACCCCGGAAGCGGTGGACTGCCTGCTGGACAAGCGTATCGATGGTTTCGGCGAGCTGTTCCGGGCGTTGTCGATCCTCGATATCGGCACCTCGACCGTACAGAGCCGGGCCCTGGCCGGCATGGCCAACGGCACCCTGGTGTGCTGCCTGCCCGGCTCCACCGGGGCGTGCCGCACGGCGTGGGAAGGGATTCTGGCCGAACAGCTCGATGCCCGGCACCGGCCGTGCAATTTTGTCGCGCACCTCAAACCCATCGGGCTGTGTGAAAGCCGCGGTTGAGGCCTCGTAGGAGATCACCCATCCCTGTGGGAAGCGGCCTCGCCGGGGCGCCGTCCGGTCGAGATGGGCTGCGCAGCAGCCCCGGCAATTTTGCATGAGGCCGAGGCCTTGGGGCCGCTTCGCGTCCCATCTCGACCGGACGGCGCCCCGGCAAGGCCGCTTCCCACAGAGAGACCGTGTTAAATCATCGCGGTCTCAGCTCAACACATGCTCCACCGGCTGCAACGCCGGCGGCAACGGCGCATGCCCCAGCGCCGCCAGTACATCGCGCTCGATAGTGCGTACCAGGGCATCGGTGGGCAGGTCGTTCTCGTCGCGCCCGAACGGGTCTTCCAGCTCGTTGCCGATCGCATCCAGCCCAAAGAAGGTGTAGCTGACGATGGTGGTGAACAGCGGCGCCAGCCAGCCCAGCGGCTCGGCCAGGGCGAACGGCAGCAGCAGGCAGAAGATGTAGATGGTGCGGTGCAGCAGCAGGGTGTAGGGGAAGGGCAACGGTGTGCCCTTGATCCGCTCGCAGGTGGCCTGCACGTCGGCAAGGCCGGTCAGGCGCTGCTCCAGCAGGGTGTAGCGCAAATCGCTGACCGGCAGTTGTGCGCAGTGCTCGCCGACCGCCTGGAGAATACCGTCGCAGACATTGTGCGGGGTTACCCGGTCGGCTTCGTTCAGCCACGGCCGGGCCGCGCGTAGCTCATCTTCATTGCGCAGCCGCGCATTCAATGCATGGGCAAAACCGCACAGGCTGCGCAGCAAGTACGCGCGCAGTTGCTGGTCGGCAATCACCACGCTTTCGCGGGTGAACGAGCGCACCTCGATGATCATCCGCCCCCAGGCCTTGCGGCCCTCCCACCAGCGGTCGTAGCAGGCGTTGTTGCGAAAGCTCATGAAGATCGACAGCGACAGGCCCAGCAGGGTGAACGGCGTGGCGCTGACCGGGTAGAACAGCGCCGGGTAGTGCCGCTCCACCAGCACGATCAACGCCGCCAGCAGGGTCACTGCCAGGCAGCGCAAGGCAATGCGTTTGACGATCGAACCCTTGAGGGTGAACAGCACGCGCAGCATGTCGGGGCGTGGGTGGACGATCAAGGCGGTTCCAGAGGCGGGCTATCAGCCGCCGGTCATGTTCATGAAACGCAGGATCTGCACCTCGCCGCCCACCTCGAAGTGGTGGCGGTAGGGCTTGAGCTGCATGGCATCGCGGATGGCGGCTTCCAGCCGGGCGCTGTCGCCGGGGTGCTGGCGCAGCACCTGCTTGAGGTCCACCGAGTGCTCGTTGCCCAGACACAGCAGCAGCCGGCCCTCGACGGTCAGGCGCACGCGGTTGCAGGTGGCGCAGAAGTTGTGGCTGTGGGGCGAAATGAAGCCGACCCGGGTATTCGGCGCCTCGGCCAGGCGCCAGTAGCGGGCCGGGCCTTGTGACGATTCGGCCGACTCGACCAGGGTGAAGTGCGCGGCCAGGCGCTCGCGCACCTCGTCGCTGGAACAGTACGACTCGCCACGCTGGTGCTCGCTGATCACCCCCAGGGGCATTTCTTCGATGAACGAGATATCCAGCTCGCGGTCGATGGCAAAACGTACCAGGTCGACGATTTCGTCGTCGTTGCGGCCCTTGAGCACCACCGCGTTGAGCTTGGTGCGGCGAAAACCTGCGGCGCGGGCGGCGTCGATGCCGTTGATCACTTGCTGCAAATCGCCGGTGCGGGTGAGGGCGCGAAAGCGCTCGGGGTCGAGGCTGTCGAGGCTGATGTTCAGGCGGGTGACGCCGGCATCGAACAGCGGCTGGGCCAGGCGGCCGAGCTGCGAGCCGTTGCTGGTCAGGCACAGTTCGCGCAGGCCAGGCAGGGCGGCGATGCGTTGGCACAGGCCGACGATACCCTGGCGTACCAGCGGCTCGCCGCCGGTCAGGCGGATCTTGCGGGTGCCCAGGGCGACGAAGCGCTCGGCCACCTGGTACAGCTCCTCGAGGCTGAGGATCTGCTGGCGCGGCAGGAACTGCATGTCTTCGGCCATGCAATAGACGCAACGGAAGTCACAGCGGTCGGTGACCGACATCCGCAGGTAGTCGACTTTGCGATTGAAACCGTCGATCAGGGCCGGGGGCTGTTGCACAGGTGCGCTCGAAGGAAAAAGGGCTATGCGATCCAAGCTAACGCCGGTGGCCAGTAGCGTCAAATTGCTTTGCCTGACCGCTTGATCGACAGCCTCTATCACGGTTTCGGGCCCCGAACCATACAGCTTGCGGGTGAGCGCGCTTGCCCCGCGAGAGGCCAGACAGGGCCTGCATCACAGCATGATCGACAGCACCTATCACAGCGTAAGACATTTCGATTGGACGCCCCCACCCCCCCTCAATAGGCTGGAAGCAAGCAGCAGGCCACGGGACCTGCCGCATCTTTCAAATGCCCGCGTGAGGATCGACCGCATGAGCCAGGACCAACACATCAGGGACTACAAGGGGCCGGCCGCCGGCTGGGGCGCGCTGAAAAGCGTGACCAAGAGCTGGCTGGGCAGCGAGAACGCCTTCAAGAACCTGCGGGCCATGCTCAAGACCAACCAGAACGGCGGCTTCGACTGCCCCGGCTGCGCCTGGGGCGAGTCGCCGGAAAGCGACATGGTCAAGTTCTGCGAAAACGGCGCCAAGGCGGTCAACTGGGAAGCCACCGGCCGTTCGGTGGACCCGGCGTTCTTCGCCAAGTACAGCGTCAGTGCGCTGCGCGAGCAGACCGACTACTGGCTGGAATATCAAGGCCGCCTGACCCACCCGATGCGCTACGACGCGGCCACCGACCATTACGTCGAAACCAGTTGGGAAGAGGCCTTCGCCCTGATCGGCCAGCACCTGAACGCACTTGAATCCCCCGACCAGGCCGAGTTCTATACCTCGGGCCGGGCCAGCAACGAGGCGGCGTTCCTCTACCAGCTGTTCGTGCGTGCCTATGGCACCAACAATTTCCCCGACTGCTCGAACATGTGCCATGAGGCCAGTGGCGCCGGCATGTCGGAAACCCTCGGGGTGGGCAAGGGCACCGTGGTGTTCCATGACCTGGAGCTGGCTGACGCGATCTTCGTGATTGGCCAGAACCCTGGCACCAACCACCCGCGCATGCTCGAACCGCTGCGCGAAGCGGTCAAGCGCGGGGCCCAGGTGGTGTGCTTCAACCCGCTCAAGGAGCGTGGCCTGGAGCGCTTTCAGCACCCGCAGCACCCGCTGGAGATGCTCAGCAACGGCTCCGAGCCGACCACCAATGCCTACTTCCGCCCGGCCCTGGGCGGCGACATGGCGGCCATGCGCGGCATCGCCAAGTTTTTGCTGCAGTGGGAGCGCGAGGCGCAGCTTAACGACGAACCGGCAGTGTTCGACCACGCCTTCATCGCCGAGCACACCAGCGGGGTCGAGGCTTATCTTGAAGTCGTCGATGCCACCCCGTGGGAGCATATCGTCGAGCAGTCCGGGCTGAGCAAGGCCGAGATCGAGCTGGCCGCGCGCATGTACCGCAAGGCCGAACGGGTGATCATGTGCTGGGCCATGGGCGTCACCCAGCACCGCCATTCGGTGCCGACCGTGCAGGAAATCGTCAACCTGCAGCTGCTGCGCGGCAACGTCGGCAAGCCGGGTGCGGGGCTTTCGCCGGTACGCGGCCACAGCAATGTGCAGGGCGACCGCACCATGGGCATCGACGAAAAGCCCAAGGCAGTGCTGCTCGATGCCCTGGAAAAACGCTTTCAGTTCAAGGTGCCGCGCGCCCACGGCCACAATGCCGTGCTGGCGATCAAGGCCATGGAGGAGGGCCGGGCCAAGGTGTTCGTCGCCCTGGGCGGCAACTTCGCCCAGGCTACCCCGGACACCCCGCGCACCCATGCGGCGCTGCGCAACTGCGCGCTGACCGTGCAGATTTCCACCAAGCTCAACCGCTCGCACCTGGTGACCGGGCGCGATGCCTTGATTCTGCCGTGCCTGGGCCGCACCGAGATCGACCTGCAGGCCGAAGGGCCACAGGGCGTGACCGTGGAGGACACCTTCAGCATGGTGCATATCTCCCACGGCCAGCTCAAACCGCGCTCGCCGCACCTGCGCTCGGAGCCTGCGATCGTCGCCGGCATGGCCAAGGCCGTGCTGGGCGACACGCCGATCGACTGGGAGTACGCGGTTGCCGACTACGGGCGCATCCGCAGCATGATCGCCGACGTGATCCCGGGCTTTACCGACTTCAACGAGCGCCTGCAGTCGCCGGGTGGCTTCCACCTGGGCAACAACGCTGCCGAGCGCAACTTCCGCACCAGCACCGGCAAGGCCCGTTTCAGCCCCAGCCCGTTGCCCGAGCAACTGGTCAACGCCAAGGTGCTGGCCCGTGGCGACAAGCCTGACCTGATCCTGCAGACCCTGCGTTCGCACGACCAGTACAACACCACCTTGTATGGCCTGGACGACCGCTACCGCGGGGTGTTCGGCCTGCGCGAGGTGGTGTTCGTCAACGCGGCCGACATCCGCCGCCTGGGCTTCGAGCCGGGCGAGCAGGTGGACCTGGTGTCGCTGTGGGAGGATGGCGTGGAGCGCCGGGTGTCGGGCTTCCGCCTGGTGGCCTATGACGTACCGCAGGGCCAGGCGGCGGCCTATTACCCCGAGACCAACCCGCTGGTGCCGCTGGAAAGCTACGGCGATGGCACCTACACGCCGACCTCGAAGTTCGTGGCGATCAAGGTGGTGAAGGCGCAGGCGGGTAACCGTATTGCGGCGGCTGCAGCGGATTGATGGCCTGATTGTTTTTCAGCATCATTCGGCCCCTGTGGGAGCGGCCTTGTGAAGCGATGGGCTGCAGAGCAGCCCCAGCAATCCTGAATGAGGCCCAGATCCTGGGGCTGCCTTGCAGCCCATCGCGACACAAGGCCGCTTCCCACATGGATTGCATAAGCTTCGAGCCTTGCTGTCCCTCCAGAAGCTGACTTGAACCGTCACCGGCTCACCGGAAACGCCGTGGTGTATTTCATCTGCTCCATGGCAAAGCTCGAGGTGATGTTGGACAACCCGTCGGTGCTGGTGATGAGCTTCTTGTAGAAGTGGTCGTAAGCCTTGATGTCGCCCACCACCACCCGCAGCATGTAGTCCCAGTCGCCAGACATGCGGTACACCTCCATCACCTCCTCGAACGCCGTCACCGTGGCGGCGAATTGCGCCAGCCATGCGCTGTCGTGGCGCTGGGTCTTGAGCTGGACGAACACCGTCAGGCCCAGGCCCAGGCGCTCGGGGTCGAGCAACGCGACGCGGCTGCGGATGTAGCCGTCCTCTTCCAGGCGCTTGACCCGCTTCCAGCACGGGGTGGTCGACAGGTTGACCGCTTCGGCCAGGTCCTTGAGCGACATCGAGGCATCGCGCTGGAGCAGGGTTAGGATGTGCTGGTCGAAACTGTCCATGGCGCAATCGGGCTCGAAAGGAGAAAAAGTTACCCCAAGGTTAGCCGTTTGCCGTAATGGGTGGAAACATCACCTGCCTGTAACGGCAACAACATTCCGCGCAGCGCCGGGTGCAGGCGGATATGAGATAGTGGCGCCTTTCCCCCACACGCCACGAGCCCGAGCATGTCCGACAAGCCGCGCAATTTCGCCACCCGTACCATCCACGCCGGCGAGCAGTCCAGCGTTGCCGACAACGCCATCTTCCCGGCCATCGTCACCTCCAGCTCGTTCATCAAGCGCGGCCTGGACGACCACCCCGAATACGCCTACAGCCGCGTCAGCAACCCCACCCGCCACGCCTACGAAACCTGCGTGGCCGCGCTGGAAGAAGGCGTTGGCGCGGTGGCTTGCGCCTCGGGGGTGAACGCCACCTCGACGGTGCTGGAACTGCTCGACAAGGACGCCCATGTGGTGGTGATGAACGGTGTCTATGGCGGTACCTTCCGCCTGTTGGAAGACTACCGCGCGCGCACCTCGGGGCTGACCACCACCTACGTCGACCTCAACGACCTGGACGCCGTGGCGGCGGCCATCCGCCCTGAAACGCAACTGATCTGGATCGAGTCGCCGACCAACCCGTTGCTGCATCTGGTGGACATCAAGGCGCTGTGCACGCTGGCCCGCGAGCGCGGCATCCTGACTTGCATCGACAACACCTTCTGCTCGCCGTGGAACCAGCAGCCGATCACCCTGGGCGTAGATCTGGTAATGCACTCGGCGAGCAAGTACATCGGCGGCCACTCCGACCTGACTGGCGGCGTGGTGGTGGCGGCCAATGAACAGTTGCTCAAGCGCCTGCGCCACATCAGCATGGCGGTGGGGGCCATCCAGGGGCCGTTCGATTGCTACCTGGCGCTGCGCGGGTTGAAGACGCTGGATGTGCGCATGGAACGCCAGAGCGCCAACGCCTTGCGCATCGCCGAGTACCTGGAAGACCACCCGCAGGTGGAGCAGGTGTTCTACCCGGGCCTGCCGAGCCACCCGCAACATGAACTGTGCAAGCGCCAGATGCGCACCGGCGGTGCGGTGGTGGCACTGCGCATCAAGGGCGACCGGGCTGCGGTCAACCGGTTGGTGGAGGCGTTGCAGATCTTCGTACTGGCCGATTCGCTGGGCGGGGTGGAGAGCATGATCAACCACTCCTGGACCATGTCGCACAACTCGTTGAGCCCGGCGCAGAAGGGCGAGATGGGCATCAGCGAGAACCTGCTGCGGTTGTCGGTGGGGATCGAGGATTACCGCGACCTGATCGAAGACCTGGATGCAGCGCTGAAGGCATCTGCTGGCATTTGATCTTCTGGGGCTGCTGCGCAGCCCATCGCGACACAAGGCCGCTCCCACAGGAGTGTGCGCATTTCTGTGGGCGCGGCCTTGTGTCGCGATGGGCCGCGCAGCGGCCCCCTACGGAATACGATTCAGGGCTTGGGCGGGTGGATGATCCGTTCGATCTTGTCCTTGAGCAGCAGCCGCTCCTTGCGCAGCTTGTTGACGGCCTCATCGCTGGTGCCGTTGCCTTCGGCGGCCAGCACCTCCTTGTCCTTGGCGTTGTATTCCTTGTGCAGCTTGTGCAGGTCCTGGTCCTTGTCGATCAGTGCCTGGAAATTCTCAGCGGTAATGTGCAGGTCTGCGAGCAAATCGTGCGGAACTGGCATTTCTTCACCTCTGTCTGGGGTTGGCGAAAGGGCCTGAGCCATGAGAATAGCCCCCTTTGCGCCGCTGCGAAAAGCCAGGCTGCCATGACGGGCCTGGCTGAATAATCGCTGAATGAAAACTGTTTAACGGATGAAAACTGCATCCGCACCAATTGTTACCAAGTTTTTCACAAAAAATTGATGCTAGGCTTTCTAGAGTTCGGCCAACTTTCCAGGGTGCCCCTGTTGCCCCTGGCCGCTCATGAACTCTACGTGCGAATGCCAATGTTGAAAGTCAAATCCCTGCGGACTGAATGGGTCACGCTGTTGGCCAGCCTTTACCTGTTGATTGGCCTCAACACCTTTCTTTGGGGGCACCTGGAGAGCATCCTGCCGCCCGGCATGGTGGGGCTGTGGCTGGGCCTGGCATTCGCCGTGCTGATGCTGTTCGCATTCAACTTGATACTGACGCTGTTGGCGTTTCGTTATGTATTGAAGCCGGTATTGATCATCTTGTTCATGAGTGGCGCCAGTGTCGCTTATTTCATGAATCAATATGGCGTGCTTATTGACGCCGGCATGTTCCGCAATGTCGCCGAAACCAATGTTTCGGAAGTGCGTGACTTGTTGTCGATCAAGTTTGCGCTTTATATCGTGCTGCTGGGCATATTGCCCTCGCTGGCGGTGTGGAAAGCGCACATCGCCTACCGCCCCTGGCACCGCGAACTGCTGGGCAAACTGGTGGTCAGCGGTGCTTGCGTGGCGGCATTGGGCTCGGTGGCGCTGGTCAACTACCAGGGGTTGTCGTCGCTGTTTCGCAACCACCACGAACTGCGCCTGATGCTCACCCCAAGCAATATCGTCGGCGCCTCCATCGGTTATGTCAGCGAGCAGGTCGGCACCGCTGCCCGGCCGTTCCAGGCTTATGGCGAAGATGCCCGTCGCGATGCCGCCTGGCAGCACCACCAGCGGAAGTCGCTGACCGTGCTGGTAGTGGGCGAAAGTGCCCGGGCCGAGAACTTCGGCTTGCTCGGCTACAAGCGTGACACCACGCCGAAACTGGCCAAGCAGCAGGGCCTGCTGAGTTTTAGTGACGTGCACTCGTGCGGCACCGAAACCGCCGTGTCGGTGCCGTGCATGTTCTCCGGCATGGGCCGCAAGGACTACGACGCGCGGGTGGCGAAGAACCGCGAAGGCCTGTTGGACATCCTCCAGCGCGCCGGCCTCAGCGTGCAGTGGCGCGACAACCAGTCCGGCTGCAAGGGCACCTGCGACCGCGTGCAGTTCATCGACGTGAGCAACCTCAAGGACCCGGCACTGTGCGCCAGCGGCGAATGCCATGACGAGATCCTGCTGCAGGGCCTGGGCGAGCTGATCGACAACCTCGACAAGGATACCGTGCTGGTGCTGCACCAGATGGGCAGCCACGGCCCGGAGTACTTCAAGCGCTACCCCAAAGGCCAGGAGCCGTTCCAGCCGGTGTGCCGCAGCAATGCGCTTAACCAGTGCAGCCGCGACGAGATCATCAACGGCTACGACAACACCTTGGCCTACACCGACAACGTGCTGTCGTCGCTGATCGACACCCTGCGCAGCAAGCAGGACAAGGTCGACACCGCCATGCTCTACCTGTCCGACCACGGCGAGTCGCTGGGCGAGTACAACCTGTACCTGCACGGCACCCCGTACGCCATCGCCCCGGACCAGCAGAAGCACGTGCCGATGGTGGCCTGGTTCTCCGACAGCTACCAGAAGGACTTTGGTGTGGACACCGAATGCATGGCCAAGCTGCGCGACGCGCCGCTGTCCCAGGACAACCTGTTCCACTCGATGCTGGGCCTGCTGCAGGTGCGCACCAGCGTGTACCAGCAGTCGCTGGACATGTTCGCCAGCTGCCGGCCATGGCTGGCGGCGGGTCGCTGAACAACGTCTTGCGCCGAACCCTGTAGGAGCCGGCTTGCCGGCGATCACCGGCGCAGCCGGTGCCAGCGGATGCCTGCAAGGGCCTATCGCCGGCAAGCCGGCTCCTACAGGTGCGGTGAGGACCCGCCGGGCGCTTTCGCAACCGCCCGGCACCACGGATGGCGCGAGGTTTCACCCCCAAGGCCCGCGCCGTATATACTGCGCGCCAATGTTAGTGGGAGAGCCTCGTGGCCATCGAAATTCACTGGATCCGTGACGACCAGACCCTGGCCGAACACTGCCAAGCCTGGCGCGAACTGCCCTATGTAGCACTCGACACCGAATTCATGCGGGTCGACACCTTCTACCCCAAGGCGGGCCTGATCCAGATCGGCGACGGCAAGCGCGCCTTCCTCATCGACCCGCTGTTGATCCGCAACTGGCAACCCCTGGCCGCGCTGCTCGAAGACAGCGGCGTGGTCAAGGTGCTGCACGCCTGCAGCGAAGACCTCGAAGTGCTGCTGCGCCTGACCGGCAAGCTGCCGCAGCCGCTGTTCGACACCCAACTGGCCGCCGGCTACCTGAACATCGGCTTCTCCATGGGCTACTCGCGCCTGGTGCAAGAGGTGCTGGGGCTCGAACTGCCCAAGGGCGAAACCCGCTCCGACTGGCTGCAGCGCCCGCTGTCCGAGACCCAGGTCAGCTACGCCGCCGAAGATGCCGTGCACCTGGCCGAGCTGTTCACCGCCTTGCGCCCGCGCCTGAGCGATGACAAGTATGCCTGGGTGCTGGAGGACGGCGCAGAGCTGGTGGCTGCGATGCGCCGCGAGGTCGACCCGCAGACGCTGTACCGCGAGGTGAAGCTGGCCTGGAAGCTGTCGCGCCAACAACTGGCTGTATTGCGCGAGCTGTGTGCCTGGCGCGAGCGTGAAGCGCGCAACCGCGACGTGCCACGCAACCGTATTCTGAAGGAACACTCGCTGTGGCCGATGGCCAAGTCCCAGCCCGACAACCTGTCGGCACTGGCAAAAATCGACGAGATGCACCCGCGCACCATCCGCCAGGACGGCCAGTTCCTCATCGAGCTGATCAAGCGTGCTGGCAGCCAGCCCGCCGAGCAATGGCCGCAGGCTTTGCCCGAGCCGCTGCCGATCGAAGCCGCCGGCATTCTCAAGCGCCTGCGTGCCATTGGCCAGGCCGAAGGCGAGCGCCTGCAGATTGCCCCGGAGCTTATGCTGCGCAAGAAAGCCCTCGAAGCGCTGCTTAAAAGCGGCTACCCCGACGGCCCCTATCAACTGCCCGATGCGTTGCGCGGCTGGCGCCGTGAGCGCATGGGCCAGGCCCTGCTGGATGATTTGGCGGGTGCCGGAGACAAGCCATGAAACGTATCTGCTCGATCTACAAGAGCCCGCGCAAGAACGAAATGTACCTGTACGTGCTCAAGGCCGAAGGCCTGGAGCGCGTGCCCGAGGGGCTGTTGCCGGTCTTCGGCACCCCGGTGCACGCCTTTGACCTGGTGCTGACCCCCGAGCGCAAGCTGGCGCGCGAAGACATCGCCAAGGTGCTGGAGAACCTCGACAACCAGGGCTACCACCTGCAGATGCCGCCGCTGGAAGACGAGTACATCGAGCACCTGCCCGAAGAGCTGCTGCGCCGCAACGACCCGGTCTGAGCCGGGCGCCATCGCGTTTTGTACAGCGGCCCGCCTGGCGGGCCGCGTTCGTTGTCTGCCAAGGTTGTGTTTTACATGCGCGTTCTGATCGCTGAACAGGATCATGCCAACTACGCCCGCCTGCTAGGCGAGGCGGCACCGGACCTGGAGGTCCTGACCAGTGGCGATTCCGCCGAGCTGGCGCGTTTCGCCCCCGACTGCCCGGTATGGCTGGGCCAGCCGGACCTGCTGGCCAGCCTGCTGCGCCAGGGCCACAAGCCCGGCTGGATGCAGTCAACCTGGGCCGGCATCACCCCGCTGCTGGCCGACGGCCTGCCGCGTGATTACCGCCTGACCCGCGCCGTGGGCATCTTCGGCCAGGTGATGGCCGAGTACATGCTCACCTACATGCTGGTGCACGAGCGCGAAGTGCTGTCGCGCCTGGTCAGCCAGGTGGAGCGGCGCTGGGACGACCGCCCCGGGCGCACGTTGGAGGGCCGCCGGGTACTGATCGTCGGCACCGGCGATATCGGCCAGCGGGTTGCCGAGTTTCTCGTGCCGTTTGGCGTGACGCTGTATGGCGTGGCCAGCAGTGCCCGCGAGCAGGCGCCGTTCGCCGAGGTGGCCGGGCTCGACCAGCTGCCGCGCATGGTGGCGCAGGTGGACTACGTGCTGAACCTGCTGCCCGATACCCCAGCCACCCACGACCTGTACGATGCGGCGCTGTTCCAGTGCTTCCAGCCTGGCGCGCTGTTCATCAATGCCGGGCGCGGCGCGGCGGTGGTCGATGCCGACCTGGTCGAGGCGCTCAAGCAGGGCCACCTGGCCGGTGCGGTGATCGATGTGTGCCGCCAGGAGCCGCTGCCCCAGCGCCATCCGTTCTGGACCGCCTGGGGCTTGCTGCTGACCGGGCACAGCTCGGCGCCCACCTCGCCTGCGGCGATGGTGCGGTTGTTTGTCGAGAATGTGCGGGCGTATGCGGCGGGGCAGGGGATGCGTGGCGAGGTGGATTTCGCCCGGGGCTATTGAGCCTTTATTAACTGTACTGGCCCTATCGCCGGCAAGCCGGCTCCTACAGGTTACAGGTAATCCTGTAGGAGCCGGCTTGCCGGCGATAGGGCCAGTACAGGCACAACAACCCTTACAGGCTGAACTCACCCTCAGCCGCCAGCTCGCTCAACGGCCGGCGCGGGCTCGGCACTTCGCGGCTTTGCAGGCCTTCGGCCAGGGTTGCCTTGTCACCCAGCTTGCCGATCGCCACCATGGCATGCAGTTCATAGCCCTCGGGAATCTTCAGCTCGCTACGGGCCAGCGCCTGGTCGAAACCGGCCATGCCATGGGTGTGCCAGCCGCTGATGCTGGCCTGCAGCGCCAGGTGGCCCCAGGCGGAGCCGGTGTCGAAGGTGTGCCACAGGGCCGGCTTTTCTTCATCCGAGCCAGGCGCTGCGAAAGTGGTCTTGGAGATCACCAGCACCAGCGCCGAGGCCTGCTGCGCCCAGCTGCGGTTGAACTCGTTGAGAATCGCCAGGTAGCGCTCCCAGCTTGACGTGTCGCGGCGGGCGTACAAAAAGCGCCAGGGCTGCGAGTTGTAGGCCGATGGCGCCCAGCGCGCGGCTTCGAGGAAGCTCAACAGGGTTTCCTGGCTGATCGGCTCGGCGGTAAAGGCCCGTGGCGACCAGCGGTTGATGAACTGCTCGTTGATGGCGTAGTCGGCGATGCGTGGGTTGGCGCTCATGGGTGCTCCTGCAAAGGTGGGCAAAGACCGCACGCTACTGCGTCCGGCTGGCACTGACAAGCGGTCTGGCTTTGCCGCCGCACTGCCTCTAGACTGGCGCCGCCGCGCGCCGCGGATTCACGTTGAATGCAGGAAACCGTGTGATGATCGCCGATACCGCGCCCTTCTGGCGGCGCAAGAGCCTCGAACAACTCGACAACAAAGAGTGGGAGTCGCTGTGCGACGGCTGTGGCCTGTGCTGCCTGCAAAAGCTCGAGGACGAAGAGGACAACGCCGTCTACTACACCAGCATCGCCTGCAAGCTGCTGGATCTGCAGACCTGCCAGTGCAGTGACTACCCCAACCGCTTCGAGCATGTGCCGGACTGCATCCAGCTAACGCCCGGCAAGGCCGACCAGTTCAAGTGGCTGCCGCCCACCTGCGGCTACCGCCTGGTCAGCGAGGGCAAGGACCTGCCGGCCTGGCACCACCTGGTCAGCGGCGACCGCAAGCAGGTGCACGAGCAGCGCATTTCCCGGTCGGGGCGCATGCTCAGCGAAAACGATGTGGACGAAGACGACTGGGAAGACCACCTGATTTTCCGCGCCGGCTGAAAATCATCGCCTCTGGGGAACAAGGAGTTTCTGTATGCGTCGCCCGCTGTTGTTGCTTGTCGGCCTGCTGGCCAGTACCCAGGTATTGGCAAAGAAGGTCGACCTCGATTATCAGGTACGTTTGCTGCCGCAAAGCGGCCAGGCCGAGGTACGCCTGACCCTGGCCGACGGCAGCGCGGTGCGCAGCCTGGACTTTGACCTGGGCAACGGCAATAGCTACAGCGACTTCTTGGCCGACGGCCAATGGCAGGTGCAGAACGGCCGCGGCCTGTGGCACCCGGCGCCGGGCAAGACCAGCCTGAGCTACCGCGTACGCCTAGACCAGCAACCCGGCGGGGCTGCCCATGAAACCCGCATCACCGCCCACTGGGCGTTGTTCCGTGGCGACCAGCTGGTGCCGCCGGCGCGCCTCGACCAGCAGGACGGCACCGAGCTGGTGTCGCGCCTGGCCTTTGATTTGCCTGCCGGCTGGAAAAGCGTGGAAACCGCCTGGCCGCGCATTGGCCGGCAGAAGTTTCGCATCGACGACGTATCACGCCTGTTCGACCGCCCCACCGGCTGGATGCTCGCCGGCAACCTTGGCAGCCGCCGCGCGCGCCTGGGTGAAACCGAAGTCACCGTGGCCGCACCGCAAGGCCAGGGCATGCGGCGCATGGATACCCTGACGCTGCTGACCTTCGTCTGGCCGCAACTGCAGGCGGTGTTCCCGCGCAACCCGCCCAAGCTGCTGATTGTCGGTGCCCGTGACGGCATGTGGCGCGGGGCGCTGGCCGGTAACAACTCGCTGTACCTGTACAGCGCAGGGCCGCTGATCGGCGAAAGCGGCAACAGCCCGCTGCTGCGCGAAGTGGTGCAGCAGTTCGCCCGCATCAACGACCGCGAGCGCAGCGACTGGCTGGGCGAAAGCTTCACCGAGTACTACGCCACCGAGCTGCTGCGCCGTGCCGGCGGTATCAGCGACGACCGCTACGCCACCTTGCAGGCGCGGCTGAACAAGCTCGGCGCCAAGGTCACCCAGCTCAAGGGCGCCAAGGCCGATGCTGCCCAGGTGGCCCGTGGCGTGCTGCTGCTGCAGGCGCTGGACCGCGAGATCCGCCTGCACACCCACGACAAGCGTTCGCTGGACGACGTGGCCCGGGCGCTGATGCGCCTGTCCAGCGCAAGCACCGATGAGTTCGTGCAGATCAGCGAGAACGTGCTCGGGCGCCAGTCCGAGGTTTTGCAGAGCAAGGTGTTGCGTTGAGCCGCGCGTCTGCGGTGTGATCCCCGTAGGAATCATCCAGCCCTTCGGGCTGCGCTGTCGTGCAGAGAGTTTCGCGGAGGCACCGCGCTCCTGTGGGAAGCGGCCTTGCCGGGGCGCCGTCCGGTCGAGATGGGGCGCGAAGCGGCCCCAAGGCCTCGGCCTCATGCAAAATTGCCGGGGCTGCTATGCAGCCCATCGCGACACAAGGCCGCTTCCCACGGGGACGGTGTTAAATCAATGAGTTGTAGTTTGCTCTATGAGAACCGGCTTGCCGGTGATCGCCGGCAAGCCGGCTCCTACAAGGGCAGCATAAGCCTGAAGGTTACGCGATCCCTGTTCAACCACCCGTCAACGGATCCTTCCCGGTCACCGTCACAGTACGGGTGGCCGCCTCGGCACTGGCCTTGAGCGCCTTCAGCTCCCGCGCGCCGCGCTCGATGTCGCGGTGCAGGCGGTGATACTCGGCGCGGTGGCGCTGCCACCAGGCCTTGGTCGAGCAGCGCCCGCTCACGCCGCGGGCCAGGGCCAGGCCGCCGACGGCCACCTGCAGCATGCCCAACAGGCCACCATGGCGCAGCCCCTTGCTGATCATCAGCGCGCCACCGGCCAGCGAACTTACGCGTTCCAGGCCGTGGACGTTGTGTTCGGGCGTGGCCTGGGAGGTAGGGATTTCGAACATAGCACGGTCTCCTGTGTGCATGGGTTATGCAGCTGACCCCGGCACATCGGTGCCTGTTCAATCCTGCTGCCGAGCGGCACAACCGCTCTAGCATGACCTTTCTGGCCAACTGAGGGTCTGCCAGGGGCAACTTGGCTGCATGGGGCTGGACTAGTTTTGGCTGGCGCGAAGCCCTGGTTTGCCAGGTTTCGGCCGTATTTTTGCTGTGGCATCCCAGGCTTTGCGCCCTCCCATAACAAGTCCAAGAAGGGATCAGGATGACTAATCCAACTGCGGGTAGCGCCGGCAACCAGCTGGCGCAAGGTTTCAAGCCGCGGCATGTGACCATGCTGTCGATTGCCGGGGTGATCGGCGCCGGGCTGTTCGTCGGCTCCGGCCATGCCATCGCCGCTGCCGGCCCTGCGGCCATCGTCGCCTATGCCCTGGCCGGCACCCTGGTGGTGCTGGTGATGCGCATGCTCGGTGAAATGGCCGTGGCCAGCCCCGACACCGGCTCGTTCTCCACTTACGCCGACCGCGCCATCGGCCACTGGGCCGGCTTTACCATCGGCTGGCTGTACTGGTGGTTCTGGGTGCTGGTGATCCCCATCGAGGCCATCGCCGCGGGGGTGGTGCTGAACAACTGGTTCCCGCACATCGAGCCCTGGTTCTTCGCCCTGGCCATGACCGTGGCACTGACCGCCACCAACCTGTTCAGCGTGGCCAAGTACGGCGAGTTCGAGTTCTGGTTCGCCATGCTCAAGGTGATTGCCATCGTCGCCTTCATCGGCTTGGGCGCTTTTGCCCTGGCTGGTGCCCTGCCTGATCGCCAGGTCAGCGGCCTGTCGCAGCTGATGGCCACCCACGGTGGCTTCATGCCCAATGGCTGGACGGCGATCATCGGCGCCTTGCTCACCACCATGTTCAGCTACCTGGGCACGGAAGCGGTGACCATCGCCGCCTCCGAGTCCTCGGACCCGGCGCGCAACATCGCCAAGGCTACCCGCTCGGTGATCTGGCGCATCAGCGTGTTCTACCTGCTGTCGATCTTCGTGATCATCTCGGTGGTGCCGTGGAACGACCCGTTGCTGCCGGTGCAGGGCTCCTACCAGCGGGCGCTGGAGATCATGCACATCCCCTATGCCAAGTTCCTGGTCGACATGGTGGTGCTGGTGGCGGTGGCCAGCTGTCTGAACTCGTCCATTTATATTTCCTCGCGCATGCTGTTCTCCCTGGCCAAGCGCGGTGACGCACCAGCAGCCATCGGCCGAACGTCGAACGTGGGCGTGCCACGGGCGGCGGTGGTCGGCAGCACGCTGATCGGCATGCTCACCACCATCGTCAACTACTTCGCCCCGGCCGAGGTGTTCGGCTTCTTGCTGGCCAGCTCCGGCTCCATTGCCTTGCTGGTGTACCTGGCCATTGCTTTCTCGCAACTGCGCATGCGCGCGGTGCTGGAAAAACAGAACCAGGCAATTGCCTTCAAGATGTGGTTGTACCCGTACCTGACCTGGGCGGTGATCGGCTTCATCATCTTTGCCCTGGGGGTGATGTTCGTGATGCCGCAGCACCGGTTGGAGGTGTCGCTGACCATTGGGCTGGCGCTGGTGATTCTGCTGATTGGCGTGGTGAATCAGCGCCGGCACAAGCCGGTACCGGCGCTGGCGCAAGCCTGATCCGGTGACCGTGTGGCCTCGTGCCGCGATGGGCCGCAAATGCGACCTGGCTTTGCGGGTGCTTCGCACCCGATCGCGACACAAGGCCGCTTCCCACAGGTGCAACGCTTGCCTCTGACTTTGCGCAATCCTGTAGGAGCCGGCTTGCCGGCGATGAGGCCCTCAAACCCCTTCGCGCTTGGGTGCCTTCACGCAGCCAAAGCGCTTTTCCCGCGACGGGCTGTAGCCGAAGAACGACGCATAGCACTTGCTGAAATGGCTGGCCGAGACGAACCCGCAGGCCACCGCCACATCCAGTATCGGCAAGTCCGAATACTGCAGCAGCCGGCGGCTTTCGGTAATGCGCAGTTCCAGGTAATAGCGCACCGGTGTGGTACCCAGCTGGTGCTGGAACAGCCGGCCGATCTGGCGCTTGGAGCGCCCCACGTAGTCCGCCAGCTGGTCCTGGCTCAGCGGCTCCTCGAGGTTGGCATTCATCAAGTTGATCGCCTCGCGCAAAGGCTCGCTGATATTGGCTTGCGGCGCGGCCGTGGTGCGCTTGTAGCGTGAGGCCTCGAACGCCAGGATCGCTCCGATGCCTTCGGCCAGGCCCTGGCCGCGCAAACGCCCGAGCCATTCCAGCACCATGCTGAAGGCCCCGCCGGGGCTGGCGGCGCTGAGCCGGTCACCGTCCACCACGAAGCTGTCGGTGGACACCTGGCTGTGCCGGGCGATCTCGGCCACGGCGCCGCGGTGCTCGGGGTGTACCGCGCAGCGGTGGCCGTCGAGCAGCCCGGCCTGGCCGAGAAACCACGCCCCGTTCCACAGCCCGCCCAGGGCCACGCCCTTGCGTGCCAGGGCCTGCAGCAGGGCGGTCAGCTCGGGCGTGGCGCTCAGCGCGGTGCGCAGCCCGCCGCACACCACGAACAGGTCCAGCGGCTGCTCCAGGCTTTGCGTTGCGGCTCCGGCCGGGCAGATGACGATGCCCAGGTCGCTGCTCACCGAGCCGCCGTCGAGGGTGAATGTAGTGCTGCTGCAGGCCTGGGGCTGGATCAGGTTGGCGGTAACCAGGGTGTCCAGGGCCTGGGTGAAGGCTGGCAGCGAAAAGTGCTCCAGCAGCAGAAAGCCCACGCGTGCCTGTTGGCCGGTGGGCTGTGCTGCCTGGCTGGTGAACCGCGAGTTGTGCCCTTGCAGGGCATTGCTGAAATGTCGAGTCGGGAGCAACGGGTGTTTCTCTTGCATGCAGGTTGAAAGACGGCGGGCGATCCTGCCCGCCGGGTAGGGGTTCAATGGGCGGGCAGGGCCCCCCGGCGGCGTTCCAGCAGGCCACGGGACAGGCGGTCGAGCAGCAGCGCCACGGCCACGATCGCAAGGCCGGCGCGCAGGCCCAGGCCCATCTCCATGCGGGTCAGGCCGCGGGTCACTTCGGCGCCCAGGCCGCCGGCGCCGACCAGCCCGGCCAGCACCACCATGGCCAGCGACAGCAAAATGCACTGGTTCAGGCCCACCAGCAGGGTGGGCAGGGCGCTGGGCAGTTCGATCTTGAGCAGGATGGTGGCCGGCTTGGCGCCGGTGGCCTGGCCCAGTTCCAGCAGGTCCTTGGGCACCTGGCGAAAGCCCAGGCTGGTCAGGCGCAGCATCGGCGGGATGCCATAAATGACCGTGGCGATGATCGCCGGCACCTTGCCCAGGCTGAAGATGATCACCGCCGGGATCAGGTACACCCATGGCGGTACCGTTTGCATGATGTTCATCACCGGGCCTATGGCGTTGTCGAAACGCTTGACCCGTGCCGCCAGGATGCCCAGCGGGAAGGCGATGGCCACGGCGATCAGCACCGCCACCGACACCAGCGCGATGGTCTGCATCGAGGCGGCCCAGAAGCCGCTGACCCAGCAAAAGCCCAGCAGCACACCGGCCAGCACGGCGTTGCGCAGGCTGATGAACACCGCAGTCAGGCCGCACACCACGGCGATCAGCGCCCAGGCCGGCGGCAGCAGCAGGGCGGCTTCGATGGCACCCAGCACCGCTTCGACGAAGTGGCTGATGGCAACGAACAGGCCGTGCAGGTTGGCGTTGAGCCAGTCGAATACGGGCGCCAGGTAGGCGCCGGGCGAGACGTTAAGCTCAGTGAGATTCATGGCGGGCCTCCTGGGCGCTGCCGCTCTGGGCAAGGCGGTCGAGGATCAGGGTCAGCACCACGATGGCGATGGCGGCGTTGATCGAGCGGGCGATGTCCAGGGTGCGGATGGCGTTGTAGATCACCTCGCCCAGCCCGCCGGAGCCGACGATGCCGGCGATCACCACCATGCCGAAGGCCATCATCAGGCTCTGGTTGATGCCGGTCATGATGCTCGGCAGGGCGAACGGCAGGCGGATCTTGACGAACTGCTGCCAGCCGGTGGTGCCGCTGGCGTGGCCCAGTTCGAGGAACACCTTGGGGGTCATGCGGATGCCCAGCGCGGTCAGGCGCAGCACCGGCGGCACGGCGACGATGAAGGTGGCCACCAGCGCGGTGCCGGCACCAAAGCCGAGCAGGGCGATGGCCGGCAGCAGGTAGATGTACGGCGGTAGGGTCTGGATCAGGTCCAGCACCGGCTCGCTGATGCGGTACAGGGTGGGCGACAGGCCCGCCGCCACACCGCAGGGGATGCCCACCAGCAGCGCCAGGCTGGTGGCGGTCAGCACCAGGGCCAGGGTGCTCATGGTCTGCGGCCACAGGCCCATCACCGCGCACAGCAGCAGCGCGGCCAGGGTGCCGATGGCAAAGCGCCGCCCGGCCAGGCGCCAGGCCAGCAGGGCGAACAACAGCGCGGCGACGTAGAAGGGCGGCAGGCTCAGCACCCACAGCACCGCCTGGTATAGCGCCTTGAGCACGTCGTTCAGCGCATCGAAGATGTGCGAGGCGTTGTCCGAGAGCCACATCAGGCCGTTGTCGACGGTGGCGTCGAAGGCATCGGCAAAGTCGGAGGGGTTCATGCCGAGCCCTCCCGTGGCGAGGGTACCGCGCGCAGCGGGGTTTCCGGCGGCACGCCCTGCACCGCGCGCAGCAGCGCGCGCTGGCTGATCACGCCCACCAGCGCGCCGTTGTCGCGAATGCCCACGGCGTCCTGGCCGGAGCGGATCAGCAGGTTGATCAGGGTGTCCAGGTCGCTGTCGGGGCTGGCGCACTCCAGGTGTTCGAGGTTTTCGCCACGGGCCGGCGGCTGCATGATCGAGTGGGCCTTGACCAGGTGCAGGCGCGAGATGCCGGCGACGAATTCGGCCACGTAGTCGTCGGCCGGGCTGAGCACGATGTCCTCGGCGGTGCCTTCCTGGATGATCACGCCATCTTTCATGATGGCGATGCGATCACCGATGCGAATGGCTTCTTCGAGGTCGTGGGTGATGAACACCGCCGACTTGCCCAGCGACTTGGTCAACTGGCGGAACTCGTCCTGCAACTGGCGGCGGATCAGCGGGTCAAGGGCGCTGAAGGGTTCGTCCATGAGGATCACTTCGGGGTCCGAGGCGATGGCCCGGGCCAGGCCCACGCGCTGCTGCATGCCGCCGGACAGCTCTGCGGGGTAGCGGTTGGCCCAGTCGCTCAAGCCCACCTTGGCCAGGGCGCGGCCGGCCACTTCATGGCGTTCGGCCTTGCCCACGCCTTGCACTTCAAGGCCGAAGGCGGCGTTTTCCAGCACCGAGCGGTGCGGCAGCAGGGCGACGCTCTGGAACACCATGCCGATGTGTTTGGCGCGCACCTCGCGCAGGGCGGCGGCGTCGAGCCGGGAAATATCCCGGCCCTTGACCAGCACCTCGCCGCTGGTGGGCGTGATCAGGCGGTTGAGCAGGCGGATCAGGGTGGACTTGCCACTGCCGGACAGGCCCATGATGCAGAAGATCTCACCGCGGCGAACCTGCAGGCTGACGTCACTGACGCCCACCACGCAGCCATATTCCTGGAGGATCTGGGTCTTGCTCAGGCCGCGCTCGCGGTAGGCCTGCAGGGCGGCCGGCGCGCGGTCGCCGAAAATCTTCCAGACGCCGCGGCAATCGACCAGGGTTTCAACAGCATTATCGGTATTCATATGTGCACCCGAACCAGAGGTTTTCTGGTGTGTTCTTGTGTTCAAGTTCGGCAGTGGCAAAGGCTGTTACGCCTGAATCAGTACTTCTTCATGCTGGCCCAGCGCTTGAGCAGATCGCCGTGGCTGTCGGTCCAGTCATTGATCGCCTGGTCCATGCTCTTGCCGTCGTTGACGGCCTGGTTGATGTCGCCAATATCCTTGAGCGGCACGTAGACGCTGGCCAGCACTTCGCGGGCCTCTGCGTTGGCTTGGTTTGCGCTGAAGCCTTTCTGGCCGATCCAGTAGTAGGTTTGTGGCGGGGCGAAGATGCCTTTGGGGTCGGCGAGGAACTTGGTGTCGTACTTGATCGCCATCCAGGTCGGCTCCCACAGGGTCACGGCCACCCATTCCTTGCGGTCGACCGCAGACTTGAGCGCGGCGGTCATGGCCGCAGTGCTGCCCTCGACCAGGTTGAGCTTGAGGTCGTAGTCCTTCACCGCCTTGGCCGCTTCACCCATCAGGCCCGCACCGGGCTCGATGCCGATGATCTTGCCGCCGAACTTGTCAGCGTTGGCGTTGAGCTGCTCGACCGAATCGATGTTCACGTACTTGGGCACGGCGATGCCCTGGTACAGGCCGTGGGACACCGGGGAGATCTTCTCCAGGCGGTTTCGGTTCTTGTCCCAGTAGTCCTTGGCCACGTAGTTGATCTGCGAGGCGAGGATCTGCACATCGCCCTTGGTCAGCGCCGCGTAGGCGATGCCCCATTCGGAGAAGGTGGTCAGCTCGACCTTGTAGCCGGCGTTTTCCAGGGCCTTTTTGGTGATGCCGCTGATCGGCATGATGTCTTCCCAGGCCATGGTGCCCATCTTGATGACTTTCTCGTCGGCATGGGCCTGACACAGCCCGAGGCCGACCATTGCCAATGCGCACAGCGCCTTGCGGATACGATTCATGTAGTGCTCCTTCGAGGTGTGGAAACGGGCGTTAGCGGCCCTTTGTTGTTGTCGTTGTCGAATTTCACCTGCGCGAATCCGCAGCCGGGCAAAACAGCCCGTCAGGGTTGCGTACTACTCAATCGGTAATGCACCGGGCACTGCCCGGGCGCTATCAGCCGCCCTTGATGCTGGCGGCCAGGTCGTCCACCAACCCCTGGGGGGCGATGTACAGTTGCATGTTGCAGCGCGACAGTTCCCAGTGTTCGAACACCAGGTCCACCACTGCGCCTTCGTCGTGGCGGCCGAAGGCTTCGATGAAGCTGTCGTGGTGCGCCACGGCCAAGGCCAGGTCGCGCTCCATCTCGCTGTTACGCGGGCGGAAAAACGTGTTGCCGATGCGCGCATGGTCGATCAGCAGGCGCCCCAGGCTCGGTTCGAGGTAGGGGTTGCCGGACATCTGGCCCATGATTTCGTGAAAGCGGTTGTTCTCCACCACCAGGGCGCGGGCGTCGTGCTCGGCGCTGGCGCGGCGAAAGCGCTCTTGCGTGGCACACAGTTCGCGCAGCTGGCCGGGCTTGTAGTTGTGCACCGCCAGGCGGCCGATGGCGGCGTAGACCATTGGCGCGACCAAAAAGAAATTGCGCAGCGTCGAGTGGTTCATTGGCGCCACCCGGGCGCCGCGGTTTTCCTGGATGTCCAGGTAGCCTTCACCGGCCAGGCGGCGGAACACTTCACGCACCGGGGTACGCGACAGGCCATAGCGCTCGCTCAGGCCCAACTCGTCGAGCAACTGGTCGGGGTCCAGCTCCATGGTCAGGATCTGGTGCTTCAAGTCTTCGTACAGGTCGTTCTTGCCGCTTCTCATGAACACCCCCGTTGCTTTGGCAGTCGGAGTGATGGCTGTTGCGAAGCAGGTTGGCACGGGATCGGAGGGTGGTCAATCAGGTTGTATTCTTTGTGTATACCTAAAAAATTCAGCCAGAATACCCAGCGACCCAACAGATTCATGGCTTTGCGCCGCTGAACTTGTCTGATTGTAGTACTCAAAACCGTCGCATTTGGACACGAGCCTGTCGTCAGCGGATAAGCGTCGCTTTACCGATATCGTTCCATGGTCGCGGGCACGCTCGCCGCTGTATGTGGTGAAATAGCCGCAGGCTCACAAAGGGCTTTTGCCCGGCTGAAACCGCTCATCGAAAAAGCTGTAGACACATTGTCTAACGCTCACCTATAGTCATTATACAAACAGTAGACACAAGCCAATGACAACTAAAAAGGCCGCCATGAAAGCCACTGCTGATGTCCATCCACTGACCGGTGATGCACCGCTCGACCGCAAGGGCGTGCTCGCCGACGCGTTGCGCCGGCGCATCCTGAGCATGGAGCTGGCACCGGGCGCAGTGGTTGATGAACTGGCGCTTTGCGAAGAGTTCGGCCTGTCGCGGCCACCGGTGCGCGAGCTGCTGCGCCAGATCGCCGCCGAAGGCTACATCGAGCTGGAAACCAACCGCGCGCCCCGGGTTGCGGCGATGAACCACGACTCGCTGCACAGCTTCTTCCTGGCAGCGCCGCTGCTTTATGTGGCCACCACGCAGCTGGCGGCGACCTATGCCACGGCTGCTGAAATCAAGGTGTTGAAGGCGATCCAGGAGCAGTTCCGCCAGGCCATCGTCGACCGCGACGTGGAAAACCGGGTGATCTACAACGACGCCTTCCACCTGGAAATCGGCAAGATGGCGCACAACGAATACCTGATGCCGAGCCTGCGCCGGGTGCTGATCGACCACACCCGCCTGGGCACCATTTTCTACCGCCACCCGACCACCAGCGACATGCAGGCCGACCTTGAGCTGGCCTGCCTGCAGCACGACCAGATGATCGAGGCGATCGAACGCCGCGACCCGGAAACTGCCGGGCGCCTGGTGCGTGAACACATGGAGCTGTCGCGCCGGCGCATGGCCGAGTACGCAGCGCCCCAGGGAATGGATGTGGCTTTGAACCTGTAGCACCGACGCTCTCCACCGCCCCTTGCTGCAAGGGGCAGGTGAGGAACAGACCTAACAACAATATCTGGTTCCTGAAATGACGAAGATCACCTCGTTGCCTGCCGATGACAGTACCTGCGGCTGGTACCACCTGAGCAAAGGCCGGCGCATCCAACCTGCGCACAGCGGCCACAGCCACGCCCGCTGGGTGGTGGTCGGCGCCGGCTTCACCGGTTTGGCCGCCGCACGCCAGCTGGCCGAGCACTTCCCGGACGAGCAGATCGTGTTGCTCGAAGCCCAGGAAGTGGGCTTCGGCTCGTCAGGTCGCAACGCGGGCTTCGCCATCGACTTGCCCCACGATATTGGCGCCGACGACTACATCGGCGATATCGGCATCGCCAAGACCGTGCTCAAGCTCAACCTGAGCGGCCAGAACTACCTTAAAGAGCTGGTCGAGCGCTACGCCATCGACTGCCAGATGAAGCACTGCGGCAAGTACCAGGCCGCCGTGGAGCCGCGCGGCATCGCCGTGCTCGACGCCTACCGCCGCGGCCTCGACAAGCTCGGCCAGCCCTGGCAGATGATCGAGCAGAACGAGTTGCCCGAGCACATCGGCACGCACTTCTACCGCAAGGCCCTGTTCACCCCCGGCACCTCGTTGATCCAGCCCGCGGCGCTGGTCAAGGGCCTGGCCGACAGCCTGCCGGCCAACGTCACCCTGTACGAGAACACCCCGATCACTGAAGTGGAGTACGGCGCCAAGACCGTGCTCAAGCACGCCAACGGCTCGATCACCGCCGACAAGCTGCTGCTCACCACCAACGCCTTCGGCATGAGCTTTGGCTTCCTCAAGGGCCGCATGCTGCCGGTGTTCACCTACGCCAGCCTCACCCGGCCGATGACCGCCGAGGAGCAGGCGCGCCTGGGCGGCAAGCCTTACTGGGGGCTGATCCCGGCCGACCCGTTCGGCACCACGGTGCGCCGCACCCCGGACAACCGCCTGCTGGTGCGCAACAGTTTCAGCTTCAACCCCGACGGGCGCGCCCAGAGCAAATACCTGGAGCGCTTTGCCCCACGCCACCGCGATTCGTTCGAGCGGCGCTTCCCGATGCTCTCGGGCATGCCGTTCGAATACACCTGGGGCGGGGCGCTGGCGATGTCGCGCAACCACCTGGGGTATTTCGGGCAGTTGGCGCCGAACGTATATGGCGCGTTGTGCTGCAACGGCCTGGGGGTGACCCGCGGTACCGCCACCGGCAAGTTGCTGGCCGACTGGCTGGCCGGTGAAAAGAACGAGCTGATCGACTTTGTGCTGAATTCGCCAGGGCCGTGCGCCAACCCGCCGGCAGCGCTGACTTCACTGGGTTTGAACTTCAACTTGAAATGGGGCCAGTTCCGCGCCGGCAAAGAAAGTTAATTAGAGCAAGGCAGTAAAAGTAAGGAAGTACCGGCTGGGTATTGATTGCCCGGCGCAAGCGTTCTATTGCGTGTTGTTTCTGTTCGAAGGGCAACTTCGAATTTCACGGGGCTGAAAGTCTATTTCGGCATCGCGGGTTCGTTCGCCCTGAAAACAGGCTGCGTTTGAGGTTGGCTGGAGAAAACAATGACAAACACCCCTGTATCGATCGAAGATGTTCCGCTTAACCGCTTTCACCAATTTCTGACTATCCGTTCGGGCGGTGGCTCGTTTGTCGACGGTTATGTACTGAGCATCATCGGCGTGGCCATGGTGCAGATGGCCGCCGGCCTGTCCCTGAGCAGCTTCTGGCAGGGCATGATCGCAGCCTCGGCACTGATCGGGATTTTCTTCGGGGGCTTTTTCGGCGGCTGGCTGACCGACCGCTTTGGCCGCAAGCGCGTGTTCTTCGTCGGCCCGACCCTGTTCATCCTCGCCTCCTTGGCCCAGCTGTGGGTGGAGTCGGCACTGGCGCTGTTCCTGTTGCGCTTTGTCATCGGCATTGCCGTGGGCATCGAGTACCCGGTGGCCACCTCGCTGCTGGTGGAGTTCCTGCCCAAGAAGAACCGCGGCCCACGCCTGGCCACCCTGACCGTGCTGTGGTTTGCCGGCGCCGCCACGGCCTACGTGGTGGGCGAGGCGCTGCTGCGCCATGGCGGTGACGATGCCTGGCGCCTGGTGCTGGCCAGTGCTGCGGTGATCGGTGCGATTTTGTTCATCATCCGCCTGGGCACCCCGGAGTCGCCGCGCTGGCTGCTCAGCAAGGGCCGCAGCCAGGAAGCCGAGCAGGTGATCAAGTCGGTGTACGGCAACGCTTTCTCGCTGCGCAACCTGCCCGAAGAGCCCAAGACCCGCAAGCTGTCGTTCTTGAGCCTGCTGCACGCCGGCTACGGCAAGCGCATGCTGTTCGTCACCATGTTCTGGACCTGCTCGGTGATCCCGGTGTTCGCCGTCTACGCCTTTGCGCCCAAGGTGCTGGGCGCGCTCAACCTCAAGGGCGACTGGGCCTCCATCGGCTCGGTGGCGATCACCTTCCTGTTCGTGGTCGGCTGCATCATCGGCACCCGACTTTTGAACACCCTCGGGCGGCGCACCACGCTGCTGCACAGCTTCTTCTGGTCGGGCCTGGCCCTGCTGGGGTTGGGCGCGTTCAGCAATGGCGCCGAAATGCTCATCCTGGTGCTGTTCGGTGCCTACGCGCTGTTCATCGGCGGCGCCCAGGTGCTGCAACTGGTCTACCCCAACGAACTGTTCCCCACCGAAATCCGCGCCTGTGCGGTGGGTGTGGGCACTTCGATGTCGCGTATCGGCGCGGCGGTGGGCACTTGGCTGGTGCCCATGGCGCTGGATAGCTACGGCATTGGCGCCACCATGTACGCCGCAGCGGTAGTGACGTTCGTCGGTTTGGCGTTCTCCCTTGCCCTGGCGCCGGAAACCCGCTCGCTGAACCTGCAACAAGCTGCTTCGCTGAATTGAGCCACCCTTGCCGGGGTGGCCCCGGCAAGTTCCGAAAACGAACAACTGCACAAGAAACAACGGAGATCCCCATGAAATTCGAAGGCATCTACACCCCGGCAATCACCCCTCTGGCCGCTGACGGCTCGATCGACAAGGCGGCCTTCGCCGAGGTGCTCGAGTACCTGGTGGATTCGAAGATCCACGGTGTGATCATCGGTGGCTCTACCGGCGAGTACTACGCCCACACCACCCAGGAGCGCATCGAGCTGGCCGCCCAGGCCAAGGACGTGCTTAACGGCCGCCTGCCGTTGATCGTCGGCACCGGTGGCATCCGCACCGAAGACGCCGTGGCCTTCGCCAGCCACGCCAAGGAAATCAAGGCCGACGCACTGCTGGTGGGCACCCCGCCGTACGCGCTGCCGACCCAGCAGGAAATCGCCCTGCACGTCAAAGCCGTGGACGCTGCCGCAGGCCTGCCGATCATGCTCTACAACTACCCGGGCCGCATGAGCGTGAGCATGGGCGAGGAGTTCTTCGACGCCGTGGCCGACGTGAAGAACATCGTCGCCATCAAGGAGAGCTCCGGTGACATGGCCCAGCTGCACCGCCTGGCCATCAAGCGCCCGAACATCCAGCTGTCCTGCGGCTGGGACGACCAGGCCCTGGAATTCTTCGCCTGGGGCGCGCAGAGCTGGGTGTGCGCCGGCTCCAACTTCATCCCGCGCGAACACGTAGCCCTGTATGAGGCCTGCGTGCTGGAGAAGAACTTCGACAAGGGCCGCAAGATCATGGCCGCCATGATGCCGCTGATGGACTTCCTCGAAGGTGGCAAGTTCGTCCAGGCAATCAAGAACGGCGTGGCCCTCAACGGCCTGAAGACCGGTGGCGTGCGCAAGCCGCTGTATGACCTGGACGACGCCGAGAAGCAAGAACTCAAGCGCGTGGTCAGCGAACTCAAGGCCACCATCGCACAGATCAAATAAGGAGCCTGCAGACATGGCTGATTTGCTGAGCAAGGAACAATACGCGGCCATCGCCGCCGAGCTGCAACTGCGCACCAAGGCGTTCATCGACGGTGAATTCCGTGATGCCATTTCGGGCAAGACCTTCGTCACCACCAACCCGGCGACCGGCGAAAAGCTCGCTGAAGTTGCCGCCTGTGATGTCAACGACGTCAACGTTGCCGTGGCTGCTGCCAAGCGCGTGTTCGAAGAAGGCACCTGGTCGAAGATGCAGCCGAACGACCGCAAGCACGTGCTGCAGAAGTTCGCCCAACTGCTCGAAGACAACGCCCACGAGCTGGCAGTGCTGGAAGCGCTTGACAGCGGCAAGCCGGTCAGCGAGTGCCAGAACGTCGACGTGCCGGAAACCATCCACACCATCCGCTGGCACGCCGAGCTGATCGACAAGATCTACGACGCCACCGCCCCCACCGGCAATGCCGCCGTGACCATGGTGGTGCGTGAGGCCATCGGCGTGGTCGGCCTGGTGCTGCCGTGGAACTTCCCGCTGCTGATGCTGGCCTGGAAGATCGCCCCGTCGCTGGCCGCCGGTTGCTCGATCGTGGTCAAGCCGGCCAAGGAAACCACCCTCAGCGCCCTGCGCGTGGTGGAGCTGGCGCACCAGGCCGGCATTCCGCCTGGGGTGTTCAACCTGGTGCCTGGCGGTGGCCGTGAAGTGGGCGAGGCCATCGGCCGCCACATGGACATCCCGATGGTCAGCTTCACCGGCTCCACCGACACCGGCCGGCTGTTCCTGAAATACGCCGCCGAGTCCAACCTCAAGCGCATCGTCCTGGAGCTGGGTGGCAAGAACCCGGCCGTGGTCATGAACGACTGCGAGGACCTGAACGAAGTCGCCGAGTTCGTCACCGCCGGTGCGTTCTGGAACATGGGCGAGAACTGCTCGGCGTCCTCGCGCCTGATCGTGCACAAGGATGTGAAGGACGAGCTGCTGAGCCTGATGGCCAAGCACCTCAAGGACTGGAAACTGGGCGACCCGATGGACCCGGACAACCGCCTGGGCGCGATGGTCAGCAAGGCGCACTTCGAGAAGGTCAAGTCGTACCTGGACTACGCCGCCGAGCACAAGCTCAACGTGGTGCAGGGCGGCCAGACCGAAGAAGGCCTGCGCGTGCAGCCGACCATCGTCGATGGCGTTACCCGCGACAACAAGCTGTTCGTCGAAGAGATCTTCGGGCCGATCCTGAGCGTGACCACCTTCGAGACCATCGACGAGGCCATTGAGCTGGCCAACGACACCGTCTATGGCCTAGCGGCTTCGGCCTACACCGGCAGCCTGCGCAATGCGCTGCGTTTGTCGCGTGAGATCCGCGCCGGTGTGGTCACCGTCAACTGCTTCGGCGAGGGGGATGTCTCGACGCCGTTCGGTGGCTATAAGGAGTCTGGCTTCGGTGGGCGCGACAAGTCGATCTGGGCCCACGACCAGTACACCGAGCTGAAGACCATCTGGATCAACGCTTCGTAATCCGGACTGATTCCCTGTAGGAGCCGGCTTGCCGGCGATGGCGTCCGGCCAGGCAACCACGCTGCCTGGGCCGGCCTCATCGCCGGCAAGGGGTCAAGTACCGATCTGCTACTTGAACTTGGGCCCCGAGCGGGTATTGAGCCCCTTGGCCATGCGGTCATACAGCACCACATTCACCGTCGCGGCCAGGTTCATGCAGCCCTGGGTCGGGATGTAGATGGTCTCTTCGCACCAGCCCCGCACCTCTTCGCTCAGCGAGCCATCCTCTGGCCCGAAGATATAGATCGCCCGGTCCGGGTGGGTGTATTCCGGCAGCGGCCGTGCGCCGTCCACCAGCTCTACCGCCACCGGCGTGCAACCCAGCGGGATGATGCGCTGCAAATCGTCGATGCCGATCAGCGGGATGTCGTAGTGCACGCGCTTGGTGTCGGTGACGAAGTCACGGGCACGCTCGTAGCGCTTGCCGGTGTAGAACACCGAATTGACCCCATAGCAGCCCGCCGCCCGCATCACCGAGCCTACGTTCTCGGCAGATTTGGGGTTGAACAGGCCGATGCAGCTGTACCGTTTGTTCGCCACGAGTCGGGGCCCTTCGCAAAAAAGAGCGCGATTATACGGGCTTGCCGACCCCGGGGGCGACCGTCAGTCCTTCTTCAGCAGCGCGCCCAGCCCGGCGAACGGATTGTGGGTGGCGATGTTGGTCTTGGGCGTGCTCAGCGAGCCTTCGCCGAAGTATTGCTGGTCGGTGTAGCGCGAGTGTTCGTTGTCGTGGCAGTACAGGCACAGCAGCTCCCAGTTGGAGCCGTCCTGGGGGTTGTTGTCGTGGTTGTGGTCACGGTGGTGCACGGTCAGCTCCGACAGGCGCTTGCCGGAGAACTCGCGGGCGCAGCGGCCGCACACGTGGGGGTACATTTTCAGCGCCTTGTCGCGGTAGCCCATTTCCTTGTCGCGCTTGGCGTCGGCGAGGATGCGGTCGAGGCGGGCGGTGGCGGCGGAGGGGGAGCTCATGGTGTTACCTTTTTGATTATCAGGCTTGAATGACGGTTATGCCCTTGAGTCTAGCGCGCCAGTGGCGTGGACGGACAGGCGAAAACGCTGGAGTCGGCATAGCCTGTAACCAGGTTCCCGACAGGAGGCTGCCGATGTTGCCTGCAATCCTCGCTGCGCTGTTGCTGGCGGCTGCGCCCATGGCCCAGGCCGCTGGCCAGCAGGCCCGGCCGCTCACCCCCGCGCCCGGCGCCCCGGGTACGCCGACGCCCACGCCTTACCCGCAGATCACCCCCAGTACGCCGCCCAAGGCTGGCGCCGGCCAGCCAGGGGCGCCGCTGTTGCCACCGATGCCCGTGCCCGGGCCGCCGAAGGATCAGCCATTGCCGGGGTTGCAGCAGGAGCCGCGCGAGCCTCCATCACAGGATGAATGATGTCCTCTGTGGGAGCGGCCTTGTGTCGCGATGGGCTGCGCAGCAGCCCCAGATGATTGAGTCCTGTAACACTGCAGGGGCTGCTGCGCAGCCCATCGCGACACAAGGCCGCTCCCACAGGGATCACGTTACCGTCAGGCCCTAGGCCAGGCGCTGGCCGTCCTGCATGCGCAAACGCTTCGACAGCGTCACCGCCAGCGCGCGGATGATCCGCGCGGCGATGCGCGGTGCTTCGTTGAGCATCTTGTCCAGCGAGTCCTTGCCCAAGGTCAGCAACTGGCACTGGCTGGCCGCCACGCACGTAGCCGAGCGCCGCTCGCCGTCGAGCACGGCCATTTCACCGAAGGCCCGGCCGCTGCGCAGGGTGGCGACTTCGCCTTGCGCGCCATGGCCGTCGGTCTTGCGCACCGACACCACGCCGTGGTGCAGGATGCACATGAAGGTACCGGCATCGCCTTCGTTGAAGATGGTCTGGCCGTCGTCGATGGTGCTCAGGCTGAAATAGCCGGCGGCGGTGAGAAAGTCGCCGGGCTGGAGGGTGTCGAACAGGCCACAGTCCATGAGCATGTCGCGGATTTCGGCGTGCAGGTGCAGTTCTTCGGGCATGGGTTGTTCTTCTTCGAATGTCTGGAAAGCGCTGCGGGCCTCTGTAGGAGCGGGCTTGCCCGCGAATACGTCAGCAGGAGCAACCTGGTTGCCTGCTCTGTCGCATTCGCGGGCAAGCCCGCTCCCACTGGGACTGCGTCACCTCAGATCGGGTGACCGAACTCTATGACAACGAAAAACCCGTTTTACACAACGCCCAGCTCATTGAAGACGAACGCATACTCCAGCGCCACGTCGCGCAGCCCCTGGTAGCGCCCGCTCATGCCGCCGTGGCCGGCGCCCATCTCGGTCTTGAGCAGCAGCGGGTGGTTGTCGGTCTTCAGGGTGCGCAGGCGCGCCACCCACTTGGCCGCTTCCCAGTACTGCACGCGGCTGTCGTTGTAGCCGGCGATCACCAGCATGGCCGGGTAGGGCTGGGCCTTGACGTTTTCGTACGGGGCGTAGGCCTTGATTCGCGCGTACACCTCGGGCTCTTCGGGGTTGCCCCATTCGTCGTACTCGGTGACGGTCAGCGGCAGTTCGGGGTCGAGCATGGTGTTGAGCACATCGACGAACGGTACTTCGGCAATGGCGCAACGGAACAGTTCGGGGCGCAGGTTGAGTACCGCGCCCATCAGCAGGCCGCCGGCGCTGCCGCCGCTGATGGCCAGGTGTGCGCTGTCGGTGACGCCGCTTTCGATCAAATGCTCGGCGCAGGCGATGAAGTCATCGAAGCTGTTGTGCTTGTGCTCCTGCTTGCCGGCCCGGTACCAGGCTTCGCCCAGCTCGCCGCCGCCGCGCACATGGGCGATGGCAAAGGCCACGCCGCGCTCCAGCAGGCTCAGGCGGGCGTGGGAGAACCACGGGTCGAGGCTTTCGCCGTAGGCGCCGTAGCCGTACAGGTAGAGCGGTACGCGTTTGCCCAGGTCGCTACGGCGGCGCACCAGGCTGATCGGCACCCGGGTGCCGTCCTTGGCCTGTGCCCACAGGCGCTCGCTGACATAGTCATCGGCATCGAAGGCACCAAGCACCGGCGTTTGCTTGAGCACCAGCTGCGCGCCCGTGGCCAGTGCCAGCTGGCGCACCTGGGCCGGGCGGTTGAGCGCTTCGTAGCGCAGGCGGATACGCGTGCTGGCAAACTCCAGGCTGTCCTGCACGTACAGGCTGTAGGCGGCGTCGGGCAGCTCGACCCGATAGGGCGCCAGGCCCTCGGGGCGTACCTCGATGATCGGCAGGCCACCTTCGCGCAGGCTCAGGGTCAGTGCCGAGGCATTCAGGCTCAGGCCTTCGAGCATCACATCGTCGCGGTGCGCCACCAGCTCTTGCCAGTCGTCGCGGGCCGGTACCGCATCGGCGGGGGCGTGGTACAGGGCGAAGTTGATACCTTGCTGGTTGCTGCGGATGAACCAGCGCCACTGGCCGTCGAGCTGGCCGTGGTCGGGGAAGTACTCATGGCCTTCGACCCGTGGCGCCAGGCAGGTAAAGGCAGCCTGCGGGGTGGCGGCATCGAGCACCCAGGCTTCGCTGGTGGTCTTGCTGTTGAGCAGCAGCACCAGTTGGCGTTCGGAGCTTGCGCGGTAGCAGTGCAGGAAGAAGCGCCCGTCGGGCTCTTCGAACACGGTGTTGGCGCCGCTTTCGCCGAGGGTATGGCGGCGCAGGCGCCAGGGGCGATGAGTGTCGTCCAGCTCGGCGAAGAACAACGTCTGGTTGTCGTTGGCCCAGGTCATGCTGCCGTCACAGTCGTCGAAGGGCAGGGTGGTCAGGGCGCCGCTGGCCAAATCTTTTACGTACAGGGTGTAGACCTCGTCGCCGCTGGTGTCGAGGCTGTAGGCCAGCAGGCGGTGGTCGGGGCTTATGTTGAACGCGCCCAGCGACAGGAAGCCGCCGTTGGCCAGGGCGTTCGGGTCGAGCAGCAGCTCTTCGCGGCTTTGGTCGACGCTGTTGCTGTCGTCGGCCGGGCGCGGGCAGCGGTAGTGACGCGGGTATTCGTCGCCGGCGGTGGTGCGGGTGTAGTAGAGGTACGGGCCCCAGGGTGAGGGCAGTGACAGGTCGGTTTCGAGGATGCGGCCCTTGATCTCTTCGAACAACTGTTCGCGCAAGGGCGCCTGGTCGGCCAGGCAGGCTTGCTGGTATGCGTTTTCCTGTTCCAGGTAGGTCAGCACTTCGGGGGTGTCGCGTTGTTGCAGCCAGGCGTAGGGGTCGTTGCCGGAGGCCTGGTGGGCGAGGGGGGGCTTGATGGGCATTCGCTGTCTCATGATTGGGGTAGCCTGTGCCGGCCTCATCGCGGGCAAGCCCGCTCCTACAGGGGCTCAGTGCTATCGAGCCCTGTGCAATCCTGTGGGAGCGGGCTTGCCCGCGAATGGGGCCGGCGCGGTCCTGAACGGGTATAGGGGGCGCCTGCGCCAGTAAAAGTGTTTATCATAGGCACCTCTTTGCCTGGCTTGCACGAACACCATGACCGAACACGACTATCTGTTGGCCTGGGGCCTCTACGCCGTCGCCGCCCTGGGTTGCCTGCTGGTGGCCTTCAAGTTCACTGGCTGGATGTGGCGCTGGCTGCGCGAGCCGCTGCGGGTGATCGTCGCCGTGCTGCTGCTCAGCCCGACCATCGTCGACCCGGTCAAGGAAAGCTTCGCCCCGGCCATCGCCATCACCGCGCTGGATGTTGCTTTCAAGGTGGGCAACAACGCCTGGCGCGCTGCCTCCGACCTTGCCATGTACGGCATGTTCGCCTTCGCCCTGTACATCGTCTTCGTGCTGATTCGCTGGCCGCTGGAAAAACGCGCCCGCGAGCGTCGCATGCAACGTGAAGCCGCCGCCAAGCGCCAGGCCCAGGAAGACGACGAAGTGATGGTCGAAGCCCCGGTGGCCGCCGCGCGCCAGGACCGCTACCGTGAAGAGCCCGCTGCCGAGCCGGTACGCCGCAGCGGTCCCGGCCAGGGCCGGGTCGAACCCCGTCTGTAACCAGGAGCCGCAAACATGTGCGAACTGCTGGGCATGAGTGCCAACGTCCCCACCGACATCGTCTTCAGCTTCACCGGCTTGATGCAGCGTGGTGGCCGCACCGGTCCGCACCGCGACGGCTGGGGCATCGGTTTCTACGAAGGGCGCGGCCTGCGCCTGTTCCAGGACCCGGCCGCGAGCAGCGAGTCGGAGGTGGCCAACCTTGTGCAGCGCTACCCGATCAAGAGCGAAGTGGTCATCGGGCATATTCGCCAGGCCAACGTCGGCAAGGTTTGCCTGTCCAACACCCACCCGTTCGTGCGCGAGCTGTGGGGCCGTAACTGGTGCTTTGCGCACAACGGCCAGCTGGGCGAGTTCAGCGGCCTGCGTACCTTCTACCGGCCGATTGGCGACACCGACAGTGAAGCGGCGTTCTGCGACTTGCTCAACCGCATTCGTGAAGCCTTCCCCGAGCCTGTGGACGTGGAGCAGTTGCTGCCGGTACTGGTCGAGGCCTGCGCCGAGTATCGCGGCAAGGGCGTGTTCAACTGCCTGCTCAGCGACGGCGACTGGTTGTTCTGCTTCTGCTCGACCAAGCTGGTGCACATCACCCGCCGCGCGCCGTTCGGTGCGGCGAGGCTGAAGGATGTCGACCTGATCGTCGACTTTCACACGCAAACCACCCCCAATGATGTGGTCACGGTGATCGCCACCGAGGCCCTCACCGAGAACGAGACCTGGAACCGCTACGAGCCCGGCCAATGGGCGCTGTGGCGCCATGGCGAGTGCGTCGCCCACGGCGATAGCTAAGGACGCTGAATGTTCAGAAGTTACCTGCGGTTGCTGTTGTTCACCTTCGGCCTGTTGGCCGGTATTCAGGTGCCCGGGCTGGTCAATGACTACAGCCAGCGGGTCGAGGCGCATTTGCTCGAATCGCGCCAGGCGCTCGATGGCTTCAAGCAGACCGCCCAGCGCTTCTTCAACGGCGACCTGCAGGCGCTGGTGCGGCATTACCGCAGCAGCGACGACCCGGTGTTCAACAGTGATGCCAACAGCATCGACAGCCTGCTGATCCGCAACCAGTTGCTGGAGCACGAGTGGCAGGCGCTGCAGGGCTCGTGGGTTAGCCGCACCTGGCATGTGCTGGTGCAGCCGGAGCCGGCGCTGCGCGAGGAGACGCTCAAGGGCTACAGCTACCAGGTGCTGCTGGTGCCTGAGGCGATTGGTTGGGGCGTGGGTGCGGGCTTTGTGTTGGCGTTCGTGGTCGAAAGCCTGTTGCTGGTGATTGGCTGGGTGGTGCTGGGTGGGCGGCGCAAGGCTGTCAAAGAGAGCTGGCGCTAAACCCATCACCTGGCATTTTTGTCAGTAGATCGGCAACGTTCGGGCTTCTAGGCTGGTAGCTTGAACAGCTGCCAGGTACGAATGTGGTGGATACCTCTTCAAGCACTCGGAAAAAACCGCATGTTCGCTCGTACTCAGCCTACGGATATGCAGCAGTCATAAATGAGCCTGTATTACTAGGCTATACCGGGCAGCTTCGTGATCCGATTAGCGGGTGCTATCTGCTGGGTCTTGGCCATCGAGCATATAGCCCGATACTGATGCGGTTTCAAAGCCCTGATCAGTTAAGCCCCTTTGATGCCGGGGGGATCAATTGTTACGTCTACTGCCTTGGCGATCCGCTTAATCACGTCGATCCCAGCGGGCGTTTTGGAAGGCGGGTGCAGGTACCCTACCGGCCCCTACCAATGCCAAGACAGCAAATGAGTCGCGAGGTTCATGGGCCCGATCCGTTGCCGTCTATTCAGCGGGTCCCTAATGAGCAAGTGAGAACTTATATAGCCGAAAGCTCAGCATCCATGCGCCGGGGGCTATTCATGGATGCGACTGAAAATGCGTTGGCATCTATAAGGCCTGAGGGAGATGCCAGTTCTCCAGTAGGCTTGCTAACAGCGGATGCACGCTTTCTTGAGGATACTGTCCATAGCTACAGCCGGAAAATAGCCAGTGATGAACAGCTCGGCAGAGCACCGGACATAGCTGCTGTTAATTCTAGGCGGCGTGGAATCACGTTGTTCCAAGAAATCGCAAGTGGGCGACGGGACTATTTAATGCAGGGGGGAAGGCAGCATCCAGGTGACCCGATGTATGGCCAGATCGAGCGTAGCGTGTCATTCATTCGCGAGTGAGGCGACCTTCATGCGTTCGCCTCCCATGAATCAAGGAAACATACGCCTCGACCGCCACCCTTCCATGGGCTGAGCGTTCATTGACTTCACAACTACTTGGACAAATACCTCATCCCGTCCTCCAGCCCCTGCAAGGTCAGCGGGAACATCCGGTCCTCGATCAACTCGCGCACCAGGTGGGTGGAGGCGGTGTAGTCCCAGGTCTGCCTGGGGTACGGGTTGATCCAGATGATCTTTTTGAATTTCTCCATGAAGCGCTGCATCCACACATAACCCGCTTCTTCGTTCCAGTGCTCGACGCTGCCACCCGGCTGGGTGATCTCGTAGGGCGCCATGGCCGCGTCGCCGACGAACACCACCTTGTAGTCATCGCCGTACTTGTGCAGCAAGTCGAAGGTGGAGAAGCGCTCCGAAGTGCGGCGCAGGTTGTTTTTCCACACCGACTCGTAGATGAAATTGTGGAAGTAGTAGTACTCCAAATGCTTGAACTCGGTCTTGCAGGCCGAGAACAGCTCTTCGCACACCTTCACGTGGGCATCCATTGAACCGCCGATGTCGAACAGCAACAGCAGCTTCACCGTATTGCGCCGCTCGGGGCGCATCTGGATGTTCAGCAAGCCTGCGTCACGGGCGGTGTGGTCGATGGTGCCGTCGATGTCCAGCTCTTCGGCGGCGCCTTCGCGGGCGAACTTGCGCAGCCGGCGCAGGGCCAGCTTGATGTTGCGCGTGCCCAGTTCGACCTGGTCGTCGAGGTTCTTGTACTCGCGCTGGTCCCACACCTTGACCGCCTTGCCCTGGCGCTTGCCGGCCTCGCCCACGCGGATGCCCTCGGGGTTGAAACCGCCGGAGCCGAACGGGCTGGTGCCGCCGGTGCCGATCCACTTGTTGCCGCCGGCGTGGCGTTCCTTTTGCTCTTCGAGGCGCTTCTTGAACTCTTCGATGAGTTTGTCCAGGCCGCCCAGGGACTGGATCTGCGCGCGTTCTTCGTCGCTCAGCGAACGCTCGAACTCCTTGCGCAGCCATTCGTCGGGGATCAGCGCCTCGATATGCCGGTCGAGGTTCTCAAGGCCCTTGAAGTAGGCGGCAAAGGCCCGGTCGAACTTGTCGAAGTGGCGTTCGTCCTTCACCAGGATGGCCCGGGCGAGGTAGTAGAACTCGTCCATGTCGGCAAACACCACGCGCTTTTGCAGGGCGTGGTGCAGGTCGAGCAGCTCGCGTACCGATACTGGCACCTTGGCTGCGCGCATTTCATTGAACAGGTTGAGCAGCATGGCCCGGCTCCTGTTAGCGGTTGCCGCGCCGGCTCATGAAGGCCAGGCGCTCGAGCAACTGCACGTCCTGTTCGTTCTTCACCAGGGCGCCGGCCAGTGGCGGGATGGCCTTGGTCGGGTCGCGTTCGCGCAGCACCGCCTCGCCGATGTTGTCGGCCATCAGCAGTTTCAGCCAGTCCACCAGCTCGGAGGTGGAGGGCTTTTTCTTCAGGCCCGGCACCTTGCGCACGTCAAAGAACACGTCCAGCGCCTCGCTGACCAGCGACTGGCTGATGTTGGGGTAATGCACATCGACGATCTGCTGCAGGGTGTTGCGGTCGGGGAAGGCGATGTAGTGGAAGAAGCAGCGGCGCAGGAAGGCGTCGGGCAGCTCCTTTTCGTTGTTGGAGGTGATGATGATGATTGGGCGCTGCCTGGCCTTGATGGTCTCGTCGATTTCGTAAACGTAGAACTCCATCTTGTCGAGTTCCTGCAACAGGTCGTTGGGGAACTCGATGTCGGCCTTGTCGATTTCATCGATCAGCAGGATCACCCGCTCATCGGCCTCGAAGGCCTCCCACAGCTTGCCCTTCTTCAGGTAGTTGCGTACGTCATGGACCTTGTCCACGCCCAGCTGCGAGTCGCGCAGGCGGCTGACCGCGTCGTACTCGTAAAGGCCCTGGTGGGCCTTGGTGGTGGACTTGATGTGCCAGGTGATCAGGCGTGCGCCGAAGGAAGCCGCCAGCTGTTCGGCGAGCATGGTCTTGCCGGTGCCCGGCTCGCCCTTGACCAGCAGCGGGCGTTCCAGGGTGATGGCCGCGTTCACCGCCAGTTTCAGGTCGTCTGTGGCGACGTAGTCGCGGGTGCCTTCGAACTTCATGAAGCGATCCTCCGGGAGGGCCCTATCGCCGGCAAGCCGGCTCCTATAGGAGCGTGCAACCCCTGTTAGGAGCTGGCTTGCCGGCGATAGGGCCATAGCTGTTCACTGATTTGCCAGCGACTATAACCCCAGCTCTCGCGCCCTGAAAACGCAGACTGGGTATTCAGTCCCTGAATGGTCCGTCACTTGCGCCTCAGTCGGATTGCGGTGGTGGCTGCTCGTAGCGTGCATTGAACGCCTGAATGAACCCGTTGCGCAGGATCTGCAGGAACGCCTCGAAGGCGCTGATATCTTGCTGGTGCACACTGCCGCTGAGCTCCACACGGGTAGCGAACTGGTTCTTGCGCTGGTTCTTCAGCACGGTTTCGCTGGCCCCTACCAGCGCCTCCCACACCGAGCGCAGGATGCCCTTGTTGCGGTTCTCCACGTCCTGCTGCCAGTTGAACACGTCGACATCCCGCAGCAGCGGCTTGATATAGCCGTTCAGCCGGCCGTTCACGGCATCGGCCTCGATCACCACGTCACCATGCCCGGCATTGAAGTCGAACTTGCCGTAGGCGCTGGCAAAATCGTTGAGCCGGCGCAGCTCGATGCCGGTGGCGCGCAGGCGGAACTGGAAATCGTCGAAGTCGCTGAACGGGTCAAAGGTGGCGCTGCTCTCGACCCGGGCATCGCCCAGCAGCACGGCGGTGGCGTCGAAACTGGCGTCGCGCCGGCCCTTCGGGTCGCGCACATTGGTCAGGTTGCGGATGCTGGCGTCCAGCTGGGTGGCCTTGAGATTGACCGGCGGTTGCGAGGTGAAGTTGCGAAAGGACAGGGTGCCTTGCTCGATGCGCACTTCATCAAGGGTGATGGGTACCAGCTTTTCCAGTTGCTGGCGCCAGTCGGTACCCTGGCCGGTCTGGGAGTCCTGCTGGTTACCGCCGTCGACGAAGTTGAGCTGTGGCTGCGCGAAGGTGACCTTGGCCACCACCGCATGGTCGTACCACAGCGAATGCCAGCTCACCGACAGGTCGATCAGCGGCGCGTCCAGCAGCGGCACCGGCACCTTGCCGGTCACCTTGACGATTTTCAGACCGTTGATCTTGTAGGCCCCGCGCCACCAGGCCAGGTCCACGTCGGCCACCTGGCCGCGGTAGTCGCCCATGCTGGCGAGCTTGTCGTTCAGGTAGTCGCGTACCAGGTACGGCAGTGCAAGGTGCAACGCCACCAGCAGCACCAGCAGGCTGCCCAGGGTGATCAGCGGCCAGCGGTAGCGGGCTTTCATCGGTGGTTTCTCCGCGCGGGGTGAGCGGTTGACCGCAGGCGAACGCGGCGAGTTCGAACGGGCTTTACGCACCTGTGCCGCAGGCTTAACCTTTCGTATTCAATTGCATCTCTCGACCCCCCAAGGACCCTGCCATGAGCCGTATCTACGCAGACAACGCCCACTCCATCGGCAACACACCGCTGGTACAGATCAACCGCATCGCCCCGCGCGGGGTGACCATCCTGGCCAAGATCGAAGGGCGCAACCCGGGCTACTCGGTCAAATGCCGGATCGGCGCGAACATGGTCTGGGACGCCGAAAGCAGCGGCAAGCTCAAGCCGGGCATGACCATCGTCGAGCCCACCTCGGGCAACACCGGCATTGGCCTGGCCTTTGTTGCCGCCGCCCGTGGCTACAAGCTGATGTTGACCATGCCGGCTTCGATGAGCCTGGAGCGGCGCAAGGTGCTCAAGGCCCTGGGCGCCGAGCTGGTGCTGACCGAGCCTGCCAAGGGCATGAAGGGCGCCATCGAGAAGGCCAATGAGATCGTCGCCTCGGACCCTGCCCAGTACTTCCTGCCGGGCCAGTTCGAAAACCCGGCCAACCCGGCCATTCACGAAAAGACCACCGGCCCGGAAATCTGGAATGACACCGACGGTGCGGTGGACGTGCTGGTGGCCGGCGTGGGCACCGGCGGCACCATTACCGGCGTGTCGCGCTACATCAAGCACACCCAGGGCAAGTCGATCCTGTCGGTGGCGGTGGAGCCGGCAAGCTCGCCGCTGATCAGCCAGACCCTGGCCGGTCAAGAGCTCACGCCCAGCCCGCACAAGATCCAGGGCCTCGCCCCAGGGTTCGTGCCGAAAAACCTCGACCTGTCGATCGTCGACAAGGCCGAGACGGTGACCGATGAAGAAGCCAAGGCCATGGCCATCCGCCTGATGCAGGAGGAGGGGATTCTGTGTGGTATTTCCTGCGGCGCGGCCATGGCGGTGGCGGTGCGCCTGGCCGAGAAGCCGGAGATGCAGGGCAAGACCATCGTGGTGATCTTGCCGGACTCCGGCGAGCGTTACCTGTCGAGCATGCTGTTCAGCGACCTGTTCAGCGAACAGGAAACCCAGCAGTAACCCTGTAGGGGCCGGCTTGCCGGCGATCACCGGCGCAGCCGGTGCCATCCACGGTCATTTATTGCCTGTGCTGGCCTCATCGCCGGCACGCCGGCTCCTACAGAGGGCAGCGCACCGCTGATCCGGCGCAATATCCCTTCCTGCCGTTTATTGCACAATCTGTGACTAAAGCCTTGCGCCCCCGGTGGTTTGTCCCGGGGGCGGATGGGTTTATCATGTCCGGCTATCCGGGGATGGCCTGATTTCCCCTCCAAGGAGTGTTGCATGACCTTTTCCTTCGTCGCCAAGGCCGGTGTGCTGCTGGTGTTCATCGCCAGCGTGCTGTTCGTGCACCTGCGCGGCAAGGCGCGCCTGCCGGTGCTGCGCCAGTTCGTCAACCATTCGGCGCTGTTTGCCCCGTACAACGCGCTGATGTACCTGTTCTCGGGCGTGCCGTCCAAGCCCTACCTCGACCGCCAGCGCTTCCCCGAGCTGGACGTGCTCAAGGATAACTGGCAAACCATCCGCGAGGAGGCCATGCGGCTGTTCGACGAGGGTTACATTCGCGCCGCCGAAAAAGACAACGACGCAGGCTTCGGCTCGTTCTTCAAGAAGGGCTGGAAGCGCTTCTACCTGAAGTGGTACGACAAACCGTTGCCCTCAGCCGAGGCGCTGTGCCCCAAGACCGTCGAGCTGGTCAGCAGCATCCCCAACGTCAAGGGCGCGATGTTCGCCCTGCTGCCCGGCGGCAGCCACCTGAACCCGCACCGCGACCCGTTCGCCGGCTCGTTGCGCTACCACCTGGGCCTGACCACGCCGAACTCCGATGCCTGCCGCATCTACGTCGACGGCCAGCCCTACGCCTGGCGCGACGGTGAGGACGTGATGTTCGACGAAACTTATGTGCACTGGGTGAAGAACGAGACCGACGTTACCCGGGTGATCCTGTTCTGTGACGTCGAGCGCCCGCTCAACAGCCCGCTGATGACCCGCATCAACCGTAAGGTCAGTGCCTTCCTCGGCCGCGCCACCGCGCCGCAGAACACCGACGACGAGCGTGTGGGCGGGATCAACCAGGCCTATGCCTGGAGCAAGCGCTTCAGCAATGTCATCAGTGCGCGGGTCAAGACCTTCAAGCGCGCCAACCCCAAGGCCTACCGCGTGCTGCGGCCGGTGCTGGCGGTAGTGGTGGCTTACCTGTTGTACCGTTGGTTGTTCTGATCGGGTTTTAGCCTGTCCCGGCCTCATCGCCGGCAAGCCGGCTCCTACAGGGGGAGTGCATGACCTGTAGGAGCCGGCGATGAGGCCCTGACAGGCTATTGCCGGATCCTGGATTCGCCGTTATATTCCGAAACATTCCACTTCCCCTGAAGACCCACCCCATGCCAGCCACCCCAACCACCACCGTTTTTGCCCACGCGCCAGTCGCGGGCATGGTCGTGCGCGGCAGCCAGCAGCCGGTCTTCATCAGTCACTACCCACCACCTGTCAGTGGCGTCGTAGGCGGCGTAGCTCCGCCTCCTTGCGTGGTCGTGCTGGGCTGAGCCCATTCGCCCCCGCAACCTACTGAACACGGTCGGCTATCCCCTTGCTACGCGATAGTTCCGCCCGTACGGCTTTCCTTGCCCATACAGGTGGCAATACATGTCTGTCTTCAACAAAGCATCCGTGGCCTCGGCGGCCACCACCAGCCTGTTCGTCCTGCTGTGGAGCAGCGGCGCAATCGTTTCCAAGCTCGGCCTGGCCCAGGCCAGCCCGTTCGCCTTCCTGCTGCTGCGCTCGGCGCTGGCGCTCATCGGCCTGTTGCTGATCGGCCCGTTGCTGGGGCTGCGCTGGTCGCGCAGCCGTGGCGCCATTCTGCGGGCCCTGGGCACCGGCTGCGTGCTGCTGGGTGCCTACCAGATCTTCTACCTGCTGGCGCTCAACACCCATGTCACGCCGGGCGTGATGGCCACGGTGATGGGCGTGCAACCGATCCTCACCGTGGTGCTGATGGAGCGCCAGCGCTCGTGGAGCCGGTTGTTCGGCCTGGCGCTGGGGCTCGGCGGGCTGGTGATGGTGGTGTACCAGGGCATCAACCTGGGCGGCGTGTCGCTGGCCGGGATGCTGTTCGCCCTGCTGGCGCTGGCCAGCATGACTGCCGGTTCCATCCTGCAAAAGCGCATTACCGACAACCCCATGGGCACCTTGCCGCTGCAGTACCTGGCCGGCTTTGCCATGTGCGCAGTGTTTGCCCCGCTGCAACCGTTGCAGGTGCAGTGGAGTGCCAGCTTCGTCGGCGCGCTGCTGTGGATGGGGCTGGTGGTGTCGTTGCTGGCGACCTTGCTGCTTTACCGGCTGATTGCCCGGGGCAACCTGGTCAATGTCACCAGCCTGTTCTACCTGGTGCCGGCGGTGACCGCGGTGATGGACTTCATCATCTTCGGTAACCGCCTGGCGCCGCTGAGCCTGCTGGGGATGGGGTTGATCGTGGTGGGGTTGTTGTTTGTGTTCCGTAAGCCGACATTGAAGCCTGCCCAGGCCTGAAGGGCCTCTGTAGGAGCGGCCTTGTGTCGCGAAAGGGCCGCATGGCGGCCCCAGCAATATCGGTTGAAACGCTGAAATCCTGGGGCCGCTTTGCGGCCCTTTCGCGACACAAGGCCGCTCCTACACGACGGCGTGTCACTGCCTGGCGGGCTTGAGCACCAGCCACAACGCCACGCCAATCAGCACCCCGCCATACAGGTGCGCCATCGACAGCGGCTCGTCCAGCAGCCACGCCCCCCACAACACGCCGAACGCCGGGATCAGGAAGGTCACGGTGCTGGCCTTGACCGGGCCGATCTCGGCCAGCAGGCGGAAGTACAGGATGTAGGCAAAGGCCGTGCACAAAAGGCCCAGACCCAGCAGCGACAGCCACACCTGCCAGCCGCCCCAACTGGCCGGTGGTTGGGCCAGGGCGCTCCAGGCGAACAGCGGGGTCAGCAGCAAGGTTGCGCCGAGCATGCTGCCCAGTGCCGATAGGCGACTGTCCAGGCCGCTGACCCAGCGCCGGGCAAGAAAACCGGCAAAGCCGTAGCAGGTGGTCGCCGCCAGGCACGCCAGGGCGCCTTGCAGCAAGGCCCAGTCCAGCGCCACGGGGCCGGCACCGCTGAGAATGCCGACGCCGAACAGGCCGAGGAAGATGCCGCACAGCTTGGGCAGGGTCATGGCTTCGCGGAAGCACAAGGCGCCGATCAGCACGCCCATCAGCGGCGTGGTGGCGTTGAAGATTGCCGAGTAGCCGGCCGGCAGCACCTGGGCGGCCACCGAATAGAAGGTCGCGGGTATGCCTGAGTTGATCATGCCCAGTACCAGGCAGGCGCCGAGCTTGCCGTCAAAGTCCCAGCGTACCCGCGCGGCGGTGAGGATCGCCACCAGCCCCAGGCAGGCGATCGACACGCGCAAGAACGCCGTCGGTACGGTGCCCAGTTCCGGGGCGATGATGCGCATGAACAGAAAACTCGCCCCCCAGACAGCGGCAAGGGTTATCAGGCGGGCAAGGGCGATGGGGCTCACGGTGGTCTCCGGCGGTGGGGCAGGGCGCGAGTGTACGCGAGGGGGTGGGGGGATTCTTGTGCTTTCTTGCGGTGTATCACCGTGCGGGCCCTATCGCCGGCAAGCCGGCTCCTACAGGGCGAACTAAGCTCTCCCGTTGACCCCAGCACAGAGGCTTCGCGCATGACCCCCACCTGGCCCGCCGCCGACATCGCGCGGATGATCCTCGATGGCTTCGACGACTACCGTGAACACTTCCGGCGTATCACCTTGGGTGCCCGCGAGCGCTTCGAACAGGCGCGCTGGCAGGCGATCCAGCAGGCCGCGGCGGCACGCATCAACCTGTACGAAGAACAGGTCGCCGAGGCGCGCGACCGGCTGCGCCAGGGCTTCGAGGCGCAGGTGCTGCTGGACGTCGAGCAATGGCCGCTGGTGAAGAGCGCCTACATTCGCCTGATCGACCCGCGCCTGGACGATGAACTGTCGGAAACCTGGTACAACTCGCTGTTCTGCAGCCTGTTCAGCCATGACCTGATCAACGACGGCTGCATGTTCATCCACACCACCCGGCCATCGATGCGCGGCCGCGAGCGCGCCGCGCAAACCCGCACCTATCGCCCGGATGGCGGGCTTGACGGGCTGCTGAGGGCGGTTTTTGCCGATTACGCATTCAGCACGCCGTTCGCGGACCTCGAGGCCGACCTGGCCCGGCTGCAAGCGCAGTTGCGCGAGTGCCTGCCGGACTGGGTGTGCAAGGATCCAACCCTGGCCCTGGAGCTGTTCACCCCGGTGCTGTACCGCAACAAGGGCGCTTATCTTGTGGGCCGGTTGTACAACAGCGACGAGCAGTGGCCACTGGTGATCCCGCTGCTGCACCGCGAGGGCCAGGGCATCGAGGCCGATGCGCTGATCACCGACGAGGCCGAGGTGTCGATCATCTTTTCCTTCACCCGCTCGTACTTCATGGTCGATGTGCCGGTGCCGGCGGAGTTCGTCAACTTTCTCAAGCGCATCCTGCCGGGCAAGCACATCGCCGAGCTGTATACCTCGATCGGCTTCTACAAGCACGGCAAGTCAGAGTTCTACCGTGCCCTGATCAACCACCTGGCCAGCAGCGACGACTGCTTCATCATGGCCCCCGGGGTGCGCGGCATGGTCATGAGCGTGTTCACCCTGCCGGGCTTCAATACCGTGTTCAAGATCATCAAGGACCGCTTCTCGCCGTCGAAAACAGTCGACCGCGCCACGGTGATCGAGAAATACCGCCTGGTGAAAAGCGTCGACCGTGTCGGACGCATGGCCGATACCCAGGAGTTCGCCGATTTTCGCTTCCCGTTAGCCAAGTTCGAGCCCGAGTGCCTGGCCGAGCTGCTGGAGGTGGCACCGTCCACGGTGGCGCTGGAGGGCGATACGGTGCTGATCCGCCACTGCTGGACCGAGCGGCGCATGACCCCGCTCAACCTGTACCTGGAGCACGCCAGTGAAGCCCAGGTACTGGAGGCGCTGGAGGACTACGGGTTGGCGATCAAGCAACTGGCGGCGGCCAACATATTCCCAGGCGACATGCTGTTGAAGAACTTCGGCGTCACCCGCCATGGCCGGGTAGTGTTCTACGACTATGACGAGATCAGCTACCTGACCGAGGTGAATTTCCGGCATATCCCGCCGCCGCGCTACCCCGAGGACGAGATGTCGGGTGAGCCGTGGTATTCGATCGGGCCCCTAGACGTGTTCCCCGAGGAGTTTCCACCGTTTCTGTTCGCCGATATCGGCCAGCGCCGGCTGTTCAGCCGATTACATGGCGAGCTTTACGATGCCGGTTACTGGCAGGGGCTGCAGGCGGCGATTCGGGCGGGCAAGGTGATCGATGTGTTTCCGTATCGGCGCAAGGGGCGTTGATTGCTGGCCTTCACCCCTTCAGGCACTTCAACTCGCTGAAATCCGTGCGCACCTTGCCCAGTCGCTGCTGCAACAACGTCTTCTGCTGCGGGCTGCTCTGCTTCATCAGGTCTACCAGCAGGCTGCGCGCCTGCTGCTCGGTGTTCTGAAAGGCGGCCTTGTACTCCGGCGTCCACAGGCTTTCCTTGCGCTGCAGCAACTGCGCCAGGCGTGGCTCGAAGCTGGGCGTTGCGCGCTGGTCCATCACCAGCACCAATTGCTGCTGCCAGTGGGCGCGGTTGGCGATCCACTGGCGGTTCTGGTCGCCCAGGGCCTGGCTCCAGCTCATCACCCGCAGGCGCTGCTGGGCATTGAGCTCGCCCAGCCACGGCTCCAGGCGTTTCTGCATGCGCGTGGCGCGCTGTTCGACCTGTTTGGCCAAGGGCGTGTCGACGTACTCCTTGTGCCGTTCGGCAATGTCATCGCGAAACGCCTGGCGCATCTCGGCCACCTGGCTGTCGTTCATGCCGCGCAGCAACTCCGTGGCCGAGGGGGTGATTTCTTCGGCGACCCGGCCGATGGCCTGGCGGGCCTCGTCGGTGCGCTGCTGCAGGGCCTGGTCGGTGACCGCGTCGTTGGCCACCATCAGCCGGATGCGGTCGAGCCAGTCGAGGTAGCCGGGTAGCTGGGTCTTGCAGTGCCAGGCCAGGTGCTCCTTCAGCCGTTCGTCGAGCAGGCTTTTTTGCTGGCGATTCATGGCCAGGTAGTCGCCCAGCGACCAGGGCACCAGGCGGTCGAGGTTGCGGTAGGCCAGGTCGATGCGGCTGCAGGCACCAAGCACCAGGGCGATGGCTAGAAAAGTGAGCAGGGTTTTGATCAGGCGTAATGGCATGAGCGAATCCTTGCAGGGGGCTGGCCAGGCGGTAGACGCAAGGTGGGCGCGGCGGTTCCCGCCGATGCGTGCCCGGGCGGGCGAACGGGTCAGGTGTTAGAATAGCCGCCTTGTCTTGAGGATCTTCACAAATGGCTCTGCTTGGGCGTTACAACAGTTTGCAAATCGTGAAACACGTGGAATTCGGCCTGTACCTGGACGGCGGTGCCGACGGCGAAATCCTGCTGCCACGGCGCTACTTCCCCAAGGATGCCGAGCTTGAGCTGGACGATTGGCTGAACGTGTTCATTTACCTGGACAGCGAAGACCAACTGATTGCTACCACCGAAAAGCCCAAGATGCAGGTGGGCGAGTTTGCCAGCCTCAAGGTCAAGGACATCAACGGCGCCGGCATCTTCCTTGACTGGGGCCTGTCCAAGGACCTGCTGATGCCTTACTCGGAAGAGTCGCGGCCGCTGAAGATCGGCGACTATTGCGTGGTCCACGCCTACCTGGACAAGCGCACCCGGCGTATCACTGCCACCGCCAAGCTGGACCGCTACCTGGACACCACGCCTGCCGACTACAAGCCTGGCCAGCCGGTGGAGCTGCTGGTGGCCGGCGAGACGCCGATGGGCTTCAAGGCCATCATCAACAACCGCCACTGGGGCCTGATCCACAAGAACGAGGTGTTCAAGTTCCTGCGTTCGGGCATGCACGAGAAGGGCTTCATCAAGGAAGTGCGCCACGACGGCAAGATCGCCCTGAGCCTGCAGCCGGTGGGCCAGGCCCTGGCTGACGGTCTGCACGAGCAGATCATGCAGCGCCTGGAAGCCGCCGGTGGCGTGCTGCCGGTGTGCGACAAGAGCGACCCGGCAGTGATCAGCCAGATGTTCAACGTCAGCAAGGGCAACTTCAAGAAGGCGATTGGCGCGCTGTTCAAGCAGGGCAAGATCGTCATCCATGACGATCGCATCGAGCGGGCCTGATCAGGCCTGCACGAAGGTACGGAAATCCAGCTGCTCGCCGCCCGGGCGGGTGTCGCGCAGCAGCGAGTCGCGGTCGGCGCTCAGGGCCAGGCTGATGGTGGAGCGGCGCTTGCCGGGGTTGCGTACTTCCATCTGCTCCTGGTGAGCCCGCAGGAAGTTGACCGGCACCTTCAAGTGCTGCAACTCGTCGGTTTCGGGCGTGTGCAGCAGCAGGTTGACCCAGTCGGGCTGGCCCTTGCGCAGCAAGGCTACGGGGACTTCGAACCACCACAGGTTGCGCTTTTTGTCGAGAATCGCGAACAGGGTGTTGGCACTGGAGAGTACCGGGTTGGCCAGGGCCAGGTTACGGCGGGCGATGGCACTGGGTTTGTCGAGTTTCATGCAGGTTCCTGCGGGTTGACGCCAGAAAGGCCTGACATTGTGCGGCTGAGCTCATCGCGGGGCAAGCCCGCTCCCACGCAGCGGCATGGATGACCGGCGTGGGAGCGGGCTTGCCCCGCGATGGCGTTATCAACGTCGAATCGGCTGGCTAAGCTCCGAAGTGGCCCCATCCACGCGGGTCACCGTCGCGGTAAAGCTCTGCAACCCACCCACCTGCTCCAGCAACTGGGCAAACCGCGCCTGCCCCTGTTCGTCACTGTTCACCAGCACCTCCCCCAGGTACTGCTCGGCCTCGCGCCCGTCAGCCGCCGCATTGCCGAACAGCTCCACCCGCAACAGGCTCGACGCCGGCCCCTGCACCTCGCCACGCAGCACATTGCCCGCAAACCCGGTCAGCTTCGGCGGCTGCTGGTTGTGGTTGGGCAGCGGCTGGCACGGCTTGGGCTCGCCCTTGGCGTCACAGATGATCGCCTGGTCCCTTTTCGGCAAATCCGCCCCGACACCCCGCGAGCCCACGTACAGCGCATGGGCCTGGGCCGGCACGCCGAACACGATGGCGCCGGTGCGCTGGCCAGGCACGCACGAGCCCCCGGCCTGGCAGCGGCGGATGTCCTGGCTGTTGCCCCAGATACGGTTGGCGGTAAGGCGGGTGGCGGTGGTGTCGGGCTCTGGGCGCAGGGCAACGCCGATGCGGTTGCCGTGGATCAGGTTGCCATCGAGGATGTTGCCCTCGCCGGTGACGCTGACGCCGATGGAGTTGCCGCTGAAGGTGTTGGCAGCCAGGTAGTTGCGCTTGCCCCAGTTGATCTGCAGGCCGTCGGAGTAGTTTTCGAAGCGGTTGCGCACCACGCTGTTGTCGTTGCCCAGCAGAATCTCGATGCCTTGCGACGGCTCGGGGTTGGCGGGCGTTGAGCGGAACAGGTTGTCGGCCACCAGGTTGAACGCCGCGCCACGGGTCAGCTCCAGGCCGTCGCCGTTGTCCAGCAACTGGTTGCGCAGCACCTTGTTGTTGTTCGTGGTGGTGGCGGTGGGGTTGCCGGCGCCGTCGTCGCCAGTGAGCATGATGCCGGCGCCGCCCTTGTTGGCAGTGATGCGGTTGTCTTCGATGACGTTGTTGCTGGCGCGGTTGAGCAAGATGCCGATGCAGAAGTTGCGCACCTCCAGGCCCTGTATGTGCACGCCCTGGGTGTCGCGCAGCACCAGGCCGGGGTGGGTGGTGGTGCGCACGTTGGTGCCGAACTGCCCGGGCACGGCGCCGGGGCAGGTGCGCACGCCTTCATCCTTGATGTAGCCGCTGCCGTCGATGGCCACGTACTGGCCGTCGCGGGCCCAGGGCTGGCCGCTCAGGCTGACCGGGCCCTTGATTTCGGGCAGCGCACGGGTGGGTTTGATCACGTAGGGCGGCTTGCCCACTGCGGCGATTTCGATGCGGTAGTGGCCGGGGTTCTGGTTGCTGGTTTCGATGGCCCAGCGCAGGGTGCCGGGCTGGCCGTCGTCGGCGTAGCGTTCGACGGTGAGGGTTTGTGCAGGGGTTGCGGCGGCAAGGGCGGGCAAGGGGAGCAGCGGCAGCAGGGCTGCCAGCGCAGGCATCAGGCGCATGGTGCGGGTTTCCACTGACTGTTTGTTGTTATGTGGCACGCCTCGGGCGGGCGGCCTGTCTGGGCGCGATTCTAGGGCAAGGGCAGGCCGGGGCGGCGTGCCGGGCTGCGATTCGGTGCGGTATTCGCCCGCTGTTTGCCGTTCGGCTGTTGGCAACGCAAGCCATTGAAACTCTGGCGAGCAGCGCCGGGTCGATCTGTTGTCGACACGATTTCCCGTGTCTTTCTTGCAAGGAGACATCCCATGAGTGGCACCAAGGACAAAGCGAAGGGCCTGGCCAACGAGGCCGTGGGCAATATCAAGCAAGGCGTCGGTAAAGCTACCGGCAATGACAAACTGCGCGCCGAAGGCAAGGCCCAGGAGATCAAAGGCGAGGCGCAGCAGGCGGTGGGCAAGGTCAAGGATGCTGTGAAGAAGCCTTGATTGGCTGTGGTTCCTGCAACCCGAGACCCTGTGGGAGTGGGCAAGCCCGCTCCCACAGGTTTGATGTAGGACTTTTCTTTGCTTGCACACTGAGCAGTCACACTTGCCGCACGGTCTATTAGACTTGTTGCCATAGACAAGGCCTTCCCGTGGAGTCGGCCAGCCCCTCGATGATCAAGCGGCGAAAGGAGACGCTATGATTTTCCCCGACCTGCGCGGCCTGCCCCTGCACCGTGTGCTGGTGCGCACCGTCAAGGAATTCCTCGACGACGAGATGTCCACCTACGCCTCCGCGCTGGCCTACCAGATGCTGTTTTCGCTGTTCCCCTTCCTGCTGTTTCTGATTGCCCTGATCGGTTTTTTGCACCTGCCGGACTTCTTCTCCTGGCTGCGCCTGCAATCCGAGCTGGTGCTGCCGCCCCAGGCCCTGGAGCAGGTGAACCCCGTAATCGACCAATTGCAGCAGTCCAAGGGCGGCTTGCTGTCGGTGGGTATCGTCATTGCCCTGTGGACCGCCTCGGCCGGCGTGCGCCTGATGATGAGCGCCATGAACGCCGCCTACGACGTGCCCGAAGGGCGCCCGGTATGGAAGCGCATCCCGCTGTCGGTGGTGTACACCATCGGCATCGCCGGCATGCTGCTGGCCGCCGCCGCGCTGATGGTGCTCGGGCCCCAGGTGATGGAGTGGATTGCCGGGCAGGTGGGCTTGCAGGAGGCGGTGGTCACCCTGTGGACCGTGCTGCGCTGGCCGGCGATCATCATCCTGATGATGGTGGCGGTGGCGCTGATCTACTACGTGATGCCCGACGTGAAGCAGAAATTCCGCTTCATCACCCCAGGCTCGGTGCTGGCGGTGGTGGTGTGGATCATCGCCTCGCTGGGCTTTGCCTACTACGTGAAAACCTTCGCCGACTACAACGCCATGTACGGCAGCATCGGCGCGATCATCGTGCTGCTGCTGTATTTCTACATCTCGGCCGCGGTACTGTTGCTGGGCGCGGAGATGAACGCCGTGATCGAGCACATGTCGGCCGAGGGCAAGAACCCCGGCGAGAAGGACTTCAGTGGCGAGCAGCCGCAAGAGACCATCACCGTGCTCGGCCACGAACACCCCGCAGAACCCCAGCCCCGTGAGCCGAACCCGCAATGATCCGTGAAATCCTCAAGATGGGCGATGAACGCCTGCTGCGCATCGCCCCGCCCGTGCCGGCGCACATGCTCGGTACAGCAGAGCTGCAACAGCTGATCGACGACATGTTCGAAACCATGGCCCATGTAGGCGGGGTGGGCCTTGCCGCGCCGCAGATCGGCATCGACCTGCAACTGGTGATTTTCGGTTTCGAGCGCAGCGAGCGCTACCCCGACGCCGAGCCGGTGCCGCGCACCATCCTGCTCAACCCGGTGATCACGCCGCTGGCCACCGAGGTGGAGGATGGCTGGGAGGGCTGCCTGTCGGTGCCCGGCCTGCGTGGGGTGGTGCCGCGCTACAAGCACATCAGCTACTCAGGTGTAGACCCCCAGGGCAACCCCATCGACCGCTTTGCCGACGGCTTCCATGCGCGGGTGGTGCAGCATGAGTGCGACCACCTGATCGGCCGGTTGTACCCGTCGCGCATCCAGGACTTCAGCAAGTTCGGCTACACCGAGGTGCTGTTCCCCGGGCTGGACGTGGCGGACGACTGAGCGCGCAGCAGTGCTACCAGTGGCTTGCTGCGCTGGTAGCGGGCCAGGCGCGAGGCCAGGGCTTCGGGCAGTGATTCGGCGTTGATGAAACCCAGGCGGGCATAGAAGGGCACCAGCTGCGGGTCGCAGAACAGCCACACCGGGCCTGGAGTTGCGTTCAGCGCCGCTTCGAGCAACTGTGAGCCGACTCGTTGCCCGCGCTGCGAGGGCGCGACGAACAGCCCGGTCAGCCAGTGGCCTGCGGCGACGGGCAGCAGGTTCATCCCGGCGACGATCTCGCCGTTACGGGCCACCCACTGTACACCTTCGCCGGCGGCACGCATGCGTGAGCCATGCTGGCGGTAAAACTGGTCGAGCAGTCGGCGCTGCAACCCAGGCAGCAAGGTAAAGCTCAGCAAAGCGTTTGCATCCTTCTGTAGGAGCCGGCTTGCCGGCGATAGGGCCCTGACAGGCTAACCCACTCTTTCAAGGCGCCGCGTTGTCGCAGATTGTTGCAATTACGGCAAGGGTGAATATCTGGCTTCGGGGTTCAACTATTCCGGGCGAGGCGTAGAATTTTCCTCATCCCCCCGGCAGTACGACAAAGCGGGATCGGTACTTCGTGCCATCGGTTGTTGCCGATGACAACTTCTCCGCGCCAATGACGGCATCAGAAGTCACTCGATCAGCGTGATACACCTTCAAGGTCGAAACCCATGAAAGCCCTACTGATTCTTGCATTGGTCGGTATGTCCTCGTTCGCCCTCGCCGAAGAGGCCCAGCCCGCCCGCAGCCAGCCTGTGGCCCAGCAGTACGACTACTCCACCAACCTCGACATCAAGCGCGTGATCCACCTGTCGACCATCCCCAACGTCTGCGAAGTGGTGCCTGCCACCATGACCTACGAAGACCACCAGGGCCAGGTGCATACCCTGCAGTACCGGGCCATGGGTGAGGGGTGCCAGCAAGGGTAACCGGCCTTGCCGATCGGTCACTGTAGGAGCCGGCTTGCCGGCGATGGCGCCGGGCCTGGAAATGATGCTGCCTGTTCGGGCCCCATCGCCGGCAAGCCGGCTCCTACATATACGGCTCTGGCCTGAAGCTCATGCAATCCCTGTGGGAAGCGGCCTTGCCGGGGCGCCGTCCGGTCGAGATGGGCTGCGAAGCAGCCCCGGCAATTTTGCATGAAGTCTGAGTCGTGGGGCTGTTATGCAGCCTATCTCGACCGGACGGCGCCCCGGCAAGGCCGCCCACAGGGCACGCGTTACAGGGCATCACGCACGATGTGCAATGCCTGCTTCAACTGCGCACGGCTTGCCGCCGCCGACAGGCTGACCCGCAGCGCCTGCGGGGTGTGCGTGCCCACGGCAAATACACTCGCCGGCACCACCTCCACCCCGCGCTCGCGACAGGCCGCCACCACCTGCTCTGCATCCCCGGGCGTCGTTACCCAGGCATGGGGTGATGGCCCGCCATCACTCACCAATGCTGCGCCCAGCACAGCGCGCGCCAGGCGCCAGCGCTCGGCAATTTCCTGGCGCTGCCAGGCCAGCCGCCGCGCCGCAGTACCATCGGCGATCCATTGGCAGGCGATGCGCAGGTTCAGCGGCGAAACCGGCCAGTGGGTGGCCTGGGCATGCGGGTCGATGCGTGCCAGCAGTGGCGGCTGGGCAACGATCCAGCCCAGGCGCAGGCCGGCAGCCACGGTCTTGGAAAGGCTGCTGACCAGCACGCCGCGCCCTTCGAGCAGCGGGTAGAGCGGCGGCTGGTCGGTCAGCGCGCCGTATACATCGTCCTCGATCACCAGCAGGTCATGGCGCCGGACCACCTCGGCCAGTGCCTGGCGGCGGGCTTCGTCCATGCACGCACCCGTGGGGTTGTGCAGGGTTGGCGTGGTCACCAGCACCCGGGCGCCACTGGCGCGCACCACGCGGTCCAGCTCGTCCGGGCGCAGGCCGTGGCGGTCCAGGGCCACGCCGTGCACCGGCAGGTGCAACTGGCGGCAGGCGGCCTTGATGCCGGGCGCGGTCAGCGCCTCCACCAGCACCGCATCGCCGGCCTGGCACAGCGACTGCAAAACGGTTAACAGTGCCTGCTGGGCGCCGCCGCTCAAGGCCAGTTCGTCCGGGGGCAGGGCAAGGCCGCGGTCCGCCAGCCAGCGCGCGCCGTGCACCCGCCCCAGCAGCAGTTGCTGCGGGCCCAGGTAGTGGTCGAGCAGGGCGCTGTCGCCCTGGGCCAGCAACGCCTGCAGGCTGTGGGCCAGGTCGTGGTTGTGCGGGTCGGCGACCGGCACGTTGGTCGACAGGTCGATCATGGCTTGCGCGCCGTCCTGGCGTTTCAGGCGGAACAGCGTGGCCTCCTTGCTGCCCGCCAGCACATAGGTGCCGCGGCCCACCTCGCCGGCCACCAGGTGCCGCGCTGCCGCCTCCCGGTAAGCCTGCTGGGTGGTACTGGGGTTCAGCCCAAGCGCCCAGGCCAGGCGCCGCTGCGGCGGCAGGCGTTCGCCGACTTTCAGTTCGCCGCGTTCGATGGCCACGGCAATGGCATCGACCAGGGCCAGGTAGCGGGGTTGGCCGTCGTCGGCCAGGGCTGGAGTCCACACGAAATTGCCACCCATGCAATATAACCTTTGGCCCATACAATGCCCGGCCCTTAGCATCGGTTCAACCTCGTACCCATAAAGGATGACCGCCATGTTCGACCTGCCCGCCCTGCGTGAAGCCGCCGCCTTCGTCCACCAGCACGTGCCACCGACCCCGCAGCACGCCTGGCCGCTGCTGGCCGAGCGGCTGGGTTGCCAGGTGTGGGTCAAGCACGAGAACCACGCGCCCACCGGCGCGTTCAAGGTGCGTGGCGGGCTGGTCTACGTGCGTTCGCTGCTGGCTGGCAGCGAGGTGCCGCGCGGGCTGGTCACCGCCACCCGCGGCAACCACGGCCAGAGCATGGCCCTGGCCGCGCGCCAGGCCGGGCTGCCATTGGTGATCGTGGTGCCCGAAGGCAACTCGCGGGAAAAGAACGCCGCCATGCGTGCCCTGGGCGCGGAACTGGTGGAGCACGGCGTGGACTTTGACGTGGCGCGCGAAGAAGCGGCCCGGTTGGCCGAGGCACGTGGCTACGCCATGGTGCCGTCGTTCCACCCTGAACTGGTGCGCGGCGTGGCCACCTACGCCCTGGAGCTGTTCGGCGCGGTGGCTGACCTTGATTGCGTGTACGTGCCGATCGGCATGGGCTCGGGCATCTGCGGGCTGATCCAGGCGCGCAACCTGCTGGGCCTGCGCACCGAAATCGTCGGGGTGGTGTCCGCTGCCGCCGATGCCTATGCGCAAAGCTTCGCCCAGGGCCGTATCGTCACCACCGCCACGGCTGACACCTTCGCCGACGGCATGGCCTGCCGCGTGCCGCACCCCGAGGCCTTTGCCATGGTGCGCGAACATGCTGCGCGCATCGTGCGGGTAACCGACGCCGAGGTAGCCGCTGCTATGCGCCTGTACCACGAAACCACCCACAACACCGCCGAAGGGGCAGGGGCTGCGGCGCTGGCCGCGTTGCTGCAGGAGCGCGAGCGCCAGGCCGGGCGGCGAGTGGCGGTGGTACTCAGCGGGGCGAATGTGGATAGGGCGGTGTATGCGCGGGTGTTGGCCGGGGAAGAAAAATCCTGAATGAATCTGTAGCGGGTTCCTGCTATCTTTATTTGATAGCATTTTTCGATGAACACACGATACCGGAAGATACTGGACAACATCTTCAGAACTCCGACCACGGCATCACTGCCTTTCGCCGAAATCGAAGCGTTGGTGCTGCACTTGGGCGGCGAGGTGCTCGAGCGCCAGGGCTTAAGGGTAAAGCTTGTGCTCGGCGGGCAATGCTGGCGTTGCCATCGACCTCACCCTGGCAAGGAAGCCAGGCGGTATCAGATTGAAGAGGCCCGCGAGTTCTTGCTGCGGGCGGGAGTCCGACCATGAGTTGCATGCGCTACAACGGCTATGCCGCCCGCATCGAGTACGATGCACGGGATGATATTTTCGTTGGCCGGGTATTGGGCCTGCGTGACATCATCAGTTTCCACGCCAGCTCCGTGCCTGAGCTGCACCAGGCGTTCCGCGAGGCCCTGGACGATTACCTGGCCGACTGCGCCGAGCAAGGCATCACCCCGGAAAAGCCCGCTTCGGGCAAGGTCATGCTGCGTATTCGGCCAGAGGTCCACGCGGCGGCGAGCGTCGCCGCCAAGGCGGCCGGCAAGAGCCTGAACCAGTGGGCCGACGAGGTGTTCGAGCAGGCCTCGATGGCCTGACCTGGCACGTTACAAACGGTGCACGACGCGCCGTCCTTCCCATTCGACATGAGTCCGCAATGCCCTTCTCCAATGGTTTTCTCCTCAGCCTGTCCCTGTGCCTGGACATCGGTATCGCCAACATCGCCATGATCACCCTGGCCATGCAGCGCGGCTTTTTGCAGGGCTTCTGGCTGGGCCTGGGCACCTGTGTCGGCGACCTGGTGTACGCCATTGCCGCACTGGCCGGCATGACCGTACTGCTGCAGTTCGAGAGCGTGCGCTGGGCCTTGTGGCTGGGCGGCTCGGCGCTGCTGGTGTGGTTTGCGCTGAAGATGCTGCTGGCGGCCTGGCACGGCGGCAAGCTTGAAAGCCGCAGCGAGGTGGTGGTCGAGTCAGGCTGGCGCGAGTTCCTGCGCGGCATCTTCCTGGCCATGTCGTCACCCACCGCCATCTTGTGGTTCGCCGCAGTGGGCGGGGTGCTGATCTCCCGTTCCGGTGGCGGTAGCCTGGGGGATGCCGGGCTGTTCCTGGCAGGTTTCTTCGCCGCCGGGCTGCTGTGGTGCGTGTCGCTGTGCGGTATCGCCAGCCATGGCGGGCGGCTGCTCGGGGAACGCCTGCTGACCTGGTCGTACCTGCTGTCGGCGGCGATTTTCTGCTACTTCGCGGTGTACGTGATCGTGTCCGGCTACCGCGAATTCATCCTGGCCACGCCGGCGTTGTAGGCAGGCCTGTCACATTTTCTGCCAATTTTCGCAAATGTCAGATGGCGCTGAATGGTAGGTTTTCTGGCGCCTGTACTTTGACGTCATTTCTCTCAAGTGCTGGCACTTGGCCTTTGATTGCAGATAGCATCCCTGCGCAAGTTCGCTGGAGCGCGCTTGCCTGAGCGTTTTTCGATGCCCTCCAGGGGCCCTCTGCGTTCATTTATCACGTCACCCTTGCGGAAAGGATACCCGCCATGAACACCCCGGTTACCCCTGGCCAATGCACTGCAGCGTCGGCGCCAGAAGTGCTGATACTCGACGCCAAGGTCGAAAAGCCCGCAGAGTGCCAGGTATCCTTCGACGAACCAGACCTGCCGTGCTCGACCGTCTTCGAAAGCATCCTCTACTCCCCGCAGGAAAAGGCCTTCTGGCTGCTACGCAAGCGTGCCCTGGGCCTGATCGAAGAAGCCATCCACACCCTCGATTCGAACGTCGTCGCCGGCCAAAGTGCAGAGGCACGTGCCCGTGGCCTGGACCTCAGCGAGCTGCTCGAGTACTTCCTGGAGCCGCGGCTGAGCCTGTTTCTGGAAGGTGAAGACAAGGCCTGGATGCAGGGCTTCGAGGCCCAGGAGCCCGCTGCGCCCGAGGCGCTGAAGCAGGAGCTCGCTGCGCTTTACAGCGACCCGCGCAACCTGGCCCATAAAGCCAATGCCGAGCGCCAAGCAAACCTGCGCCAGTGGGAGGGCCTGCACCGGCAGGCCGTCGCTGCCGCGCGTCAGCAGGGTTACGCCTACGAGTCCGGCCAGTTGTTCACCCCCCAGGCCGTGGCCGCCCGCGAGGCGGTGCAGGCCTACCTTGAAGCGCGCAAAACGCTGCTCAAAGACGGCGAAATGCCAGTCTACAGCCAGGAAAAAATCGCCGAGCTGCTGGTTGAAGACCGGGAGCGCCTTGCGCTGACGGTCGTCAATGGCCTCGAGCAGCCCGATAAATTGCGCGATCACATCACGTGGCGGCAGAACAACGTCACGCCATTTGCCTACGCCGCCTACGTGCAAGCCATTCTCAAGGCTGCCGAGTATGGCCTGGCCCTGCCCGAGTATGCCCTGGCGGGCAATAGTTCGGCAGCGATCACCCAGGGTGTGCAGCGCTTCAAGCGCTACATGGCGCTGCTGGCGCGCCAGCAGCAGATCCAGCAACGCCTGGAAGCCAAGTACAAGGCTTGGGTGCGGGCCACGGGCGACAACCACCGGGCGCCGAACAGCCTGGTGGAGGTGGAGTGCAACATGTGGCGCAGCCTCGAAGACAAGGCCCGGCAGCTTTACCAGGAGGCAAGCCAGGCAATCAGCAGCAGCACCCCGCGGCTGCACCTGCTGTGGGAGCCGGAGCGCTTCGCGCCAAAGCCGGTGGAGAGCCTGGTGAAGGGCGACTTTCCGCTGCGCGAGGTGAGCCTGCCCAATACCCCTGACAGGCCGCTGCAGCATTTGAGTTCTGCAGACCTGCAGCAACTCTACGACCCCACGCTCGCGGGCCTTGGCAAGCCGAATGCCGAGGGCAAGGCAGACGTGAAGCTCAGCGGCGAAAACAAGCAAGCCGAGGACCGCAGCGATTCGGCGTTCAAGGACTGGCTGCTGAACATGGGCTCGGCCAGGGTCAAGGATCAGCAAAGTGATTGGTTCGACGCCCAGGGCTGCTTCGATGTCGAGTTGTTCCGCAACTATCTCGAGGCCAAGGGCTACCGGGTGAAAACCCTCGACGATGAGGGCATGCGCAAGGACTGGGGCCAGCGCCTGCGCCAGGTGTTGTTTGCCGATGATGTGCGCAACCAGCTGCGCCTGTTCGATGCCAGCCCGCAGGCCCAGCTGGTGCGCCTGCTTTCACCGCCCAGGTCGTCGCTTTACGGCAACGTCAAGGCCGAGTCGGGCTTGTCTCTTGAAGGCTTCAAGGCCGAGGCAGAGCTGTCGCTGGACATCGACCTGGCCCGCGGCGAAGTGGAGCTTGGCAAGATCGACCTGCCAGAAAGGCGTGCGGCGCAATCGATCAAGGCGGCCTATACCGACTACCAGGGCCAGCGGGCCGAGCTCGACCTGGGGCGTTTCTCCTTGCACTTGAGCGCGCGGGCCTGGGGGTTTGCGGGGGCTTCGCTGCTGCTGGCGGCCAAGGTTCAGCTGGCCCGGGACAAAACCGGGTACGGCACCACCCTGAGCGCGGTCCAGCCCGCAGAGCGCGAAGGCAACACTGCAACCCGCGTCGACAACGCCCAATCCGGGCAGCTCGTGACCGGCAAGGGCGCCAACGTCAAGATCGAAGACGGGGCCGTGGCCAGCTTCAACCTGTTCGCCGGTGTGCAGGCCGGCATCAAGGTCACCGGCGCGCTCAACTGGGCACCCCCCGCCCAGCTGGCAGAGCTGCGCCGGGCGCCTTCCCTGGGTATGAGCACCGATGACGGCTGGCTGAGCCTTGCCCGCCTGGAAGCCAGCGGGGCCGTTGCCGCGGGGCTTGGGATGCAGCGCGAGATCAACCTGTCGCTGACCAAGGGCACCCTGCTGCTGCGCATCAAGGCCTCGGTGGTGGCGGGTGCCGGGGCCAGCGGCAGCCTGGATTTCGCCGTGGGTTACGAGGCGGTTGTCGACCTGATCAACCTGGTCCGCAGGGCGTTGCGCGATAACCAGTACCGGCGGTTGGACTGGGTCGACCCCATCGCCTTCGAATTCATCAGCAGGCTGACTCTGCTGGGTGGGGCGGGGTTGGACGTGTCCATCGTGTACATGCTGGGGATGGATATCGTGATGAGCTTGTATGAGGCGTTGACCAGTGCAGGTAGGGGTGGGCCGATTGCGTATCAGTTGCTGTCACATCGGGACCAGGAGGCACTGCGATGCTGGTTTGTGGGCGCGCCGCCGGAGGCGTTGGGGCCGATGTTGATGACGTTGTTGAGTGATCCTAAAGCCTTCGAAGTTGAACAAGGGGACGAAGGTGCGGATTTGATGGAGGACAAAAAGAGTTCGTACGATAAAGCCGGTTGCCATTTGCTTCAACAAACGGCAATTGAAAGGATCTTGACTTGGATTCTCAGGGATGCCAAAGGCAAGAACAGGATGCAAGAGGCAATGGCACAGTTTGCAGAGGCATGTTCAAGGATGAACAGGTTCGGGGCCAAGGTAGAGAATCAGGGGCAGGCTTACTGTGAAGCTAGGTTGCGTATGGATCAATTTATGGCTGTAAATGTTATGAGTTTTGGTGGGCAGGCTAAGCGCAACAGTGATATGCGCGCGCGTTATAGAGTTTCTGTTTTGGAACTCGGGGCAGGAAGTGATGAGTTTTGCACGAGGAGCGAATATTACGGCAAAACCTATTTGCCGGGCGTGCGGGCTGTTTACACGGGGGAAGGGCAGTGATGCGATCTAAAGATATAGCGCTGGTGCTGTCTTTCCTCCTAATATTGCCATTTTCTCTGTGTCACGCCGCAGTGCTCACTGCAGAACAGGCGAAGGCGAAAAACGAAGGCATGATCTTGTATCGCCAGAAAAAGACTGCTGAGCCATATCTTCGGGTGGCAGCTCTGGCGGGAGATAGTGAGGCACAGTATTACTTGGCGGAGGAACTAAAATTAGCAAGCCGCTACATGACCAGCGAGGCTCACAAATGGTATGTCGCCGCCGCGGAGCAAGGTGACTACTATGCAATGTATCAATTGGCTAGGGGGGGCGATGACCTCTGCGAGATCATGGAGAACTGCCCAGCAGATAAACGTAGCGCCAAGGACTGGTACCGTCTAGCACGCAGTACGACGGAACGGTTGGCCGAGCAGGGTGATGGTGAGGCTATGTATATGCTTGCCTTGTTGGGGGGGGGATTCCCCTGGCTGGAGCGTTCGGCCAATGCGGGATATCCTGAAGCTGAGTACCGTCTGGCAATCATGTATAAAGACGGTGATAAATTTTATTTTCCACCTTGGAGGCGGGGCGAGAAAATAGAGGCTCTGTTCAAGCACGCTGGTGAGTCTGGGCATCGTATAGCAATGGATTATTACCTCGATATTCTTGAGAAGCGAGGTGATATAGATAGCGTTAGAAGGATAATTGTAGATTTGGCGTCTCAGGGAGATGCTAACGCTGTGGGTACGTATGCGGCCTATGTTGCCCATACGCCAGACAAGATGGGGTTTGCGCTGGATCTTGTAAAAGGTTATGGGCTGATGTGGACGCTGCTTGAGCTGGATGGTGGCGGGGCTATGGATGTTTTTGTTGCGGATATGCTTGAAGAAATTGGCAGGAAAATGACATCTGAGCAAATTGAGCAAGCGAAAGCATTTGCCGTCGAGTGGAAAGCTACGCATCCACCATTGTCTTTCTTTACTCGAAAGCTGGAGTATTAAGCTGCATGATTAACATCGGTGTATGATGTTAGTAGCTAAATTCTACTGTTCTCGTATTTGTATGCTCTAGTGCGGGTGTTGTAATCATGCGATCCAGAAAGTTAGTGCTGGCGTTAGCTCTCATTTTTACGCTGCCATGGTCCTTGAATCACGCCGCTGTACTCACTGCTGAGCAGGCACAGGCGAAGACCCAAGGCATGATTTTATATCGTCAGAAAAAGAATGCCATGCCCTATCTTAAAGTAGCGGCGCAGGCTGGTGATAGTGAAGCTCAGTATTATCTGGCGGAACAGATTAAATTGGATAATCGCTACATGACCAGCGAGGCCCATAAGTGGTATGTCGCCGCTGCTGAGCAAGGTGACTACTATGCAATGTATCAACTGGCAACAAGCGGTAATGACCTCTGCGAAGTAATGGGGAATTGTCCGGTGGGTGAGCGTAGCGCTAGGGATTGGTATCGCTTGGCGAGGAGTACTACGGAGCAATTGGCCGAGCAAGGTGATGGTGAGGCGATGTATATGCGAGCCTTGATGGGAGGTGGGTCATCTTGGTTGGAACGCTCGGCAGAAGCCGGATATCCGGAAGCTCAATATCGTTTAGCTATGATGTATAAAGATGGTGAGAAATTCTACTTTCCTCCTTGGGAGCGTGGGAGAAAAATAGAGGCCTTGTTGAAAAGTGCGGGTGAGTCGGGACACCGTACTGCCATGGACTACTATATTGAAGTTCTTCAGAAGCGTGGTGAAGATGAGAGGGTTAGGGAGATAGTTGTCGATATGGTGCTGCAAGGAGATGCTAACGCAGTAAGTGCCTACGGGGCTTACCTTGCTCATACACCGGAGGGGATGGGTTTCGAGTTGGACGTTGTTAAGGGCTATGGCCTGATCTCGACACTGCTTGAACTGGATGGTGGTGGTGCCATGCTCGTTTATGCTGAAAGAAAGCTAGAAGCTATTGCGAGAAAGATGACGTCTGAGCAGCTTGAACAAGCAAAAGTTTTTGCTGTGCAATGGAAAGCTACCCATCCGCCGCTATCTTTCTTCAGGCGAAAACTAGAGTACTAATCTGGGTGTGTATGGAGTAAGGGGTGTTTAGGTCTGGCAGGGAGAAGTTCTATGCGGGTGCGATGTTTTTCTATGGTGGAAGTTGACAAGTGTCTGAGAGTTTGAGGAGGCTAGCTTGTTGAAAAGGATTAGTGGAGTAGCGCTGGCGTTGTATTCTGTTCTTGCGCTCTCTTCACCTCTGGCTAATGCTGCCGTGCTCACAGCTGAACAAGCGAAAGCGAAGGAAGAAGGGCTGGTCCTGTACCGTCAGAAGAAAGCTAATTCGGCCCAACCCTACCTTAGAATAGCGGCCCAAGCTGGAGATAGCGAAGCCCAATACTACCTGGCGGAGTCGCTGCAGCTGGCCAATAAATTCATGACTGGTGAAGCTCACAAGTGGTACGTCGCGGCGGCTGAGCAAGGTGATTATTATGCGATGTATCAACTGGCAAGGAGTGGCGATGATCTCTGCCAGATTATGGAGAGCTGCCCGGTTGATAAGCGTAGTCCTGAGGACTGGTATCGCCTGGCGCGTAATACTACGGAGCGATTGGCGGAGCAAGGTGATGGAGAAGCGATGTACATGCTCGCGCTGATGGGGGGCGGTTTTCCTTGGTTGGAGCGTTCTGCAGAAGCGGGTTATCCGGAAGCTGAGTATAGTTTAGCAATCATGTATAAGGATGGAGATAAGTTTTACTTTCCTCCTTGGAGGAAGGGGGAAAAAATTGAGGCGCTTTTCAAACATGCTGGTGAGTCGGGCCACCGTATAGCCATGGATTACTATATGGATATTCTTCAGAAACGTGGCGACTTAGAAACGGTGCGGAACATTATTGTAGAAATGGCGTTGGAAGGAGACGCTAGCGCGGTAGGTGCTTATGGTGTGTACCTTTCTCATACTCCGGAAGGGTTGGGGTTTGAGCTTGACCTAGTAAAGGGATATGGTCTGATGTGGACTTTGCTTGAGCTGGACGGGGGCGGCGGGATGGAGGTCTACGTTGAGGATAAGCTTAAAGAAATAGGAGAGAAGATGACGTCTGAGCAAATAGAACAAGCCAAAGCATTTGCCGTCGAGTGGAAAGCTACGCATCCGCCGCTATCTTTCTTTACTCGAAAGCTGAAGTATTAAATTTATCTGGTTAATGTTGGCGTGTAATGATGACGCATAACCGCTATTCCTATCGAATGTATTCAGCACTTGTGCGAGCATTGTAATGATTCGGTCCAAGCAGCTGGCGCTGGCCATATCCCTTGTCTTGATGCTGCCATGGTCCCTGAATCACGCTGCTGTGCTTACCTCTGAACAGGTACAGGCGAAGACTCAAGGCATGATTCTGTATCGCCAGAAAAAGACTGCTGAGCACTACCTGAGGATAGCTGCACAGGCAGGAGATAGCGAGGCACAGTATTACTTGGCGGAAGAGCTCAGGCTGGCAAGTCGATACATGACCGGCGAAGCTCACAAGTGGTATGTCGCCGCCGCTGAGCAAGGTGACTACTATGCAATGTATCAACTGGCAACAAGCGGTAATGACCTCTGCGAAGTAATGGGGAATTGTCCGGTGGGTGAGCGTAGCGCCAGGGATTGGTATCGCTTGGCGAGGAGTACTACGGAGCAATTGGCCGAGCAAGGTGATGGTGAGGCGATGTATATGCGAGCCTTGATGGGAGGTGGGTCATCTTGGTTGGAACGCTCGGCAGAAGCCGGATATCCGGAAGCTCAATATCGTTTAGCTATGATGTATAAAGATGGTGAAAAATTCTACTTTCCTCCTTGGGGACGTGGGGAAAAAGTAGAGGCCCTGTTGAAAAGTGCGGGTGAGTCGGGACACCGTACTGCCATGGACTACTATATTGAAATTCTTCAGAAGCGTGGTGAGGAGGAGAGGGTTAGGGAGATAGTTGTCGATATGGTGTTGCAAGGAGATGCTGATGCAGTAAGTGCCTACGGTGCTTATCTTGCTCATACACCGGAGGGAATGGGCTTTGAACTGGACCTTGTTAAGGGTTATGGCTTGATCTGGACTCTGCTTGAGCTGGATGGTGGAGGAGCAATGGACGTTTATGTCGCAGAAAAGCTTGAGAAGATTGGCAAAAAAATGACGGGACTGTCAGATTTTTTGTGTGCGGGCCGGTAACGGCCTGCCGTCAGGCAGGCCCTGATTCTCACCAGGTCGGCCTGATGAACCGATCTCCATACAGAATCGCAAATTGATTCATCGCGCTTTTCCAGTCATGGGCCGGCTTTCCCCAATTGGCTGTTATGTTGCGCAATCCCAGCCAGATCAGTTTGGTCGCTGCGTCATCATTCGGGAAATGCCCACGAGTCTTGATGACCTTGCGTAGCTGGGCGTTGATGCTCTCGATGGCGTTGGTGGTATAGATCACCTTCCGGATGGCGGGCGGGAAAACAAAGAATGGAATCACGCGATCCCAAGCCCGTCTCCAAGCAGCCACCACCGTTGGATATTTCTCGCCCCACGGCCCGTTCTCAAACTCATCGAGTGCTTGCTCAGCCGCTTCAGCATTGATGGCTTGGTAAATCGGCTTCAGCTCCTTGGCCAGAGCTCGCCGCTTGTCCCAGGCCGCGAAGTCGAGGCTGTTGCGGATCAGGTGTACGATGCACGTTTGCAACGTCGTCTCTGGAAACACGGCACTGAGAGCCTCTGGCATACCTTTGAGGCCATCGGTCACGGCAATCAGCACATCTTCGACACCGCGCGTCTTGAGATCGTTAAAGACCTTCATCCAAAACTTCGCACCCTCGGTGTTCTCGATCCAGATGCCCAGGATATCTCGCGTTCCGTCGGGAAGAACGCCCAGGGCCAAGTAAATGGCCTTGTTGCGCACCAGGCCCTCTTCGCGGATCTTCACCCGCAGCGCATCGAAGAAAATGACCGGGTACATCGGCTCCAGTGGCCGCTGTTGCCACGCGCCAATCTCGTCCATGACCTCGTCTGTCACAGAGCTGATGAAGTCGGGTGAGACCTCTGTTCCATACTGCTCGGACAGAAAGGCTCGGATCTCTCTGACCGTCATTCCACGGGCGTACATGGCGATGATCTTGTCATCGAAACCGGTGTAACGCCGCTCATGCTTGGGGATCAGAATGGGCGCAAAACTACCGTCGCGATCACGAGGGATTTCCAGCCGTAGCGGGCCATCACCGGTCAAAACCGTCTTGCTACTCTTGCCGTTACGCTGATTGGTTTCATCCTCCGGGCGCTGCGCGCCCGGAGGATAGCCCAGGTGGTGACCGAGCTCGGCACTCAAGGCGCGCTCGATCAGGGCCTTCTTGAACGCCGCAGAGGCATCCTCAATAGCTTCTGCGGACATCAGGCCCTCACCGAACTGCTCCAGCAGCTCTTTGGGGATTTTGGGCAGGTCACGCAAGGGTTTCTTCTTGGTTGGCATACATGCACCTCTTACTCATGTTATGCCCGAACACAAAATTTCTGACACCCTCAAAATGACCTCTGAACAAATCGAACAAGCCAAAGCATTCGCCGCCGAATGGAAAGCCACCCATCCCCCTTTGTCTTTCTTCACCCGAAAGCTAGAGTACTGATCTCTTCCCCCAGCCGGACCGCGATCATGGACACCCGCGCAATCTCCCCCGCCCGCCACGAAGACGGCCGAACCCTGACTCTGGCCGGCTTCGCCGAACGCTTCAACATGTCCGACCTCAGCGGCCTGCCGCGCCTGTGGCAGCGCTTCGGCCCGCATATCGGCCAGGTGCCGGGTGCCCATGGCCATGACAGCTATGGCGTGTGCTACAACCCCGATGATCAGGGCGGCTTCGACTACCTGGCCGGGGTCGAAGTAAGCACTGCCGCCAGCCTGCCCGAGGGCTTCAGCCAGCTGACCCTGGCCCCGCAACACTACGCGGTGTTCGAGCACCACGGCAGCCTGCAAGGCCTGCCGGCCACCTTCAATGCCATCTTCCAGCAGTGGCTGCCGGCCTCGGGCGAGCAGCAGGCCAATGCTGCGCTGTTCGAGCGCTACCCGGCAGGTTTCGACCCTGCCGACCCGCAGGCGGTGATGGAAATCTGGCTGCCGCTGGCGCGCTGAAAAAATTCCGGCCGTTGTCGATCTGCCCGGCTACCGTTCGACCAGAAGTGAAAGCGGCGCCCATTGCGCCGCCCGACCTTTGACCTCGTTCGGAGAACCCGCCATGAACAGCGCCGCCGAAAACGAAATTCGCCAACTGATCGAGCACTGGATGCAGGCCGTGCGCGAGCGCGACGTGGAGCGCATCGTCGCCCCCTACGCCGACGACATCCTCGCCTTCGATGCCATCCAGGCCCTGCAATTCAAGGGCAAGGCCGCCTACCGCGCGCACTGGGAAATGTGCATGGGCATGTGCACCGGGCCCATGGTGTTCGAGCTGGCCGAACTCACCGTGCATGCCGACGGCGATCTGGCCCTGGCCCATTGGCTCAACCGTTGCGGCCCCGGCGATGACGAGAGCCAGTGCGGTTTCATGCGCGCTACCGTCGGCTACCGGCGCAGCGGCGGGCAGTGGCAGGTGATCCATGAGCACTGGTCGGCGCCGTTCGACATGCAAACGCAAAAGGCCCTGTTCGACCTCAAACCCTGAACCACGGCAACCGCCCATCGCCCACCGCGCCTGGAGACGATCATGAAATACCTGTGCCTGGTCTATTGTGAGGAAGCGCTGCTGCACAGCCTGCCCGACAGCCCCGAAGACGCCGAATGCATGGCTTACGCCGAAACGGTCCACGGCTCCGGGCGCATGCTCGCCGCCGAGGCGCTCAAGCCAGTGCAAACCGCCACCACCGTGCGGGTGCGCGGCGGGCGCATGAGCCTGACCGACGGCCCGTTTGCCGAAACCAAGGAGCAGCTGGCCGGCTTTTATCTGGTAGAAGCCCGTGACCTCAACGAGGCGCTGAACATCGCCAGGGGCATCCCGGCGGCGCGGGTGGGCAGCGTCGAGGTGCGCCCGGTGCGTGAACTGCAACCCTGACGGAGCTTGGCGATGAAGCGAAGCGGTGCGGGTGACTGATGGCCAGTGCCGAACAGGTAAGGGCAGAGGTGGACGCCGTCTATCGCCGCGAGTCGCGGCGCATTCTGGCAACCTTGATTCGCCTGCTGGGGGACTTCGACCTGGCCGAGGAGGCGATGCACGATGCGTTTTTCGTGGCTGTGCAGCAGTGGCAGCGCGACGGCATCCCCGACAACCCCAGGGCCTGGCTGGTGTCGGCCGGGCGCTTCAAGGCCATCGACGCCTTGCGCCGGCGGATCCGCTTCGACCGCTCCCAGGCCGACCTGATCCTGCTGCTCGAAGGCCAGTCCCAGGACCCGGCCGACGAAGAGCTGCTGGCCGACGATCGCCTGCGGCTGATCTTCACCTGCTGCCACCCGGCCCTGGCCGCCGATGCCCAGGTGCCGCTGACCCTGCGCGAGGTCTGCGACCTCACCACCGAGCAGATTGCCCGGGCGTTTTTGCAAAGCCCTGCGACCATCGCCCAGCGCATCGTAAGGGCCAAGGCCAAGATTCGTGATGCCGGCATTCCCTACCAGGTGCCCGAGCAACGCGAGCTGCCCGAGCGCCTGGAAAGCGTGCTGCGGGTCATCTACCTGGTGTTCAACGAAGGCTATTCGGCGTCGGCGGGCGAGGCGGTGGTCACCCAGGCGCTCACCGACGAGGCGATCCGCCTGGGCCGCCTGCTGGCGCAATTGCTGCCGGATGCCGAGGTGCTTGGGCTGTTGGCGCTGATGCTGCTGCAGGCGTCGCGGCAGAACGCGCGCAGCGACAGCGAGGGCGAGTTGGTGGTGCTCGACGAGCAGGATCGCAGCCTGTGGGACCGGACGCAGATCGACGAAGGCTGCCAATTGGTGCAGCAGGCGTGGCGCAGCGGCGAAATCGGCCCCTACAGCGTGCAGGCGGCGATTGCTGCGGTGCATGCCGAGGCGCCCAGTGCCCAGGCTACGGACTGGGGCGAGATCGTTGGTTTGTATGAATTGCTGCTACGGCACTGGCCGTCGCCGGTGGTCGAGCTCAACCGGGCGGTGGCGCTGTCGCGGCGTGATGGGGCGGCAGTGGGGCTGCAGGCGGTGGAGGCGATTCTGGCGCGGGGCGAGCTTGGCGATTACCACCTGGCCCATGCGGCGCGGGCCGAGCTGCACCGGCAGCTGGGCAATGTGCAGCAGGCGCGGGAGGCTTGGCAGCAGGCGCTGGGGTTGACCCGGCAGGGGCCGGAGCGGCGGCATATCGAGCGGCGTTTGCGCGAATTGAGGTGATGGCATGGCCGGCCTCTTCGCGGGTAAACCCGCTCCCACAGGCTTTCGCCGCGTTCAACGGCGATGCGGTCCCTGTGGGAGCGGGTTTACCCGCGAAGCAAGCGACGCGTAAATCAGCTGGCGACGAAATTCGGCGGGCTCACCAGCTCGACGGTCTGCTGCTTGCGCGGCGCGAGGATCTCGGCTTCACCCTGGACCACCAGCTCGTCGTTCTGGTTGTACACATTGGTGGCGATGCGCACCTTGAACTTGGGCAGCTTTTCGAGAATTTCCAGGCGCACGGTCAGGGTGTCGCCTATCTTCACCGGCTTCTGGAAGCTCATCTGCTGGCCCAGGTAGATGGTGCCGGGGCCTGGCAGGGTGCAGGCCACTGCGGCGCTGATCAGCGCGCCGCTGAACATGCCGTGGGCGATGCGTTCGCGGAACATGCTCTTGGCAGCGAACTCGGCATCCAGGTGCACCGGGTTGTGGTCACCGGACATCGCGGCGAACAGCTGGATGTCGCGCTCTTCAACGGACTTCTTGTATTCGGCCTTCTGGCCGACTTCGAGGGCTTCGTAAGGCGTGTTGGTGACCTGGGTCATCGAGGCTTCCTTGGAGGGGCGAGGAGGGCGCCTATCATTCACTGCGGGCAGGGCGGCCAAGGGCCAGCGCCTGTTCCAGCCAGCCGATGATGTCGGCGGTCACCTCGTCGCGATGGGTTTCGTTGAGCACTTCGTGCCGCGCGCCGGGGTACAGGCGCAACTGCACGTGGCGGTTGCCGGTCGCGCGCAAGGCGTCGGCCAGATGGGTGAGACGCTTGCCGGCACTCACCGGATCACATTCGCCGCCAATTACCAGCAGCGGCAGGTTCGGGTCGACCTGCGCCAGCAGCCTGGGCTGGCTGATTTGCGCCAGGCCCAGCAGCAGGTCGAGCCACAGCTGGTTGCTGCAGCGAAAGCCGCACAGCGGGTCGGCGACGTACTTGTCTACCTCGGCCGGGTCGCGGCTGAGCCAGTCGAAGGCGGTACGGTTGGGCTTGAAGGCTTTGTTGAACGAGCCGAACGACAGCCAGTCGATCAGCGCACTCTTGCCCAGCGGGCCCTGGCGCCAGGCTTCCAGCCGGGCGATCTGCCGGGCGGTGCGGTACAGCAAAGCCGGTTGATAGTTGGAGCCGCTGAGAATCGCCCCCTGCAGGCTGGCACTGTGGTGCAGCAGGTAGGCCTGGGCGATGTAGCTGCCCATGCTGTGGCCGAACAGAAACAGCGGCGTGCCCGGGAACTGCTGGCCGATGTGCTGGGCCAGCACGCCCAGGTCGTTGACCACGGCATTCCAGCCATTGTGCGTGGCGAACAGGCCCAGGCTGCCCAGCTCGGCGGTGCGCCCGTGGCCACGCTGGTCGTGGGCGACCAGGGCGAAGCCAGCCGCGTTCAGCGCATGGCCCAGGCGTTGGTAGCGCCCGGCATGCTCGGCCATGCCATGGGCCAGCAGCACCACGGCCTTGACCGGCGTGGCCGGCAGCCATTGGTGCACGTAAAGGCTGCAATGCTCGCTGGCAGCCAGCCAGAAGGCGTCATGGGGCATGGCGGGTCCTTCGCGGGGGTTGGTTCAACAGTGTATGCACAAAGCGCCAGATTGCAGGAAGGGCACAAATAAGATTCACAATGTTAATGGCGGCACTTGGCGTATTTGCCACCTCGGGGCGACCTGCTAACGTCGGCAGCAGTGTTAGGAGCCGGTTTGCCGGCGATCGGGGGCCATGCCCTCGCAAGGACTCTCCAGGCAGAGGAACAACAATAAATGCAAGCCGAATTCTGGAACGACAAGCGCCCGGCGGGCGTGCCCTCCACCCTCGACATGACCACCTACAGTTCGGTGGTCGAAGTTTTCGAGCGCTCCTGCAAGCGCTTTGCCGACCGCCCGGCCTTCAGCAACCTGGGGGTCACCCTCAGCTACGCTGAACTCGAACGCCACTCGGCGGCCTTCGCCGCCTGGCTGCAGCAGCACACCGACCTCAAGCCGGGCGAGCGCATCGCGGTGCAGATGCCCAACGTGCTGCAGTACCCCATCGCCGTGTTCGGTGCAATGCGCGCAGGGTTGGTAGTGGTCAACACCAACCCGCTGTACACCGAGCGCGAGATGCGCCACCAGTTCAAGGATTCCGGCGCCCGTGCCCTGGTGTACCTGAACATGTTCGGCAGCCGCGTGCAGGCGGTGCTGGCCGACACCGGCATCGACTATCTGATCGAGGCGAAGATGGGCGACCTGCTGCCCGCCGCCAAGGGCTGGCTGGTCAACACCGTGGTCGACAAGGTGAAGAAAATGGTGCCGGCCTATCGCCTGCCCCAGGCGGTGTCGTTCAAGCAGGTGCTGCGCCAGGGCCGCGGGCAGGTGCACCAGGCGGTGCCGCAGGCGCTGGATGACGTTGCCGTGCTGCAGTACACCGGCGGCACCACCGGCCTTGCCAAGGGCGCCATGCTCACCCACGGCAACCTGGTAGCGAATATGTTGCAGGTGCTGGCCTGCTTTGCCCAGCACGGGCCTGACGGCCAACCGCTGATCAAGGAAGGGCAGGAGGTGATGATCGCGCCGCTGCCGCTGTACCACATCTACGCGTTCACCGCGAACTGCATGTGCATGATGGTCACCGGCAACCACAACGTGCTGATCACCAACCCGCGGGACATTCCGGGTTTCATCAAGGAGTTGGGCAAGTGGCGGTTTTCGGCGTTGCTGGGGCTCAACACGCTGTTCGTCGCGCTGATGGACAACCCCGGGTTCAAGGCGCTGGACTTCTCGGCCTTGAAGGTCACCAACTCCGGCGGCACCGCGCTGGTGAAGGCCACGGCCGAGCGCTGGGAGGCGCTGACGGGCTGCCGCATCGTCGAGGGCTACGGCCTTACCGAAACCTCGCCAGTGGCCAGCACCAACCCCTACGGCAAGCTGGCGCGCCTGGGCACCGTGGGCATTCCGGTGGTGGGCACGGCGTTCAAGGTAATTGACGACGAGGGCAACGAGCAACCGCTGGGCGAGCGTGGCGAGCTGTGCATCCAGGGCCCGCAGGTGATGAAGGGCTACTGGCAGCAGCCCGAAGCCACGGCCCAGGCGCTGGACGCCGAGGGCTGGTTCAAGACCGGCGACATCGCCATCATCGACCCGGACGGCTTCACCCGCATCGTCGACCGCAAGAAGGACATGATCATCGTCTCGGGTTTCAACGTGTACCCCAACGAAATCGAGGATGTGGTGATGAACCACCCGCAGGTGGCCAGCTGCGCGGCCATCGGCGTGCCGGACGAACGCTCCGGCGAGGCGGTCAAGCTGTTCGTGGTGGCGCGGGCGGGCGGGGTCAGTGTGGAGGAGCTCAAGGCCTACTGCAAGGCCAACTTCACTGGCTACAAGGTGCCCAAGTACATCGTGCTGCGCGATTCGCTGCCAATGACCCCGGTGGGCAAGATCCTGCGTCGCGAGCTGCGCGATATCGCATAACCACGCCCCCCTGTAGGAGCCGGCTTGCCGGCGATAAGGCCCGATCAGGCAGCGGTGTTTTCAGATCAGGCCCCAATCGCCGCCAAGCCGGCTCCTGCAAGGGCTCTATTTCGGACCTTTCAGCCAGTTACGCGACATTTTGGTTAAATACTCTAAAAATGACTTATATATTTCTTTGAGTCATTTTTGTGACCATTCGGCCTGTTTCGGCCTCTAGGCGACCCCTGGCAAAGCTGTTACTCTCGGCGCGCTTTCTGAGGATCCGGTTTGCAATGAGCCGGGCTTCCATATCAATAATAAGCGCATCGACGCGTACCGAATTCGCTGTTGCTGAAGGAGCGGGCTTCCATGATCGAACATTTTTGGAAGGATAAGTACCCAGCCGGGATCACGGCGGACATCAATCCTGACGAATTCCCCAATATCCAGGCCGTACTCAAGCAATCCTGCCAACGTTTTGCCGACAAACCTGCCTTTAGCAACCTGGGCAAGACCATCACCTACGGTGAACTGTACACGCTGTCCGGCGCCTTCGCCGCCTGGCTGCAGCAGCACACCGACCTCAAGCCTGGCGATCGCATCGCCGTGCAACTGCCCAACGTCCTGCAATACCCTGTCGCCGTGTTCGGTGCCATGCGCGCCGGCCTGATCGTGGTCAACACCAACCCGCTGTACACCGCGCGGGAAATGGAACACCAGTTCAACGACTCCGGCGCCAAGGCACTGGTGTGCCTGGCCAACATGGCCCACCTGGCAGAGAAGGTCGTACCCAAGACCCAGGTCAAGCACGTCATTGTCACCGAAGTGGCCGACCTGCTGCCACCGCTCAAGCGCCTGCTGATCAACAGCGTCATCAAGTATGTGAAAAAGATGGTGCCGGCCTACAACCTGCCCAACGCCGTGCGCTTCAATGATGCGCTGGCCCTGGGCAAGGGCGGGGCGGTCACCGAGGCCAACCCGCAGCCCAACGACGTGGCGGTGCTGCAGTACACCGGCGGCACCACCGGGGTGGCCAAGGGCGCCATGCTCACCCACCGCAACCTGGTGGCCAACATGCTGCAGTGCCGCGCGCTGATGGGCGCGAACCTGCACGAAGGCTGCGAGATTCTCATCACCCCGCTGCCGCTGTACCACATCTATGCGTTCACCTTCCATTGCATGGCCATGATGCTGATCGGCAACCACAACGTGCTGATCAGCAACCCGCGCGACCTGCCGGCCATGGTCAAGGAACTGGGCAAGTGGAAGTTCAGCGGTTTCGTCGGCCTGAACACCTTGTTCGTTGCGCTGTGCAACAACGAGGCGTTTCGCAGCCTGGACTTCTCCTCGCTGAAAATCACCCTGTCCGGCGGCATGGCCCTGCAACTGAGCGTGGCCGAGCGCTGGAAGGCGGTCACCGGCTGCGCTATCTGCGAAGGCTACGGCATGACCGAGACCAGCCCGGTGGCGGCGGTCAACCCGGCCGAGGCCAACCAGGTCGGCACCATCGGTATTCCGGTGCCCTCGACGCTGTGCAAGGTCATCGACGACAACGGCCAGGAACTGCCCCTGGGCGAAGTTGGCGAGCTGTGCGTGAAGGGCCCGCAGGTAATGAAGGGCTACTGGCAGCGTGAAGACGCCACCGCCGAGATTCTCGACAGCAATGGCTGGCTGAAGACCGGCGATATCGCGCTGATCCAGCCGGACGGCTACATGCGCATTGTCGACCGCAAGAAGGACATGATCCTGGTGTCGGGCTTCAACGTGTACCCGAACGAGCTCGAAGACGTGCTCGCCGCGCTGCCGGGCGTGCTGCAGTGCGCCGCCATCGGCGTACCGGATGAAAAGTCCGGCGAGGTGATCAAGGTGTTCATCGTGGTCAAGCCGGGCATGACCCTGACCAAGGAGCAGGTGATGGAGCACATGCGCGCCAACGTCACCGGCTACAAGGTGCCCAAGGCCATCGAGTTCCGCGACGCGCTGCCGACCACCAACGTCGGCAAGATCCTGCGCCGCGAGCTGCGTGACGAAGAGCTGAAGAAGCAGGGCCTGAAGAAGATCGCCTGACACCCAGTCTGCGCGGTCTCTGTAGGAGCGGCCTTGTGTCGCGAAAGGGGTGCGAAGCGCCCCCAACGATTCGTGAGTCAACGCTGCATGCCTGGGGCCGCTTCGCGGCCCTTTCGCGACCCAAGGCCGCTCCTACAACAGCCTTCTGCCTCAGGTTCAGCGCAACTTCTCGAGCATCTGGTAATACCACATCCCTGCCGCCAACAGCGGATTCCCCAGCAAGTCGCCCATCGGCACCTTGATGTGCTTGCAGCCGGCAAAGGTATCGAACTTCTCCAACGTGCCGGTCAGTGCCTCGGCCATGATCTCGCCCATGATGTGGCTGGTGGCGATGCCGTGCCCGGAATACCCCTGGCAGTACCAGACGTTGTCCGACAGCTTGCCCAGCTGCGGAATGCGGTTGACCACGATGCCCATGGCGCAGCTCCACTGGAACTCGATCGGTACGCCCTTGAGCGCCGGGAAGGTGCGCTCGATGCACGGACGCAGCTCGGCTTCGATATCCCGCGAATCACGCCCCGAATAGTTGGCGCCGCCGCCGAACAGCAGGCGTTTGTCGGCGGTCAGGCGGTAGTAGTCGAGGACGAAGCGGCAGTCGTAGACGGCCAGGTCCTGCGGGTTGATCTGCGCGGCCAGCTCGCCCAGTGGCGCGGTGGTGACGATGCCGCCCATGGCCGGGAAGATCTTGCCCTTGAGCTGGCGCTTTTCCAGCTTGTGGTACACGTCGCCCGCCAGCATCACCTGGCGCGCCTCGATCCGCCCCTGGGCGGTGACCACCGCCGGGCGCGGGCCGTGGATGATCTGCAGCACTTCGGAGTTTTCGAAGATCAGCGCGCCCAGCCCTGCGGCTGCACGGGCTTCGCCCAGGCACAGGTTGAGCGGGTGCAGGTGCAGGTTGCGCAGGTTCTTCAGTGCGCCAAGGTACAGCGGGCTTTGCAGGTGCTCGGCCATGGCGGTGCGGTCGAGCAGTTGCACCTGCTCGCCCATGCCGCGGCGCTGGGCCTCGGCTTCGAAGGCACGCAGTTCGGTAAGGTGCGCAGGTTTCATCGCGGCGTGCAGGTGGCCGTGCTTGAGGTCGCAGTCGATGCCGTAGCGGGCCACGCGCTGCTCGATGATCTGGTGGCCGCGCCAGCGCAGGTGCCAGATGAAATCGTCCACCTCGCTACCGAGCCGCTCGCGCATTTGCGTGCGCATGGCCTCGTCGCCCGACAGGCTGCCGGTCACCTGCCCACCATTGCGCCCGCTGGCGCCCCAGCCGATGCGGTTGGTTTCGACGATGGCCACCTTCAGGCCGCGCTCGGCCAGCTCCACTGCGGTGGCGACGCCGGTAAAGCCACCGCCGATGATCGCCACGTCCACCTGCACCGTGCCCTTGAGGGCGGGGTACTCGGTGTGGTCGTTGAGAGTGGCGCTGTAGTAGGACGGCGCGCGCTGGGCGGGCCCGGTGTTCACTGCTGCGTTCATGGGTATTCCTTGTTGTAGTTCGGGGGGCTCAGGCCTGGTGCAGGTACCAGCGCCAGTCCTGCTCGCTGACTTCGGCCATGAACTGGCGGTACTCGGCGCGCTTGACCTTCAGGTACACGCCGACGAACGCCTCGCCGAGCATTTCGCGGGCCCAGGCCGAACGCTCCAGGGCATCGAGGGTAGTCAGCCAGTCGGTGGGCAGGTGCTCGGTGGCCTGGGCATAGCCGTTGCCTTGCACCGGCGCGCCGGGGTCGAGCTGCTGGCGAATGCCGGCATGGCTGGCGGCCAGAATGGCGGCAGCGGCCAGGTAGGGGTTGGCGTCTGCGCCGCAGATACGGTGCTCAACATGCCGGCTGGCAGCCGGCCCGCCCGGCACGCGCAGGCTGACGGTGCGGTTGTCCACACCCCAGGTCGGCGCCAGCGGCGCGTAGCTGTTGGCCTGAAAGCGCCGGTACGAATTGGCGTTGGGGCAAAACAGCAGCAGCGACTCGCGCAAGTGCTGCAGCATGCCGCCCACCGCCTGGCGCAGCAGCGGCGTGCCGGCCGGGTCAGTGCTGGCGAACAGGTTGTTGCCGTCGGCGTCGGCCAGGCTCAGGTGCATGTGCATGCCGGTGCCGGCCAAATGGTCGAACGGCTTGGCCATGAAGCAGGCCTGCATGCCGTGGGCATGGGCCACGCCCTTGACCAGGCGCTTGTAGCGCACGGCCTGGTCCATGGCCAGCAGGGCGTCGCCGTGCTCCAGGGTGATCTCCACCTGGCCCGGGGCGTATTCGGAAATCGCCGTGCGCGCCGGGATGCCTTGCGCCTTGCAGGCGGCATACAGGTCGGCGAGGAACGGCTCGATCTGCTCCAGCTCGCGCAGCCCGTACACCTGGGTGCTGCGCGGCCGGCCGCCGTCGTTGTCCAGTGCCGGCTGCGGGTGGCCATGGGCGTTGCGCTTCTGGTCGAGCAGGTAGAACTCCAGCTCGCAGGCCATCACCGGGTGGTAGCCGTCGGCCTTGAGCGCCTCGATGACGCGCAGCAGCACATGGCGCGGGTCGGCGACGCTGGCCGGCAGGCCTTCTGTGGGGTGCATGCTCACCTGCAACGCAGCGGTCGGCACCCGGCGCCACGGCAGGCGCACCAGGCTGGCGTCCAGCGGGTAGGCGCGGCAGTCGATGTCGCCGACGTCCCACACCAGGCCGGAGTTCTCCACGTCGTCGCCGTTGAGGGTCAGGCCGAGGATGGTACTGGGCAGTGGCCGGCCGCTTTCGTACACCGCCAGCAGCTCGTCGCGGTGCAGCAGCTTGCCGCGGGGCACGCCATTGGCGTCGAGGATGAACAGCTCGATCAGTTCGATATCGGGGTTGTCGGCCAGAAAACGTCGGGCCTGCTCTGCTGGGGCAAAGTGCATGTTGGTTCGCTCGCGCCCACGGGCGCACGGGACCGCCCTGGTTGAAGGTACGGTCGGACTGATTGGGCCGGCGCCAGGGCCGGTGGGTTTCAGTGCTGGGCGGGCGAGGTGTCCGGTGGGCGTGCGTGGCGGCAGTGCCACAGGGCCCAGAAGGCGAGGATGATGTGCACCAGCGGATTCTCGCCGGCACGGCTGCGGGCCTTCGGTAGCGAAGGGCGCGAGTGCGGTGGGGCGATGGGCTGGGCGGGGATCATGCCTTTGATACTCACATGCGCTGTAAGGTTGATTAAAGCAGTGAATGGCAACCTTTACATTGGGCCTGGCTAAACATTTGTGCTGCCTGTACCGGCCCTATCGCCGGCAAGCCGGCTCCTACAGGGACCGCACGACATTCACCCCTGCGGCCGGTTCAGGCGGCACCAACCCGGCAAATCTGCGACAATCGCAGCCCATACCAATGCCGATCATGTACAAGCAGGCCCACCTGCATCACTAAAAAGCCCCATGACAGACCACGCCATCGACCAACTGCTGAACAACCTCGACCACGCCATGATTGCCGACCGCCATCGCCTGCGCCGGCAACTGCACGAACTGCGCAAGCGCCCGGACGAGGCCAAGCTTGCGCAGTGGGTGGAAAAGGTCCAGGCCTCCTTCGCCCAGGTCACCGCGCGCCAGCAGAGCGTGCCGAACATCCGTTACGACGACAGCCTGCCGATCGCGGCCAAGCGTGACGAGATCAAAAAAGCCCTGGCCGAACACCAGGTGCTGGTGATCGCCGGCGAAACCGGCTCGGGCAAGACCACCCAGTTGCCGAAGATCTGCCTGGAACTTGGTCGCGGCAGCCATGGCCTGATCGCTCACACGCAACCGCGGCGTATCGCTGCGCGCAGCGTGGCGGCGCGGGTTGCCGAAGAGCTGGGCACGCCGCTGGGGGCACTGGTGGGCTACCAGGTGCGCTTCGAAGACCAGAGCGATTCGAACACCCTGGTCAAGCTGATGACCGATGGCATCCTGCTGGCCGAAACCCAGCACGACCGCTTTCTCGAGCGCTACGACACGATCATCGTCGACGAGGCCCACGAGCGCAGCCTGAACATCGATTTTCTGCTCGGCTACCTCAAGACCCTGCTGCACCGGCGCCCCGAGCTCAAGCTGATCATCACCTCGGCGACCATCGACCTTGAGCGCTTCTCCAAGCACTTCGATGGCGCGCCGATCATCGAGGTGTCGGGCCGCACCTACCCGGTGGACACCTGGTACCGCCCGCTGACCCGCGAGCAGGACGAGGAGGGCAACCAGGTCGAGGATGATATCTCCGTCGACCAGGCGATCCTCGCCACCCTCGACGAAATCGCCCACCACGAGCGCAGCCAGGGCAAGGGCCCAGGCGATGTGCTGGTGTTCCTGCCTGGCGAGCGAGAGATCCGCGACGCAGCCGACATGCTGCGCAAGGCGCAGTTGCGCCACACCGAAATCTTGCCGCTGTACGCGCGCCTGACCCCGGCCGAGCAGCAGAAGATCTTCCAGTCCCACAGTGGCCGGCGGGTGGTATTGGCGACCAACGTCGCCGAGACCTCGCTGACCGTACCGGGCATCCGCTACGTGATCGACAGCGGTACCGCGCGCATCAGCCGCTACAGCTACCGCGCCAAGGTGCAGCGCCTGCCCATCGAGGCGGTGTCGCAGGCCAGCGCCAACCAGCGTAAGGGCCGTTGCGGCCGGGTCGAGCCGGGCATCTGCATCCGCCTGTACAGCGAAGACGACTTCAACGGCCGCCCGGCGTTCACCGACCCGGAGATCCTGCGTACCAACCTGGCGGCGGTGATCCTGCAGATGCTGCACCTGCGCCTGGGCGCCATCGATGCCTTCCCGTTCATCGAGCCGCCGGATGGCAAGGCCATCAGCGACGGCTTCAACCTGCTGCAGGAGCTGTCGGCGGTCAACCGCGAGAACCAGCTCACCCCGCTGGGTCGCCAGCTGGCGCGCCTGCCGATCGACCCGCGCATGGGCCGCATGCTGCTTGAAGGCGCACGCCAGGGCAGCCTGCAGGAAGTGCTGATCGTCGCCAGTGCCCTGTCGGTGCAAGACCCCCGCGAGCGCCCGCCGGAGCGCCAGCAGGCCGCCGACCAGGCCCATGCGCAGTGGAAGGACGTCGACTCGGACTTCGCCGCCCTGGTGAACCTGTGGCGTGGCTTCGAGGAGCAGCGCCAGGCGCTGACTGCAAGCCCCTTGCGCAACTGGTGCCGCAAGAACTTCCTCAACTACCTGCGCCTGCGCGAGTGGCGCGATGCGCACCGCCAGCTGTCGCTGATCTGCCGCGAGCTGCAACTGGCGGTCAATAAAGAGCCGTGCGATTACCTGCGCATGCACAAGGCCATCCTCAGCGGCCTGCTCAGCCAGATCGGCCAGAAGACCGAAGAAGGCGACTACCAGGGCGCGCGCCAGCGCAGGTTCTGGGTGCACCCCTCGTCGGGCATCGGCCGCAAGCGCCCGCAGTGGGTGATGACCGCAGAACTGGTAGAAACCACCAAGCTGTACGCGCGCATGGTGGCGAAAATCGAGCCGGACTGGATCGAGCCGCTGGCCGGCCACCTGATCAAGAAGAATCACTTCGAGCCGCACTGGGAGAAGAAGCGCGGCCAGGTGGTGGCTTACGAGCAGATCACCCTGTACGGGCTGATCCTGGTAGGCCGCCGGCCGGTGCACTATGGCCCGATCGACCCGGTCACCTCCCGCGAGCTGTTCATCCGCGAGGCTCTGGTGGGGGGTGAAATCCAGTCCCGGGCCAGGTGCCTGGCAGCCAACAAACGCCTGCTTGAACAGCTCGACGAGCTGGAAGCCAAGGCGCGTCGGCGCGATATCCTGGCCGACGAAGAAACCCTGTACGCCTTCTACGAGGCGCGCCTGCCCGAAGAGATCCACCAGAGCGCGACCTTCGACAGCTGGTACCGCACCACCAGCCAGAAGGACGCCAACCTGCTGATCATGCGCGAAGAGGACGTGCTGGCCCGCGAGGCCAGCGAGGTCACCGCCGCGCAGTACCCCGACCACCTGCAGGTCGGCGAGCTGCGCCTGTCGCTGAGCTACCACTTCGAGCCCAACCACCCCCGCGACGGCGTGACCGTGCGGGTGCCAGCGCCGCTGCTGCCCAACCTGCCGGGCGAGCGCCTGGAATGGCTGGTACCGGGGCTGCTGGAGGCCAAGTGCATCGCCTTGGTGCGCAACCTGCCCAAGGCGCTGCGCAAGAACTTCGTGCCGGTGCCGGACTTCGTCAAGGCGGCGCTGTCGCGCATGAGTTTCGCCCAGGGTGCGCTGCCCCAGGCCCTGGGCCAGGAGCTGCTGCGCATGACCGGCGCGCGGGTGTCCGACGAGGCCTGGGCCGAAGCCGCTTCGCTGGTCGAAGGCCACCTGCGGATGAACATCGAGGTGGTCGATGGCCAGGGCAAGTTCCTTGGTGAAGGCCGCGACCTGGCCGAGCTGACCGCACGCTTCGCTGCCGCGAGCCAGGCGGCGCTGGCGATGCCGCGCAGCGAAAAGGCCGACCAGCCGGTGCAGGCCAAGGCCTTCACCGAGGTGGCGCAGACCGCCCAGCAGAAGATCGCCGGGCTGTCGATGACCGTCTACCCGGCACTGGTCGAAGAAAACGGCACGGTGCGCGAGGGGCGGTTCTCCACCCAGGCCGAAGCCGAGTTCCAGCACCGCCGCGCCCTGCAGCGCCTGCTGCTGCAACAACTGGCAGAGCCGGCCAAGTTCCTGCGCAGCAAGCTGCCGGGGCTGACCGAGCTGGGCTTGCTGTACCGCGAGCTGGGCCGGGTCGATGCGTTGGTCGAAGACATTCTGCTGGCCAGCCTGGACAGCTGCGTGCTGGAAGGGGAGGACCCGCTGCCGCGCGACGGCGCCGGCCTGGCATCGCTGGCCGAGCGCAAGCGCGGCGACTGGGCCGAGCATGCCGAGCGCCTGGCCCGCCTTACGCTTGAAGTGCTCAAGCTGTGGCATGGCCTGCAAAAGCGCTTCAAGGGCAAGATCGACCTCAGCCAGGCGGTGGCGCTGAACGATATCAAGCAACAACTGGCCAACCTGGTGTACCCGGGCTTCGTGCGCGAAACCCCGGGTACCTGGTTAAAGGAGCTGCCGCGCTACCTCAAGGCGGTGGAACTGCGCCTGGAGAAACTTGGCTCGCAAGTGCAGAAGGACCGGGTGTGGAGCGCCGAGCTGAACAACTGCTGGGCGCAATACAAGGCCCGCGCCGACAAGCATGCCCAGGAGGGCAAGCGTGACGAGCAACTGGCCCTGTACCGCTGGCTGCTGGAGGAATACCGGGTGTCGTTGTTCGCCCAGCAGTTGGGCACCAAGGTGGCGGTTTCCGACAAACGCCTGAGCAAGCAGTGGAGTCAGGTGGAAGCCTAACGCCCTCGACTTGTGGCAAACTTGGCGGAATTTGGGCCGCTTTGCGGCCCATCGCAGGCAAGCCTGCTCCTACATGGTTTCGCGTCCCCCTGTAGGAGCCAGCTTGCCGGCGATCGAGGGCACAGCCCTCGTCTCTGAATTGGCACCAAGGTGCCATTATGTTGCCCTTTTCCCGGCCAGCGCCGCGTGGCGATGGCCTCTGACCAGAGGAACGACCGTGCATAACGTCGTGATCAGCGGCACCGGCCTGTATACCCCGGCCCAAAGTATTTCCAACGAAGAACTGGTGGCCTCCTTCAACACCTGGTCGCAACAGTTCAACCAGGACAACGCCGCGGCCATCGAGCGCGGTGAAATCGAAGCGGCGCCGGTCTCTGACGCAGCGTTCATTGAAAAAGCCTCGGGCATCAAGAGCCGCTTCGTCATGGACAAGGCCGGCATTCTCGACCCGCAGCGCATGAAGCCGCGCCTGCCCGAGCGCGGCAACGACGAGCAGTCGATTCTCTGCGAAATGGGCGTGGCTGCCGCCCGCCAGGCGCTGGAGCGCGCCGGCCGCACTGCCGCCGATGTCGACGGCGTGCTGGTGGCCTGCTCCAACCTGCAGCGCCCGTACCCGGCCATCGCCATCGAAGTGCAGCAGGCGCTGGGTATTCAGGGCTTTGCCTTCGACATGAACGTGGCTTGCTCGTCGGCCACCTTTGGTATCCAGACCGCTGCCAACAGCGTGCAGCTGGGCCAGGCCCGTTCGGTGCTGGTGGTCAGCCCGGAGATCTGCACCGGCCACCTGAACTTCCGCGACCGCGACAGCCACTTCATCTTCGGTGACGCCGCCACTGCCGTGCTGGTGGAGCGCGCTGACCTGGCCACCTCCAAGCACCAGTTCGATGTGGTCAGCACCAAGCTGGCGACGGTGTTCTCCAACAATATCCGCAACAACTTCGGCTTCCTCAACCGCGCGGCGGAGGAAGGCGAAGGTGCCCGCGACAAGCTGTTCGTGCAGGAAGGGCGCAAGGTATTCAAGGAAGTCTGCCCGATGGTCGCCGAACTGATCGGCAAGCACCTGGGCGACAACGGCCTGCAGCCGTCGGACGTCAAGCGCTTCTGGCTGCACCAGGCCAACCTCAGCATGAACCACCTGATCGTCAAGAAGCTGCTGGGGCGTGAAGTGGATGAGCAAGAGGCGCCGGTGATTCTGGACCGTTATGCCAACACCAGTTCGGCCGGTTCCGTGATTGCCTTCCACCTTTACCAGGATGACCTGGCCAAGGGTTCGGTGGCAGTGCTCAGCTCGTTCGGGGCGGGGTATTCGATTGGTAGCGTGATTCTGCGCAAGCACTGACGTTTTTTGGCGCCTGGTCGGGCCTCATCGCCGGCAAGCCGGCTCCTACAGTTGGGCGCGATTCCTGTAGGAGCCGGCTTGCCGGCGATTGCTTTTCAGGCGCAAAAAAAAGGCAGGAAATGCTGGATGGGGTCAGCATTTCCTGCCTCAGAGTGAAGCAGAGGAGGGTGTTGCTTAGAACTTGGCTTCCAGATCCAGCTGCAGCGTGTCGACGTCGGCATCGCTGTTCGGCAGGTTGGAGTAGTCGGTCTTGGCCATCAGGTAGGCCGCGCCCAACGAGAAGTTCTTGTCGATTTCGTAACCGACCTTGAACTTGTGACCGCGCGAACCGGTGAAACCGTTGCCGAAGTCGGAGTCGGTGAACAGGCTCACCACAGCGTTACGCTGCACGTCGCGGTAGTTGTAATCCAGGCTCCAGGCGCCGAGCTTGGTCTTCACACCTGCCAGCCAGGCTTTGTCCTTGCCATCGGTGCTCTCGGTGTTCTTGACCATCTGGCCGTAGGCCGACAGCGGGATGGCGAAGCCGGTGAAGTCGATCTGACCGAAGCCTTCAACCAGGTTGAATTCGTTGGTGGTGTTACCCAGCGAACGCAGCAGGGTCGATTCCTTGTCGTTGTCGTAGCCGTAGATGCTGCCGCCGACGGTGACTTTCACAGTGTCGGCGGCGTTGAACTTGGCGCCCAACTGAGCGTGGTACAGCTGTGCGTCGTGCTTGTACTGCACGCCGTCGCCGTCGACGTTGTCCTGCAGGGTGTACTGACCGGCGCTACCGAATACTTCGGCTGGGCCCAGGTTGGTCTTGTAGGTGAGCGCCACGCCTTCTGGGTTGATGTCGCTATCCCAGATGATGTCGCCCATGCTCACCCATGGCTGCGCCATCTTGCCGCCGATGATGTGCAGGTTGGGGAAGGCGGTCGGGTGCCAGTCCAGGTAGGCCATGTCGACCCACAGGTTCTTCTTGTCGAAGTAGTTTTCCAGGCTCACGTTGGTGGAGCGACGATCACCGCTGCTGCCGCCAGTGGCGATACGAACGCCAGCGTCTACTTGCGGGTTGATCTCGCTGTAGAAACCAACACGGGCACGTACGCGCTGACGGTCCTGGTTGTTGCTGCGGGCAATCGGGTCATCGACGTTGACGTCTTCGTAACGCAGGCGCACATCACCCTTGATCTGGGTCTTGGCAGCCCATGCCACTTTCTGTTCGAAGGAGCTCATGCGATCGGACTGAGCTTTTTGAGCGGCCTTTTCCTTGGTTTCTGCTGCCAGGTCGCCTTGCAGTTCGTTGTACTGCGCCTGGTTGATCGAGCCGTTGGCGCGGAGCATTTCGAGCAGCTTGGCGTCGACCGCGGCACTGGCCGGAGTACTCAGAGCCAGCATCATGCCGGTGAGGCTCACTCCGGTAAGTGTGGAAACAAGACGCATAAGGTTCTCCCTGTTGGAAAGGTTGGGGGAGGCTAAAGCGCTCGCCCCCGAGTTGGCATGTCTTCGGAAAGGGCCTGAATAGACAGGTTCTGGGGTTTCGGAAAACAGGCGCAAGTATTGCGGGGGTGGATGACAGAATAATGTCTAAACAGTGGCACTGCGGTTAAGAAGCGGCCTGGTAAACGGGCTGTCATTTGAGTGTCTGGCGCGCTTTGGCAATACTGGCGTTCTTCTTTCAAGCGAGCCGCCACCGTGATCAGCCTGCACAGCATTGCCCACCTGCGCGACCTGCCGGCCAGCACCTGGGATGCCCTGGTGCCCGAGGGCCAGCCGTTTTTGCGCCATGCTTTCCTCAGCGCCATGGAGGACAGTGGCAGCGTCACCCCGAATACCGGCTGGGCGGCCGAACACCTGGTGCTGGAGCGTGACGGCCAGGTGCGTGCGTTGCTGCCGGCCTACCGCAAATGGCATTCGTTCGGCGAGTACGTGTTCGACCATGGCTGGGCCGACGCCTGCGAGCGCGCCAGCATCGCCTACTACCCCAAGCTGCTGGGGGCGGTGCCGTTCAGCCCGGTCAGCGGGCCACGCCTGCTGTGCGACGACCCTGCCGACGGCCTGTTGCTGTTGCAGGCAATGCCTGAATACCTGGTTAAGGGCGGGTTGTCCGGCGCCCATATCAACTTTACCGACAGCGCACTGGATGACGCCCTCGCCAGCCTGCCTGGCTGGATGGAGCGGCTGGGCTGCCAGTTCCATTGGCAAAACCGCGGCTACCGGGACTTTCAGGATTTTCTCGACACCCTCAGTTCGCGCAAGCGCAAGCAGATGCGCAAGGAGCGCGAGCAGGTGGCTGGGCAGGGCATCGACTTCACCTGGTACCGTGGCGATGAGCTGAGCGAGGTGCAGTGGGACTTCGTTTACCTGTGTTACGCCAACACCTATGCCGTACGCCGCCGCGCGCCCTACCTCACCCGCGAGTTCTTCAGCCTGCTGGCCGAGCGCATGCCCGAGGCGCTGCGGGTGGTGATTGCGCGCCAGCACGGGCGCGAGGTGGCCATGGCCTTGAGCCTGGTGGGCGGAGGCAGTTTGTATGGGCGCTACTGGGGCTGCCTGGACGAATTCGACCGGCTGCATTTTGAAACCTGCTTCTACCAGGGCATGGACTTTGCCATCGCCGAGGGGCTGCAGCGCTTTGACGCCGGGGCGCAGGGCGAGCACAAGCTGATCCGCGGGTTTGAGCCGGTGATCACGCGGTCGTGGCATTACCTGCTGCACCCGGGGCTGCGCCGGGCGGTGGAGGATTTTCTGGCGCAGGAGCGGGAGGGGGTGCGGGCGTATGCCGAGCAGGCGTGCGCGGCGTTGCCCTATCGCAAGGATTGAGCCCCCTTGATGTCCCTGTAGGAGCCGGCCGGCGATAGGGCCATAAGCCACAGCGCAGGCCAGGAGCCAGGTTTGCAGGCCTGGCCTCATCGCCGGCAAGCCGGCTCCTACAGGCGGCGTGGCTACAGCGTGAAGCGCTTCACCAACCCGTTCAGCCCGCTGGCCAGGCGCGACAGCTCCTGGCTCGAGGCGTTGGTCTGCTGCGCCCCGGTGGCGCTCTGCACCGACAGGTCGCGGATGTTGGTGAGGTTGCGGTCCACCTCGCGGGCCACCTGGGCCTGCTCTTCGGCGGCGCTGGCGATGACCAGGTTGCGCTCGTACATCTCGCTGATCCCCGAGGTGATTTCCTGCAGGGCGTGCCCGGCGCTCTGGGCCAGTTCCTGGGTGTTGCGCGCCCGGCTGCTGCTGGTTTGCATGGCGCTCAGCGCCTGGCTGGCGCCGGTGCGCATCAGGGTGACCATCTGCTCGATTTCCTGGGTGGAGTTCTGCGTGCGGTGCGCCAGTGCGCGTACCTCGTCGGCGACCACGGCAAAGCCGCGCCCGGACTCGCCGGCACGGGCGGCTTCGATGGCGGCGTTAAGCGCCAGCAGGTTGGTCTGCTCGGCGATGGCGCGGATCACGTCCAGCACTTTGCCCACTTCCTGGGACTGCTCGGCCAGTTGCTCCACCAGCGACGCCGAGGCGGTGACTTCTTCGGCCAGGTCGCTGATGGCCTCAATGGTCTGCGACACCCGGGCCTGGCCCTGTTGCGCCGATTGGGTGGAAGCTCGCGAGGCTTCGGACGTGGACACGGCGTTACGCGCCACCTCATCCACTGCCGCGCTCATTTCGTTGACTGCGGTGGCGGCCTGCTCGATTTCGTCGTGCTGGCGGGTGATGCCGCGCCCGGCCTCTTCGGTAACCGCGTGCAGCTCTTCGGAGGCGGCGGCCAACTGAGTGGACGAGCCGGAGATTTCGCGCAAGGTGTCGCGCAGGCGGTCGCGCATCTGGGCCAGCGAGTGCTGCAACTGGCTGACTTCATCGTTGCCGCTGGCGACGATGGCGTTGCTGAGGTTGCCCTCGGCCACCTGCTTGGCCGCCAGTACCGCGTCTTTGAGGGGCTGCACGATACTGCGGGTGAGCAGCCAGGCCAGCGCCACGGTGAATAGTGCAGCCAGCAGGATCACGCCGATGACGATGGCACGGGACTGCTCGTAGCGTTCGGCCGACAGGTTGCCCTCACGCTCGATGCCTTTGCCGTACAGGTCGCCCAGTTCGGCCAGTTGTGCGCCGGTTCCGTCGACCACCGGCTTCATGTCCACCAGCACCAGCTTGTGCAGGGCTGCAGTGTCGCCGCGCCGGGCCAGGGCGAAGGAGTCGGCCATGCCTTTCTGGTACACCGCAAAATCACGCTGGAACTGCTGGTACAGGCGGGTTTCTTCGGGGGTATCGATGAACGCCTCGTAGTCCTTGATGTTCTGCATCAGGACCTTGTTGCGGGCATCGTACTGGCCGACGTAGGTGTCGACGTTGGCCGGGTTCGGGTCCAGCGCCACGCGCAGCGAGATGGTGCGGATGCGCAGCATGTTCTCGCGGATGGTGTCGACGATGCGGATGCTCGGCACCCAGTCCTTCTCCATGGCCGTGGCCGAGTCGCGGATGTCCTCCATCTTGGCGAGGGAGAACAGGCCCAGCAGGGCCACCATCAGTGCGATGCATGCAAACCCCGATGTTGCCCGGGGCGCGATACTCCATTGGCGTAAAAGCATTACCACCTCGCCGGCCCTTCAGGGCCATTTAGTTGTTGTACGACAACTGGTTATCGGCGAGGCGGGCGTTGGCTTGAGGGGCAGGGCGGGGTCAATCTACGCCGACGAAACCGCCGGTCTGGTGGTGCCACAAACGGGCATAGAGCCCACGCTGGGCGAGCAGTTCGGCGTGGCTGCCGCTTTCGACGATGCGGCCTTTGTCCAGTACCACCAGGCGGTCCATGCGGGCGATGGTGGACAGGCGGTGGGCGATGGCGATCACCGTCTTGCCCTGCATCAGGGTTTCGAGGCTATCCTGGATGGCGGCTTCGACCTCCGAGTCCAGCGCCGAGGTGGCTTCGTCCATGATCAGAATCGGCGCATTCTTCAGCAGCACCCGGGCGATGGCGATGCGCTGGCGCTGACCACCCGACAGCTTGACCCCGCGCTCACCCACGTGAGCGTCGAAGCCGGTACGGCCCTGGGCGTCGGACAACTCGGGGATGAACTCGTCGGCGCGGGCCCGGCGCACCGCCTCCCAGACTTCCTCTTCGCTGGCATCGGGGCGCCCGTACAACAGGTTGTCGCGGATCGAGCGGTGCAGCAGCGAAGTGTCCTGGGTGATCATGCCGATTTGCGCGCGCAGGCTGGCCTGGTTGACCTCGGCGATGTTCTGCCCGTCGATCAGGATGCGCCCGCTGTCGACGTCGTACAGGCGCAGCAGCAGGTTGACCAGGGTCGACTTGCCGGCACCGGACGGGCCGATCAGGCCGATCTTCTCGCCGGGGCGAATGTTCAGGTTCAGTGCATCGATCACCTTGCTGCCCTTGCCGTAGTGGAAACCGACATGCTCGAAGTGCACGGCGCCACGGCTGACCTTGAGTGGCTGCGCGTTGGGTTTGTCGCTGACGGTGACCGGCTGGGCGATGGTCTGCAGGCCGTCCTGGACCATGCCGATGTTCTCGAAGATGCCGTTGACCACCCACATGATCCAGCCCGACATGTTGACGATGCGGATCACCAGGCCGGTGGCCAGGGCGATGGCGCCGACGCTGATCAGCGACTGGCTCCACAGCCACAGGGCAAGGCCGGTGGTGCTGACCACCAGCAGGCCGTTGAGGGTGGTGATGACCACGTCCATGCTGGTGACCACCCGGGCGGCCAGTTGGGTTTTTTCGGTCTGCTCGCGAATGGCTTCGCGGGCGTAATGCTGTTCATGGTCGGTGTGGGCGAACAGCTTGAGGGTGGCGATGTTGGTGTAGCCATCGACGATGCGCCCCATCAGCTTGGAGCGGGCGTCGGACGAAACCACCGAACGCTCCTTCACCCGGGGTACGAAGTAGTACAGCGAAGCGATGTAGCAGCCGATCCACACCAGCAGCGGCAGCATCAGCCGCCAGTCGGCCTCGGCGAACAGTACCAGCGAGCTGATGGCGTAGATCAGCACGTGCCACAGCGCGTCCACCGCCTGTACCGCCGAATCGCGCAGCGAGTTGCCGGTTTGCATGATGCGCTGAGCGATACGCCCGGCGAAGTCGCTCTGGAAGAAGTTCAGGCTCTGCTTGAGCACGTAGGTGTGGTTTTGCCAGCGGATCAGGCTGGTCATGCCGGGGCTGATGGTCTGGTGCACCAGCAGGTCGTGCAGGCCGAAGAACAGTGGCCGCAGCAGCAGGACCACCACCAGCATCCAGGCCAGCTCGCCGGCGTGGTCGCTGAAGAAGTTGGCGTTGGGTGTGCCCTGGGCCAGGTCGATGATGCGGCTCAGGTAGCTGAACATCGCCACCTCGATCAGCGAGGCGAACAGCCCGACGATCAGCAGGGCGAGAAAGCTCGGCCAGACCTGGCGCAGGTAATAGATATAGAAGGGCCAGACCTTGCCGGGGGGCGCCTCGGTGGGCGCCTCGCGGAAGATGTCGATCAACTGCTCGAAACGACGGTACAGCATGGGTTTGCAAACTCCTGTTTCAGCCGACCTTCAGGCGGTTCACGTCCCTGTGAAGCCTTGCGGTCAGTCGATGCGTTTGGCCGACTTGATGAACACCGGGTCGGCCGGTACGTCACGCATGCCCTTTTTCACGGTAGTGGGCGAGTTGACGATCTGGTCGACCACTTCCATGCCCTTGGTAACCTTGCCGAACACCGCATAGCCACGGTCGCGGCCCGGGTTGAGGAAGTCGTTGTCGGCCACGTTGATGAAGAACTGGCTGGTGGCCGAGTTCGGGTCGGAGGTGCGGGCCATGGACAACGTGCCGCGGGTGTTCTGCAGGCCATTGCTGGCTTCGTTGCGGATCGGGTCCTGGGTGGGTTTTTGCACCATCTGCTCGGTGAAGCCGCCGCCCTGGACCATGAAGCCCGGGATCACCCGGTGGAAGATCGTATTGTTGTAGAAACCGCTGTCGACGTATGCCAGGAAATTCTTCGTACTGATCGGCGCCTTTTCCGCGTTCAGTTCGATCTCGACCTGGCCGAAGCTGGTATCGAGCAGCACGTGCGGGGTCTTGTCGGAGGCCATGACGCTGGTGGCGAAGGCGACCGAGCAGGCGGTGAGCAGGAGTTTTTTCAGCATGGGCTCAAAGATCCTTGAGGGGTGGATGCGGCTGCGAGGAACTGCAGCACGGTGAGGTTGAAGACCTCGGGTTGGTCCAGGGGCGTAGCGTGCCGCGAATCGTCGATCACCGCCAGCCTGGCGTTGGGCATCAGCGCCACGTAGCGCTCTTTCAGTTGTATCGGTGTGTAATCATGGTCGGCCGCCACCACCAGCGTGGGACAGCGGATCTGCCCGATGCGTTCCTGCACGCCCCAGTTGACGATGGCGTCGAAACTCTTCAGATACGCGCGCTTGTCGTTGCGCGCCCAGCGCTCGGCCATCTTGCGCCGCAGATCGGCCTGTTCGGGCTTGGGGAACAACCTTGCAGCCAGGCCCTTGCCCACGGTCTCGACGCTGAGCAGGCGCGCCAGGCCCCAGCGCTTGAGCCACCACAGCCAGTCGCTGCGGGTGCGGCGCTTCACTTCCGGGGCGCTGTTGACGATGCACAGGCTGCGCAGCCAGGTGGGGTGGTCGACGGCGAACTGAAAGCCGACCATGCCGCCCATGGACAGGCCGACGAAGTGCACGGGGCCTGTGCCCAGGTGGTAAAGCAGGGCCAGCAGGTCCTGGCTGAAGGTCTTGATGCGGTAGCCTTTGCGCGGCTTGGATGACTGACCGTGGCCGCGGATGTCCATGAGGATCACCCGGTAGTGGCGGGCGAATTCGGCAACTTGAAGTTCCCAGTCCTCGCTGCTCGAACCCAGCCCGTGCAGCAGCACCAGGGGTTCGCCCTGGCCGTGCAGCTCATAATGCAGTTGGCATCCGTCGTGTTCGAAACAGGCCATGGGCGCGGTCCTCTCAGGCTTGCGGGGGGGCTGCGAAGGGCACGTCCAGCGGTGCGGTGTCGAAGTTGCGCAGCAGGTCGATGAGGATCTGCGTGGCCGGGCCCAGGGTCTTTTCCTTGCTCGAATAAAGGTAGAACAGCGGGTGGCGGCTGCCACCCTGATCCAGCGGCAGGGGCTTTAGCACGCCATCGCTCAGCTCACGCTCGATCATGTGCCGGGGCAACCAGGCAAAGCCCAGGCCGCTGCTGACAAAGGTGGCGGCGGTGCCCAGGCTGCCGACGGTCCAGCGCTGTTCGGCGCCCAGCCAGCCGACGTCGCGTGGCTGCGCGCGGCCAGAGTCGCGGATCACCACTTGCAACTGGCTTTCCAGGTCCTGGAAGGTCAGTTCGCGGCCCAGGCGGTGCAGGCTATGTTCGGGGTGGGCGACGGCGACGAACTCCACTGCACTGAGCTCGGCCCCCAGGTAGCCGCCGATGCTGTAGCTGCTGATGGCAAGGTCAGCGATGCCCTCGTGCATCACTTCTTCCACGCCAGAGAGCACTTCTTCACGCAGGCGCACCCGGCAGCCGCGGCTTTGCGGCATGAACGCGGCCAGCGCGCGCACCAGGCGGGCGCTGGGGTAGGCGGCGTCGACCACCAGGCGCACTTCGGCCTCCCAGCCTTGCTCCATGTGGTGGGCCAGGTCTTCGAGCTGGCTGGCCTGCTTGACCAGGTGCCGCGAACGGCGCAGCAGCACGTTACCCGCTTCGGTCAGCACTGCCTTGCGCCCGTCGATGCGCAGCAGCGGCACCCCCAGTTGCTCCTGCATGCGTGCAACGGTATAGCTCACCGAAGACTGCGAGCGGTGCAGCGCTTCGGCGGCCTGGGCGAACCCGCCATGGTCGACCACCGCTTGCAGGGTTCGCCACTGATCCAGGGTTACGCGCGGCGCTTTCATCTATGGCTCCTGTTGTCCTAAGCTGCGCTCTTCTCAAGGAGAGCGCCCTATGAAGAAATGTTGTGTGGCCTTGCTGCTGTGCCTGCCCTTCACGGCCATGGCCTACCCCATCGATGTGCAAAAGCAGGTGGACGGCGTAAAGCTGGACTACACCGCCTACGACACGGCCTATGACATCGGTGCGATCACCCTGAACAACTACGGCCAGGTGCCGGCGGCGTGCCGGGTGAGCTTTCGCAACGGCCCCGAGGCCCCGCGGGTGCGGCGGGTCAACGTGCCGGCCGGCAAAAGCGTGGATGTGACCGCCAAGTTCAACCGGCAGATCATCAAGCTGCGCATCGACCTGGACTGCAAAGCTGAATAAACGGATTAATCGATAGATTGAACCCACTTTTTACGCTTTTTTATCGATAGGTCAACATTTAATCTCACCTCCATCGAATCGCAACCCTTTACCGCCGATGGAGGCACCCCATGTCCCGCGTACTGATCATCGAAAGCAGCGCCCGCCAGCAGGATTCCGTTTCCCGTCAACTGACCCGCGACTTCATCGAGCAGTGGCAGGCCGCTCACCCGGCCGATCAGATCACCGTACGCGACCTGGCCGTGAACCCGGTGCCGCACCTGGATGCCAACCTGCTCGGTGGCTGGATGAAGCCTGAAGAACAGCGTAGCGCCGCAGAGCTCGAAGCCCTGGCCCGTTCCGTTGAGCTGACCGATGAACTGCTGGCTGCCGATGTGCTGGTGATGGCCGCACCGATGTACAACTTCACCATCCCCAGCACCCTCAAGGCCTGGCTGGACCATGTGCTGCGCGCCGGCATCACCTTCAAGTACACCCCCACTGGGCCGCAGGGCCTGCTGGCCGGCAAGCGCGCCGTCGTGCTGACCGCCCGTGGCGGTATCCACGCCGGTGCCACCAGCGACCACCAGGAACCCTACCTGCGCCAGGTGATGGCCTTCATCGGCATCCATGATGTGGACTTCATCCACGCCGAAGGCCTGAACATGAGCGGCGACTTCCACGAGAAAGGCCTGAACCAGGCCAAGGCCAAGCTGGCCGCAGTGGCCTGAGGCTCCCCGAATTCCCAACCCTGACACCTCTTTGCTCCTTGGGTGTACCTGCCCGGCCTTCATGGCCGGGCTTTTTTATGGCTGTACCGGCCCCATTACAAGTACAGCGCAAGCTCGAAGCAAACGCTTTACCTGTAGGAGCCGGCTTGCCGGCGATGAGGCCAGCACAGCCTTACATTCCTCATGGTTGAACTGCCCGAACCCACCCGCTAAGGTCGCCGCCTTGATTCACGAGAGGCAACCATGGGCTACCTGATAATCGTCGCGCTGATCCAGGCGTTTTCCTTCAACCTGATCGGTGAGTACCTGGCCGGCCAGGTCGACAGCTATTTCGCCGTGCTGGCCCGGGTGGTGCTGGCACTGCTGGTGTTCCTGCCGCTGACCCGCTGGCGCGAGGTCGAGCCACGCTTCATGCGCTCGATGCTGCTGATCGGCGCGCTGCAGTACGGCATCACCTACGTGTGCCTGTACCTGAGCTTCCGCGTGCTGACCGTGCCGGAGGTGCTGCTGTTCACCATCCTCACACCGCTGCACGTGACCCTGATCGAAGACGCGCTGAACCGCCGTTTCAACCCCTGGGCGTTGCTGGCCGCGCTGGTGGCGGTGGCCGGGGCTGCGGTGATCCGCTTCGACAGCGTCACCGGCGAGTTTTTCATCGGCTTCTTGCTGCTGCAACTGGCCAACTTCACCTATGCCGCCGGGCAGGTGCTGTACCGCCACCTGGTGGCCCGTCACCCCAGCGCCCTGCCGCACTACAAGCGTTTTGGCTACTTCTACCTGGGTGCGTTGCTGGTGGTGCTGCCGGCGTTCCTGCTGTTCGGCAACGCCCAGCACCTGCCGAGCACCGATACGCAGTGGCTGGTGCTGCTGTTCCTCGGGCTGGTGCCGACGGCGCTGGGGCTGTACTGGTGGAACAAGGGCGCATGCCTGGTTTCCGGCGGCACCCTGGCGGTGATGAACAACCTGCATGTGCCGGTGGGGCTGCTGCTGAACCTGCTGATCTGGAACCAGGACGAGCCGCTGGGGCGGCTGGCCATCGGCGGCGGGATCATCTTGGCGTCGGTGTGGATGAGCCGGCTGGGCGGGCAGGGCAGGGTGTTGCCCGCCCCACGTTGACCTGAAGGCCCTATCGCCTGTAGGAGCCGGCTTGCCGGCGATAGGGCCCTTGAGTCAAGCCGTCTCTGAATGCGAAACCCGCACCGCCAACCCCGCCCGCATGTCATTGCCACTGGGCTGCTGATAAAGGCTCAGGCCAAACTCAGGCAGCACCGCCAGCAGGTAATCGAAGATATCCCCCTGAATGCGCTCGTACTCCGCCCACACCGTGGTGGTGGTGAAGCAGTAGATCTCCAGCGGGACGCCTTCGGCGGTGGTCTGCAACTGGCGGACCATGCAGGTCATGTTGGCGTGCACGTTGGGGTGGTTTTTCAGGTACGCCAGGGCGAAGGCGCGGAAGGTGCCGATGTTGGTCAGTTGCCGGCGGTTGGCCGACAGCCCGGCGTTGTGGCCCTGGGCCTGGTTCCATTCGTGCAGCTCCTGGCGCTTGCCGGCCAGGTAGTCGCCGAGCAGGCGTACCTGGCCCAGGCGCTGTTCTTCCTCGGTAGTCAGAAAACGCACGCCGGCGGCGTCGATGAACAGGCTGCGCTTGATGCGCCGCCCGCCGGACTGCTGCATGCCGCGGTAGTTGCGGAACGACTCGCTCATCAGGCGCCAGGTGGGGATGGAGACGATGGTCTTGTCGAAGTTCTGTACCTTCACCGTATGCAGGGTGATGTCCACCACATCGCCATCGGCACCGGCCTGGGGCATCTCGATCCAGTCACCGACGTGCAGCATGTCGTTGCTGGTGAGCTGCACACTGGCGACGAACGACAGCAGGGTGTCCTTGTACACCAACAGCAGCACCGCCGACATGGCACCCAGGCCCGACAGCAACAGCAGCGGCGAACGGTCGATCAGGGTGGCGACGATGACGATGGCGGCGAAGATCCACAGCATCATCTTGGCCAGTTGCATGTAGCCCTTGATCGAGCGGGTGCGGGCGTGCTCGGTGCGCGCGTAGATGTCCAGCAGCGCGTCCAGCAGGCAGGACAGCGCACGGGTCATGAACAGCAGGGTCACCGCCAGGGCGACGTTGCCGAGAAAGTGCTGGGCGGTGCTGGAGAGCTCCGGCACCAGTTTCAGGCCCGATTGCACCGCCAGCGACGGCGTGGTCTGCGCCAGGCGGTGGAATACCTTGTTGTGGCGCAGGTCGTCCAGCCACCTGAGCGATGACTGGCGGCCCAGCAGGCGGCTGGCGTGCAGCACCAGAAAACGGGTCACCCGGCCGATCAGCAGCGAGACCAGCAGCAATACCACCAGGCCGATGGTGGCATGCAGCAGCGGGTGTTGGTCCAGGGTGCCCCAGAGGTCGAAGGCGTCACGCCAGAATCGTTGCAGGTCCATAAATGTTCTAAGCGGTCTGTATTGCGGTACGAAGCGGCATTAGAGCGCGGATCGGCGCAAAGTTGCCAAAAGAAATTCGGCTCCTGCCCAGGAAAACGTTACCCTATGCAACTTGAATTTTTCGCACTTGCCCGAGGTTACCCCCGTGTTTTCCCAATTCGCCCTGCACGAACGCCTGCTCAAAGCCGTGGCCGAGCTGAAATTTGTCGAGCCGACCCCGGTGCAGGCAGCGGCCATTCCCCTGGCCCTGCAAGGGCGTGACCTGCGGGTCACGGCGCAGACCGGCAGCGGCAAGACCGCAGCCTTCGTGCTGCCGATGCTCAACCGCCTGGTCGACCGCAGTGGCCCGAGCGTGGAAATCCGTGCACTGATCCTGCTGCCGACCCGCGAGCTGGCCCAGCAGACCCTCAAGCAGGTGAAGCTGTTCTCGCAGTTCACCTACATCAAGTCGGGCCTGGTGACCGGCGGTGAGGACTTCAAGGAACAAGCGGCGATGCTGCGCAAGGTGCCAGACGTGCTGATCGGTACCCCGGGCCGCCTGCTCGAGCAGCTCAACGCGGGTAACCTCGACCTGTCCCACGTGCAGGTACTGGTGCTCGATGAAGCCGACCGCATGCTCGACATGGGCTTCGCCGAAGACATGGAGCGCCTGTGCAAGGAATGCGAGAACCGCGAGCAGACCCTGCTGTTCTCGGCCACCACCGGTGGTGCGGCGCTGCGCGACATCATCGGCAAGGTACTCAAAGACCCTGAGCACCTGATGCTCAACAGTGTCTCGCAACTGGCCGAGGGCACTCGCCAGCAGATCATCACCGCTGACCACGACCAGCACAAAGAGCAGATCGTCCAGTGGCTGCTGGCCAACGAGACCTACCAGAAGGCGATCATCTTCACCAACTACCGCGCCTTGGCCGACCGTATCTACGGCCACCTGGTGGCCAAGGAAGTGAAGGCCTTCGTGCTGCACGGCGACAAGGACCAGAAGGACCGCAAGCTGGCCATCGACCGCTTCAAGGAAGGCGGCTCGAAGGTGCTGGTAGCCACCGACGTCGCCGCCCGCGGCCTGGACATCGACGGCCTGGACCTGGTGATCAACTTCGACATGCCGCGCAGCGGTGATGAGTACGTGCACCGTATCGGCCGCACCGGCCGTGCCGGTGGCGAGGGCCTGGCCATCTCGCTGATCACCCACAACGACTGGAACCTGATGTCCAGCATCGAGCGCTACCTCAAGCAGCAGTTCGAGCGCCGCGTCATCAAGGAAGTCAAAGGCACCTACAGCGGGCCGAAAAAGGTCAAGGCCTCGGGCAAGGCCGTTGGTAGCAAGAAGAAAAAGGGCGACAAGAAGACCGGCGACAAGAAAACCACAGCCAAGCGCAAGCCAACGGCCAAGCCGCGGCCTAACGCCCCGCTGGCCAGTGCAGACGGCCTGGCACCGCTGAAAAAGCGCAAGCCAGCGGCTGAGTAAGCCTCTTCCTGCAGTACCCCGCCACCGCAACGGTGGCGGGTTTCTTCACGTTGTTCCCCGCCTGTTGTAGCCCTTTTCCGAAACCGCATTTTCGCCGGGAAAATCGCCCGAAACCATCCAGACTGCTCTGGCATATCGCAGTCATGAGGCGTAGCGTATGTACATCTGTAAATACATTGAATCCGGCAGAATGCCCGATGCAGTTTGAATGGGACGAGGACAAGAACCGCCTCAACATTCGCAAGCACGGCCTGGATTTCAACGATGTACCCAGGATGTTCCAGCGCCCGATGCTGGTACTGGAAGATGACCGGTTCATTTACGACGAAACCCGCTGGATCGCCATGGGCTGGCTCGATGCCTTGGTGGGCGTGGTCGTCTACACCGAGCGGCAGGGCGATGTGATTCGCATCATCTCTGCCCGCAGGGCCACCGAACGTGAGGTAATGCGCTATGCCCAAACCATCAGCCGACGATGACCGCAACCTGCCTGTCAACGACAAGGTCGACACCTCGGACATACCCGAACTCGACGACGACTTCTTCGAACGCGCCGAACTGCGCCTGCCCGCCAAGCAGACCGTGACCATGCGCCTGGACAGCGACGTGCTGGCCTGGTTCAAGGCCCAGGGTGCCGGCTACCAGACCCGCATCAACCAGCTGCTCCGCCAGTACATGGAAGCCCGTCAGCGGCGTTGAAGGGCATCAGGTCTTTTTCTCGGCTGCTTTTAGCTCTTTGATCCGCTTGTCGATGAGCTGGCATTTGTCGGGCAGGTCCTTGCTCGCCGTGCCCAGGTCCATGCCCTGCAGCTCGTCATTGATCTCCTTGGCTTTTTGCGGGTTCTGTTCGGTCAGCTGGCTGACCAGCCCGGCCAGCTCCTCGCGTTTCTGGGTGGCTTCTTCCGGCGTGCAGGCCCAGGCGGGCAGGGCACTGCACAGGGCAGTGGCGCAGGTGATACGCAGCAGGTTTTTCATCCGTTGAACCTCCGGCGGTGGGTATGCGCGGTGGAGCGGCGCGGCGGGCGATAAGTTCAGCGTCGGCGACGGGCTGCCCATCACTGTTTGCGACACCTATACCCGGGGGTATATGGACCCTCCCGCTGCCTGGCTCCAGCATGTGGCCACAACCACAACAGCTGATGACAGCCAGGAGCTCAGGGTATGGACCTATTGAAAGGCAAGGTGGCACTGATTACCGGCGGCGCCGGTGGCTGCGGCCTGGCGGCCTCGGAACTGTTTGCCGCCGAAGGTGCCAAGGTGGTCATTCTCGACCTGCCGAGCAGCCAGGGCGAAGCCGTGGCCGCGCGCATCAATGCCGCTGGTGGCCAGGCGCTGTTCGTCGCCGCTGACGTTTCCGTGGCCGACCAGTTGCACCGCGCCGTCACCCAGGCCCAGGCGCACTTTGGCCCGATCTCGACATTCTTCAGGGGCAGTTGACCGAAACCCAGCGGCATGTGGCCAAGCTCATATTGCAGGGCCACAGCAGCCAGTCGATCTCCCGCGAGCTGGACATCTCCGAAGGCACGGTCAAGGTGCACCGGCACAACATCTGGAAGCGCCTGGGCATCGCCGGCAATGCCGAGTTGTTCCGCTTGTTCATCAACTATCTGGTGAAGAACAGCTGAAGCATTAGCGGGTATGGGGGCAATGCATGCCGGGCGAAATTTCGCGGAACGCCTGGAGCCACGCGCAGGTCCACACCCTGTGTACCCCATCCGTCCACAGCAGGAGGCCCGCTCCATGAGCAGCTACGACTGGGACCTGATCGAGCGCTTGTTGCACGAAGTACAGAACGGCGCCGGCCACAGCTTCACCCCGCGCCCCTATGCCGAACAACACGCCGCGGCGCTGGCCGCCAAGGGCGAGGCGCCGGGGGATCTGGACCACCTGAAAACCCGCGCCTGCGAGTACGAAAAGCTCTTGTTCGAGCGCGGCTACATCGAGAGCCGCCCCGAAGAAGACGGCGGCAACGGCGAGAATTTCGTGCTTACCGAGCGCGGGTCGCGCCTGCTGAGCCTGATCGACAGCAGCATCCCCGGCTTCGAGCACCCGCGCCATGTGCTCGACGAGCAGGACGATGCGCTGGACGAAACCACCTTCGAACAGGTGTCGGCCAAGGCGCAGATCGCAGGCGGCGCCATCTAGGGCTGGCGCTGGCAGGGTAGGGCCATGAATAATCGGGGTTGAATTTCATTCGACTGCCGAGCCTTGCCGATGACCAAACATGCAAAAGGGGCCCGCCCATGAGCGAGGCCCGCAAGAATCCCGACGCCTTCGCCTTTCAGGTGATGCTGGTGCTGTGCCTGATCTGGGGCTGCCAGCAGGTGCTGATCAAGTCGGCTGCGGTCGACATCGCGCCGGTGATGCAGGCGGCTTTTCGTAACGGCATCGCCGCCGTGCTGGTGGGGCTACTGGTATGTTTTCGCGGCGGTTGGGCGCAGGTGGGCAGCACCTGGCGTGCGGGGCTGCTGGCCGGTGCGCTGTTTGGCCTTGAATTTTTGTTCATTGCCGAGGGCCTGAAGCTGACCTCGGCGGCGCACATGTCGGTGTTCCTCTATACCGCGCCGATCTTCACCGCGTTGGGGCTGCATTTCATGATGCCCAGCGAGCGCCTGCGGCTGTTGCAGTGGCTGGGCATCCTGCTGGCCTTTGCCGGCATTGCCCTGGCCTTTGCCGGTGGGGTTTCGCTGGATCAACTGGACGGGCAGATGCTGCTGGGTGACGGCCTGGCCATTCTTGCCGGTTTGGCCTGGGGCGCGACCACCGTGGTGGTGCGTGGCTCGCGGTTGTCCGAGGCGCCAGCGACCTTGACGCTGTTCTACCAACTGGCGGTGGGCTTTGCCGGGCTGGTGCTGATCGCCCTGTTGAGCGGGCAGATCGGCGACTTCACCCTGACCCCGCTGGCGGTGGGCAGTGTGCTGTTCCAGGGCATCGTGGTGTCGTTCATCAGCTACCTGACCTGGTTCTGGCTGCTGCGCAAATACCTGGCGTCGAACCTGGCGGTGTTTTCGTTCATCACCCCGCTGTTCGGCGTGACCTTCGGTGTGGTGCTGCTGGATGAACCCTTGAGCCTGAACTTCGTGATTGGCGCGGTGATGGTGCTGCTCGGTGTGATCATGGTCAGCGCCGAGCAGTGGCTGCGCCAGCAACTGCGCAAGGTAGTGGGCTAGCGCGCAGGGCCACGCCCCTGTAGGAGCCGGCTTGCCGGCGATAGGGCCGGCCCGGTCAACCCACCCGTTGCAGCCCGGCACAGCCTTCGGCGCGCCCGGTGCCGGCGCTGATCACCAAAACTCCTGCAACCACCAAGCCCGCCGCCGCCAGCACCAGTGCTGGCTGCAAACCACCACTGAAATGGCTGCTCAGCGCCGCCAGCAGCGGCCCGCTCAGTTGCCCCAAGGCAAAGCAGGCGGTCAGCAGCCCGGCATTGCGCTGGGTGGCATGGGGCGCCAGCTCCCGCGAGCGCTGCATCACCAGTTGCATGCAGGCCAGGAACGGCCCACCGCACAGCAGCACACCCAGCCCCAGGCCGATGCCGCCGCCCAGCAGGCAGGCCAGCACCCCCAGGCCCTGCAGCCACAAGGTGATGGTCAGCCACCCCGACGTGCGGCCCGGTCGGCGCAGGCTGACCAGCACCACGCCCAAGGCCGCTGCCAGGCCGAATGCCGGCCAGAACAGGTCGGCCTGCCACTGGCCGTGAAACTGCTGGCTGGCCATCTGTGACAGGAAGGTGGCCGGCAGGATATAGCCGATACCGTACAGGCCATACACCAGCCCCAGCCGGCCAATACCGCTGCCGCGCGTCGGGTTGTTGAGTACTGTCGCGGGTGCCGGTGCAGCTTCCATCGCCCGCGGCAGCCATGGCAGCACGGCCAGCAGCATCACCAGCGCGGCCACCCCGTAGATCAGCCACAGTGCCGAAGAGCCCAGCCCCAGCAAATGGGCGAGCAGCGCCAGCAGGCCGGTCAACGCAATACCGGCGCCGGGCCCGGCGAACACCTGGGCGCCCAGGCGCTGGCGGCCATGGGCATTGGCCAGTTGCTGGCTGAGGCTGGTGATCATCACCAGCACCCAGGCGCTGGCAACGCCGGTGCCGAAGCGCAGCAGCAAGTGGCTCCAGAACCCGTCGGCCTCCGCCGAGGCCAGGGTCAGCAGCACACACAGCCACAGCCCGCCATGCAGGCGCAAGCGCACTTGGACGGGTTTGCGGGTGAACATGCCATCCACCGCGCCCAGGAAGTAACCGAGGTAGTTGGCCGCAGCGATCAGGCCGCCGGCGGTCAGGTCGAACTGGCCCTCGGCGATCAACCGCGGCAGTTGCGGGGTGAGAGCGAAGCGGCCGATACCCATGGCCATCATCAGGGCCACGGCGCTGGCCAGCAGTTGCACGAAGGGTGGCATGGCGAGTCTCCTGCCGAAGGTGAGCGATGGATGGCAGGGTAGGGCGAGTTGACTTTCAATAAAATTGAATAATGATGATCAAGTTGTTCTGTTTTGGAGAATGTCATGGAGTTCAGCCAACTGCGCATCTTCCAGGCCGTGGCCGAGGAGGGCTCGGTGACCCGCGCCGCCGAGCGCCTGCACCGGGTGCCGTCGAACCTCAGCACGCGCCTGCGCCAGCTCGAGGAGCAACTGGGCGTGGAGCTGTTTTTGCGCGAACGCCAGCGCCTGCAGCTGTCGCCGGCCGGCAAGGTACTGCTCGACTACGCCAGCCGCCTTTCGGCGTTGCGCGACGAAGCGGTGGCGGCGGTGCAGGGTGGCCAGCCGGCGGGCGACTTTGTACTGGGTACCATGTACAGCACGGCGGCCATCCACCTGCCCGGGCTGCTGGCGCGCTACCACCAGGCCTACCCGGCCGTGAACCTGCAGGTGCAGGCCGCACCCAGCGGCGAATTGCTCGAAGGGCTGCTCAGCCACAAGCTCGATGCCGCATTGGTGGATGGCCCGCCCAGCCTGGCCGGGCTGGATGGTGTGCCACTATGCGACGAAACCCTGGTGCTGATCACCAGCCCCGAGCACCCGCCGGTACACACTGCGCGGGATGTCGCCGGCAAGGCGGTATTCACCTTCCGCCAGGGTTGCTCGTACCGCATGCGCCTGGAGGCCTGGTACGCCCATGCCCATACGCCCATGGGCCGGGTGATGGAAATCGAGTCCTACCAGAGCATGCTGGCCTGCGTGATCGCCGGGGCCGGGGTGGCGCTGATGGCCCAGTCGATGCTCGACAGCCTGCCGGGCCGCGACCGGGTGCGTGCCCATCGCTTGCAGGCACCCTTCGATCAGGCGGTTACCTGGCTGATGTGGCGCCAGGGCATGCGCGGGGCGAACTTGCAGGCGTGGATCGACTTGCAACAAAGCGAAACGATTGACCGACCGTCGGAAGCTGCGGCCAGTGCTTGATCCGGGTCAAAATCGCCCCTATCTGTAAGAACAGGCGTATGCGTAATGCAGGACATCGGACTATGATCTGTATGAAGCATCGCAGAATTGATTGACCGTGAGGCTGACCCGTCAAGGGGGCATTATGAACCGACACATGTACAACTGGCTCCACGACCTTGCCGTCGCCCTGGGCTTGCTGCCACCACCGCTACAGCCGGTGCCGATCCCCAGCGACGAAGAACAGCGCAAGCGCCAGCCGCGCCGCCGCTGATTCAGAGCAAGCAAAAAGGCCGCCGCATCTTTTCGATGCAGCGGCCTTTTGCGTTTTTGCCGAGGGCCCCATCGCCGGCAAGCTGGCTCGTGTAGGAGCCGGCTTGCCGGCGATAGGGCCAGTCCAGCCACGGCTATCCCTCAGGCCAGGTTCACCGCCGCAGCCGGCTTGCGCGAGGCCAGGCTGACCACCACAAAGCTCACCAGGCCGATGGCCAGGCTGTAGTAGATCGGCGTGTTGGCATCCAGGCCATCCTTGAACATGAAGAACAGCGCGGTGGCAAAGCCCAGCGACATGCTGGCGATGGCCCCGGCGGTGGTGGCGCGCTTCCAGAAGATCGCGCCGATCAGCGGGATCAGCATGCCGCCCACCAGCAGGTTGTAGGCCAGGGTCAGGGCGCTGATCACATCGTTCACCGCCAGGGCGATGCCCAGCACTACCAGGCCGGTGAGCAGGGTGAACAGGCGGTTGATGCCCAGGCTCGACTGCTTGCCGCCACGCAGCTTGGGCAGCAGGTCTTCGGTCAGGGTGGTGGAGGCGGCCAGCAGGCCGGCGCTGGCGGTGGACATCATCGCGGCCAGGGCGGCGGCCATCAGCAGGCCACGGATGCCCTCGGGCAGTTGGCCCTTGATCATCTCGGCGAAGGCGTTGTTGGGGTTGGCAAGGTCCGGCATCAGCACATGGGCGGCCATGCCGATCATCGCGCAGGCCAGGCCGTACAGCACGCAGTACACGCCGGCGGTGGTACCGGCACGCTGGCAGACCTTCTCGTCACGGGCGGTGAACACCCGCTGCCAGATGTCCTGGCCGATCAGGATGCCGAAGAAGTAGATCAGGAAGTAGGTGATGATGGTATCCCAGCCGATGGTGGTCCAGCTGAAGCTGGCTGCTGGAAGCTTGGTTACCAGGGCGTCCCAGCCACCGGCCTTGTACAGGCACACTGGCAGCAGGATGAACATCAGGCCCACGGTCTTGATCACGAACTGAACGATGTCGGTCAGGGTCAGTGACCACATGCCGCCGATGGTCGAGTACACCACCACCACGCCGCCGCCGAACAGCAGCGCCATCCAGAACGGCACATCCAGCAGCACCTGCAGCACGGTGCCCATGGCCAGGGTCGAGGTAACGCCGATCATCAGCGCGTAGGCCAGCATGATCGCTGCGCTGGCCTGGCGTGCCATGGGGTTGTAGCGGCGCTCCAGCACCTGGGTCACGGTGAAGATTTTCAGGCGCAGCAGCGGCTTGGCCAGGAACAGGTTCAGGGCAATGATGCCCAGGCCCAGTGCCGCGCACAGCCAGAAGCCGGAAATGCCATGCACATAGCCCAGGCGCACGGTACCGACGGTGGAGGCACCGCCCAGCACGGTGGTGGCCATGGTACCCATGTACAGGGTGGGCCCGAGGTTGCGCCCGGCCACCAGGTAGTCTTCATGGGTTTTCGCGCGCCGCATGCCGTACCAGCCCAAGGCGAGCATGCCGGCGGCATAGATCAGTACAACGATGATGTCCAAGGCCATTGGGGGTCTCCCGATTATCTTTATTATGGCGAGATCGGCCGGCCGGGCTTGTCACGGCGCCCGGCGGCTCTGTCTTGTGTTGGCGGGCCTCTATGGCCCTCCCGGATGGCTCCTGCCGGGGTACTTTCAACGGGCTTGCAGTGCACCTGTGGGAGCGGGCTTGCCCGCGATCGCTATCGCGGGCAAGCCCGCTCCCACAGGGAAGGTTTTTCTCTCGGCTAGCGCCGCACCACACCCGGCAGCACGCAGAGCATTTCGAACAACAGGTTGGCGCCCAGCAGCGAGGTGTTGCCGGTGGTGTCGTAAGGTGGGGAGACTTCGACCAGGTCACAGCCGATCAGGTCCAGGCCGTGGCAGCCGCGGATGATCTCCATCGCCTGGATGGTGGTCAAGCCGCCGATTTCCGGGGTGCCGGTGCCTGGGGCCCAGGCCGGGTCGATGCCGTCGATGTCGAACGACAGGTACACCGGGCCGCCGCCGACTTTTTCACGCACTTCGGCCATCAGTGGTTCCAGCGACTTGTGCCAGCACTCTTCGGCCTGCACTACACGAAAGCCCTGGCGGCGGCTCCAGTTGAAGTCGTCGGCGGTGTAGCCCTGGGCGCGCAGGCCGATCTGCACCACGCGCTCGCAATCGAGCAGGCCTTCTTCCACGGCGCGGCGGAAGGTGGTGCCGTGGGCGATCTTCTCGCCGAACATGTGGTCGTTGACGTCGGCGTGGGCGTCGATGTGCACCAGGCCGATCTTGCCGTGCTTCTTGTGCAGGGCGCGCAGGATCGGCAGGGTGATGGTGTGGTCGCCGCCCAGGGTCATGGGGATCACGTTGTGCTCGACGATCTGGTCGTAGGCCTCTTCGATGATGCGCACGGCGTCCAGCAGGTTGAAGGTGTTGATCGCCACGTCACCGATGTCGGCCACCGACAGCGAGTCGAACGGGGCGGCACCGGTGGCCATGTTGTATGGGCGGATCATCACCGATTCGGCGCGGATCTGCCGTGGGCCGAAGCGGGTGCCCGAGCGCAGCGAGGTGCCGATGTCCAGCGGCACGCCAATGAAGGCGGCGTCCAGGCCCTCGGGGCTTTGCAGGTGGGGAAGGCGAAGCATGGTGGCGATGCCGCCGAAACGCGGCATTTCGTTGCCGCCCAGTGGTTGGTGGAGAATCTTGTCCACGGTGGGCCTCATCAGTCGGTCGATTGTTCTGTTTGTTCGAACCTGTTCCGCCGCGCGCCTCGAGCTGTAACGAATGCCGGCGGGCAGGGACATTTCGCCGCAGTCTGCGCAAGGTAGTGCCGGGGAAGAATCGCTACCGACAAAAACTTACTTCAGAGATTTATGAACTATCGGCCGGCAAGCGCGTTAGACTCTGCGCATTTCCAGCCCGCCGGACCTTCGCGCCATGGCCTCATCGCTGCCCGACCTGAAACTGCTGCGCATCTTCGCCAGCGTGGTGCGCCACCAGGGCTTCGCCAATGCCCAGCGCGACCTCAACCTGTCCACCTCGGCCATCAGCACCTACATGAGCCAGCTGGAAGGCGCCCTGGGTATCGTGCTGTGCCACCGTGGCCGGGGCGGCTTCAGCCTGACCAGCAAGGGCGAACTGTTCCACCAGGAGACCCTGCGCCTGCTGGCCGAGCTCGACGGCTTCGAACAGTACGCGGCGGCGCTCAAGGGCGAGCTGCGCGGCACTCTCAACCTGGGGGTGATCGACTCCACCGTCGGCGACCGCGCCCTGCCTTTGGCCGAGGCCATCGGCGCCTACAGCCAGGAGCACCCGGCGGTACACCTGCACCTGTCGGTGTCCAGCCCCTACGAGCTGCAGTTGGGGGTGCAGGACAACCGCCTGGACCTGGCCATCGGCGCGTTCTCTTCACGCATGAGCGGCCTTTTGTACCAGCCGCTGTACCGCGAGCAGCACTGGCTGTACTGCAGCAGCCGCCACCCGCTGTTCGCCGAGCGGCGCATCCCGGAGCCGGTGGTTACCCAGCAGCGCATGGTCGGGCGCGGCTACTGGAGCCAGGCCGAACTGGCCCGGCATGGCTTCAAGCACAGTGCGGCAACGGTGGAGAGCATGGAGGCGCAGCTGATCCTGATTCTCTCCGGTGCCTACATCGGCTACCTGCCCGAGCATTACGCCCAGGCCTGGGTCGACAAGGGCGATTTGCGCGTGCTGTCGCCGGCCACCTTCGGCTATCAGGCGCCGTTTTCGCTGATCATTCGCCGTGGCCGCAGCCGCGAACCCCTGATCCAGACCTTCCGCGACCTGCTCAAGAGCCAGCTCAACGTAGGCTGAATACCCACGTTCCGTCAGAACGAGCGAATTTCCTACAAAACTTGACCGCTGCGGTGCTGGCCTTCTGCTAAACCTCTACTTGCTTTGATGATTTTCCCACTCATCTGGATAAGCAAGGGATCGCCAACGATGCGCATGAATTTGCCCGTCACCGAACGCGAGAGAACGTTTCCCAACGACCAGCGGCTGATTTCCACCACCGACCTGAGCAGCCGCATCACCTACTGCAACGACGCCTTCGTCGCCATCAGCGGCTTCACCTACGACGAGCTGGTGGGCCAGCCGCACAACCTGGTGCGCCACCCCGACATGCCGCCGTCGGTGTTCGCGCACATGTGGGACACCATCAAGCAAGGCAAGCCCTGGATGGGCGTGGTCAAGAACCGCGCCAAGAACGGCGATTTCTACTGGGTCAGCGCCTATGTGACGGCGGTTTACGAGAACGGCCGCATCAGCGGTTACGAGTCGGTGCGCTCGGTGCCCACCCGTGAGCAGATCCGCCGAGCCGAGGCGCTGTATGCGCGTTTGCGCGGCGGGCGTTCGCCGGTGGCCCTGGCGGCGCGGCTGGTCAATGGCGTGGGCAGTGGCTGGCCGCTGCTCGGTGCCGGGCTGCTGTCAGCCGCTGCCTACCTGTGGCTGGCGCCCTACGCGGCGTTGGGTGTACTGATGGCCAGCCTGCTTGTGGCCTGGTACCTGATCGAGAACCAGCAGAGTCGCGCCATCCGCCGCACCCTGGACGAACACCCCAAGGCCTTCACCAGCCCGCTGGTGGCCCTGACCTACAGCGACAACCCCGGCCTGCGCGGCCAGCTGGACCTGGCCATCCTCAGCGAAGAAGCCCGCCTGCAGACCGCACTGACGCGGCTGGTGGATGCCGGCGTGGGGGTCAAGTCACGGGCCGCACAGTCCGCCGATCTGTCCGATGCCCAGGCGCAGATGCTCGACCGCCAGCGCAGCGAAACCGACCAGTCGGCCACTGCCATCGCGCAGATGGCCGCGACCATTCAGCAGGTTACCCACAACGTGCAGAGCACGGCCCACGCCGCCAGTGATGCCGACCAGTTGGCCCAGCAGGGCAGCGACCTGGCGCAGCAGAGCCTGCGCGCCATGGGCAGCATGCGCGAGGCGGTGAGCGACATCGGCCAGGCGGTCAACGCCCTGGCCGAGCAGACCCAGTCGATTGGCAGCGTGGTGGACGTGATCACCTCGATTGCCGAGCAGACCAACCTGCTGGCGCTCAACGCCGCCATCGAGGCGGCCCGTGCCGGCGAGCAGGGCAGGGGCTTTGCGGTGGTCGCCGACGAGGTGCGCTCGCTGGCCCAGCGCACCCGTTCGTCCACCGAAGAAATCCACCACATCATCGCCACCCTGCGTTCTGGTGCCGACCGCGCGGTGGCCAGCGCCAGCCGTGGCCAGCAGATCTCCCAGGACAGCGTGCACAGTGTCGAGGCGGTGCAGGCGGCGTTGGCGGGTATCGCCCAGGCGGTCAGCCGCATCACCGGCATGAGCCAGCAGATGGCCACGGCCTCGGAGCAGCAAAGCCACGTGGCCGAAGACATCAACCAGCAGATCGTGCGCATCGCCCACCTGTGCGACGAAAGCGCAGGGCAAGCGCGCCAGGGCGCCGAAATCAGCCAGGACCTGGAGCGCATGGCCGAGTACCTGCACAGCCTGGCGGAGCGCTTCAACCGCTGAGAGCGTGCCAATGGCGGGGGCCGCGCTGCGGCCCATCGCGACACAAGGCCGCTTCCCACAGCTACCGCGCAGCTCAGCAGGCCAGCGCTATCCCTGTAGGAGCGGGCTTGCCCCGCGAACACCGGCACAGCCGGTGCCAGCCACCGTGCTGTACCTGTGGGAGCAGCCTTGTGTCGCGATAGCCCGCAACGTGGCCCGGAATTCCCGCCTGGGCATCACCCTGTGGCAAACTGCGCGCCCCGAAGGAGCCCGCCATGCCCAGACCCCGCTGCGAGCGCTGCCAGCGCCCGCTCGCCCATTGCCTATGCCCGCTGATCCCAAGCCTGGCCAGCCGCACCCGCGTGGTCCTGTTGCAGCACCCCAGCGAAACCTCCCATGCCCTGAACACCGCTCGCCTGGCCGCCCTCGGCCTGCGTAATGCCGAACTGCGGGTGGGCGAGGTGTTCGATGACCTGCAGGCGCTGCTGGCCACCCCTGGCTACCGGCCAGCGCTGTTGTTCCCCGGGGATGAGGCCGAGGTACTGCAGCCTTATGCTCAAAGCGATAACCTGCCGCTGCTGCTAATCGTCCCCGACGGCACCTGGCGCAAGGCACGCAAGATGCTCTACCTCAACCCGCTGCTGGAGGCCTTGCCGCGGGTGACCCTGGAGCAGGTGACGCCATCACGCTACCGGCTGCGCAAGGCGCCGGAGCCCGGGGCGCTGTCGACTATCGAGGCGGTGGTGCAGGGGTTGAACGTGCTGGAGGCGCCGGGCAGTTTCGATGAGCTGCTGCGGCCGTTCGAGGCGTTGATCGAGGGGCAGATCAGCGCCATGGGCGTAGAGACCTTCACACGAAATCATGGCGAAGGTTGAAGCCAGGTTTTTGCTGTGCCGGCCTCTTCGCGGGCAAACCCGCTCCCACAGAGATATCAGTGCCCGTGAGTGCTGCGCAGTACCTGTGGGAGCGGGTTTACCCGCGAAGAGGCCGGCATAGGTAACCTAACGCTCCCTCAACGCCTCGGTACGCGCCTTGAACACCGGCTTCAACAGGTAATCCAGCACGCTCTTGTGCCCGGTGATGATATCCACCGTGGCCACCATGCCGGGGATGATCAAGAGCGGCTTGTTGTCCCCTCCCAGGTGGTTCTTGTCGGTGCGCACCTGGATCAGGTAGAACGCGTTGCCCTTGTCGTCGGTGACGGTGTCGGCACCGATCAGTTCGAGCTTGGCCTTGAGGCCGCCGTAGATGCTGTAGTCATAGGCGCTGAACTTGACCATCGCCGTCTGCCCCGGGTGCAGGAAGGCCACGTCCTGCGGGCGTACCCGCGCTTCGATCAGCAGGTTGTCTTCTATCGGCACGATCTCCACCAGGTCGCTGCCCGGCTGTACCACGCCGCCGATGGTGTTGACCTTGAGCAGCTTGACGATGCCGCGTACCGGCGACACCACGGTGGTGCGGTTGACCCGGTCGTCGATGGCGATGCTGGTGGCGGTGATCTTCGAAAGCTCCGTGCGCTTGTCGTTGAGGTCTTTGGCGGCCTCGGAGCGGAAGGTGGCATCGGACTCCTGCACCTTGCTGCGGATTTCGGCAATCGCCGCCTCGGCCCGGGGGATGGCCAGGTTGGTGGCGTTGAGCTGGCCGCGGGCCTCGACGGTGCGCTGCTTGAGGCGCAGGATCTCCACCGGCGAAATCGCGCCCTTGCTCACCAGCGGTGCGGACATGTCCAGCTCCTGCTGCAGCAGGCCCACCGCCGAGCGGTACTGGTCGGCCTTGGAGCGAAACTCGGCCAGCTCCTGGGTTTTCTGGCGCAATTGCTCGTTGAGGGTCTGTTTTTCGCTGGCCAGGCGGCGCTGGCGCGAGTCGTACAGCGCCAGTTCGTCCTCGGCCACCTGCGGCGCCTTGGCGCGTACTTCGTCGGAGACCACGAACGGTTTGCCCTCGGCCTCGGCCGACAGGCGTTCTACCTGGGCGGTGAGGGCGTAGCGGTCGGCCTCGCTTTCGCCCTTGTTGGACTTGAAACGGGTGTCGTCCAGGCGCAGCAGGGTGGCGCCCTTGTCGACCATCTGGCCCTCGCGCACCAGAATCTCGGTGACGATACCGCCCTCGAGGTTTTGCACCACCTGCACTTTGCTCGAAGGGATGGCCTTGCCCTCGCCGACGGTGACCTCGTCGAGCACCGCAAAATTGGCCCAGACCACTGCCACCAGCAGCAGGATGGCGGCCAGCCACACGGTCAGTCGCGACAGGCTTGGCGAGTCTTGCAGGGTGGCACCGGCCAGCTCCGGCATGTAGTCGCGTTCGGCGCGTGCGTCGGGGCCGTGGAGGTAGCTGCGGATGCTGTGGCTGATGGACATGGGCTACCTCGTTGGAGGAAGAGTGGTTGGTGCAACTTGCTTGTGTTGCCTGTGCCGGCTTCATCGCCGGCAAGCCGGCTCCTGCAGGTTGAAAGTCATGTGATACCTGTAGGGGCGGCTTTAGCCGCGAACACCGGCGAAGCCGGTGCCATGCCATGACCAATGTCTGCTAAAACGCCGAACCGATGCGCCCCTTGCGCAGCGCATCGATTACCGCATCCTTCGGCCCATCGGCGACGATCTTGCCGTTGTCCAGCACCAGCAACCGGTCCACCAGGCTCAGCATCGAAGTGCGGTGGGTGACCAGCAGCAGGGTCTTGCCCGGTACCCAGGCCAGCAGGCGTTGGCGCAGTTGGTCTTCGCTGCTGTTGTCCATGTGGCTGGTGGGTTCGTCGAGCACCAGCAGCGGCGGCTCCAGCAGCAGCGCGCGGGCCAGCAGCACGGCCTGGCGCTGGCCACCGGACAGCAACTGGCCGCGCTCGCCCACCGGGCGGTCGAAGCCTTGCGGGTGCTGGCGGGCCAGCTCGCTGACGCCGGTCAGCTCGGCCACTTCGAGCATGCGTGCGTCGCTGACATGGCGGGCGCCGAGGGTGAGGTTGTCGCGCAGGCTGCCGGCCAGCAGCGGCAGGTCGTGGGCCACGTAGCCCAGCTGGCTGCGCAGGTCGGCGATGTCCAGCTGGCGCAGGTCGAGGTTGTCCAGCAGCACCTGGCCCTCGTCGGGGTGATGAAAGCCCATGATCAACCGCGCCAGGGTGCTCTTGCCCGAGCCGCTGCGCCCGATGATGCCGATGCGTTCGCCGGGGGTGAGGCTGAAGTGAACATCGTTGAGCGCCGGGGCGGTTTGTCCGGGGTAGCGAAAACTGGCGTGGCTGATGCTCAGGCCGCCCTGCAGCGCGGTGTGCTCCAGGGCTTGCTGCTCATGCTGGCGTTCCTGGGGCAGGCTCATCAGCGCGTCAGTGCTGCGCATGGTCAGCTGCGCCTGCTGGTAGCGAGTGATCAGCCCGGCGATCTGCCCCAGCGGGGCCAGCACCCGGCTGCCGAGCATGTAGCTGGCCACCAGCGCGCCGACGCTGAGGTTACCGGCGATGATGCTGTACACCCCGGCAACGATGGTGGCCATGCCACAGAACTGCTGGATGAACAGCGTGCCGTTGCTGGCCAGCGACGACAGGTTGCGGGCGTGGGCGTCAAGCCGGGCGATGGCGCCGTTGGTGTGCTCCCACTGGTATTGGCGCTCGCTTTCGGCGCCGCAGGCTTTAAGCGTTTCCAGCCCGCCGAGGGTTTCGATCAGCAGGGCTTGGCGCACCGCGCCCAGGCTCAGGCTTTTTTGCACGGTGTCGCGCAGGCGCACCTGGATGAACAATGCCAGGCCCACGGCCACCGGGAAGGCGATCAGCGGAATCAGCACCAGCCAGCCGCCGAGCAGGCCGATCACCAGCAGCATGAGGGCGACGAAGGGCAGATCGATGATGCTGGTGAGGGTGACCGCGGTGAGGAATTCACGCAGCCCCTGGAAGTCGTGGATGCTTTGGGCGAAGCCGCCGATGCTGGCCGGGCGGGCCTTCATGCTCATGCCGGTGATGCGCTCGAACAGGGTGGCAGAGAGGATCAGGTCGGTCTTCTTGCCGGCCTGGTCCAGCAGGTGCGCGCGCACCATGCGCAACACCAGCTCGAAAGCGGTGCCGATGAACAAACCGGCCACCAGCACCCACAGGGTCGACAGCGCCTGGTTGGGCACCACGCGGTCGTAAGTCTGCATGACGAACAGCGGCACCATCAGGCCCAGCAGGTTGATCAAAAGGCTGGCCAGCAGGGCGTCGCCGTACAGCCAGCGGGAGTGGCGCAGGGTATCGCGAAACCAGGCGTTGACCCGTGGCAGCAGTGGCGCGCGTGCATCTTCCAGGGCGTGCCGGGGGCGGGCGAACAGCGCCTGGCCGCTGTAGGCCTCGGCCAGGGTTTGGGTTTCGACCCACTGTTCGCCGCCTTCGGCCTCGCACGGCAGCAGCAGCGCCTGGCCGTCATCGCCCCAGCGCCGCAGCACGGCGCTGCGGCCGTCGTTCAAGATCAGCAGCACCGGCAGGTTGAGGGCGGAAATTGCCGACAGCTCACGGCGCAGCACCCGTGCCTGCAAGCCGGCCCGGGCGGCGGCCCGGGGCAGCAGGGCCAGGCCCAGGCCTTGCCCGGCCAGCGGCAGGCCGCTGCACAGGCTGGCGCGGCTGGCGGTGCAGCCATGCAGCTTGCACAAGATCAGCAGGCCATCGAGCAGTGGATCATCAACATCCTGGCGCGGTTGCGCACTTTGCATACTGGTCACGATGGCCTACTCCTGCCGCAGTGGACGGGGAACGGGCGCTGGCTGAAAGGTCCGTGTTTCGTCCAGTGCTTAACGCATGTCGGGCAAGCGGGCCTCATTCCTTACTTCGGTCTTGGCGATCGCCTCCGGCGGCAGTGAAATGCGCTGCTTGCTCAGCAGCTCGCCCATGTTGGCCAGCAGGCGGTACATGGAGAACTCCTCGGTGTAGCGCACCTCGGTGTAGCGGCGGTTGGCGTTGTACAGCTCGTTCTCGCTGTCGAGTACGTCCAGCAGGGTACGTTGGCCCAGGCCGAACTGGTCCTGATAGGCGGCACGTACCCGCTGGGTGGTTTCGGCATATTCGCGGGCGCTGGGGGTTTGCTTGCGCGCGTTGTTCATGGCGTTCCAGGCCAGGTTCAGGTTCTCGTTGAGCTGGCGCAGGGCGTTGTTGCGGATGTCCATGGCCTGGTTGATCTTGTGCGCATCGGACTGCAGGCGGGCCTTGTCGCTGCCGCCGCGGAACAGGTTGTAGCTGAGCTCGACGCCGGCCTGCCAGTCATTGTTGGCGTGGCCCTTCTGGCCGCCGGTATTGTTGTCGGCGCCAGTGGCCAGTACTGCGTCCAGGCGTGGGTAGAAGGGCGACTTGGCCACTTCGTACTGCTGCTCGGCAGACTGCACGTCGGCCTGGGCCGACTTCAGGTAGGGGTTGTTCTCCAGCATGCCCTGGCGCGCGGCCTGCAGGTCGGCGGGCACTTCGGGCTTGATGGAGGTGGGCGCTTCCAGCTCGTCGGGCACGCGCCCGATCACACTGAAGAAGTTGGCCTCGGCATCTGCCAGGTCCACCTCGGCGGTGTCCAGGTTGTTCTCGGCCAGAGCGCGGCGGGCGCTGGACTGGTCAAGGTCGGCGGTGCTGCCCACGCCACGTTCGCTGCGCAGGCCGATCTGGTCGTTGACCCGCAGGTGCGCCTGCAGGTTGTTGCGCGCCAGGGTCACCAGCTCGCGGCGCTTGAGCACCTCGAGGTACACCTCGACGGCGCGCAGGGCCACGGTTTCGGCGGTGGCCTGGGTGTAGTAGGCGCGCGAGGCAGCGACCGCCTCGGTGCGGCCGACTTCGTTGGAGGTGTTGAAGCCGTCGAACAGCATCTGCCGCAGGCGCAGTTCGGACTGGGTGTAGTTGAGGGTTTCTTTATTGTGGTTGCGCGTGCCGTCGGGGTTGAAGCCGCGGGTGTTGGTGTTGTCCGAGCGCTGGCGGCCGTAACCTGCGACCAGGTCGACGGTGGGGTAGTAGCCCCCGCGAGCGAACTTCACATCCTCGTCGGCCGACAGCCTGCTGTTGCGGCTGGCGCTGATTTCGGGGTGCTGGTCTACCGCGTTTTGAACGGCCTCGTTAATCGACATCGCCTGGCTGTTGGCGCATGCCATGGCCAACAGAATTGCACTGGTGATGGGGGTTAAAGCGCGCATGGGGTACTTCTCCCTGGTCTCTCAAAAATGTCCTGCGATCGCCAAAAAAATGACGAAATATAGGTATCAAACCGTTTCAGGCTTGTAACAACAGAGCTAAGAACATTTATGGGGCAAGCTAAGAAGAATTTTTCATAAGCTATATGCGAAAAAAAACTTATGAGGTCTAAGGAATCCACGACATTGTTGCATTCAGGTGGCTCGGCGTACCGGCTGAAAGATGCGGGCTTCGGGCTTCGGCGAAAGTTCCAGTTTTTTTGCAGCTAAGGACACAGGGGAGGAAGGCGAAAGCGGTATTTGGCGACAATAAATTGTCACTTATTGATGGCCACTACCTATTACCGCTATCGCGGCAGTCGTCACAAGGAGCGTGAAACTCACGAACGTGACAGCGACGGTCCGACAACCACAACACCCGGACCGTCGTGTGTTTTTACCCGACATGCCTTGATCTGCAAAAAGCCCATCGGCAGGGGAGGCGTGCACTCATGGCCAAATTAGTTGGCGTGGTCAGCAAAGTGGTCGGGCAGGTATTCGCGGTCAGTGATGACGGCCACCGCCGCCTGCTGGCGGAGGGCGACCGGTTGTATGCCGGCGAACAGCTGGAAACCGGCAACAGCGGCGCGGTGGCGGTGCACCTGCAGAACGGTGCCGAACTGACCCTGGGCCGCGACAGCAGCCTTGAGATGTCCCCCGAGCTGTTAGCTAACCGAGCCCCCCACGTGCAGGCTCCCGACCCGGTGCCGAGCGAAGCGCAACTGAGCGATGTGGAGCAGTTGCAACGGGCCATTGCCGCTGGCAGCGACCCGACCCAGGACGCCGAGGCGACCGCTGCCGGTGGCAACCCTGGCGGTGTCGGGGCATTGGGTGGCGGGCACAGCTTCGTACTGCTGACCGAGGTGGCCGGGCGCGTCGACCCGACCATCGGCTTCCCCACGGCCGGCTTCAACAATATCCCGGAGCTGGCCAATGACCGCCTCGGTGCACTGGACGGTGACCGCGACGGCGCCGCCAACCTACCGCCGGATCGCCCGGTGCAGCTCGAAGGCCTGAGCGTCGAGCTCGGCGAGCTGACCTTGAACGAGGCCAACCTGCCCGATGGCTCGGCCAGCGCGCCGGGGCAACTGACGCAGAGCGGCAGTTTCACCGTGGTGGCCCCCGACGGGGTGTTCAACCTCAGCGTTGGCGGCATCAATGTGGTGACCGCCGGGGCGGTGACCGGTGTTGGGCAGTCCATCACCACTGCTCTGGGCAATACCCTGACCATCACCGGCTACAACCCGGCCACTGGCGTGGTCAGCTACAGCTACACCCTCAACGGTGCTGAACACCACCCGGATGGCGCCGGCAACAATGTGCTGGGCGAGCATTTCCCGGTGCTGGTCAGCGACACCGACGGTGATGTGGCCAGCGGCTCGCTGGATGTGCGCATCATCGACGACGTGCCCAAGGCGGTGGACGATCACAACGCTACCCCGGCAACCGAGCTGCACACCGAACTGACCGGCAACGTGCTGGACAACGACACCCAGGGCGCCGACCGCGTGCCCGGCGGCATGGTCCAGGGCGGCACCTTCACCGGCACCTACGGCACTCTGGTGCTCAATGCCGATGGCTCCTACACCTACACCCTCAACACCAGCGACCCGGACTTCAAGAACCTGTTCGGCGGCGGTACCGGCGTCGAGCACTTCACCTACACGCTCAAGGACGCCGACGGCGATACCAGCAGCGCGACCCTGACCCTCGACGTGAAGAACCTCGACGACCCGGTAAAACTGGGCGGCCTGGACGTCGCAAATGGCGAGGTGACGGTCTACGAGAAATTCCTCGGCGATGGCAGCACGCCGAATGCCGCCCAACTGACCCAGGGCGGCACCTTCACCGTGGACGCCCCGGACGGTTTGAAAACCCTGACCGTAGCCGGGCTCAACCTGGTAGTGGATGGCACGCCGGCAGGCTTCCCGCAGTCGGTCACCACGCCATTGGGCAACACCCTGACCATCACCGGCTACAACCCCGCTACCGGCGTGGTCAGCTACACCTACCAACTGCTGGACAACGAAGCCCACGCCAACGCCGACGGCACCAACAGCCTGACCGAGCACTTCACCGTCACTGCCACCGACATGGACGGCAGCACCGCCAGCGGCACGCTGGATGTGAACATCGTCGACGACGTGCCCAAGGCGGTGGACGATCACAACGCTACCCCGGCAACCGAGCTGCACACCGAACTTACCGGCAACGTGCTGGACAACGACACCCAGGGCGCCGACCGCGTGCCCGGCGGCATGGTCCAGGGCGGCACCTTCACCGGCACCTACGGCACTCTGGTGCTCAATGCCGATGGCTCCTACACCTACACCCTCAACACCAGCGACCCGGACTTCAAGAACCTGTTCGGCGGCGGTACCGGCGTCGAGCACTTCACCTACACGCTCAAGGACGCCGACGGCGATACCAGCAGCGCGACCCTGACCCTCGACGTGAAGAACCTCGACGACCCGGTAAAACTGGGCGGCCTGGACGTCGCAAATGGCGAGGTGACGGTCTACGAGAAATTCCTCGGCGATGGCAGCACGCCGAATGCCGCCCAACTGACCCAGGGCGGCACCTTCACCGTGGACGCCCCGGACGGTTTGAAAACCCTGACCGTAGCCGGGCTCAACCTGGTAGTGGATGGCACGCCGGCAGGCTTCCCGCAGTCGGTCACCACGCCATTGGGCAACACCCTGACCATCACCGGCTACAACCCCGCTACCGGCGTGGTCAGCTACACCTACCAACTGCTGGACAACGAAGCCCACGCCAACGCCGACGGCACCAACAGCCTGACCGAGCACTTCACCGTCACTGCCACCGACATGGATGGCAGCACCGCCAGCGGCACGCTGGATGTGAACATCGTCGACGATGTGCCCAAGGCTGAGGATGACCACAACGCTACCCCGGCAACCGAGCTGCACACCGAACTGACCGGCAACGTGCTGGACAACGACACCCAGGGCGCCGACCGCGTGCCCGGCGGCATGGTCCAGGGCGGCACCTTCACCGGCACCTACGGCACCCTGGTGCTCAATGCCGATGGCTCCTACACCTACACCCTCAACACCAGCGACCCGGACTTCAAGAACCTGTTCGGCGGCGGTACCGGCGTCGAGCACTTCACCTACACGCTCAAGGACGCCGACGGCGACACCAGCAGCGCGACCCTGACCCTCGACGTGAAGAACCTCGACGACCCGGTAAAACTGGGCGGCCTGGACGTCGCAAACGGCGAGGTGACGGTCTACGAGAAATTCCTCGGTGATGGCAGCACACCGAATGCCGCCCAGCTGACCCAGGGTGGCACCTTCACCGTGGATGCCCCGGACGGTTTGAAAACCCTGACCGTAGCCGGGCTCAACCTGGTGGTGGATGGTACGCCGGTGGGCTTCCCGCAATCGGTCACCACGCCATTGGGCAACACCCTGACCATCACCGGCTACAACCCCGCTACCGGCGTGGTCAGCTACACCTACCAATTGCTGGACAACGAAGCCCACGCCAACGCCGACGGCACCAACAGCCTGACCGAGCACTTCACCGTCACTGCCACCGACATGGATGGCAGCACCGCCAGCGGCACGCTGGATGTGAATATCGTCGACGATGTGCCCCAGGCCCGGTGCGATTTTGCCGAGGTCACGGAAGGTGGGAGCGTTAGCGGCAATGTGCTGGACAACGACACCACCGGCGCCGATGTGCGTGCCGATGGCCAATACGTGGTCGGCGTGCGCGCGGGCAGCGACACTTCGTCCTCGGCCATTGGCCATGTGGGCGAGCAGATCATGGGGCAGTACGGCTACCTGACCCTGGACGCCAACGGCGTTGGCACCTACCACGCCAACCCCAACCAGGACCTGCCGCAATGGGCCACCGACACCTTCGTCTACACCATTCGCGATGCCGACGGTGACGAGAGCACCACCACCATCAACATCAAGGTGCAGGACTGCAAGCTGGTGGCGGGCGAGGACGACGTGACGGTCTACGAAAAAGCCCTGGACCTGTGCAAGACCGGCGCCGACCTGGCCCCCGGTAACGTGGTCGGCAGCGACCCGCACTCGCCTGGCGAAACGGCGACTGGCTCGCTGGCCGACGCGGTGCAGGGCGGGGTCGGGGCGCTGACCTTCACCCTGGTGGGCAATGCCACCGGGCAGTACGGGCAAATTCACCTGAACATCGACGGCAGCTACACCTACACCCTGACCTCGGCGCCAAGCTCGCCAGCCCCTGGCAATGACGGCCCGAACATCGTCACCGAGAGCTTCACCTATCAGGTCAAGGATTCCCTGGGCAACACCACCACCAGCACCATTGTCATCAACATCGTCGACGACGTACCCAAGGCCCATTGCGATTACGCCGATGTCACCGAAGGCGGCACGGTCAGCGGCAACGTGCTGGCCAACGATGTGCTGGGCGCCGATGTGCGCGCTGACGGCCAGTACGTGGTGGGCGTGCGTGCCGGCAGCGATACCTCCACCTCGGCCATCGGCCATGTGGGCGATGCGATCAACGGCCAGTACGGCTACCTGACCCTCGACTCCCAGGGCAACGCCAGCTACCACGCCTACGCCAACCAGGACCTGCCGCAATGGGCCAGCGACACCTTCGTCTACACCATCCGCGATGCCGATGGCGACGAGAGCACCGCAACCATCACCGTCAATGTACAGGACAGCAAGCTGATGGCGGGTGTGGACGATGTGACGGTGTACGAAAACGCCCTGGACCTGTGCAAGACCGGCGACGATCTGGCCCCGGGCAATGTGGTCGGCAGCGACCCGCAATCGCCTGGCGAAACCGCGACTGGCTCGCTGGCTGACGCGGTGCACGGCGGTGTTGGTGCTCTGAGCTTCACCCTGGTGGGCAATGCCACGGGCCAGTACGGGCAGATCCTGCTGAATGCCGATGGCTCGTACACCTACACCCTGACCTCGGCGCCGAATTCGCCGAACCACGTCAACGACGGCCCGAACATCGTTACCGAGAGCTTCACCTACCAGGTGAAGGATTCGCTGGGTAATACCACCACCAGCACCATCGTCATCAACATCGTCGACGACGTGCCCAAGGCCCATTGCGACTATGCCGATGTGAACCAGGGCGGCGCGGTCAGCGGCAACGTGCTGGCCAATGATGTGGTGGGCGCCGATGTACGCACCGACGGCCAGTATGTGGTGGGCGTGCGCGCTGGCCATGACACCTCGACCTCGGCGGTGGGGCATGTCGGTGAGCAGGTGATGGGGCTATACGGCTACCTGACCCTGGATGCCCAGGGCAACGCCACCTACCACGCCAACCCCGACAGCGTGCTGCCGCCATGGGCCGCCGACAGCTTCACCTATACCATCCGCGACGCCGACGGTGACGAGAGCACCACCACCATTCGCATCAGCGTGCAGGACAGCAAGCTGATGGCCAGCGACAACCACGACGTCACGGTGTACGAGAAAGCCCTGGACCTGCACCAGGACGGCAATGACCTGGCTGCCGGCAACACCACCGGCAGCGACCCTGCCTCCACCGGCGAGACTGCCAGCGGCAACCTGGCCGGCTCGGTCAGCGGCGGTATCGGTGGCCTCACCTACAGCCTGGTGGGCAGCGCCACCGGCGCTTACGGGCAGATCCAGGTGAAGGCCGATGGCAGCTACACCTACACCCTGACCTCGGCACCGAAGACCCCGGGCGGGGCCGACGACGGTGCCAATACCCTGAACGACCACTTCACCTACAAGGCCACCGATGCGCTGGGCAACAGCGTCACCGGCAGCATCACCATCAATATTGTCGACGATGTACCGCAGGTGCAGAACGCGGTGCGCAGCATCACCCCGGGCCAGGTCGACAGCAACCTGCTGCTGGTGATCGATGTGTCCGGCAGCATGGACTCGCCCTCGGGTGTGTCTGGCCTGAGCCGCCTGGACCTGGCCAAGCAGGCGATCAACGCACTGCTCGACAAGTACGACGCCATGGGCGACATCAAGGTGCAGGTGGTCACCTTCTCCAGTGGCGCCACCGACAAGACCCCGGTGTGGGTGTCGATCGGCGAGGCCAAGAGCCTGATCGCCGGGCTCAGCGCTGGCGGCACCACCCACTACGACGCAGCGGCCAGCACCGCGCAGCAAGCCTTCGACACCAGCGGCAAGATCGTCGGGGCGCAGAACATCGGCTACTTCTTCTCCGATGGCGAGCCCACCGCCGGCCACGGCATGACCAGCAGCCTGGAAAACAACTGGGAGAGCTTCCTCGACCAGAACGGCATCAAGAGCTACGCCATCGGCCTGGGCAACGGGGTCAACACCGGCAACCTCAACCCGCTGGCCTATGACGGCAGCAGCCATGTCGATACCAACTCGGTGGTGGTCACCGACCTTGGCCAACTCAATGCCGTGCTGTCGGGCACGGTGCAGGGTGCGCCGATCACCGGCAGCCTGATGAGCGGCGGCACCTTCGGTGCTGACGGCGGTTTCATCAAGGCACTGCTGGTGGACGGCACCACCTATAGCTTCGACCCCAACGCCCATGGCGGGCAGGGCGGTTACAGCGTCACGGGCGGCGCCGACAAGGCAACCTTCGACACCGCCAGCAACAGCCTGGCGATCAAGACCGGGCTGGGCGGCACCCTGCTGGTGGACATGGATAACGGCGAGTTCACCTACACGCCGCCCAAAGGCACTGGCGCCAACCAGGCCGAGCAGTTCGGCTTCACCGCCAGCGACAACGATGGCGACACCCGCAGCGCCACGCTGACGGTGAACATCAATGCCAACACCGCGCCCGTGGCCGGCGCCGACCACATCATCACCAACATCACCGGCGCCAGCATCAGCCTGCCGGCCGCCGCCTTGCTGGCCAACGACAGCGACGCCGACCACGATCGCCTGAGCGCCGCGCCGATCACCTTCAACACCGGTTTCGCCGACAAGGGCGAGGGCTTCACCCCTGGCACCCAGGCCCGCACCATCACCTTCGACGCGCCCGGCAACAAGGCCGAAAACCAGTACCGTGACCTGGCCCGCAGCGAGTTCACCAGCCTGTCGGGTGGCATGACTGCCGCCTTGGTGGTGGCCGGTTACCTGGGGGGTATCAGCAACAGCAACGCCAACGATGAGGACACCTTCACCGTCACCCTGCGCAAGGGCGAAACCCTGACCCTCGACCATAACCAGCCAGCCGGCAACCTGATGATGGAATGGAAGGACGCTGGCGGCAGCTACCAGGGCATCGCCGATGGCGGCAGCTTTACCGCCAGCCACGACGGGGTGTACAGCATTCATGTGGTCAACAGCGAGAATGCCATCGGTAACAGCAAGGCGGCGGAAAACTACAAGCTGAGCCTGGTGGTGGACTACAGCCAGGCCAGCAACCCGGTGGTCCACGATACCTACACCGTCAGCGACAACCACGGCGGTACAGCCACCGGCAACGTCGACATCAGCTACCAGTCCGGGCATACCCTCAACGGCACGGCCGGCGACGATGTGCTGCTGGCGGGCACGGGCGAGAACACCCTGAACGGCGGCGATGGTAACGACGTGCTGGTAGCAGGCAATGGCACCAGCAGCCTGTATGGCGGGGCGGGGGACGACCTGTTGCTGGCCGGCACCGGCAATGACCTGTTCGACGGCGGTACCGGTAACGACACCGTCAGTTTCGCCAAGGCTGGCGCCGGGGTGGTGGTCGACCTCGGTATTGTCGGGCAGCAGAACACTGTGGGTGCCGGGCACGATACCTTCGTCAGCATCGAGAACCTGATCGGTTCGGACTACAACGACACCCTGATCGGCAATGCCGGTGACAACCTGCTCAACGGCGGGGCCGGCAACGATGTGCTCAAGGGCGGTGCCGGCAATGACACGCTGATCGGCGGCCCGGGTGACGACATCATGACCGGCGGGCCGGGCAACGACACCTTCGTATGGCAGAAGGGCGACACCGGGCACGATACCGTGACCGACTTCACCCCTGGCAGCGACCACCTGGACCTGTCGCAGTTGCTGCAGGGCGAGAACGCCACCAGCGCGTCACTGGATGACTACCTGCACTTCAAGGTCAGTGGCAGCGGGGCCGGCGTGGTGTCGACCATCGAGGTCAGCAGCATTGCCGGTGCGGCGCCGACCCAAACCATCGAGCTGGCCGGGGTGGACCTGGCCCAGCATTACGGGGTGACGGCCGGGGCGGGCGGGGTGATTGCAGCGGGGCATGATACCGCGACCATCATCAACGGCATGCTCAATGATCACTCGCTGAAGGTGGATACGGTGTAAGGCAGGCCTGGCCTCATCGCCGGCAAGCCGGCTCCTACAGGTGACGCGTGATAATGGCGCGAACCCTGTAGGAGCCGGCCGGCGATAGGGCCTGACCTGCTCTCAGCGCTGCAGGGTCTTCTGCTTGAGAATCCACGCACTCACCAGCACCGCGCTGGTGAGCATGAACGCGCGGGCCCAGAACAAGGGTACCAGGTAACACGACAGGCCAATGCTCACCCACATCAAACCAATGGCATACAACTTACCCTTGAGCGGAATGCCCTCGCCACTGAGGTAGTCGCGGATCCACGGCCCGAGTTTCGGGTGGTTGACCAGCCAGGCATGAAAGCGCGGGGAGCTGCGGGCAAAGCACGCCGCAGCCAGCAGCAGGAACGGGGTGGTCGGCAATACCGGCAGGAATATCCCCACCACCCCCAGCGCGACGCTGAGCCAGCCTGCGGCCAGCAGCAGGTAGCGCACCACGTTGATCAGTGGTGGCGTGGCTTGAGCAGGGCAGGTTTTTCGTCCGGGGCGTGCAGCAGCAGGAACAGCGCGCTCAGGGCCTCGGGAATTTGCACGATCATGTCGTCCTGCAGGTTGGCGTTGCTGGCGATGTCGGCGAATTCAGGCTGCTCGTCGAACAGGCCCGAACCCACCATGATCGGCAGGAGCATTTCGCTGACTTCTTCCTCGGCGTTCTCGAACCAGGCCTCTTCACGCAGGAACACGCCTTCCATGAAGCCGATGCACCAGCCGCGCAGGTCGGAGTCGTCCGGCTCGTCGGTCAGGTCCAGCTCGCAAGGCAGGTCGAATTCCTCGTCGCTGGCCAGCTGGCGGGCGATGTGGCCCTTCAGCGCCACCAGCGTGGCTTCGATTTCGGTGCGTTGGGCGTCGCTGGCGTAGTGGGGTTCTTCGGCGAACAGCGCGTCGATCCATTCGCGGTCCGGCACGTCCTCGGAGCAGATCGACAGCGCGGTCAGGTAGCCGTGTGCGGCGACGTAGTCCAGCGCTTCTTCGTGCAGCTCGTCGGCGTCGAGGAAGGCTTGCAGGCGGGTCAGTTGCTCGGCGAAGGACATTACAGGGCTACCTTGGGGAATAAACGATAACGAATTCTAGCACCTTGCAGCGCGCACGGGGCAAAGGGAACGTCTGTCACCGGGGCATGCCGGGGGGCAGGGCAGTCGGGTATACTGCGCGGCTTTCATGCTGGCGGGCGTTTTTCGGTCGCCTGGCAAAAACCGCTTACGCATTTGGCGTGTGCGCGGCGGATTTATCGTCCAGCCTGTGTGACGGGGTGGTACGGCGATTTTGGAGTGGCAAATGCTCGAACAGGCTCAGCGCGTTCTCAAGGATGTCTTCGGTTACGACAGTTTCCGGGGCCGCCAGGCCGCGATCATCGAATGCGTGGCCAATGGCGGCGATGCCCTGGTGCTGATGCCCACCGGCGGCGGCAAGTCGCTGTGTTTCCAGGTGCCGGGGCTGCTGCGCCCGGGCCTGACGGTGGTGGTGTCGCCGCTGATCGCGCTGATGGACGACCAGGTCGCCACCCTCGACGAGCTGGGCGTGGCTGCCGCTGCGCTCAACTCGACCCTGAGCGCCGAGCAGCAACGCGACCTGGCCGGGCGCCTGCGCCGCGGCGAGGTGAAAATGCTCTACCTGGCCCCCGAGCGCCTGGTGCAGCCGCGCATGCTCGATTTTTTGCGTGGCCTGGACGTGTCGCTGTTCGCCATTGACGAAGCGCACTGCGTATCGCAGTGGGGCCACGACTTCCGCCCCGAGTACCTGCAACTGGGCCAGCTGGCCGAGCTGTTCCCCCATGTGCCGCGCATCGCCCTGACCGCCACCGCCGACATGCGTACCCGCGAGGAAATCGTCCAGCGCCTGCACCTGCAGGGCGCCGAGCGTTTTCTGTCGAGCTTCGACCGGCCGAACATCTTCTACCGCATCGTGCCCAAGGAGTCGCCGCGCAAGCAGCTGATGGCGTTCCTTGGCGAGCGCCGCGGCAACGCCGGCATCGTCTACTGCCTGTCGCGCAAGAAGGTCGACGAAACCGCCGCGTTCCTCTGCGACCAGGGCTTCCCGGCGCTGCCGTATCACGCCGGCCTTGCCGCCGAGACCCGCGCCGCCAACCAGCACCGCTTCCTCAACGAGGAAGGGCTGATCATGGTTGCCACCATCGCCTTCGGCATGGGCATCGACAAGCCCAACGTGCGCTTTGTCGCCCACCTCGACCTGCCCAAGTCGCTCGAGGCCTACTACCAGGAAACCGGCCGTGCCGGCCGTGACGGCCTGCCGTCGGATGCCTGGATGGCCTATGGCCTGCAAGACATGGTGATGCTCAAGCAGATGCTGCAGAACTCCGAAGGCGACGAGCGCCACAAGCGCATCGAGCAGCACAAACTCGACGCCATGCTGGCGCTGTGCGAAGAGACCCGCTGCCGCCGCCAATCGCTGCTGGCCTACTTCGACGAGGTACTGGAGCAACCCTGCGGGCACTGTGACAACTGCGTCGATCAGGTACAGACCTGGGACGCCACCGAGCCTGCCCGCCAGGCCCTGTCGGCGGTATTCCGCACCGGCCAGCGCTATGGTGTGGGCCATCTGGTCGATGTGCTGCTGGGCAAGGACACTGACAAGATCCGCAACTTCGGCCACGAGAAGCTTTCGGTATTTGGTGTCGGCAAGTCGCTGGCCGAGGCCGAATGGCGCTCGCTGTTCCGCCAACTGGTGGCCCGCGGTCTGGTGGACATCGACCTGGAAGGCTACGGCGGCCTGCGCCTGTCCGACAGCTGCAGGCCGCTGCTGCGCGGCGAGGTCAACCTGCAACTGCGCCGCGACCTCAAGCCGCAAACCACTGCCAAGTCCTCCAGCAGCAGTGGCGGCAGCCCGGCCAGCCAGCTGGTGCGCGGCGAGGAACGCGAGCTGTGGGAGGCCCTGCGCACCCTGCGGCGCAAGCTGGCCGAAGAGCACAGCGTGCCGCCTTACGTCATCTTCCCCGACTCGACCCTGCTGGAAATGCTGCGCAGCATGCCCACCAGCCTCAGCGACATGGCCCAGGTCAGTGGTGTGGGGGCGCGTAAGCTGGAGCGCTATGGCCAGGCCTTCCTCGAAGTGCTCAACGGCGCCGGCGGCACCGAGGAAGCACCGAAGGTGGTGCTCGACCTGCGCCATGAGTTGGTCAGCCTGGCCCGCGCCGGCATGACCCCGGTACAGATCGCCGGCCAGCTCAACTGCACCGAGAAGAACGTCTACAGCCTGCTGGCCGAGGCCATCGGCCGCCAGGAACTTAGCCTGGAGCAGGCCCTGGACCTGCCCGAGGAGCTGATGATGGAGGTGCAGGACGCCTTCCTCGACGGCGAGGGCGAGCTGCCGGCGGTGTCGGCCATTGCCCCGCTGTTCGGCGCGCGGGTACCCGAAGGGGTGCTGCACTGCATACGTGCCGCGCTGGCGGCGGAGTTCGAACTCTGATCGACGCCATTTGCGTCATTGTCTGACCTTTGTCATATCAATTGACGACTTTCGGCCTTGCCTGATCGGATGGGGCATGGTTAGCTGACTAATAATTAGTTCTATTCATCGAGTTGCTTATGCCCCTGACCGACAACCAACACCGCTTCGGCATGCAGCTGGCCCAGATGTCCCGGGGTTGGCGCGCCGAACTGGACCGCCGCCTGGCCGGGCTCAACCTTTCGCAGGCGCGTTGGCTGGTGCTGTTGCACCTGGCGCGCTTCGACGAGGCGCCCACCCAACGCGAGCTGGCCCAGAGCGTTGGCGTCGAAGGCCCGACCCTGGCCCGGCTGCTGGACAGCCTGGAAACCCAGGGCCTGGTGCGCCGTCAGGCGGTGATGGAAGACCGCCGGGCCAAGAAGATCCTGCTGTGCCCACCAGCCAAACCGCTGATCGATCAGATCGAAACCATCGCCAATGCGTTGCGCCTGGAGCTGTTCACCGGCGTCGACGAGGCCGACCTCGAAGTGTGCATGCGCGTGCATGCGAAGATTCTCGGCAACCTCGAGAAGTCCTGACTGCCCCTGTAGGAGCCGGCTTGCCGGCGATGAGGCCAGGCCTGCTTGCAAGGGGCCGGGCACATGGTTGACGCTGCTGGCCCTATCGCCGGCAAGCCGGCTCCTACAGGGGGCGTGGCGAATCTAGAAGGTATGCCCCAGGTTCAGGTACACCGCCTGCTCATCGGCATCGTTCACTCCATAACTCAGGTTCAGCGGCCCCAGCGGCGTTTCCAGCCCGAGGAACACGCTGGCGGCATTGATGTAGCCGCTGTCGAACTGGTTGTCGTTGTTCCACGCCCGCCCGCGTTCCAGCGACCCGCCCAGGTACAGCGGGAAGTCCAGCGGCAGGTAGGCGCGTGGCGTCAGCCGGCGGTAGTAGACCATGCGCAGCAGGCTCATGTTCTGCCCCGAGATCGAGTCCTGGCGAAAGCCCGACAGCTGCCGCGCACCGCCAAATACGAAGCTTGAGGTGACCACCTCGGCGTCATCCAGGGTGCGCCCGTAGCGCCCGCCCAGCACCAGAGTGTTGGGGCCGCTGCTGAAGGCCTTGTCGAGGTTCAGCAGCCACTGCCGGTAGTTCTGGTCCGAATCCAGCGATTTATCGTACTTGCGCAGGGTCAGGCCGATCTCTTCGCCGCTGTGCGGGAAGTACACATTGTCGAAGGTATCGAACGAGTACTTGAGCTCATAGAAGCCCTCGTTGAAGCTGACCTTGGGCAGGTCTTGATCGCCAATGCGCACGTCGGCCTGGCCCCAGGCCTTGCCGACACCCAGGCGCACCTCGCCATAGGTGCCGATCTGCCGGCCCAGGTTCAGGCCGAAGCCGTAGCGCTCCAGGCGGTATTCGGCCACCGGGTCGTTTTCCAGGGTGGCCTCGACGTTCTGCGAGCCGAGGTCTATGTAGGGCGCAACGAAGTAGCGCGAGCCTATGTCCAGCGGCTGGTAGAACTCGCTGTACAGCTCCTGCTGGTCGCCGATCTGGGCACGGGTCAGCCATTCTGCGCCCAGGCGGTTGATGCCGTTGACCCGGTAACTGGCACCCAGGTTGAAGGCGCTGTCGCCGCGCAGATCGTCCGACAGGTTCAGGCCCAGGCGCAGGTAGTCGGTGCCGCCGCGCCGCCCGCGGGCGTTGATCACCAGGGTGTTGTCCTTACCTTTGTGCACCACGCGGTACTGCACCTGGTCGAAGTAATCCAGGCCGTAGAGGGTGCCCATGTCGGTCTGCAGGCGGTCGAGCTGCAACGGTTCGCCCACCGGCTGGCGAATGTAGTAGCGGATCACGTCGTCGCTGACCTTGGAGTCGTTCTCCACCTTGATCGCGGTGATAACCGGGGTGCGCTGGCGCGGCGAGCGGGCCACGGCCAGTTCGGCGTCGCCGCCCGGCTGGCGCAGCGCAGCCAGGCGTGAGTCGAGTGCGAGGGTGGCGCGGTAGCCGGCATCGATCATGTCCTGGGCGCGACCGAAGTCGGTGACGCCGAAGCTCGCCAGTGGCGGCTGCACCAGGATGTCGTCGCGGTGCAGGCTGGCCAGTTGCTCCTCGGAGTTGCGCCGGGTCATCAGGGTGATCGACTGGTTGAGCACATCGACCACCGTGGCCAACTGCTTGCGGTTGCGCAGCGGGGTGCCGATATCGACCACGATGGCGATGTCCACGCCCATGTCTCGCACTACATCCAGCGGGATGTTGTCGGTCATGCCGCCATCCACCAGCAGGCGCCCGTCCAGCTCCACCGGGGCGAACACCGCCGGGATCGACATGCTGGCGCGCACCACCTGGGGCAGGTGGCCGCGGCGAAATACCACCTTCTCGCCGTTGGCGATATCGGTGGCCACGGCGCGGAAGGGGATCGGCAGCTTGTCGAAGTCGCGAATGTCGGCGGTGTGCGCCAGCTTGCTCTCCAGCAGCAGCGACAGGTTCTGGCCCTGGATCACCCCCAATGGCAGGCCCAGGCTGCCGTCGTCGCGAAAACTGAGCTTCTGCTTGACCAGGAAGTCGCGGTCATCCTGTTTGCGCCGGAACGGCACATCCTTGCGTGGCGGGGAGTCGGACAGCGCCTGCTGCCAGTCGAGGGTGGTGGCCAGTTTTTCCAGCTCCTCGACACTGTAGCCAGAAGCGTACAGCCCGCCGATCACCGCGCCCATGCTGGTGCCGGCGATGGCGTCGATGCGCACCCCCTGCTGTTCCAGGGCCTTGAGCACGCCGATATGGGCCAGGCCGCGGGCGGCGCCGCCAGACAACACCAGGCCGACCTTGGGGCGGGCGGCTTCAGCAGCGTGCAGGGTGAGTGAGGTGAGCGTCAGCAACAGGCAGAGCAGCAAACGGCGCATCGTGAGTCTCAAACCAGAGGGTAAAGACCGCTAGTATAAGCGGCCCCCCAACCGGAGATACCCAACATGGCCGACAGCAAGCCACATATTGTCATCACGTATTGCACCCAGTGTCAGTGGCTGCTGCGCGCGGCCTGGCTGGCCCAGGAGCTGCTCAGCACCTTCGCCGACGATCTCGGCCAGGTGGCCCTGGCCCCGGGCACCGGAGGGGTGTTCCAGATTACCTGCGACGGTGTGCAGATCTGGGAGCGCAAGGCCGATGGTGGCTTCCCCGAGGCCAAGGTGCTCAAGCAGCGGGTGCGCGACCGGATCGACCCGCAGCGCGACCTGGGCCACAACGACCGCTGATCAGGCGCTCTCGGCAACCGCCTGGCGCGCAGGCTGCTCGGCGGCCAGGCGGCTGGACAGCACGATGGCGAAGATGATCAGCGCACCGCCGGCGAGCATGCTCAAGGTTGGCTTTTCGGCGAACACCACCCAGGCCACGGCAATGCCGTAGACCGGCTCCATACCGAACACCACCGCCGCAGTACGGGCCTTGATCACCGCCAGGGCGGCGACGAACAGGCTGTGGGCAATGCCTGTGCAGAAGATGCCCAGCAGGGCGATCCACAGCCAGTCCAGCGGCGCCACGGCTGCAAGGCCCGGGGCTGCGAACGGCAGCAGGCACAGGCTGACCACCAGGTTTTGCCACAGCGCCGCCTGCACTGCCGGCAGGCGCCCGGAGCCGGCGCGGTTGGCCAGCGACAGCAGCGAGAACAGCAGCCCTGAAAACAATGCCCAGAGCAGCCCACCGGTGGCTTCGCTGGCCAGGTCGAATTCTGGGGTGACCAGCACCAGGCCGATGCTTACCAGCAGCACCAGCAGCGCTTCGTTGCGGCGGATGCGTTCGCGGAACAATACGCCTTCGAGGATGACGGTGAAGGCCGGGAAACTGGCAAAGCCCAGGGTGGCAATGGCCACGCCGCCGACCTTGACCGCAATGAAGAAGCTCACCCAGTGCCCTGCCAGCAGCACCCCGCCCAGCAGCAGGCGGCGCAGGTCGCGGCCATGCAAAGGTTGCCAGGCCTGGCGAGCAACGCTGGCAAACAGGCCCAGGGCGAGCACGGCGAAGGCGGCGCGGCCGAATACGATGATTGCCGGGCTGGCGCTGGCGGCCAGTTTGCCGAAAACGCCGGTGAGGCCGAAGAACAGCGCGCCGATATGCAGGGCGCCGAGGGCAGTGCGGTGGTTCATGGTGATCCTATGCATGTGAGGTATGCCCCGCGAAGAGGCCGGTACAGGCACAGTGTAAAACCGCAGGCCAACCGATTCTGTCGCCAGCCTACTGCCCGTTATCGCCAGCCTCGCGCCGCAACGCCAGCGGCGTGCAACCGAACGCACGCATCACTGCCGCGCTGAATGCGCTTTGCGAGCCATACCCCACCTGCGCCGCCACCTCGCCGACCGGCAGGCGGGTTTCGACCAGCAAGCGCCGGGCCTTGAGCAGCCGTTGCTGGCGGATGTAGTCCATCGGCGTCATCCCGGCTTCGCTGGCGAATCGCGCATGCAGGCGCGCCGTGGACAGCCCGGCCAGGCGCGCCAGGTCGGCCACCTGGAGCGGGTAGGCGGCGTGCTGGTCGATATGCGCGTCGAACGCGGCGTAGGGCAGGCGTGTGCTGGGGGCGATGGGCGCAGCCTGGGGGTTGAGGCTGGCCAGCAACAGCACAGCGCCCTGGCGGGTGATCAGTGGGTCGTCCATGGGGCTTGCGGCCAGCCAGTCGACCAGTTGCTGCTGGCGGCTGTCCAGGCCGACCGCGCCGGGGCGGTCGAGCAGGCGGCGGCTGGCGTCGGCGTGAGCGCCCAGTTGTTCGCTGAGCCAATGTTCGCCGGGAACGTCCAGTACCAGGCAGTGGCTGCCGTTGATGCTGCCACAGGTGTGGTGGGCGCCGGCAGGGACCACGATCAGGCCCTGGCGGTCGAGCCGCGCACCCAGCCCCTCGACCTCGAAATCCAGGCGACCGCGCAGGGCGAACACCAGCTGCGGGTGGTCGTGGCTGTGAGCGATCAGCTCGTCGCGGTATTGGCGCAGGGAGAGTATTTGGGCGGTGGTCATGGGGGATCCCTCTTTCAAGGGGGAGTGTACACCGCTGGGTTGGTTGGTGGCCCTGGCGCGAACACCTTGAAAGCCCAGACCGTCACAAACCCGCCACCAATCTGTCACCTGCACCTGCGAGTCTGCGACAAACAGCGCAGCACCGGAGCCCCCCATGACCCATGCCGAACTCGCCCGTCCCTCCCGCAAGCTGCGTGTCCGCACCCTGTGGATCTCCGATGTGCACCTGGGCACCCGGGACTGCCAGGCCGAACACCTGTCGCACTTTCTCAAGGGCTACCAGGCCGACCGCATCTACCTGGTCGGCGACATCATCGACGGCTGGAAACTGCGCGGCGGCATTTACTGGCCCCAGGCCCACACCAACGTCATCCGCCGCCTGCTGACCATGAGCAAGCGCGGCACCGAGGTGATCTACGTCACCGGCAACCATGACGAGTTTCTGCGCCGTTACTCCAAACTCATCCTCGGCAACATCCAGCTGGTGGACGAAGCCGAGCACCTCACTGCCGACGGCCGGCGCCTGCTGGTGATCCACGGCGACCAGTTCGACGTGATTACCCGCTACCACCGCTGGCTGGCGTTCCTCGGCGACCGCGCCTACGAGTTCACCCTGGTGCTCAACCGCTGGCTCAACCATTGGCGCGCACGTTATGGCTACGGCTACTGGTCGCTGTCGGCCTACCTCAAGCACAAGGTCAAGGGCGCGGTGAACTTCATCAGCGACTTTGAAGACGCCATCGCCCACGAGTGCACCAAGCGCGGCTTCCAGGGCGTGGTATGCGGGCATATCCACCATGCCGAAATCCGCAAGGTGGGCGAGGTGGAGTACCTCAACTGCGGCGATTGGGTGGAGTCATGCACCGCGCTGATCGAGCACTGGGACGGGCAGATCGAGCTGTACCGCTTTGCCGATGCCCAGGCCCGGGAAGCGGCAAAGCGGCTGGCGGAGCTGGGCGAGCTGGCGTAAAGACCATCGCGGGGCAAGCCCGCTCCCACAAGGTTGCGCCAGGCCAGAATCAAGCGCTGTACCTGTAGGAGCCGGCTTGCCGGCGATGAGGCCGGTTCAGGCAGCACAAGACAGTGGCTCCCACAGGTGCCCTGCTACGCAGTCAGAGGGCGATGCGCCCCAGCAATATGTCGCGGAACATGGCGAAATCGCCCACCAGGCTGTACCACGGGTGGCTGAAGGTGGCCGGGCGGTTTTTTTCGAAGAAGAAGTGCCCGGCCCAGGCGAAGCCGTAACCTGCCAGCGGCACCGCCAGCAGCAGCAACCACTTGCCACTGCCAATGGTATAGGCCAGCAGGGCGATCACCAGGCTGGTGCCGACGAAGTGAAGGCGCCGGCAGGTGGGGTTGTTGTGCTCCCCCAGGTAGTAGGGATAGAACTCGGCAAAACTGCGGAACTGCGCTGTGCGGGTCATGGCTGTGCTTTCCGGATCTGCGGGTCGGGAACAGGATACACGGCGTGGAGCCTGAATCGAGTCTAGAGTCACTCAGAATGATGGCCAGTGACAATCAGCGCCAATTGAGTATCCTTTCGATTCACCGCAGGAGCGGTTCAGCACAAGAAGCCTGTCATGAGTGAAAGAACCACCTCGGCCAGCTGGGCCTCAGGGATCGTCAAGGCGCTCGAACTGGAAGGGCTCGATTGCCCGGCCATGTTCCGCCAGTTGGGCCTGGACTTCGCCGCCCTCGACGACCCCGACGCACGCTTCCCCCAGGATGCCATGACCCGCTTGTGGCAGTTGGCCGTTGAGTTGTCGGGCAACGAGGCGATCGGCCTGAACATGGCCCGGGTGGTACGCCCGGCGTCGTTCCATGTGGTCGGCTACGCGCTGATGTCCAGCCGTACCCTGGCCGAGGGCTTCCAGCGCCTGGTGCGCTACCAGCGCATCATCGCCGAAAGCTCGGATTTGAGCTTCGTGCTCGGCGCCGAAGGTTATTCGCTGATCCTGACCGTGCACGGCGACCACCTGCCGCCCACCCGGCACAGCTCCGAAGCCTCGCTGGCCTGCGCCCTGGCACTGTGCAAATGGCTCAGCGGGCGGCCGATCCAGCCGCGGCGGGTGCTGATCCAGGGGCCGCAGCCGAAGAACATCGACCCCTACAAGGTGGCGTTCCATTCACCGTTGGTGTTTGGCGCAGCGCACGACGCACTGCTGTTCGAGCGTGCCGACATGGAAGCACCGCTGCCCACGGCCAACGAAGCCATGGCGGTGTTGCACGACCGCTTTGCCGGTGAGTACCTGGCGCGCTTTTCGGAAAGCCGCGTGACCCACCGGGTACGCCAGGTGCTGTGCCGCATCCTGCCGCAAGGTGAGCCCAAGCGCGAAACCGTGGCCCAGGCCCTGCACCTGTCGCAGCGCACGCTGCAGCGGCGCCTGCAGGATGAGGGCACCAGCTTCCAGGCGCTGCTCGATGACACCCGCCGCGAGCTTGCCGAGCAATACCTGGCGCAGCCCACCACCACCCTGCTGGAAACCGCCTACCTGCTGGGCTTCGCCGACCCGAGCAACTTCTACCGGGCGTTCCGCCGCTGGTTCGACGTCACCCCCAGCGAATACCGGGCGCGCCTGGCGGTCAGTGACGCCAGAACGCCGGCATGCACAACACCAGCACCGTGATGATCTCCAGCCGGCCCAGCAGCATGCCGCCGGCGAGAATCCACTTGGCGGCGTCCGGCAGCGAGGCGAAGTTGCCCGCCGGGCCAATCACCTCGCCCAACCCCGGCCCCACGCCCGACACGGTGCTGGCCGCGCCAGTCAGTGCGGTCATCCAGTCCAGGCCCAGCAGCGACAGCAGCAGCGCGATCACGGCGATGGTGGCGGCGAAGAAGAACGAGAAGGTCAGGATCGAGCGCACGATCTCTTCGTCGAGGCGGTGACCGTTGTACTTCTGCTTGATCACCGCCCGCGGGTGGATCAGCTGGTTGAGGCTGGCCTTGAGCAGGATGTACGCCACCTGGAAGCGGAAAATCTTGATGCCGCCGGCGGTCGAGCCCGAGCAGCCGCCGATGAACCCCAGGTAGAAGAACAGCATCAGCGAGAAGTTGCCCCACAGGCTGTAGTCGCCCAGGGCAAAGCCTGTGGTGGTGACCACCGAGGTGACGTTCAGCGCCACGTGGCGCAGGGCGTCGAGCCAGTGCAGGTTGGTGGTGGCCCAATACCAGGTGCCGAGCACGATCCAGGTGGCCACCAGCAAGCCCAGAAAGCCCTGCACCTGCTGGTCGCGGATCAGCGCCTTGCGGTTGCCGCGCAGGGTGGCCACATACAGGGTGAAGGGCACGCTGCCCAGGATCATCACCACCACTGCCACCCAGTGCACGGCCGGGATGTCCCACTTGGCCAGGGACTGGTCGGAGGTGGAGAAGCCGCCGGTGGAGATCGCCGACATGGCGTGGTTGATCGCATCGAACGGGCTCATGCCCGCCCACCAGAATGCCAGGCTGCCCAGCACGGTGATACCCACGTACACCGCGACGATATACTTGGCGACCATGTGCGAGCGCGGCATGACTTTTTCTGAGCGGTCCGAGGATTCGGTCTGGAACAGGCGCATGCCGCCGATACGCAGCAGCGGCAGGATCGCCACCGCCATACCGATGAAGCCGATGCCGCCCAGCCAGTGCAGCATCGAGCGCCACATCAGGATGCCCGGCGACATGTTGTCCAGGCCGCTGAGCACGGTGGAGCCGGTGGCGGTGATGCCGGACATGCTCTCGAAGAAGGCGTCGGTGTAGCTGATGTGCTGGGTGAGCAGGAACGGCAGGGCGGCGAACACGCCTACCACCAGCCAGCTGCTGACGGTCAGCAGGTACATGTCGCGCGGGCGCAGGTGCACGTGTTCGGGGCGGCCCTGCACCACCAGGCCCAGGCCTGCGACGAAGGTGATCATGCTTGCCCAGAGGAACGACGGCATGTCGCCGGTGCGCTCGAAAATCACCAGGGTCGCCATGGGCACCACCATGCTCACCGCCAGGGTGATCAGGAAGATGCCGATGATGAAACCAATGATCCTTAAGGTCGGCAACGCCATGTGATCTGCTCTGACTGGCTACGGAAGGGGCGCCATTCTACCTGTGGGCCGGGTGATGTAAACGCCATCGTTGCGCCGACGCGGCAGTGGGTTTGCCTCGCGCTGGCGCTATCGCGAGGCAAGCTCGCTCCCACGTGGCCCGCTTGTTGGTGCAAAATGGCGGCACTTTCAATTTGCCAGGAGGGTAGCCCATGGAGGCTCTCGACGCTCTGCTCAACCGTGTTTCCGTGCCACGCCTGACTGAACCGGCACCCAACGCCGCCCAGCGCGAGGCGCTGTTTCAGGCCGCGTTGCGCGCACCGGATCACGGCCAACTGCGGCCATGGCGCTTTCTGACCATCGAAGGCCAGGGCCGCGAGAAGCTCGGCGAGTTGTTTGCCTCGGCGCTGCACGCCAAGGGCGACGCTAGCCAGGCCGCGCTGGACAAGGCCCGCGCCATGCCGCTGCGCGCGCCATTGCTGATCGTGGTGGTGGCCAGGCTGCAGGATCACTTCAAGGTGCCCAAGTCCGAGCAGCGCCTGGCGGCTGGCTGCGCGGCCCACGGCATCCTGATCGCGGCGCATGCCCAGGGTGTGGGTGCGGTGTGGCGTACCGGTGACATGGCCTTCGATACCCATGTGCACAAGGGACTGGGGTTGGCCGAGAACGAAGAGCTGATCGGCTACCTGTATGTCGGTACGCCGGCGACCGAGCCGCGTACGGCGCCGGTGCTGGCGACCGAGGATTTCGTCGCTGCCTGGGGCGAGTGATGTGAATGGGGGCCACGTTGTGGCCCTTCGCGGGTAAACCCGCTCCCACAGGTACAGCGCTGGATTCAGGCTCGGCGCGGTCCTGTGGGAGCGGGTTTACCCGCGAAGGGGCGCGCAGCGGCCCCAAAAGCCTTCAGGCTGGCGCAGCTTCACAGGGCAACTCCAACGTCGCCACGAACCCGCCCTGCGGGTGGTTGCCCAAGCTCAGGCTGCCGCCATGGCGTTCGGCCGCCTTGCGCGCGATCGCCAAACCCAGCCCATGTCCGGGCGCTTCCTGTCCCGGTGCCCGGTAGAACGGCTCACCCAACTGCGCCAGGTGCTCGGCCGGCGCCCCCGGCCCATGGTCGCGCACGCTCAACACGATGCGCCCTTGCTCGCGGCTGGCATGCATCTCGATGGGCTGCCCGCCAGGGTTGAAGCGCAGGGCATTGCGCAGCAGGTTGTCCACCGCCCGCTCGATCAGCGTCGGCCAGCCCTGCAGCGTCAGGCCCGGCTCGGCCTCCAGGCGCACCTCCTGTTCTGGCGCACTGAGCTGGGCATCCTTGCGCACGCTGCCCAGCAGCGCGTTGATATCCACCGGCTCCGCATGGGCCTGCTCGGCATCCACCCGGGCCAGCACCAGAATTTCGCTGATCAGCGCCTCCAGGCGGTCGCACTCGCGGGTCAGGCGTGGCCACAGCGCCTGGCGCTGCTCGGGCTCGGCGCGTTCGGCCAGGGCCAGGGCAATGCGCAACCGCGCCAGCGGCGAGCGCAGCTCGTGGGACACGTCGCGCAGCAGCTGGCGCTGGCTGCCGATCAGGCTCTGCAGGCGCGCGCCCATCTTGTTGAAGTCGTTGGCCAGCACGCCGAACTCGTCGCGTCGCACGGCCAGGCGGGCCAGGCTGTTCTGCTGGTAGCTGGCCTGGCCCAGGTCGTGCACCGCGCTGCGCAGGCGGCTGAGCGGGCGGGTGATCGACAGGGTCACCAGCAGGCTGAAAAGGGTCAATACCACCAGGGCTATGCCCAACGCGCTCAATGGCCAGATCAGGCTTTCGCGGTGCCAGGCTTCGAGCTCCGGGTGCGGGATGCGGTAGATCAGCAGGTAGGTCTCGCCGCTGGCGGGGCTGGTATATTCCTCGGTCAGCCGGCGCCAGGGCAGGCGGCGCTGGTCGTTGTGCTGACGCGCCTCGAAGGCTGCGGCGCGGCGCGGGAAGGTGCCCGGCACCACGGCTTCGCCGCTGTCGTCGAGCACCTGTACGTCAATCTTGAAGCGCTCCTTGCGCCGCTCGAGGAAGCGCTGCGAGGCTTCCAGGCCTTCCTGCTCGTAATGCTGCACCCAGCGGCTGGCCAAGGTGTTAAGGCCTGGGTGGCGGCTGAGGATCCAGGTGTCCTGGTTGAGCATGTGGCCCAGCAGGATCGACAAGCCGGCAACCAGGGCGATCGCCAGCCAGAAACTGGCCAGGATGCGCCAGAACAGTGAACGCAAGGCGAGCACCTCCGTGAAATGGCAAAAGCCCGGCCCGCAAGGGTGCGGGCCGGGCGTGGGGCTGACAGCTTACTGGGCCTTGTGCTGTTTTTCAGCTTTCCAGGCCTGGAACTCCTGCCATTCGGCTTTCTTGGCGGCGCGTTCTTTTTGCAGTTCGTCGAACTTCTTCTGCTGGTCGGGCTTGAGCAGCGCGCGGACCTGGCTGTCGGCTTTGTCGCGGCTGGCCTTGATCTCGTCTTTCATGGCCTTCTGGTCGGCGGCCGGCAGCTTGTTCAGGTAGCGCTCGGTGATGTCGCGGCGCTGCTGCATCTGCTCGCCCATCAGCTTGCCGATCTGCTGGCGCTGGTCGCGGCTCAGGTCCAGCTGGGCGAAAGGCGCGTCACCGCGGTGGTGTGGGCCGTCGTGGCGCGGGCCACCTTCTGGCATAGCCATGGCAACGGTCGGCAGGGCAGCGGCGAACATCAGGGCGATAAGGGTCTTGCGCATGGTGTCTCTCCTGTCATGGGCCGGTGTTTACCGGATGAGCCCAGTTTAGGGAGATCAAGGTCAAGGGCGGTCAGGTGAGGGTAAAGGCAGGGTAAAGACGTGAGCGGGCTTTTTGTAGGAGCGGCACAAGGCCGCTCCTACAGATTGAGTCAGAGGCTGTAGTAATAGCCCCGGCTGCGCAGCGCGACGATGCGCGGGCGGCCGTCTGCGTGCGGGCCGATCTTCTTGCGCAGGTTGCTCACGTGCATGTCCAGGCTGCGGTCGTACAGGGTGAGCTTGCGGCCCAGGCCGATCTGCGCCAGCTCCTGCTTGTCCAGCGGCTCGCCCGGCTGGCGCAGCAGCGCTTCGAGGATGCGGCTTTCGGACAGCGTCAGGGTCATCTCGCGTTCATCGATGCTGACCACGCCACGCACCGGGCTGAACGCCAGGTCGCCGACTTCCATCTGCGTGGCCGGCGCGCTGGGATGGCTGCGGCGCAGCACCGCGCGCAGGCGGGCGGTGAGCTCGCGCGGGTCGCAGGGCTTGGCCAGGTAGTCGTCGGCGCCCAGCTCCAGGCCCAGGATGCGGTCCAGCGGCTCGCCGCGGGCCGAGAGCATCAGCACCGGCAGTTCGGCGTGCTCGCTGCGCAGTTGCTTGAGCAGCTCAAGGCCGCTGCCGTCGGGCAGCATCACGTCCAGCACCACTGCCGCCGGAGCCTGGGCGGCCAGGGCCTGGCGCGCGCTCTGGCCATCGTGGCAGGCGCGAACTGCAAACCCTTCCTGGGTCAGCCAACTGCCCAGCAGTTCACACAGTTCCTGGTCATCATCAATCAGTAACAGCTCGCTCATGTCTCACTCAATTCAACCATTGACGGCGTCTTCTGTGTCCGCCGCTGGCTAAGATACCGCAGACTACCGATAACAGTGCAACGCCAGAACCAATCAGGAACCACTGCTGCTGGTCGGTCAGCAGGCGTTGCGGTGCGCTGGCACTGGCCTGCAGCTCCTTGACGGCGAGCTTCAGGCGCTGGTTGTCCTGGCGCAGGCGGGTCAGTTGGGCGCTCTCGCGCTCGCTGTCCTGGTTCTGCAATTGTTGGGTCAGCGCGCCGCGCTGCTTCTCGCTTTCTTCCAGGCGCTGCTGCAGGTCGGTGATCCGCGCCCCGGCTTCCAGCGACAGCGGCTGTTCGGCCACGGCCAGGGGAGAGAGCAGCAACAGGCACAGCAGGAGGAACATCGGGCCTTGACGCATTGGAACTCCTGAATGGAATCGGTTCAGGAGGTTGTCGGCCGTTGGTCCGAATTTATGAATGGCCCGAAAAACAAGTCGCCTTCTTCGCGGGTAAACCCGCTCCCACAGGCAATGATGAACCTGTGGGAGCGGGTTTACCCGCGAAGAAGGCGACTCGGTATCAGGCTTGCAGCTTAAGGCAGCACTTGCTTGAACGGCTTGACCACGACCTTGTCGTACACGCCGGCGGCGATGTACGGGTCGGCGTCGGCCCAGGCTTGCGCTGCGGCCAGCGAATCGAACTCGGCAACGATCAGGCTGCCGCTGAAGCCGGCTTCACCCGGGTCGTTGCTGTCGATGGCCGGGTGCGGGCCTGCCAGTACCACGCGGCCTTCGGCCTTGAGCTGTTGCAGGCGCTCGATGTGGGCAGGGCGCGCGGCCAGGCGCTTTTCCAGGGAATTGGCGACGTCGCTGGCGATGATGGCGTAGAGCATGTCAGTCCTTGGTCTTGGAGGTGGACGGGTCGGCGTCGTGCAGGTGACGCGAAAGGTAAACGCCCTGGGCCACCAGGAAGATGACGGTCATGCCCAGGCTGCCGAACACCTTGAAGTCGACCCAGAAGTCCTGGAAGGTGAAGGCGACGAACAGGTTGGCCGCGCCGCACACCAGAAAGAACGCGATCCAGGCGACGTTCAGGCGGTTCCAGACGGCTTCCGGCAACGTCAGGGCGTGGCCCATGATGCGCTTGATCAGCACCCGGTCGCCGATGAAGTGGCTGCCGGCGAAGGCCAGGGCGAACAGCCAGTTGACCACCGGCGCCTTCCACTTGAGGAAGGTCTCGCTGTGGAAGGCCAGGGTCAGGCCGCCGAACACAAGGCAAGCGACCAGGGTCAGCAACTGGCCCTTTTCCAGCTTGCGGTGGCGCAGGAACAGCGCGCCGTAGACCACCACCGAGCTTGCGATCAGCATCGCCGTGGCGCTGTAGATGCCGCCGAATTCGAACACCTGGCCGGCAAAATCGACCGGGCGCGGGTCCAGCTTGTAGACGATGAAGAACAGCAGCAGCGGGATGAAATCGATGAATTGTTTCACAATGGCAGCCAGAAGCGGGATGTGACGGCATAATAACAAACATCGATTCCTGCGAAAGCGCCGCACCATGAATGTTGATCTGCACTGTCACAGCACGGCCTCCGATGGCGCCCTGTCGCCCACGGCACTGGTCGCCCGGGCCCACGAGCACGGGGTGCGCACGCTCTCGCTCACCGACCACGACACCCTCGAGGGCCTGCCCGAGGCGCGCCAGGCTTGCGCCGAGCGGGGCATGGCCTGGGTCAGCGGGGTGGAGCTGTCGTGCACCTGGGGTGGCGCCACCATCCATGTACTGGGCTACGACTTCCCCCTCGATGCACCGCCCTTGCTCGAGGCCATTGCCAACCTGCACCGCGGCCGCTGGCTGCGCGCCGAGGAGATCGACCGCAAGCTGGCCGCCAAGGGCATGCCCGGTGCGCTGGACGGCGCCCGCGCGGTGCAGCAGGCGCTGGGCGACAGCGGCAATGCCCCGGCACGCCCGCATTTCGCCGAGTATCTGGTGCAAGCCGGCTTCGTCAAGGACCGTGGCGAGGCGTTTCGCAAGTGGCTGGGCGCCGGCAAGCTGGGTGACGTCAAGCTGCACTGGCCGACCCTGGACGAAACTGTCGCTACGCTGCGTGAGTCCAACGCTTGGGTGAGCCTGGCTCATCCCATGCACTACGAGCTTACCCGCAGCAAGCGCAGACGGCTGATTGCCGACTATATTCAGGCTGGAGGGCAGGCACTGGAAGTGGTCAACGGGATGATGCCGCCCGAACAGGTGGGGACGATGTCCATCCTCACCCGTGAGTTCGGCCTGCTGGCAAGCGCTGGCAGCGATTTCCACGGCCCTGGCACCTGGGGCGAGATCGGTGCCTACCGGCCATTGCCTGAGGACCTGCCACCCCTGTGGCGCCGATTCCGACATGAACAGCCTATGGCGGTATGAACAGGACGACTTCGTGAGCCAATTTTTCCAGATTCATCCGGAGAACCCGCAGGCGCGCCTGATCAAACAGGCCGTGGAGATCATCCGCAAGGGTGGCGTGGTGGTGTATCCGACCGACTCGGCCTATGCCCTGGGTTGCCAGATCGGCAACAAGGCGGCCATCGAGCGGGTGCGCAAGCTGCGCGGCCTGGACAAGACCCACAACTTCACCCTGATGTGCTGCGACATGTCGCAGCTGGGGTTGTACGCCAAGGTCGATACCGGCACCTTCCGCCTGCTCAAGGCCCATGTGCCCGGCCCGTACACCTTCATCCTCAACGGCACCCGCGAGGTGCCGCGCCTGCTGCTGCACGAAAAGCGCCGCACCATCGGCCTGCGGGTGCCCGACCACGCCATCACCCTGGCGCTGCTCGAAGAGCTGGGCGAGCCTTTGATGAGCGTCAGCCTGATCCTGCCGGGTGATGACGAGCCGATGGTCGACCCCTACGAGATCCGCGAACGCCTGGAGCACCATGTCGACCTGGTGATCGATGGTGGCTTCGGTGACCTCAAGGCGTCCACCATCATCGACCTGTCCGGTGACGAACCCGAGCTGATCCGCGAAGGCTGCGGCGACCCCACGCCGTTTCTGGTCAACGCGTGAGCCAGGTGCAAGCGCCCGAGGCGCCGGCGGTTGACGCCGAAGCGCCGTTCCAGCTGCAGCTGGCGCTGGTTTACGGTGAAGCCCTCACCGAAATGCCGGTGGACCTGTATATCCCGCCAGACGCCCTGGAAGTCTTCCTCGAAGCCTTCGAAGGCCCGCTGGACCTGTTGCTGTACCTGATCCGCAAGCAGAACGTCGACATTCTCGACATACCGGTGGCCGAGATCACCCGCCAGTACATGAGCTACGTGGAGCTCATGAAGAACGTGCGCCTGGAACTGGCCGCCGAATACCTGGTGATGGCCGCCATGCTCGCCGAGATCAAGTCGCGCATGTTGCTGCCGCGCTCGGCCGAGGTGGAGGAAGAGGAGGGCGACCCGCGCGCCGAGCTGATCCGCCGCCTGCAGGAGTACGAGCGCTTCAAGGCCGCCGCCGAGGGCATCGACGAACTGCCGCGGGTTGGTCGCGACGTGGTGGTGCCACGCCTGGACGCCCCCCAGGCCAAGGCGCGCAAGCTGTTGCCCGACGTGGCCCTGGAGGAGATCCTGCTGTCCATGGCCGAGGTGATGCGGCGCAATGACCTGTTCGAAAGCCACCAGATCACCCGTGAGGTGCTATCGACCCGCGAGCGCATGAGCGAAGTGCTCGAGCGCCTCAAGGGCGGTGCCTTCGTGCCGTTCGTCGAGTTGTTCAGCGTCGAGGAGGGCAAGCTCGGCGTGGTGGTCACCTTCATGGCGATTCTGGAGCTGGTGAAGGAATCGCTGATCGAACTGGTGCAGAATGAACCCTTCGCCCCGATCCACGTCCGTGCCCGGGCAGAGTGACCTGACGACCGATGAACCTGAACGAACCCCGCGAACTCGCCTCCTTGATCGAGGCTTTTTTGCTTGCCTCGGGCAAGCCGCAATCCCTTGACCGCTTGTACGAGCTGTTCGACGAGGCCGAGCGCCCGGCGCCGGCAGTGTTCAAAAAGGCCCTCGAGGTGCTGGCCAAGTCGTGCAACGGCCGCGCCTTCGAGCTCAAGGAGGTGGCCAGCGGCTACCGCCTGCAGATTCGCGAAGCCTATGCCCCCTGGGTTGGCCGCCTGTGGGAGGAGCGCCCGCAGCGCTACTCCCGCGCGTTGCTGGAAACCATGGCGCTGATCGCCTACCGCCAGCCCATCACCCGCGGTGAGATCGAAGACGTGCGCGGCGTGGCGGTGAACAGCAACATCATCAAGACCCTGATGGAGCGTGAGTGGATCCGCATCGTCGGCTACCGCGAGGTGCCCGGCCGCCCGGCCATGTTCGCCACCACCCGGGCGTTCCTCGACCATTTCAACCTCAAGAGCCTCGACCAATTGCCGGCGTTGGCCGAGCTGCGCGAGCTGGAGCCGGTTGCCGAGCCTGAGCCTGAGCTCGACCCGGATGACGCACCGGTGCCGGCGCACCTACAGGCCCTGGCCGATGCCAGCCTGGGTGACGAAGAAGAGGTGGGTGAGCCAAAGGAAGAAACCAGCTTCCGCTCGCTGCTGGTGGAGCTGGATGCCATGGAAGAAGGGCTGAAGACCGATTTCGATGATTTGCGTGAAGAAGAGCCCGAGGCTTCGGTGGAAGAAGAGGGCAAGCTGCAATCCTGACTGCAGTGTTGCCTGAACGGGCCTCTTCGCGGGCTCCCACAGGGATTGTGCACAAGCTTCATGTAGGAGCCGGCTTTTCGGCGATGAGGCCGGTTCAGGCGCACACAGGTCATTGGGCAGAAAACAATCCCGTACCCCGAAAAACCCTCTACCCTCCAGATGCGTTAATTCCCCGAACCGCGTATGATGCGCGCCCGCTTTCACTACTACACCGGGAGGTGCCCAGATGAGTGACAAAGACCTGCAAGACCAACAACCCGCCCCGCCATCCGGCGAAAAACTGCAGAAAGTGCTGGCCCGCATCGGCGTCGGCTCGCGCCGTGACGTCGAGGCCTGGATCAGCCAGGGCCGTATCAAGGTCAATGGCGTGGCCGCCACCCTGGGCCTGCGCGTCGACCTGCACGACGCCATCACCGTCGATGGCAAGCTGATCAAGCGCGTCGAGGCCGCCGAGGCGACCCGCCGTGTGGTCATGTACAACAAGCCCGACGGCGAAATCTGCACCCGCGACGACCCCGAAGGCCGCCCGACCGTGTTCGACCGCCTGCCACGGCCCAAAGAAGGCCGCTGGATCAACATCGGCCGCCTCGACATCAACACCACCGGGCTGCTGCTGTTCACCACCGACGGTGAGCTGGCCAACCGCCTGATGCACCCGTCCTACGAGATGGACCGCGAATACGCGGTACGTGTGCGTGGCGAGGTCGACGACGACATGATTGACCGCCTCAAGGCCGGCGTGATGCTCGAAGATGGCCCGGCCAAGTTCACCGACATCCAGAAGGCCCCGGGTGGTGAAGGCTTCAACCACTGGTACCACTGCGTGGTGATGGAAGGCCGCAACCGTGAGGTGCGTCGCCTGTGGGAGTCCCAGGGTGTGGTGGTCAGCCGCCTGAAGCGCGTGCGCTTTGGCCCGGTGTTCCTCAACTCCGACCTGCCGATGGGCCGCTGGCGCGAAATGAGCCAGGGCGAGATCGACATCCTCGCCGCCGAAGTGGGCCTGCAGCCAGTGGCGCTGCCAGCCCTGAACCTCAAGGCCAAGGATAAGCTCGAGCGCCTGCAGCGCAAATCGACCCGCCCGCTGGGCCGTGGCGAGCGCGTGCGCACCCTGCGCCCGGCCCAGGGCGATGCAGCCCCGGCAGAGCGCCCGGCCCGTGCCCCGCGTGAGGAAACCCCGCGCGGCAAGCCAAACCGTGGCAGCGCCGTGGCCGAACGCCCGAGCGAGATGCGCAAGCGCCCGGCGCGCCCGGACGGCGACAAGCCAGCCGGTCGTGGCCGCGGCAAGCCGCGTGGCTGATCCCGCCTGGTAGTGCAAGAGCCAGCCTTCGGGCTGGCTTTTTTGTACCTGCAATTTTTGTGTTGTCGCCAATCGCCCGCAAAGTTATGCGATCCCCCTGTAGGAGCCGGCTTGCCGGCGATTGGGTCGCAAAGTGACCCCAACATACTGATCTCAAAAACATTTCCGGCAAGGCTGGAAAGTTTTCAAACCGCCTCGTAAAGAAATTTATACGCCCTGGGTGCGTTTTCCTTCCAAAACTCGATTTTTCCTACACCTGTAAAAAAAACGTGCCAAGCGTTCCCTCGCCAAGCCTGCCTCGCCCTGTCCCGCCCCCTTGCCCGGCCCCCGGCAAACCGCTGATATAGCCGCATTGCCGTGTGCAACGCCTGGCCACAGAGCCCGGCGAACAGAACAACAAATGGAGGCGCTATGTACGCCGATCAACCCGCCTTTTCAGGCCACACCCCCAGGACCGCTGCGTTTTTTCCACAGGAAGCGACGCAACGCGTTGACGCCTGCGCGTTTGCAGGGGTATACAATGCGCCGCGTTTTACCTGTGACCCCCTTGCGTACCGCGCACTCTTGCTGACACCCGGTTGCTCTGCCCTGGGCCTTGCGCCCGTCGCTTGACTACCCGTCCAAGAAACCAAGGTAACCACCTTGCCCATTCCGCTGCGCCACGAGCGCGGTGGGTCCGATTCCGTCACAGATAAAAACAAGCAGGTGACTTCGTTCATGAGTGGACACAACCCTCAGTCCGGCGAACTCAAGCGTGGCTTGAAGAACCGCCATATCCAGCTGATCGCCCTGGGTGGCGCCATCGGCACCGGATTGTTCCTTGGCTCGGCCGGCGTGATGAAATCCGCAGGCCCGTCGATGATCCTCGGCTACGCCATCTGCGGCTTCATCGCCTTCATGATCATGCGCCAGCTTGGCGAAATGATCGTCGAGGAGCCGGTGGCCGGCTCCTTCAGCCACTTCGCCCACACTTACTGGGGCGGCTTTGCGGGCTTTTTGTCGGGCTGGAACTGCTGGGTGCTGTACATCCTGGTGGGCATGTCCGAGCTGTCGGCGGTGGGCAAGTACGTGCACTACTGGTGGCCGGAGATCCCGACCTGGGTAACCGCAGCGGGCTTCTTCGTGCTGATCAACGCCATCAACCTGATGAACGTGAAGTTCTTCGGTGAGGCCGAATTCTGGTTCGCCATCATCAAGGTGGCGGCGATCGTCGGCATGATCGCCCTGGGTGCCTGGTTGCTGACCAGCGGCAGCGGCGGCCCGGAAGCCTCGGTGACCAACCTGTGGTCCCATGGCGGCTTCTTCCCCCATGGTGTCAGCGGGCTGGTGATGGCCCTGGCGTTCATCATGTTCTCCTTCGGCGGCCTGGAAATGCTCGGTTTCACCGCAGCCGAGGCCGACAAGCCGAAGACCGTGATCCCCAAGGCGATCAACCAGGTCATCTACCGCATCCTGATCTTCTATGTCGGCGCCCTGGTGGTGCTGCTGTCGCTGACCCCGTGGGACAGCCTGGTGGCCAGCATCGACGCCTCCGGCGGCAGCTACGGCTCCAGCCCGTTCGTCCAGGTGTTCTCGATGCTGGGCAGCGATACGGCGGCCAATCTGTTGAACTTCGTGGTGCTGACTGCAGCGCTGTCGGTGTACAACAGCGGCACCTACTGCAACGCCCGCATGCTGCTGGGCATGGCCGAGCAGGGTGACGCCCCGGCGGCCCTGGCCAAGGTCGACAAGCGCGGCGTACCGGTGCGCTCGATCCTGGTATCGGCAGCCGTGACCCTGATCGCCGTGCTGCTCAACTACCTGATGCCGCAGAATGCGCTGGAGCTGCTGATGTCGTTGGTGGTCGCCACCCTGGTGATCAACTGGGCGATGATCAGCTACTCGCACCTCAAATTCCGCCAGCACCTGGACCGTACCGGCCAGAAGCCGCTGTTCAAGGCGCTGTGGTACCCCTACGGCAACTACATCGTGCTGGCCTTCGTGGTGCTGATCCTGGGCATCATGTTGATGATCCCGGGCATCCAGGTGTCGGTGTACGCGATCCCGGTGTGGCTGGTGGTGATGTATGTGGCCCACCTGCTCAAGGGCAAGCGTGGGGCGCAGGCGGCGGGTAGCGTGGCCAAGTAAGGCGCGTTTACCGCTCGCGAAAAACCCGATGCCGGGTGACTGGCATCGGGTTTTTTGTTGCCTGGGCTGGCCCTATCGCCGGCAAGCCGGCTCCTACAGGTATTGCGCAGGGCTCGAAAATGGCGCTGTCCATGTAGGAGCCGGCTTGCCGGCGATAGGGCCCTCAAATTTGCTCGAGTAGCCAGCTGCGAAACGCCCGCAACGACGGCAGCGCCTCGTTGCGCGGCGGGTAGATCAGGTAGTAGCTGCGCTGGCTGGCAAACGGCGCGCCGGCACTGACCAGCTCGCCGCTGGCCAGCTCTTCCTCGACCAGAATGCGTGGTACCAGGCCGATGCCGATACCGGCACGCACCGCCTGGATCAGGTGCGAGGTCAGCTCGAAACTGGGCCCCAGGCGCATGGCGCGGTGGGGCAGGGCGTGGTGCGAGAACCACTCGCCCCAGGCGTGGGGGTTGTTGGCCACGTTCAGTAGCAGCTGCCCGCTGATGCGCGCCGGGTCCCAGGGGCCCTCGGTCGCAGCCTGGGGCGGCAGGATCACCACCAGTTCCTCGGCGTGCAGGCGGTGGCAGACCAGCCCCGGCAGGTCGTGGCTGGCCACACCGATGGCAGCGTCGATCTCGCTGGTGTCGAAGTTGATCGCCTCGATGCGCGAATGAATGTGCACCAGCATGCCGGGGTGGGCGCTGTAGAAGGCATGCAGGCGCGGCAGCAGCCACTTCGAGCCGAAGGTCGGCAGCGTCGCCAGGCGCAGGTTGCCGACCCCGGACTGATACGCCAGCGCCTGCAGGGTGGCGCTGCGGATGCGCCCCAGGGCTTCGCTGAGTTCACGCTGGTACAGCCGGCCAACGTCGGTCAATTGCACCTGGCGGCCCTCGCGGCGGAACAGGGTTAGCCCGAGCTGCTGCTCCAGTGCCTGCACCTGGCGGCTCACTGCGCTTTGCGTCAGCGACAGCTCGACGGCCGCGCGGGTGTAGCTTTCATGCCGGGCGGCGGCCTCGAAGGCCAGCAGCAGCGACATCGAGGGCGTGAGGTGGCGGTAATTCATTCATAAAACTCATTGATAGCGGCAGGAATATCCGTTTGCCCCTGGCGTGAAACTACAGGAACATTGGCGCATTCGTCATCCGCTATGGGAAACCCATACCGGAATCGCAGGAAATACCCCTTTATCTGCAGGAGCGGGCTTGCCCGCGATGGCGTCAGCCCGGGCAACATCGATTGTGCTGCTGACGCCATCGCAGGCAAGCCTGCTCCTACAGGAGGGGCAGCGCCTGAAACCGTGAACCAGCCCCAATACCAAGAGGCCATCCCCAGATGATCGCCCAGCTGCCGACCCTTGCGCCTGCCGCCAATTACCCCGACTTCCTCGAAGCCCTGAAGCACAGCGGCTTCGGTGGCCAGATCAGCGCCGACTACGCCACCCGCACGGTGCTGGCCACCGATAACTCGATCTACCAGCGCCTGCCCCAGGCGGCGGTGTTCCCGCTGGACGCAGGCGACGTGGCGCGCATCGCCACGCTGATGGCCGAGCCGCGGTTTCGCGACATCAAGCTGACCCCGCGCGGCGGTGGCACCGGTACCAACGGCCAGTCGCTGACCGACGGCATCGTCGTCGACCTGTCGCGGCACATGAACAAGATCCTCGAGATCAACGTCGAGGAGCGCTGGGTGCGGGTGCAGGCCGGTACCGTCAAGGACCAGCTCAACGCCGCGCTCAAGCCCCACGGGCTGTTCTTCGCCCCGGAGCTGTCCACCTCCAACCGCGCCACCGTCGGCGGCATGATCAACACCGACGCCAGCGGCCAGGGCAGCTGCACCTACGGCAAGACCCGCGACCACGTACTGGAGCTGCACAGCGTGCTGCTGGGCGGCGAGCGCCTGCACAGCCTGCCGCTCGACGACGCAGCCCTGGAGCAGGCCTGCGCTGCACCCGGCCGGGTGGGCGAGGTGTACCGCATGGCGCGGGATATCCAGGAGAACCAGGCCGAGCTGATCGAAAGCACCTTCCCCAAGCTCAACCGCTGCCTGACCGGCTATGACCTTGCGCACCTGCGCGACGAGCAGGGGCGCTTCAACCTCAACAGCGTGCTGTGCGGCGCCGAGGGCTCGTTGGGCTATGTGGTCGAGGCCAAGCTCAATGTGTTGCCGATTCCGAAATATGCAGTGCTGGTCAACGTGCGCTACACAAGCTTCATGGACGCGCTGCGTGACGCCAACGCGCTGATGGCGCACAAGCCGCTGTCGATCGAGACAGTCGACTCCAAGGTGCTGATGCTGGCGATGAAAGACATCGTCTGGCACAGCGTCGCCGAATACTTCCCCGCCGATGCCGAGCGCCCGACCCTGGGCATCAACCTGGTGGAGTTCTGCGGTGACGAGCCGGCCGAGGTCAATGCGCGGGTGCAGGCGTTCGTCGAGCATCTGCAGCGCGACACCAGCGTCGAGCGCCTGGGCCATACCCTGGCCGAGGGCGCCGAGGCGGTGACCCGCGTCTATGTGATGCGCAAGCGCTCGGTGGGCCTGTTGGGTAGCGTCGAGGGCGAAGTGCGCCCGCAACCGTTCGTCGAAGACACCGCAGTACCGCCGGAAAAACTCGCCGACTACATTGCCGACTTCCGCGCGCTGCTGGACGGCTACGGGCTGGCCTACGGCATGTTCGGCCACGTCGATGCCGGCGTGCTGCACGTGCGCCCGGCGCTGGACATGAAGGACCCGGCCCAGGCCGCGCTGGTCAAGCCGATCTCCGATGCCGTGGCAGCGCTGACCAAGAGCTACGGCGGCCTGCTGTGGGGCGAGCACGGTAAGGGCTTGCGCTCGGAATACGTGCCGGAGTACTTCGGCGCGCTGTACCCGGCGCTGCAGCGCCTGAAGGGCGCGTTCGACCCGCACAACCAGCTTAACCCGGGCAAGATCTGCACCCCGCCAGACAGCGCCGAAGGCCTGACCCCGGTGGATGGCGTGACCCTGCGCGGCGACCTTGACCGCACCATCGACGAGCGGGTCTGGCAGGACTTCCCCAGCGCCGTGCACTGCAACGGCAATGGCGCCTGCTACAACTACGACCCCAACGACGCCATGTGCCCATCGTGGAAGGCCACCCGCGAGCGCCAGCATTCGCCCAAGGGCCGTGCCTCGCTGATGCGCGAATGGCTGCGCCTGCAGGGCGAGGCCAATATCGACGTGTTGGCGGCAGCGCGCAACAAGGTGTCGTGGCTCAAGGGGCTGCCGGCGCGGCTGCGCAACAACCGGGCGCGCAGCCAGGGCCAGGAGGACTTTTCCCACGAAGTCTACGACGCCATGGCCGGGTGCCTGGCGTGCAAATCGTGCGCCGGGCAGTGCCCGATCAAGGTCAATGTGCCGGACTTCCGCTCGCGCTTCCTCGAGCTGTATCACGGCCGTTACCAGCGCCCGTTGCGTGATTACCTGATCGGCTCGCTGGAGTTCACCATCCCGTACCTTGCCCATGCGCCGGGCCTGTACAACGCGGTGATGGGCTCGAAGTGGGTCAGCGGCCTGTTGGCCGACAAGGTCGGCATGGTCGATAGCCCCCTGATCAGCCGCTTCAACTTCCAGGCCACCCTGACCCGCTGCCGGGTGCAGGTGGCCAGCGTGCCGGCGCTGCGCGAGCTGACCCCGGCCCAGCGCGAGCGCAGCATCGTGCTGGTGCAGGATGCCTTTACCCGCTACTTCGAGACGCCGCTGCTGGCGGCCTTCATCGAGCTGGCCCATCGCCTGGGCCACAAGGTATTCCTGGCGCCCTACAGTGCCAACGGCAAACCGCTGCATGTGCAGGGCTTCCTCGGCGCGTTCGCCAAGGCGGCGATCCGCAATGCCACCCAGCTCAAGGCCCTGGCCGACTGCGGCGTGCCGCTGGTGGGCCTGGACCCGGCCATGACCCTGGTGTATCGCCAGGAATACCAGAAAGTCGATGGTGTGGAGTGCCCGCAGGTGCTGTTGCCACAGGAGTGGCTGATGAGTGCGTTGCCCGAGCAGGCGGCGGCCAACGCTGGCAGCTTCCGCCTGATGGCGCACTGCACCGAGAAGACCAACGTGCCGGCCAGTACCAGGCAGTGGGAGCAGGTGTTCGCCCGCCTGGGGCTCAAGCTGGTGACCGAGGCCACCGGTTGCTGCGGCATGTCCGGCACCTATGGGCACGAGGCGCGTAACCAGGAGAGTTCGAAGACCATTTTCGAGCAGTCCTGGGCGACCAAGCTGGACAAGGAAGGCGAGGCGCTGGCCACCGGCTACTCGTGCCGCAGCCAGGTCAAGCGCATGACCGAGAAGCAGTTGCGCCACCCGCTGGAAGTGGTGTTGCAGTTCGCCTCGCGCTGACTTTGAGGGCTTCATCGCCGGCAAGCCGGCTCCTACAGGGATGGCATCAACTTGTAGGAGCCGGCTTGCCGGCGATTGCGGCTAACGCCGTGCCTGGCGGTACAGGTACAGGCTCAGCACCAGCCCGCAAGCTGCCGCCGAGGCGGCGAACAGGAACATCGAAGCGAAGCCGAACCCAGCCGCCACCGCGCCCACCAGCGGCCCGGTGATCCCCAGCGACAGGTCGATGAACAACGAATAGGCCCCCACCGCCGCACCGCGGTTGGCTGCCGACACCTGGTTGACCGCCTCCACCCCCAGCGCCGGGAACACCAGCGAAAAACCGAACCCGCTCAGCGCCGCGCCCGCCAGGGCCGTCCCGGCATCGGGTGCCAGCCACAGCATCAAAAGCCCCAGGGTCTCCACCGACAGGCAGACGATGGCCACGCGAAAGCCACCCAGGCGGTTGATCATGTTGCCGAACAACAGCCGCGCGCAGATGAAGCTGGCGCCGAACAGGCTCAAGGTCAGCGCCGCGTTGGGCCAGTCACGGCTGGCGTAGTACAGGGTGATGAAGGTGGCGATGGTGCCAAAGCCGATCGAGCCCAGGGCCAGCCCCGAGCCGTGCGGGAACACCTTGCCCAGTACCTGCATGAACGGCAGGCGCTTGCCGCTGACCACCGGAGCCGCCTGCTTGGGCCAGGCCAGCAACAGGCCGAGCACACCCAGCAGGATGATGCTCACGCCCATGCTCCACAGCCCGAGGTTTTTCACCATCACCACCCCCAGCGGGGCGCCGATGGCCAGGGCGCCGTAACTGGCAATGCCGTTCCACGAGATCACCTTGGCCGTGTTGTCGGCGCCGACCCGGCCGATGCCCCAGCCGATGGAGCCCGAACCCACCAGGCTTTCGGCGCTGCCCAGCACCAGCCGGCCGAGCAGCAGGCAGGCCAGGCTCAGCCAGGGCCAGGGGGTGAGGAAGTGGCAGGCGAGCATGAATACGCCGCTCAGGCCGCAGCCGGTCAGCCCCCACATGACGGCTTTCTTGCTGCCGAGGTTGTCGATGATGCGGCTGGCGGTCGGGCGGCTGAGCAGGGTGGCGAGGTACTGCACGCTGATCACCAGGCCCGCGATCACCGCGCTGAAGCCTAGCTGGTTATGCACATAGCCCGGCAGTACGGCGAGGGGGATGCCGATGTTCAGGTAGCCGATGAAGGTGAAGAGGACGATGGAGACGACTTGCAGGGTGACCGCAAGGGGGCGCGGTGAATCGGGCATGGGGGCCTTCGGCGGGTAGTGGTTCTGGACGGTGTGAAAACGCGATGGCGGGGAGGTTGCCGCAGGCCAGCCGTTTTCACACTGTCGATGGGGGCGCGGTTATTCCTGGTCGGCGCTGGATTGATCGTCACTGCCCGGTTCGACGGCAGGCGTCGGTTCGGCGTGGGCAGCAACGGATTGCTCTTCAGGGTTCAGGCTTGGGAAGGGAAGATTCGGGATTTCATGCATCTCGTCGTTCCTCGCAAGTGTGAGTGAAAAGGCAGCGCTTGGCGCATGTATGGGGCTTCGAAAAGCTGGGGCAGGATACAGCAGTCTGGATGACAGTTTGAGAATTTTCCGATTCGCTTGTCGGTTTTTGCGGGCGGATATCGGACAGGGCAGGGTGCGGGTGGGTGCTTTTCTGTAGGAGCCGGCTTGCCGGCGATGAGGCCGTGCCGGGCGACACAAGCGTTGGATGGCACCGGCGTTGCCGGTGATCGCCGGCAAGCCGGCTCCTACAAGGGACGAGGTGTTACTTACGGCCTTCGGCGCCTTCGGCAACTTTGTCGGTGCGCGCGCACATGATGAAGTCGTTGCGGTGCAGGCCCTTGATCGAGTGGCTCCACCAGGTCACGGTGACCTTGCCCCACTCGGTCAAAAGGCCTGGGTGGTGGCCTTCGGCTTCGGCGATTTCGCCGACAGCGTTGGTGAAGGCCAGCGCGTGCTTGAAGTTCTTGAACAGGAACACGCGCTCCAACTCCATGTGGCCGTCGCGCACTTCGATGTTCCAGTCCGGGATTTCGCGGATCAGTTCCGCCAGCTCTTCGTCGGTGACTTTCGGCGCGTCGGCGCGACAGGCTTCGCAGTGGGCTTGGTTCAAGGCATTCATGGCTGTTGTCCGGTTTGAGTTGTTATCGGCAAGGGGCGGCTCAGGCCGCCGCCTTGGGTGGAAACTTCGGTGCGTGCAGGCCCAGTTGCATGGCCTGCTGGACCATGGCCGGGATGTCCTCGTGGGCCAGGTCGAACAGGCGCTTGAGGTTGGGCAGCACGAAGTACACCGGTTGCAGGATGTCGATGCGGTACGGGGTGCGCATGGCCTCGACCGGGTCGAAGGCCTGGTACTCAGGCTCGCCGGATAGACTGTAGACGGTCTCCTTGGGCGAGGAGAGGATGCCGCCGCCGTAGATCTTGCGGCCCTGGGCGGTTTCCATCAGGCCGAACTCGATGGTCATCCAGTACAGGCGCGCCAGGTACACGCGCTGCTCCTTGGTGGCTGCCAAGCCGAGCTTGCCGTAGGTGTGGGTGAATTCGGCAAACCAGGGGTTGGTCAAGAGCGGGCAGTGGCCGAAGATCTCGTGGAAGATGTCGGGCTCTTGCAGGTAGTCGAGTTCTTCAGGGGTGCGGATGAAGGTTGCCACCGGGAAGCGCTTGCTGGCCAGCAGCTCGAAGAAGGTCTGGAAGGGGATCAGCGCCGGTACCCGGGCGACCTGCCAGCCGGTGGTGGCGCCCAGCACCTTGTTCACTTCACCCAGTTGCGGAATGCGCTCGCGGGGCAGCTTGAGCTGCTCGATGCCGTCGAGGTATTCCTGGCAGGCGCGGCCTTCGATGACTTTCATCTGCCGGGTGATCAGGGTGTTCCATACCCCGTGCTCTTGCTCGGGGTAATCGATAAAACCATGCGCATCGGGCTCGCGTGCCACGTAGTGCGTCTGTTTCATGTGGCTCTCCTGGTGAGGGCTTTCTTGTTATGGGCAAGACATGCAACAGGAATAACCCCTTAGCCGGGGCTTTGCACGGGGTGCGGGCGCCATGTCGGGGCTGTGTTTTCCGCCATTTCGTAACGATAAGTTTACAAAGTGCGGTCGCCGCCGGAAAATCTGCATCATATAGATCAGTATTCGGCTGCTTTTGTCAGGTTTTTTTTACGACTTTTGTGCGTGGCCAACAGATAGTTGCTGCGCTTCGAGGCTATTCATGCGTATCAAAGTGCACTGCCAGAACCGCATCGGCATCCTGCGCGACATCCTCAACCTGCTGGTGGAGTACGGCATCAACGTGCTGCGCGGCGAGGTGGGGGGCGACCATGGCAATGCCATCTACCTGCACTGCCCGAACCTGATCAACTTGCAGTTCCAGGCGCTGCGGCCCAAGTTCGAGGCCATCACCGGGGTGTTCGGGGTCAAGCGCGTCGGCTTGATGCCCAGCGAGCGACGGCACATGGAGCTCAACGCGCTGCTGGGCGCGCTGGACTTCCCGGTGCTGTCGATCGACATGGGCGGCAGCATCGTCGCGGGCAACCGGGGCGCAGCGCAGCTGCTGGGGGTGCGGGTGGACGAGGTGCCGGGGCTGCCGCTGTCGCGCTACGTCGAGGACTTCGACCTGCCCGAGCTGGTGCGGGCCAACAAGTCGCGTATCAATGGGCTGCGGGTCAAGGTCAAGGGCGATGTGTTCCTGGCCGATATCGCGCCGTTGCAGTCCGAGCACGATGACAGCGAAGCCCTGGCTGGCGCGGTGCTGACCCTGCACCGCGCCGACCGGATCGGCGAGCGTATCTACAACGTGCGCAAGCAGGAGCTGCGGGGCTTTGACAGTATTTTCCAGAGCTCGAAGGTGATGGCTGCGGTGGTGCGCGAGGCGCGGCGCATGGCGCCGCTGGATGCGCCGCTGCTGATCGAGGGCGAGACCGGCACCGGCAAGGAGCTGCTGGCCCGCGCCTGTCACCTGGCCAGCCCTCGTGGCCAGGCGCCGCTGATGGCGCTCAACTGTGCCGGTTTGCCGGAGTCGATGGCCGAGACCGAACTGTTCGGTTACGGGCCGGGGGCCTTCGAGGGCGCGCGGGCCGAGGGCAAACTCGGGCTGCTGGAGCTGACGGCCGGCGGCACGCTGTTCCTCGACGGGGTCGGGGAGATGAGCCCGCGGCTGCAGGTGAAGTTGCTGCGCTTTCTGCAGGATGGCTGCTTTCGCCGGGTGGGCAGCGACGAGGAGGTGTATCTGGATGTGCGGGTGATCTGCGCGACCCAGGTGGATTTGTCCGAGTTGTGTGCCCGCGGCGAATTCCGCCAGGACCTCTACCACCGCCTGAACGTGCTGTCGCTGCACATCCCGCCGCTGCGCGAGTGCATGGATGGCCTGGACGGTTTGGTGCAGCATTTTCTCGACCAGGCCAGCCGGCAGATCGGCTGCCCGATGCCGCGCTTGTTGCCGGCGGCCATGGACAAACTGGCGCAGTACCACTGGCCGGGCAATGTGCGGCAACTGGAGAACGTGTTGTTCCAGGCGGTTTCGTTATGTGAAGGCGGTGTGGTGAAAGGCGAACATATTCGCCTGCCGGATTATGGCGTGCGCCAGCCGTTGGGCGAGTTTTCGCTGGAAGGGGAACTTTCGGATATTGTCGGGCGCTTTGAAAAGGCGGTACTGGAAAGTTTGCTTGGCGAGTTTCCCAGTAGCCGGGCGCTGGGGAAAAGATTGGGTGTGTCGCACACGACCATTGCCAACAAATTACGGGATTATTCCCTGGGCAAGTCGGCGGAATAAGGCAGTTAGTTAATTAAACTTTAACCTCGTCGCGGGGCAAGCCCGCTCCCACGATAACCCCGTGAGAGCGGGCTTGCCCCGCGATGGATGCTGGATCAACCGTTGGAACAACCGTTCCCCATCACGCGGTATTCGAGAATGTGCTTCTGGCCCTTGGAGTCCTCGTAGGTCATGCGGGCGGGCACGACTTCGCAGACGTTCGGGACTTCGCTCATGGAGATGACGCGGGCGATGTCCAGGTGCTGCGAGTAACTGTACTGTTCAACCGGAATCTGCTCGGCATCTTTTGCCTCGCCGGCCATTGCCGCGCCGCAAAGACTACCAAGTACCAATACCAGTAAAGCTTTCATTTTCTATTTACCTGTCTAAGGTCGTGAGGGGGCACGCGGCACTTTTGGCGCCGCGAGTACAGCAAGTTTTAGAGAGTTAGATTAGTTGCCGATTAACACGTTGCCTTCGTGGGGGCTGTGACCAGTTAGTTAATCGCGTTGCCGTTGCTGGCAAGGTGAATTTTATGGCGCTGGTGGCGGCCGAAACAGAGGGTCTTTTGATAAAGACTTTTGACAGAAATCGTAACAATCCCTCTGGCGTTACCTTCACTCATGGCTGTATGCCACGATCTAGAGCGGTCGTTCCAATTCCGGGCGGGTGCGGCCCGTCGCGTTACTACCAACGTCGAATGGTGTTTGGCGCTCTGATACAGTTACAAACGGTTCCATACAAAAACAACTATTACACCGAGGTAACACAGATGAGTGCGGCTCCACTGTATCCCGTTCGTCCCGAGGTTGCGGCCAGTACCCTGACCGACGAGGCCACCTACAAGGCCATGTACCAGCAATCGGTGATCAACCCGGACGGCTTCTGGCGCGAGCAGGCCCAGCGTCTGGACTGGATCAAGCCCTTCACCAAGGTCAAGCAGACCTCGTTCGACGACCACCATGTCGATATCAAGTGGTTCGCCGACGGCACTCTGAACGTCTCCTCCAACTGCCTGGACCGCCACCTCGAAGAGCGCGGCGACCAGCTGGCAATCATCTGGGAGGGCGACGACCCTTCCGAGCACCGCAACATCACCTACCGCGAGCTGCACGAGCAGGTCTGCAAGTTCGCCAACGCCCTGCGTGGCCAGGACGTGCACCGTGGCGATGTGGTGACCATCTACATGCCGATGATCCCCGAGGCCGTGGTGGCGATGCTGGCTTGCGCCCGCATCGGCGCGATCCACTCGGTGGTGTTCGGCGGCTTCTCCCCTGAGGCGCTGGCCGGGCGCATCATCGACTGCAAGTCCAAGGTGGTGATCACCGCCGACGAAGGTGTGCGCGGTGGGCGGCGTACCCCGCTCAAGGGCAACGTCGACCTGGCGCTGACCAACCCTGAAACCAATAGCGTGCAGAAGATCATCGTGTGCAAGCGCACCGGTGGCGACATTGCCTGGCACCAGCACCGCGACATCTGGTACGAAGACCTGATGAAGGTTGCCTCCAGCCACTGCGCGCCGAAAGAAATGGGCGCCGAAGAGCCGCTGTTCATCCTTTATACCTCGGGCTCCACCGGCAAGCCGAAGGGTGTGCTGCACACCACCGGCGGCTACTTGGTGTACGCCGCGCTGACCCATGAGCGGGTGTTCGACTACCGCCCGGGCGAAGTCTACTGGTGCACCGCCGACGTGGGTTGGGTCACCGGCCACAGCTACATCGTCTACGGCCCGCTGGCCAATGGCGCCACCACCTTGCTGTTCGAAGGCGTGCCGAACTACCCGGACATCACCCGCGTGTCGAAGATCGTCGACAAGCACAAGGTCAACATTCTCTACACCGCCCCGACTGCTATCCGCGCCATGATGGCCGAAGGGCAGGCGGCGGTGGCCGGCGCCGATGGCTCCAGCCTGCGCCTGCTGGGTTCGGTGGGCGAGCCGATCAACCCGGAAGCCTGGAACTGGTACTACAAGACCGTCGGCAAGGAGCGTTGCCCGATCGTCGACACCTGGTGGCAGACCGAAACCGGCGGCATCCTGATCAGCCCGCTGCCGGGCGCCACCGGCCTGAAGCCTGGCTCGGCCACCCGCCCGTTCTTCGGGGTGGTGCCGGCGCTGGTGGACAACCTGGGCAACCTGATCGAGGGCGCCGCCGAGGGCAACCTGGTGATCCTCGATTCGTGGCCAGGCCAGTCGCGTTCGCTGTACGGCGACCACGACCGCTTCGTCGATACCTACTTCAAGACCTTCCGTGGCATGTACTTCACCGGTGACGGTGCCCGCCGTGACGAGGACGGCTACTACTGGATCACCGGCCGCGTGGATGACGTGCTCAACGTGTCCGGGCACCGCATGGGCACCGCCGAGATCGAAAGCGCCATGGTTGCCCACTCGAAGGTGGCCGAAGCTGCAGTGGTGGGGGTGCCCCATGACATCAAGGGCCAGGGCATCTATGTCTACGTCACCCTGAATGCCGGCGAGGTGCCGAGCGAGCAGTTGCGCCTGGAGCTGAAAAACTGGGTGCGCAAGGAGATCGGCCCGATCGCCTCGCCGGACGTGATCCAGTGGGCGCCCGGCTTGCCGAAAACCCGCTCGGGCAAGATCATGCGCCGCATCCTGCGCAAGATTGCCACTGCCGAGTACGACGCCCTGGGTGATATCTCCACCCTGGCCGACCCAGGCGTTGTGCAGCACCTGATCGACACCCACAAGGCCATGAGCCTGGCCTCGGCCTGACCTTCAGGCCTGTGCTGTACCTGTAGGAGCCGGCTTGCCGGCGATGAGGCCGGCACAGGCGGCCCCATCAGTGTCACAAAGCCCAACGAAAACCCCGCCGCGCAACCGGCGGGGTTTTTGCTTTACTGAAGGAATTGTTACTCCGACATTCATCGGTAACCAATCCTGTCGGACAGTTCGCACAATAGTGGGGCTTGCGGGAACATTTCTGCGCCATCCCGGGGCGCTTTTGTAGTCGTTTTCTGCTGTGGGGCACACTGCGCTTGCCGGAATTCAAGGCTTTGCCAATAATGGGCGCGCTTATTGCTTTGGGTAAAGGTTATTTTTCTTTTGCGCTTGCATAATATGCAAGAGCTGTCAATATCGCCCGCCGCGGTTTCAGGCGCTTCTATAACTAGTTGTCGCTTTGAAGAAATATCGACTAACGGGCTGTCGCTAAAATGCCACTCACTCGCTCGTGGTCTGCGACCTTGGTCGAAACCTGCGCGGCTCGCGTTGTACCCATTCGCATATCGGGCAGCCGTTGCACCTGCCTTGTATTGCCCCGTACCGATGGAGTTACCTGATGAAGAAGCTCGCACTGCTTGGCGCCCTGGCGCTTTCCGTGTTTTCCCTGGTATCGCAGGCCGATGAGAAACCGTTGAAGATCGGTATCGAGGCTGCCTACCCACCGTTCGCTTTCAAGCAGCCTGATGGCAGCATCGCCGGCTTCGACTACGACATCGGCAACGCCCTGTGCGAAGAGATGAAGGCCAAGTGCACCTGGGTCGAGCAAGAGTTCGATGGCCTGATCCCGGCACTGAAGGTGCGCAAGATCGACGCCATCCTGTCGTCCATGTCGATCACCGAAGACCGCAAGAAGTCCGTCGACTTCACCAAGCGCTACTACCTGACCCCGGCCCGCCTGGTCATGAAGGAAGGCACCGCGGTCAGCGACAGCCTGGATGAGCTCAAGGGCAAGAAGATCGGCGTGCAGCGTGGCTCGATCCACGACCGCTTCGCCAAGGAAGTGCTGGCCCCGAAAGGCGCCACCGTGGTGCCTTACGGCACTCAAAACGAAATCTACCTGGATGTCGCTGCCGGGCGCCTGGACGGCACCGTGGCCGATGCCACCCTGCTCGAAGACGGTTTCCTGAAAACCGACGCCGGCAAGGGCTTTGCCTTCGTCGGCCCGTCGTTCACCGACGTGAAGTACTTCGGTGACGGCGTCGGCATCGCCGTGCGCAAGGGCGACAAGGCCAACGCCGACCGCATCAACGCGGCCATCGACGCCATTCGTGCCAACGGCAAATACAAAGAGATCGAGAAGAAGTACTTCAACTTCGACATCTACGGTCCAGACTCGAAGTAAACCTTCGAGTTTCACCTGTGCAATGGTGCAAACAGCAGAAGCTCTGAGGTTTGCACCATTTTTCATTCCCAAGCCCTGAGGAATCCGAATCATGTTGAAAGGCTATGGGGCAGTCATCCTCGACGGGGCGTGGCTGACGCTGCAGCTCGCCCTGTCGTCGATGGCCCTGGCCATTGTCCTCGGCCTGATCGGCGTGGCGCTGCGCTTGTCGCCGGTACGCTGGCTGGCCTGGCTGGGGGATCTTTACTCCACGGTGATCCGTGGCATCCCTGACCTGGTGCTGATCCTGCTGATCTTCTACGGCGGCCAGGACATCATCAACCGGGTGGCTCCGCTGCTCGGCTACGACGACTACATCGACCTGAACCCGCTGGCTGCCGGCATCGGTACCCTGGGTTTCATCTTTGGGGCGTACCTTTCGGAAACCTTCCGCGGCGCCTTCCTGGGTATCCCCAAGGGCCAGGCCGAGGCCGGCGCGGCCTATGGCATGAGCGGCGTGCAGGTGTTCTTCCGGATCCTGGTGCCGCAGATGATCCGCCTGGCCATCCCGGGTTTTACCAACAACTGGCTGGTGCTGACCAAGGCCACCGCACTGATTTCGGTGGTGGGCCTGCAGGACATGATGTTCAAGGCCAAGCAGGCGGCCGACGCCACCCGCGAGCCTTTCACCTTCTTCCTGGCGGTGGCGGCACTGTACCTGGTGCTGACCAGCGTCTCGCTGCTGGCGCTGAAGTACCTCGAGAAGCGCTACTCGGTTGGCGTCAAGGTGGCTGAATTATGATCTTTGACTACAACGTCATCTGGGAGGCCATGCCGCTGTATGTCGGCGGCCTGCTGACCACCCTCAAGCTGCTGGCGCTGTCGCTGTTCTTCGGCCTGCTGGCGGCCGTCCCGCTGGGCCTGATGCGAGTGTCCAAGCAGCCGCTGGTGAACATGACTGCCTGGCTGTACACCTACGTGATCCGCGGCACGCCGATGCTGGTGCAGCTGTTCTTGATCTACTATGGCCTGGCCCAGTTCGAGGCGGTGCGCGAGAGCTTCATGTGGCCGTTGCTGTCCAGCGCGACCTTCTGTGCGTGCCTGGCATTTGCCGTCAACACCAGCGCCTACACCGCCGAGATCATCGCCGGCAGCCTCAAGGCCACGCCCCATGGCGAGATCGAGGCGGCCAAGGCCATCGGCATGTCGCGCATGAAAATGTACCGACGCATCCTGCTGCCCTCGGCGCTGCGCCGCGCATTGCCGCAGTACAGCAACGAAGTGATCATGATGCTGCAGACCACCAGCCTGGCCTCGATCGTCACCCTGATCGACATCACCGGTGCCGCGCGCACGGTCAACGCCCAGTACTACCTGCCTTTCGAGGCCTACATCACGGCGGGCGTGTTCTACCTGTGCCTGACCTTCATCCTCGTGCGCCTGTTCAAGCTGGCCGAACGCCGCTGGCTCGGCTACCTGGCGCCGCGCAAGCACTGACCGCTCTGTGAGAACCGACAGCATGTACAAACTGCAAATCCAAGACCTGCACAAGCGCTACGGCAGCCACGAGGTGCTCAAGGGCGTCTCCCTCGAGGCCAGGGCGGGCGATGTGATCAGCATCATCGGCTCCAGTGGTTCGGGCAAGTCCACCTTCCTGCGCTGCATCAACCTGCTCGAGCAGCCCCATGCGGGCCGCATCAGCCTCAACAACGAAGAGCTGCGACTGGTGGCGGGCAAGGATGGTGCGCTCAAGGCTGCCGACCCCAAGCAGCTGCAGCGCATGCGTTCGCGCCTGTCGATGGTGTTCCAGCACTTCAACCTGTGGTCGCACATGACAGCGCTGGAGAACGTCATCGAGGCGCCGGTGCACGTACTGGGTGTGAACAAGAAGGAGGCGCTGGAAAAGGCCCAGCACTACCTGGCCAAGGTGGGTGTTTCGCATCGCATGGACGCTTTCCCCGGGCATATGTCCGGCGGTGAGCAGCAGCGCGTGGCGATTGCTCGGGCCCTGGCCATGGAGCCTGAGGTGATGCTGTTCGACGAACCCACTTCGGCGCTGGACCCGGAGCTGGTGGGCGATGTGCTCAAAGTGATGCAGTCGCTGGCCCAGGAAGGCCGCACCATGGTGGTGGTCACCCACGAGATGGGCTTTGCCCGCGAGGTGTCCAACCAGCTGGTGTTCCTGCACAAGGGCCTGGTGGAAGAGCGCGGTTGCCCGCGCGAAGTGCTGGCCAACCCGCAGTCGGAACGGCTCAAGCAGTTCCTCTCTGGCAGCCTGAAGTAAAGGCTGCACTTTTGCACCAGAATGGGGCATGCTGCGCAACGCGCGCAGCATGGCCTGTGCCGCAGTTGCGAACAATCCTTTCCAAGGTTTTGGACCACGCCCTATGACCACCCAGCGAATCGGCTTTCTCATCTGGCCCGGCACCCGGCCGCTGACCCTGGCGTTGGCGGAAGAGGTGTTGCTGGTGGCCCAGCGGGTGCATCCGGACGTGGTCTACGAACTGGCCTTTTTGCAGGCCGAGGCGGGCCAGGAGGGCGCCTGGCGCCTCCCAGGCGAGGCCTGGAGCGGCCGCCTGGAAGGCTGCCACAAGCTGTTTCTGGTGGCCGATGAGCCGCCAGCGGCAATGGGCTCGGCGCTGTCTGCGGCGCTCAAGCAGCTGGCCCGCGGCGGCTGCATGATCGGCGGGCTGTCGGCCGGGGTGTACCCGTTGGCGGCCCTCGGCCTGCTCGATGGCTACCGCGCCGCCGTGCACTGGCGCTGGCAGGATGACTTTGCCGAGCGCTTCCCCAAGGTGATCGCCACCAGCCACCTGTTCGACTGGGACCGGGATCGCCTGACCGCCTGTGGCGGCATGGCGGTGACCGACCTGCTGCTGGCGGTGCTGGCCCGCGACCACGGTGCGGAGCTGGCCGGGGCGGTGTCGGAGGAGCTGGTGGTCGAGCGCATCCGCGAAGGTGGCGAGCGCCAGCGTATCCCGCTGCAGAACCGCCTGGGCTCCAGCCACCCCAAGCTGACCCAGGCGGTGCTGCTGATGGAGGCCAATATCGAAGAGCCGCTGACCACCGACGAGATCGCCCAGCATGTGTGCGTGTCGCGCCGGCAGTTGGAGCGCATCTTCAAGCAGTACCTGAACCGCGTCCCCAGCCAGTACTACCTGGAGCTGCGCCTGAACAAGGCGCGGCAGATGCTGATGCAGACCAGCAAGTCGATCATCCAGATCGGCTTGTCCTGCGGGTTCTCCTCCGGGCCGCATTTCTCCAGCGCCTACCGCAATTTCTTCGGCGCCACGCCGCGTGAAGACCGCAACCAGCGGCGCAGCAGCAGCCCGTTCGAGCTCAGTTCGGCGCCGGCTGAAAAGGGCTGAGCGGTTTACGCAGATCCTCTGTAGGAGCGGCCTTGTGCCGCGAAAGGGCAGCAAGGCTGCCCACTTTTTGGTGCCTGGGCTGAGGCCGCCGGGGCTGCTGCGCAGCCCTTTCGCGGCACAAGGCCGCTCCTACAATGAACACCCGTTCACCCAGCCTCTCTCTACCTTTACACTGCGCGATTGCGACAGTGTTTGTCGCATTGCCGAAAGCCTTGGTAAAACAGGGTTTGGCGCTGTAACAAGTTGTCGCCTGGCAGCAAGGACAGGCGCCGATCAGTCCTTACAATCCCCCCATCGCTCGCCACTTCCAGGCCAGCGTTCCTCTTCAGGAGACTCAGATGTCCGTTGAGCAAGCCCCGGTGCAACGTGCCGATTTCGACCAGGTGATGGTCCCCAACTATTCGCCGGCGGCCTTCATTCCTGTGCGAGGCGAGGGTTCCCGAGTATGGGACCAGTCGGGCCGCGAGCTGATCGACTTCGCCGGCGGCATCGCGGTGAATGCCCTGGGCCACTGCCACCCGGCGCTGGTCAAGGCGCTGACCGAGCAGGCCAACACCCTCTGGCATGTCTCTAACGTGTTCACCAACGAGCCGGCCCTGCGCCTGGCCCACAAGCTGGTGGACGCCACCTTTGCCGACCGCGCGTTCTTCTGCAACTCCGGCGCTGAATCCAACGAGGCCGCCTTCAAGCTGGCCCGGCGTGTCGCCCACGACCGCTTCGGCGCTGAAAAGCACGAAATCATCGCCACCGTGAACAGCTTCCACGGCCGTACCCTGTTCACCGTCAGTGTTGGTGGCCAGCCGAAGTACTCCGACGGTTTCGGCCCGAAGATCACCGGCATCAGCCACGTGCCGTACAACGACCTGGAAGCGCTGAAAGCACAAATTTCCGATAAGACCTGCGCCGTGGTGATCGAGCCGATCCAGGGCGAGAGCGGTGTGGTACCTGCCGACAAGGCGTATCTGGAAGGCGCGCGCAAGCTGTGTGACGAGCACAACGCCCTGCTGATCTTCGACGAAGTGCAGACCGGCGTTGGCCGTACCGGCTCGCTGTACGCCTACCAGCACTACGGCGTGACCCCGGACATCCTGACCAGCGCCAAGAGCCTGGGCGGCGGCTTCCCGATCGGTGCCATGCTGACCACCAGCGAGCTGGCCAAGCACCTGGCCGTCGGCACCCACGGCACCACCTACGGCGGCAACCCGCTGGGCTGTGCGGTGGCTTGCGCGGTGCTGGACGTGATCAATACCCCAGAGACCCTGGCCGGCATCAAGGCCAAGCACGAGCGCTTCAAGACCCGCCTGGAGCAGATCGGCCAGCAGTACGGCCTGTTCACCCAGGTGCGTGGCGTCGGCCTGCTGATCGGCTGCGTGCTCAGCCAAGCCTGGGTCGGCAAGGCCAAGGACGTGCTCAACGCCGCTGAAAAAGAGGGCGTGATGGTGCTGCAAGCCGGCCCGGATGTGGTGCGTTTCGCCCCGAGCCTTGTCGTCGAAGATGCCGACATCGACGAAGGCCTGGACCGCTTCGAGCGCGCCGTGGCGCAGCTGACCAAGGCCTGACCGGCCCTTTCGCCGGCCCCGCGACGGGCCGGCGATACCTGAATTCCAATGCGGGCACCTGCTTGCAGGTAGTGGCGCGTGCCCGCAGTTTTTCCGTGCCGAAGTGAGCGGCACGCTATCCCGAAAGGAGTGACACCATGCTGGTGATGCGCCCCGCGCAAATGGCGGATCTGAACGAAGTGCAGCGCATGGCTGCCGACAGCCCCGTTGGTGTCACCTCGCTGCCGGACGACGCCGGCCGTCTGGGCGACAAGATCGCCGCCTCGGAAACCTCTTTTGCCGCCGAAGTGAGCTTCAACGGCGAGGAGAGCTACTTCTTCGTGCTCGAGGACAGCGCCAGCGGCAAGCTGGCCGGCTGCTCGGCCATCGTCGCCTCGGCGGGCTATTCCGAGCCGTTCTACAGCTTTCGTAACGAGACCTTCGTGCACGCCTCTCGTGAGCTGAAGATCCACAACAAGATCCACGTGCTGTCGCTGTGCCACGACCTCACCGGCAACAGCCTGCTGACCAGTTTCTACGTGCTGCCGGAGCTGGTGAACAGCGGCTGGGCCGAGCTCAACTCGCGCGGGCGCCTGCTGTTCATGGCCGCGCACCCGGAGCGCTTCGCCGATTCGGTGGTGACCGAAATCGTCGGCTACAGCGACGAGCAGGGTGAGTCGCCGTTCTGGGATGCCATCGGGCGCAACTTCTTCGACCTCAACTACGCCGACGCCGAGCGCCTGTGCGGGCTGAAAAGCCGCACCTTCCTCGCCGAACTGATGCCGCACTACCCGATCTACGTGCCGCTGCTGGACGACGCCGCCCAGGAAGCCATGGGCCAGGTGCACCCGCGAGCGCAGATCACCTTCGACATCCTCATGCGCGAAGGCTTCGAGACCGAGCACTACATCGACATCTTCGACGGCGGCCCGACCCTGCACGCGCGCGCCTCGAGCATCCGCTCGATCGCCCAGAGCCGCGTGGTGCCGGTAAAAGTCGACGACACGCAGGTCAAGGGCGGGCGCCCGTACCTGGTGAGCAACGGCCAGTTGCAGGATTACCGCGCGGTGCTGCTGGAGCTGGACTGGGTGCCGGGCAAACCGGTCAGCCTGAGCACCGAGGCTGTCGAGGCGCTGGGTGTGGGTGAAGGCGCCAGCGTGCGCCTGGTGGCGGTCTGAGGGTTCGCCGCAGGCGAGTCGCAACAGTGAGTTTCGCGGCAGGCCAGGCCCGCCGCACAAGGAGATAGCATGATCGTTCGTCCCGTACGCAGCAGCGATTTACCCGCGCTGATCGAACTGGCCCGCAGCACCGGCACCACCGGCCTGACCACCTTGCCGGCCAACGAAGAGCGCCTGGCGCGGCGCGTCGGCTGGGCCGAGAAGAGCTTCCGTGGCGAAGCCGAGCGCGGCGATACCGACTACCTGTTCGTGCTGGAAAACGACGAGGGCCTGGTGGTTGGCATCAGTGCCATCGCTGGCGCCGTCGGCCTGCGCGAGCCCTGGTACAACTACCGCGTCGGCCTGACCGTCAGCGCCTCGCAAGAGCTGAACATCTACCGCGAAATCCCCACGCTGTTTTTGGCCAATGACCTGACCGGCAACTCCGAGCTGTGCTCGCTGTTTCTGCGCAGTGACTACCGCAGCGGGCGCAACGGCCACCTGCTGTCGAAGTCGCGCATGCTGTTCATTGCCGAATTCCCTGACCTGTTCGGCAAGAAGCTCATCGCCGAGATGCGCGGCATGTCTGATGCGGCGGGCCGTTCGCCGTTCTGGGAGAGCCTGGGCCGGCACTTCTTCAAGATGGAGTTCAGCCAGGCGGACTACCTCACCGGGGTGGGCAACAAGTCGTTCATCGCCGAGCTGATGCCCAAGTTCCCGCTGTACACCTGCTTCCTGTCCGAAGCTGCGCGCAGCGTGATCGGCCGCGTGCACAGCGACACGGAGCCGGCGCTGGCGATGCTCAAGCGCGAGGGCTTCAACTACCAAGGGTTTGTCGACATCTTCGACGCAGGCCCGGCCATCGAGTGCGAGACCGCGAAGATCCGCGCGGTGCGCGACAGCGAGACCCTGGTGCTGGCGGTGGGCACGCCGGGCGACGACGCCACCCCGTACATCATCCACAACCGCAAGCGCGAGGACTGCCGCATCACCGCAGCACCCGCGCGCCTGGCGGCCGGCACCCTGGTGGTCGACCCGCTGACCGCCAAGCGCCTGCGCATGGGGGCCGGCGACAATGTGCGCGCCGTGCCGCTGACAGCCGCCCGGGAGGCCCAATAAATGACCACGCATTACATCGCAGGGCAATGGCTCGCAGGCAAAGGTGAGGCACTGCAGTCGCTGAACCCGGTCACCCAGGCGGTGGTCTGGGCAGGGCAGGGTGCTGATGCCGGCCAGGTGGAGGCGGCAGTCAGTGCTGCCCGCCAGGCCTTCCCGGCTTGGGCGCAACTGAGCCTGGAAGCGCGGATCAGCGTGCTGGAAGCCTTCGCCGGAACACTCAAGGCGCGTGCTGACGAGCTGGCGCACTGCATCGGTGAGGAAACCGGCAAGCCTTTGTGGGAGTCGGCCACCGAAGTCACCAGCATGGTCAACAAGGTGGCGATCTCGGTACAGAGCTACCGCGAACGCACTGGCGAGAAGAGCGGCCCGCTGGCCGATGCCACGGCGGTACTGCGGCACAAGCCCCATGGCGTGGTGGCGGTGTTCGGCCCCTACAACTTCCCCGGCCACCTGCCCAACGGGCATATCGTGCCGGCGCTGCTGGCGGGCAACTGCGTGGTGTTCAAGCCCAGCGAGCTGACGCCGAAAGTTGCCGAACTGACGGTGCAGTGCTGGGCCGAGGCCGGGCTGCCGGCCGGGGTACTCAACCTGGTGCAGGGCGCCCGCGAAACCGGCGTGGCGCTGGCGGCCAATACAGGTATCGATGGCTTGTTCTTTACCGGCTCCAGCCGCACCGGCAACCTGCTGCACCAGCAGTTCGCCGGGCGCCCGGACAAGATCCTCGCGCTGGAAATGGGGGGCAACAACCCGCTGGTGGTGGATGAGGTCAAGGACCTGGACGCGGCGGTGTACACCATCATCCAGTCGGCGTTCATCTCGGCCGGCCAGCGCTGCACCTGCGCCCGCCGCCTGCTGGTGCCGCAAGGTGCCTGGGGTGACCGGCTGATCGCGCGCCTGGTCGAGGTCAGCCGCACCCTCAGCGTGGGTGCCTTCGACCAGCAACCGGCGCCGTTCATGGGCTCGGTGATCTCGCTGCAGGCTGCCCAGGCGCTGCTGGCGGCCCAGCGCGAGTTGCTTGGCAAGGGCGCCGTGGCGCTGCTGGAAATGACCCAGCCCCAGGCCACTGCCGCCTTGCTGACCCCGGGCATCATCGATGTGACCGCTGTTACCGGGCGCCCGGACGAAGAGTTCTTCGGCCCGCTGCTGCAGGTGATCCGCTACGCCGACTTCGACGCCGCCATCAATGAGGCCAACAACACCCAGTACGGCCTGGCCGCCGGGCTGCTGTCGGACTCCAACGCCCGCTACCAGCACTTCTGGCTGCGCAGCCGCGCCGGCATCGTCAACTGGAACAAGCAACTGACCGGTGCCGCCAGCAGCGCGCCGTTCGGTGGCGTGGGCGCCAGTGGCAACCACCGCGCCAGCGCATATTATGCGGCCGACTACTGCGCTTACCCCGTGGCATCGCTGGAGACCGCCAGCCTTGCATTGCCGGCGACCCTGACGCCGGGCGTCACCCTATAACAACAGGTCTCGGAGCCTAGCCGATGAAATCCTACGAAGTGAATTTTGATGGCCTGGTGGGGCCGACCCACAACTACGGCGGCCTGTCGTACGGCAATGTGGCCTCGCAGAGCAACAGCCAGCAGGGTTCCAACCCCCGTGAAGCGGCGCGCCAGGGCCTGGCCAAGATGAAGGCGCTGATGCAAATGGGCTTCCAGCAGGGCGTGCTGGCGCCGCAGGAGCGCCCGGATGTGGCCGCCCTGCGCCGCCTGGGCTTCACCGGGTCGGATGCCGAGGTGATCCAGCGCGCGGCGAAAGACGCCATGCCGCTGCTGGTGGCCAGTTGCTCGGCCTCGAGCATGTGGGTGGCCAACGCCGCCACCGTCAGCCCCAGTGCCGACACTGCAGACGGGCGTGTGCATTTCACTGCCGCCAACCTCAACTGCAAGTACCACCGCAGCATCGAGCACCCAACCACCAGCCGTGTGCTGCAGGCGATGTTCAATGACCAGCAGGTGTTTGCCCACCACCAGGCGCTGCCGGCGGTGGCGCAGTTCGGTGACGAGGGCGCGGCCAACCACACCCGTTTCTGCCGCAGCTATGGTGAGGCCGGGGTCGAGTTTTTCGTCTATGGCCGCAGCGCCTTCGACAGCCGCTACCCGGCGCCGCAGAAGTACCCGGCGCGGCAAACCCTCGAGGCCTCGCAGGCGGTAGCCCGCTTGCATGGCCTGAGCGAGGGCGGGGTGGTCTACGCTCAGCAGAACCCGGCGGTGATCGACCAGGGCGTGTTCCACAACGATGTGATTTCGGTGGGCAACGGCGAGGTGCTGTTCTACCACGAGGACGCCTTCCTCGATACCGACGCGGTGCTTGGCCAACTGCAGGCTAAACTGGCCAGCAAGGGTGGCAATTTCCAGGGTATCTGCGTACCGCGTGCGGCGGTCACGGTGGAAGACGCGGTGCGCTCCTACCTGTTCAACAGCCAACTGCTCAGCCGCGACGACGGCTCGATGCTGCTGGTGGTGCCGGAGGAGTGCCGCAACAACGAACGCGTATGGGCCTATCTGTCGCAACTGACCAGCCAAGGCGGGCCGGTGAAGGAGGTCAAGGTGTTCGACCTCAAGCAGAGCATGCAGAACGGCGGCGGCCCTGCCTGCCTGCGCCTGCGCGTGGCGCTGAAGGAATCGGAACTGGCGGCGGTCAACCAAGGGGTTATCATGACCGCCTCGCTGTACGACACCTTGGTGCAGTGGGTCGACAAGCACTACCGCGACCGCCTCGGCGAGGCGGACCTGGCCGACCCACAACTGCTGGTAGAGTGCCGTACCGCACTGGATGAATTGACCCAGATCCTCAAGTTGGGTTCGGTGTATCCGTTCCAACGCCAACCTTGATAGAGAGAGTTTTGCAATGTCCGACGCCCTGCGCCTGATCCTGGAAGATGAAGACGGCACCCAGCTGGAAACCTCCTGCACCCGCTTTGCCGTGGTCTGGCAAGGCAAGGAAGTGTGGATTCAGCAAGACGGCCGCGGCCAGCTGCTGATTGGTGTGGATGTCGAAGAAGGCGACGCCGAGTACGCCAACCTGCTGCTGCGCCCGATGGCCACCAACCTGGTCAGCCTGCAGCTGGAAATGGAGCCGGCCGAAGTCGGCGAAGATGACGACCACGTGCATGGCCCGGACTGCGGCCACCACCACTAAGGAAGCGCCTATGCTCGCCCTTGGCAAACTGCTTGAGCTGACCCTCACCGATCACGAACCGGCCGAGAAGACCCAAGTGACACCCAGGGGCGTGCGTTTGCGCTGGTTGGGGGAGGGCGCGCTCGAGGTGCGTCCGGCCGAAAGCGAGGATTGCGGCCTCGACCTGTTGCTGTCCGCCGGCATCCATGGCAACGAAACAGCGCCGATCGAGCTGCTCGAACGCCTGCTGCATGGTGTGGCCAACGGCAAGATCAAGCCCAGGGCGCGAGTGTTGTTCCTGTTCGGCAACCCGGCGGCGATTCGCAAGGGCGAGCGCTACATCGAGCAGGACATCAACCGCCTGTTCAATGGCCGCCACGAGCTTTCCAGCGGTTTCGAGGCGCTGCGCGCCGCGGAGCTCGAACAATTTGCCCGGGTATTTTTCAGCAAGCCCGAGCGTACCCGCCTGCACTACGACCTGCACACCGCAATCCGTGGCTCGAAGATCGAGCAGTTCGCCTTGTACCCCTACAAGGAGGGCCGCACCCACTCCCGGCGTGAACTGGCTCGTCTGGCTGCGGCAGGGATGGAGGCGGTGCTGCTGCAAAGCAAGTCTTCGATCACCTTCAGTGCCTTTACCTATGAACAGTTGGAGGCCGAGGCCTTCACCCTCGAACTGGGCAAGGCGCGGCCATTCGGGCAGAACGAAGGGGTCAATCTGGACAAGCTCGAAGAACGGCTCATCCAGATCATCGAAGGCACCGAGCCTGAGACCGGCGACTCGCTCGACGGCCTGAAGCTGTTCAGCGTGGCCCGCGAAATCATCAAGCACAGCGACCATTTCCACCTGCACCTGCCGGCGGACATCGAGAACTTCGCCGAGCTGAGCAAGGGCTACCTGCTGGCAGAGGACCTGGCCGAGATGCGCTGGGTGGTGGAGGAGGAGGGCGCGCGGATCATCTTCCCCAACCCCAAGGTCAAGAACGGCCTAAGGGCGGGGATTCTCATCGTGCCGGACAGCGGTCAGCGCTTGTCCTGACGCTTTTCAATAGACGTTGCGTCGCGGCAACCCCAGTTCGCGGCGCAGTGCATTCTCGTTGAATGGGTCAGGGTTGGTGTGGTTGGCCGGTGTGTGTGGGTCACCGTCAAAGTCGAAGGTGTTCGCGGTCCACAGGCCGGTGACCTGATTCTCATGGTCTGGCATGACGGTGCCATTGATGTGATTCCAGGCGTGACACAGTTCGTGGTAGAGGATTATCACCGCTGGTGTGTTGGGCCGTTGGGCCAGAGGGTTGAAGCCGATCTTGCCTGCCAGCACCCTGTCTCCGGGCTGTGAGCCCCTAATGCGGGGGTTGCCCTGCGAGTGATCGAAGTCGAAATGACCGTTGTCCAGTTCCGGGATGTCCTCAATGACTATCTGCGCATTGCTGGCGTCCAGGCTTTGGAACATCGCCCTGCCCGTCGAGGTGGCGAGCAGCAGGGCGAGGTTGTTGATCACCAGGTCACGGTACTCGGGCGTTCCCTTGATGGTAATCGAGCGTATGCCAGGGTGCGGGCCAGTGCCGCTGGCCTCAACACGATCAAAATTGTTGTCAATCAGCTGGGTCTGGTCGTTGGCGTAGACATGGTCGCGGTAAGGTGTTCTTTCCACCCGGTTCACGCCGCCGGACGCATCCACGACTGTTTCGCCATGGCAGCGAACATGATCGTCTCCTAGCCCGGCGAATACTGTCGCGCGGCGCATCGCTGTGGTGATTTGGTCATTGCCGTCGCCAGCATAGACGGTCGCAAAGCCTTCTCCGCTCAGTTCGACCTGGTCGTCGCCGTCGTTGGTGACGATGTGCAGCACGTCCCTGTCGCTTAGGGCGATGAAGTAGCAACGGTTTTCGGTGCGCAGGTGAGCTCCGTCCCTGTTGCGCCGGGCATACAGGCTTATGCGCTGGCGTTGCGACCTGGCCAGGAGCTTGCCGGGCAGCGCTTGCAGGTGCAGATTCTGGTCTTGAAACGGCAGGGGGTGGTCGTCGTTGGGGTCTTGGGGGGGACGAGCCGGTGCTGACGTGTTGCAAGGGTGTGACGGGCTGATTGGTAGGCATGTGTTGCTCCGTATTGCCGGCAATGGAGGGGCGATGTTCGGAGCTATGCAGGTGGACTGGGCGGTACATAATGCAGGCCGGTGCAGTTGTTCCGGCGCGGCGAACTGTATAGCCTGCGGATATGACCGGCTGAATGAAGGTCATTTCACCTTCGATTGACCGTTTCTATCTTATAAACACACTGCATCCGCCGTTCAGGCTGGATATAATGGCGCCCTTTGCCGTCGTTTCGTCGATCTGACGAGTTTGCCCAAAGGGGCCGGCCGTTTCCGTGGAAGAACCTATGAAAAGCGCAGAAATCCGTGAAGCCTTCCTTCGCTTCTTCGAAGAGCAAGGGCACACTCGCGTAGCCTCCAGCTCCCTGATCCCGGGCAATGACCCGACCCTGCTGTTCACCAACGCTGGCATGAACCAGTTCAAGGACTGCTTCCTCGGCCAGGAAAAGCGCGCCTACACCCGCGCGGTCAGCAGCCAGAAATGCGTACGCGCCGGCGGCAAGCACAACGACCTGGAAAACGTCGGCTACACCGCCCGTCACCACACCTTCTTCGAGATGCTGGGCAACTTCAGCTTCGGCGACTATTTCAAGCGCGATGCCATCACTTTCGCCTGGACCTTCCTGACCTCCGACAAGTGGCTGAACCTGCCCAAAGAGAAGCTGTGGGTCACCGTCTACGCCAGCGACGACGAAGCCTACGACATCTGGACCAAGGAAGTCGGCGTGCCGGCCGAGCGCATGGTGCGCATCGGCGACAACAAAGGCGCCCCATACGCCTCCGACAACTTCTGGACCATGGGTGACACGGGCCCGTGCGGCCCGTGCACCGAGATCTTCTATGATCACGGCGCCGACATCTGGGGTGGCCCGCCCGGCTCGCCGGAAGAAGACGGCGACCGCTACATCGAGATCTGGAACAACGTCTTCATGCAGTTCAACCGCACCGCCGACGGCGTCCTGCACCCGCTGCCCGCCCCATCGGTGGACACCGGCATGGGCCTTGAGCGCATCAGTGCGGTGATGCAGCACGTGCACTCGAACTACGAGATCGACCTGTTCAAGAGCCTGCTGGACGCTGCGGCGCAAGCCATTGGCTGCCGCAACGAAGAGCAGTCGTCGCTCAAAGTGGTGGCCGACCACATCCGTTCCTGCGGCTTTTTGATCGCCGACGGCGTGCTGCCGTCCAACGAAGGCCGTGGCTACGTGCTGCGCCGCATCATTCGCCGCGCCTGCCGTCACGGTAACAAGTTGGGCGCCACCGGCAGTTTCTTCCACAAGGTGGTGGCGGCGCTGGTCAACGAAATGGGCGAAGCCTTCCCTGAGCTGAAAAGCCAGCAGGCGCATATCGAGCGCGTGCTCAAAACCGAAGAAGAGCAGTTTGCCAAGACCCTCGAGCAGGGCCTGCGCATCCTCGAGCAGGACCTGGCCCAGCTGCAAGGCAAAGTGGTACCGGGCGACGTGGTGTTCAAGCTGTACGACACCTACGGCTTCCCCATGGACCTGACCGCCGACATCGCCCGTGAGCGCGAGCTGACCATCGACGAAGCCGGCTTCGAGCGTGAAATGGAGGCCCAGCGCGAGCGTGCCCGTTCCGCCAGCGCCTTCGGCATGGACTACAACAGCCTGGTCAAGGTCGACACCGCTACCGAGTTCCTCGGCTACGACGCCACCGAAGGCCAGGGCAAGATCATCGCCCTGTACAAGGAAGGCCAGGCTGTCGACCAACTGGGCGAAGGCGAGCAGGGCGTGGTGGTGTTGGACCGTACCCCGTTCTACGCCGAATCCGGCGGCCAGGTGGGTGACACCGGCTACCTGCAGGCCGGCAACGCGCGCTTCGACGTGCGCGACACCACCAAGACCGGCGGCGCCTTCCTGCACCACGGCGTGGTTGCCAGCGGTGCGCTGGTGATCGGCTCGCCAGTAGGCGCGAAGGTCGATGCCGACGTGCAGCACGCCACCTCACTGAACCACTCCGCAACCCACCTGCTGCACGAAGCGCTGCGCCAGGTACTGGGCGAGCACGTGCAGCAGAAGGGCTCGCTGGTCGATAGCCAGCGTCTGCGTTTCGACTTCAGCCACTTCGAGGCGGTCAAGCCTGAGCAGATCAAGGCCCTGGAAGACATCGTCAACCGTGAAGTGCGCAACAATACCCCGGTACAAACCGAACTGACCGACATCGAGACCGCCAAGGCCAAGGGCGCCATGGCGCTGTTCGGCGAGAAGTACGGCGACACCGTGCGCGTGCTGAGCATGGGCGGTGATTTCTCGGTGGAGCTGTGCGGTGGCATCCACGCCAAGCGCACCGGCGACATCGCGCTGTTCAAGATCATCAGCGAAGGCGGCGTGGCCTCTGGCGTGCGCCGTATCGAAGCGGTCACCGGCGCGGCCGCGCTGGCTTACCTGAACGCTGCCGAAGAGCAGGTCAAGGAAGCTGCGCAGCTGGTCAAGGGTAACCGTGACAACCTGATCGACAAGCTGTCGGCTGTGCTCGAGCGCAACCGCCAGCTGGAAAAGCAGCTGGAACAGCTGCAGGCCAAGGCCGCCAGCGCCGCCGGGGATGATCTCTCCAATGCGGCCGTTGAGGTCAAGGGTGCCAAGGTTCTCGCCGCCCGCCTTGACGGGCAGGATGGCAAGGCCCTGCTGGCGCTCGTCGATCAGCTGAAGAACAAGCTCGGCCACGCAGTGATCCTGCTGGGCAGCGAGCATGAGGGCAAGGTCGTGCTGGTGGCTGGCGTGACCAAGGACCTCTCCAGCCAACTCAAGGCTGGCGACCTGATGAAACAAGCCGCTGCGGCGGTCGGTGGCAAGGGCGGTGGCCGCCCGGACATGGCCCAGGGTGGTGGCGTTGACGTCGCCGCGCTGGACAACGCCCTGGCCCTGGCAGTGCCGTTCGCCGAGCAGGGACTTTGAGATGCCGGGGCGGCGGTCTAGTCGCCGCCCCGCATGTTGGATTGTTTTTTGGGGCCCCTTGCGGGCCGAGGCACCTTTGAAATGGCGTTGATCGTACAGAAATTTGGCGGTACCTCTGTCGGTTCCATCGAGCGGATCGAGCAGGTTGCCGACAAGGTCAAGAAATTCCGCGAGTCGGGCGACGACCTGGTGGTTGTGCTGTCGGCCATGAGCGGTGAAACCAATCGCCTGATCGACCTGGCCAAGCAGATCTCCGACAAACCGGAGCCACGCGAGCTGGACGTGATCGTTTCAACCGGCGAACAGGTGACCATCGCGCTGCTGGCCATGGCCCTGATGAAGCGTGGCGTGGAGGCGGTGTCGTACACCGGCAACCAGGTGCGCATCCTCACCGACAGCGCGCACAACAAGGCGCGCATCCTGCAAATCGATGACCAGAAGATCCGCGCCGACTTGAAAGCTGGCCGTGTGGTTGTCGTCGCAGGTTTCCAGGGCGTTGACGAGCAGGGCAACATCACCACCCTGGGCCGTGGCGGCTCGGACACCACCGGCGTGGCCCTGGCGGCGGCGCTGAAGGCCGACGAGTGCCAGATTTACACCGACGTCGACGGCGTCTACACCACCGACCCGCGCGTTGTGCCGCAAGCTCAGCGCCTGGAGAAGATCACCTTCGAAGAGATGCTGGAAATGGCCAGCCTCGGTTCCAAGGTGCTGCAGATCCGTTCGGTGGAGTTCGCCGGAAAGTACAATGTTCCGCTGCGCGTGCTGCACAGCTTCAAGGAGGGTCCGGGTACCCTCATTACCATCGATGAAGAGGAATCCATGGAACAGCCGATCATTTCCGGTATCGCCTTCAACCGTGATGAGGCCAAGCTGACCATTCGTGGCGTGCCGGATACCCCGGGCGTTGCGTTCAAGATCCTCGGCCCGATCAGCGCTTCGAACATCGAAGTGGACATGATCGTGCAGAACGTCTCGCACGATAACACCACCGACTTCACCTTCACCGTGCACCGCAACGAGTACGAGAAGGCGCTGAGCGTGCTGGAAAACACCGCCCGCGAAATCGGCGCCCGTGAAGTGATCGGCGATACCAAGATCGCCAAGGTTTCCATCGTCGGCGTCGGCATGCGTTCCCACGCAGGTGTCGCCAGCCGCATGTTCGAAGCCCTGGCCAAGGAGAGCATCAACATCCAGATGATCTCCACCTCCGAAATCAAGGTTTCGGTAGTGATCGAAGAGAAGTACCTGGAGCTGGCCGTTCGTGCGCTGCACACCGCGTTCGAGCTCGACGCTCCCGCCCGACAGAGCGAGTAATACCTTGCCCAGAGGGGCGCGGCTTGCCGCGCCCTTCGCGTTTCTGGCTGTTGGAAGCGCTCCTGTCCAGGTGCCTCCAACAGCCTGAGGGCTTGCCCGAGAGGCCGCGTAGGCGCCTTCCGTGCAAAGCCAAGGGATCTTGCCGTTGTCCCCGGCAAGGCCCTGCTTTACCCAAGACTGTTGTCCCTGAAAGATCATTAAGGAGAAATGTATGTTGATTCTGACTCGCCGGTGCGCCGAGAGCCTGATCATTGGCGATGGTGAGATCACCGTGACGGTGCTGGGCGTCAAAGGCAACCAGGTGCGTATTGGCGTTAGCGCGCCCAAGGAAGTGGCTGTTCACCGCGAGGAAATCTACCTGCGGATCAAGAAAGAGAAGGATGAAGAGCCAAGCCTTTAATTTTTTTGAAGTTTTTTTCAAAAAAAGGGTTGCAAACGAGGAAGGGTGTGTTTAATATTCGCCTCGTGTTGCGGTGAGGTGGCCGAGTGGCCGAAGGCGCTCCCCTGCTAAGGGAGTATACCTCATAAGGGTATCGGGGGTTCGAATCCCCCCTTCACCGCCATTATTTGCGTAGGTCGCTGGAAAAGGTCAAAAGCTTAAGTCGTTGAAATTAAACGAAAAAGTTCTTGATAAAAAGATTTAGCGACCTATAATGCGCGGCAAGACACGGACTCATAGCTCAGCTGGATAGAGTACTCGGCTACGAACCGAGCGGTCGCAGGTTCGAATCCTGCTGAGTCCGCCACTTTTGAAGTGGCTTTGTTTGCAAGGCTGCTTTAGATAACCAGTGGTAACCTGGTCTAAAAATACCAACCACGGACTCATAGCTCAGCTGGATAGAGTACTCGGCTACGAACCGAGCGGTCGCAGGTTCGAATCCTGCTGAGTCCGCCACTTTTGAAGTGGCTTTGCTTGCAAAGATGCTTCAACCCACCAGTGGTAACCTGGTCTAAAAATACCACCACGGACTCATAGCTCAGCTGGATAGAGTACTCGGCTACGAACCGAGCGGTCGCAGGTTCGAATCCTGCTGAGTCCGCCATACCTGAAAAGCCCGCTTATGCATATAAGCGGGCTTTTTCTTTTCCGGCTCGGGTGCGGTATCTCGTATCGGTTTGCCGTCCATGGCTAGACTGCAATCAGTCCCTTTTCTAATCGATGTGCTTTTTGACAAGCCTGCGCCGTCGCACTGTTGGCTTCGAGCGTTGTCATAGCTTTATCGCGCAAACGATTGTTCTGGCCAAAAATTTAAGCGATCCAGCAGCTTGTACCGTGTATGATTGCGCCCGTCAGCCCCGCCGGGGCTTGTGGAATCCCACCATGGACTTACCCAGTAGTTACTCGTTAATACGCTTCATCCAGACAGATCTGCCTGATTGATTCTCCCGGCGTGCTCCGCTGCTGGGAGTGGAGTACGCCTATGACTGAAATCGAAGTAAAAAAAGCGCAAGAGAGTCTGCAGGATCGCCTGGCTCAGGTGATCGAACTGCTGCAGCGCCAGCGCGTGGTCGAAGACCTGACGCACCGCCAGGAAGGTCACCACCACGACCTGGTGGAAAACCTCGTCCACCGCCAGAACCTGGTCGAGCTGCAACGCAAGCTCGACGACCTGCACCCTGCCGACATCGCCTACATCCTCGAAGCCTTGCCCCTGGAAGACCGCCTGACGGTCTGGCAGCTGGTGCGCTCGGACCGCGATGGCGACATCCTGCTGGAAGTGTCCGACGCTGTGCGTCAGACCCTGATCGCCGACATGGACGATCACGAACTGCTGGCCGCCGCCAAGGAGATGGATGCCGACGAGCTCGCTGACCTTGCGCCGGAGCTGCCGCGTGACGTCGTCCATGAGCTGATGGAAAGCCTCGATGCCCAGCAGCGCGAACGTGTGCGTTCGGCCCTGAGCTACGACGAGGAGCAGGTCGGTGCGCTGATGGACTTCGAGATGGTCACCATCCGCGAAGACGTCAGCCTGGAGACGGTGCTGCGCTACCTGCGCCGGCTCAAGGAGCTGCCCAACCACACCGACAAGCTGTTCGTGGTCGACTACGACGGCATTCTCAAGGGTGTGCTGCCGATCAAGCGGCTGCTGGTCAACGACCCGGACAAGAAGGTTGCGGAGGTCATGGCCAATGACCCCGTGGCATTCCACCCCGAGGAAGATGCCTACGACGCTGCCCAGGCCTTTGAACGCTATGACCTGGTTTCCGCGCCGGTGGTGGACAAGAGCGGGCGTCTGATTGGCCGTTTGACCATTGACGAGATGGTCGACCTGATCCGCGAGGAGAGCGAAAGCGAAGTGCTCAACATGGCCGGTTTGCGCGAAGAGGAAGACATCTTCGCCTCGGTCTGGCGCTCGCTGCGCAACCGTTGGGCGTGGCTGGCAATCAACCTGATCACCGCGTTCCTGGCTTCGCGGGTGATCGGCCTGTTTGAAGGTTCCATCGAAAAACTGGTGGCCCTGGCCGCGCTGATGCCGATCGTGGCCGGTATTGGCGGCAACTCGGGTAACCAGACCATCACCATGATCGTGCGGGCCATGGCCCTGGACCAGGTGTCGCCGGGCAACACCAGCCGCCTGATGCGCAAGGAGCTGGCGGTGTCCTTGCTCAATGGCCTGATCTGGGGTGGGGTGATCGGTGCAGTGGCGTTCTGGCTTTATGGCAGCTGGTCGCTGGGTTTGGTGATGACCGCGGCCATGACCCTCAACCTGTTGCTGGCCGCCTTGATGGGCGTGCTGATCCCGATGACCCTGACCCGCCTGGGCCGCGATCCGGCCATGGGCTCCAGTGTGATGATCACCGCGGTGACCGACAGCGGCGGCTTCTTCATCTTCCTCGGCCTGGCCACGCTGTTCCTGCTCTGAACCTGTCGGCGCAGCCGGCCTCATCGCCGGCAAGCCGGCTCCTACAGGTGCGGCGCAGGTTTGAAGGCTATGCGATCCCTGTAGGAGCGGGCTTGCCCGCGATCACCGGCGCAGCCGGTGCCAGGCACCGCGTCGTCTGCTTCGCGCAGGTCCTGCACTTCGCTGAACCCGCTCCTGCACAAGCCAAGGCAGAGTGCAGCGCCCACAAAAAAGCCAGCTTGCGCTGGCTTTTTCGTGTGCGGCGGTAAAGCGCGATCAGGACGCGTCTGCGGCCATTTCCACATCGTGAGCGATGAGGGCCACCAGCGCGTTCTGCTGGCGGTGGGACAATTGGCGGAAGCGCTGCAGCAGCTCACGCTCGTGCAAGCTCAGCTCTGGGCTGTCCAGGCGCATGCTCAGCTCGTCACCCAGCGCGCCTTCCTGGATAAGGCTCTGCTCCAGGCGCGCGATGATTTCGGAGTTCATGCTGCGGTGATGGTTGCGCGCTACCTCGGCAATGCGCTCACGCATCCCGTCTGGCAGGCGGACGACGAACTTGTCAGCAGTGCGGCTCGAATAGATAGCCTGTTTCATTGGGCGCATATAAATTGACCGGTTGTTCTGGTTCAGGGGAAGCGGTTATCAAATTGGCCGCACGGTGGTGGTACGACCGCGGCGACGACAAAATGTTCAACCGTCGTTTGATTTTGGTTTTTCATCTTGCCTCAACGTCGCCGTTTCCTTGGCGTCAATTCTGTGACAAATAGTGATCCGGATAAAGGCTTTATGCCAGTACCAATTATCAGAAATGCGCACTGGTTTGAAAAGTTTAACCTTCATCCAACTGCACCGACGTCAGACCTTTGTCGTCAAAATCTGATAACTGGCGGCAAAGGCAAAGGAAAAAGCCTAGAATGCGCCGGCTTCCCTCACATTGAGCATAGTGGCTATGCAACATGACGCAAGCGGCACATTGCCTTCACCGTCCCGGCTGATCTTCCTGATCGGACCGTCTGGCTCGGGAAAAGATTCCCTCATCGATGCAGTCCGTGGCGAACTGCACGCCGGTGGCATCGAAATCGCCCGGCGGGTGATTACCCGCTCTGCCGAAGCCAGGGGCGAGGCCGCCCACAGCGTGAGTCGCGAACAGTTCGAGGCAATGTGCGCCGCAGGCGAGTTCGCCCTGCACTGGCAGGCCAATGGCCTGTGCTATGGCATTCCTGCCCAGGTGGATAGCTGGCTCGCCGGCGGCACTGCGGTGCTGGTCAACGGCTCTCGCGGCCACCTGGCAGAAGCGCGTCGGCAGTACCCTGGCTTGTTGGCCGTAGGCCTTAAGGTGTCGACGCAGGCCTTGCGTGCGCGGCTGTTGGCGCGGGGGCGCGAGAGCAATGACGAGATCGAGCAGCGCCTTGCGCGCAACACTGCCTTGCCGGCCTATGATGCCGACGTGCATGTGCTGGACAACTCAACGTCGCTTGAGGCGACAGTGCAGGCCTTGCTCGGGCTTTTGCGCGAGCAAGGCCTGCTTGGGAATAAGGCTACGGGAGCATTCGCCGTTGGCGACAAGACAACCGGCAAGGCGCACGACTAAGTTTTATGCCGTGGCGAGCTACATGCCTGTAAGCCAATGATTACCTAGAAAAAGCTTGCTCGTTGGCCCTCTACATAGCAACATGGCGCCTCTTTGCTCCCTTAGTTCAATGGATAGAATAAGCCCCTCCTAAGGGTTAGATGCTGGTTCGACTCCAGCAGGGAGCGCATCCCCCCCGATTCACCGGCTGAATCTCTGCATTTCAAGCGTTGCATCCCGGTTGCCTACCCGACGCCTCGCCCCCCCGCACCGCAGCCGTCAGATACTGATCGCCGGTACGCGCGCCGCTTAAAGTTTCCTGTCAGCATGCCGATCTCTTGGTCACTGGGTACGGGGCATGCATCCGTACCGCCAATGGTTGGAGTACCTGCCCGCAGAGGCAGAGCGCGTCGCCTTGCGTTCACTTCAATTCATGCCACGCTGCCGGTCGCTGCAGCCCGTGGCGGGCATTGGTCACAACGGGTTCTGAAGGGGCAAGTATGAATTTTTATGTCAACCAGGTGAAAAACAAGCCGGACTTCCGGGGCTCGCTGTTCAAGGGCGACATCTTCCTCGAAACCGGCCTTGCCAATGCACACGAGCTGTGCGCCCTGGCCCGGCAGAGCATCACCGCCGCCTTCGACGGCGAAACCGACCACCAGTCGCTGCACAAGATGATGCCGGTGGAAACCTTCGTCGAACGCGTCACCGCGCTCAAGCGCCAGTTCACCAACGGCCCCGAAGCCAAGGAACTGATCCGCGATTTCCTGCTTGAAATCGGCGCAAATCTCAACGAATACATTTTCGACGTGCCGCGGGTGCGGGTGGTGCCCAACTACGACTACCTGCATGCTGGCGTGAGCTACGCCTACAAGCCGCACCGCGACACCTGGTATGGCGGCGTCGAAAGCCAGGTCAACACCTGGATGCCGGTGTACAGCATCGAGCCCGAGCAGACCATGATGATCAACCCGGCCTACTTCGACCGCCCGGTGCAGAACAGCTCCGGCGACTGGAGCCTGGAGCACTGGATCAACTCGCAGCGTTTCGCAGCGGCGCAGAACATCACCGAAGAGACCCGGGTGCACCCGGTGCCGCTGGAAGACATCGACACCAGCGCCGAGCTGCGGGTGGCGGGCAACAGTGGCGAGATCCTGATCTTCTCCGGCTCCCACCTACATGGCACCGTGGCCAACTTCACCGACAAGGTGCGTTTCAGCGTGGACTTTCGCCTGATCCACCTGCAAGACTTGCTGCACAAGCGCGGCGCACCAAACGTCGACAACGGCTGTTCGGACCCAGAAGCCGGCTTCAAAGACTATTTCAATGCCAGCGACTTTTCGCAATTCCAGGGAGTTAACCCATGACCAAGCGTCGCCTGACTGCTGCCGAGGTCGAGTACAACGAAAAGCGCGCCAGCGTGCTGAGCCGTGTCGATGCCCAATACGTGGCCGATGCGCCGTTCGTGTTTGCCAACCGTATCGCCGTGACCGCCGCGCTGTCGCGCATCGAGCTGTTCAAGATGGTCCAGGATGTGCCGGGCGCCATCGTTGAATGCGGTGTTTACAAGGGCAACTCGCTGATGCTGTACATGCAACTGTCGATGATCCTGGAGCCCTACGCGATCAACCGTTCGATCATCGGTTTCGACACTTTTGGCGGTTTTGCCAGCATCGATGCCGAGCAGGACCCTGCCGACATCAACGAGAACATGTTCTCCGACACCGATGAAACCCTGATCCAGGACATGATCGATGCCAACGACCTGATCCGTCCGGTTAACCGCATCCCGCGCTGCGAGATCGTCAAGGGCGACATCCTCGAAACCGTGCCGGCCTTCGTCAAGACCCGCCCCGACCTGGTGGTGGCGATGCTGATCCTCGATACCGACCTGTACAAGTCGACCAAGGTGGCGCTGGAAACCTTCCTGCCCTATATGCCCAAGGGCGCGATCGTGGTGCTGGACGAAGTGGCCTATCGCAACTTCCCGGGCGAAACCCAGGCGCTGCGTGATGTGCTGGACCTGAACAAGGTCGAGCTCAAGCGCCTGCCGTTCGATTCGACCGTGGGCTACTTCCGCGTCTGATGCGCAGCGCCGGCATGCAGGGGCAATGCGGCCCCTGCATGCCGGCCGCAGGTTTGCCGCTCAAAGCTCTGCAGCTTTCTGCTTCTCGCTGTCCTCGGCCCCCGAGGCGGCTACCGCCAGACCACCGCTGACCTGTTGCGCCTGTTGGGTCTGCTGCGCCTGCTGCAGCTTGGCCTGAGTCTTGAGCTCTACATCCTCTTTCATGCGCTGGGCGATCTGGTCGTCGATCGCGGCTTTCTGCTCTGGCGGCAGGGCCTGGTATTCGTCCTCGGTCAGCCCCAGTTCCTGCAGCATTTTCTCCTTGATCTTCTCCTCCGGCGACTTGGCCATGTAGTCATGGAAGTCCTGGGCTGCGCTGCTTTGCTCCTGTTTACCGACGCTGGCCTGCTGGCGTGCGGCGCTGTCCGGGTTCTGCAGCATCACCAGCAGCTTGGCAAAGGCCTCTTTCTGGTTGTCTTCGCTGCTCTGCTGCGAGGTGCTGCCCTGGCTGTTCTGCTGCGCGGCCGTGTCGCGGGTGGCCGCCACCTGGCGTACCGGCACGAACTGGCTCAGGGCCTGTTCGTTGTTGGTGCGATTGTGCTGCTGGACGGCTGTCTGCCAGCCCAGCCCGTTCAATGCGATAACCATGGTTGTCCTCCTGGAAGAATCGATTGGCGCCAGCAAAGTGGCAAAAGCTGTGCCAGCGGTCGCAAGACCGTTGAAATAGCCCTGTTTAGCTATTCCGGTAGCGCTGCGCTGGGCATATGCTTGCCCATCAGGGGAACAGGGTTGCCGCCTGCGGCAATTCTGATGAACATCGGCAGCCTTGAGAGCGGGGCGCAGTTGCTGGGCAACGACAGGAGCGTCCATGAGTCAGGCATCCAAGCCGGTACCGACCGGTTTCACCGAGCAGCAACTGCACACTTTGTTCGATCTGGTCAGCGACGGTATCTGGGACTGGAACGCCAATACCGGCTATGTCTACCGCAACCCCGGTTGGTACCGGATGCTGGGCTACGCCAGCCACTCCAAGGACAATTCGGTGCTCACTTGGGAGAGCGTGATCCACCCCGAGGACTACCCACGGGTGATGGCGCATTTCGAGGCCTACATCGAGCAGCGCAACGAGCGCTACCGCATCGAATACCGCTGCCTGTGCCAGGACGGCAGCTATCTGTGGGTCGAGGATAGCGGCCACGTCATTGCGCGCAACGAGGATGGCTCGGTGGCGCGCATGCTGGGTGCCCACCGCAACATCGACGCCGGCAAGCGCCTGGTGGCCGAGCTTGAGCTACGCAACCAGTCGCTGGAAAGCCTGGTAGCCGAACGTACCCGCGAGCTTTCGTGGGTCAACCAGCAGTTGCAGCGCCAGCTGGACGAGAACCGCCTACTGGCCGAGCGCGACGCGCTGACCCGCACCGCCAACCGCTACCACCTGGAAAAGACCCTGCAGCAGGAGTGCGAGCGGGCCAGGCGTTTTCGTGAGCCATTGGCACTGATTGCCATGGACCTGGACGACTTCAAGCCGATCAACGACCTGCACGGCCATGCGCGTGGCGATGCGGTGCTGATCGAGGTGACCGAGCGCGTTCGCCAGTGCCTGCGCCCGCAGGATTTGCTGGCACGCTGGGGCGGCGATGAGTTTGCCGTGGTGCTGCCGGGCACCTTGCTCGACGAGGCCTGCGACATGGCCCAGCGCATCCGCCAGGGCCTGGCCGGCCTTGAGCCGGTGGGCGATTGCCGGCTGACCATGAGCTACGGGGTGGTGCAATGGTGCGATGGCGAGAACCAGCAAGGCCTCTTGGCCCGCGCCGACCAGGCGCTGTACCGGGCCAAGGCGGCGGGTAAGAACATCGTCGCCGAGTAACCATGCCTGTACCGGCCCCTACAGGCACAGCGCGATCTGTGTAGGAGCCGGCTTGCCGGCGATAGGGCCGGTACAGGCGCTCAAGATCTGCACGCAAAAAAATGCCCGCGACGTCTGGTAACGTCGCGGGCCAAATCGGCTCTCGCCGCTTCAGTACCGAGTGTCCTGTCTCGATAATAAGCTGTTCACTTTTGGCGGCGTCTTGGGCGCCCGGCCTGCGTTGCCACTCCTCGCCATAGCCCTGCTATGACTCGTCGCGGCGCCTTGGCCGGGCACCCAAGCCACTCGCCAAAAGAGAACGTATTTCCGAGACAGGACACTAGATATGCAACGCATGCCCCAGCGCCCGCAGTGCCGCTTCCTGCACCGCCTCACCCAGGGTCGGGTGGGCATGGATGGTACCGGCCACATCTTCCAGCCGCGCGCCCATCTCCAGCGACTGGGCGAACGCCGTGGACAGCTCCGACACCGCAACCCCCACCGCCTGCCAGCCAAGGATCAGGTGGTTGTCACGCCGTGCCACCACCCGTACGAAACCGCTCTTCGACTCAAGGCTCATGGCCCGGCCGTTGGCCGCAAAGGGGAACTGCGCGACGATGCAGTCCACGCCTTGCTGGCCGGCCTGTTCGGGCGTCATGCCCACCACCACCACCTCCGGGTCGGTGAAGCACACCGCAGCGATTGCGCTGGGCTCGAAGCGCCGCGCCTTGCCGGCGATGATTTCGGCGACCATCTCGCCCTGGGCCATGGCCCGGTGCGCCAGCATCGGCTCGCCGGCCACATCGCCAATGGCCCACACATTGCGCATGCTGGTCTGGCAGCGTTCGTCGATGGCGATGGCGGCGCCGTTCATCTTCAGCGCCAGGCTTTCCAGGCCAAAGCCCTGGGTACGCGGCCGGCGGCCAACGGCCACCAGCACCTGGTCGGCCTCCAGGCGCAGTTCGTTGCCTTCAGTGTCGCGTGCCAGCAGGCAGCCTTCGGCATAGCCCTCGACGCTGTGGCCCAGGTGCAGGGCGATGCCCAGCTTTTTCAGTGAGTCAGTTACCGGTGCGGTCAGTTCGGCGTCGTAGGTGGGCAGAATGCGCTCGCGCGCTTCCACCACGCTGACCTGCGCGCCCAGCTTGCGGTAGGCAATGCCCAACTCCAGGCCGATATAGCCGCCGCCCACCACCACTAGGTGGCGGGGCAGCGCTTTTGGCGCCAGGGCTTCGGTGGAGCAGATGATGGGCCCGCCGATGGGCAGCATCGGCAGTTCGACGCTGCTGGAACCGGTGGCCAGCAACAGGTGTTCGCACTGGATACGCTGGCCGTCCACCTCGACATGCTTGCCGTCGAGGATCTTCGCCCAGCCATGGATCACCTGCACGCCGTGCTTTTTCAGCAGGGCCGCCACGCCGCTGGTGAGGCGGTCGACAATGCCGTCTTTCCACTCCACGCTGCGGCCGATGTCCAGGCGCGGCGAGGACACGCTGATGCCCAGCGGCGAAGGCTCGCTGAAGCGGCTGGCCTGGTGGAACTGCTCGGCCACGTGAATCAGCGCCTTGGACGGGATGCAGCCGATGTTCAGGCAGGTGCCGCCGAGGGCCTGGCCCTCCACCAACACGGTGGGGATGCCCAGCTGCCCGGCACGGATGGCCGCCACGTAACCGCCGGGGCCGCCGCCGATGATCAGCAGGGTGGTGTCGATAATCGGTTGCATGGTCACTCCACGAACAGGCAGGCAGGTTGTTCCAGCAGGCCGCGCACGGCCTGGATGAACAGCGCGGCATCCATGCCGTCGACCACCCGGTGATCGAACGAGCTGGACAGGTTCATCATCTTGCGCACGACGATCTGGCCATCGACCACCACCGGGCGCTCGACCATGCGGTTGACGCCGACGATGGCCACTTCCGGGGTGTTGACTACCGGTGTGCTGACGATACCGCCCAGTGCGCCGAGGCTGGTCAGGGTGATGGTCGAGCCGGTCAGTTCTTCGCGGCTGGCCTTGTTGTTGCGCGCAGCATTGGCCACCCGGGCGATCTCGCTGGCGTTGCCCCACAGGCTGCCGGCCTCGGCATGGCGCAGCACCGGCACCATCAGGCCGTTGTCGCCCTGGGTAGCGATGCCCACATGCACCGCACCATGGCGGGTGATGACCTGGGCTTCGTCGTCATAGGTGGCGTTGATCTGCGGGAAGTCGCGCAGGGCGACCACCATGGCGCGCACCAGAAACGGCAGCAGCGTCAGCTTGCCGCGGCTTTCGCCATGCTTGGCGTTAAGCTGCTGGCGCAGGGCTTCCAGCGCGGTCACGTCGATTTCCTCGACGTAGCTGAAGTGCGCCACGCGGCGCTTGGCGTCCTGCATGCGCTGGGCAATCTTGCGGCGCAGGCCGATCACCGGCACCTGCTCGCTGTCGCTGCGCTTGGCATAGCCGCCCGGGGCCTGCCCGGCGCTGCTGTGCGGTTTGCTGATGAAGGCGTCGAGGTCTTCATGCAGGATGCGCCCGGCCGGGCCGCTGCCGTGCACGTAGCGCAGCTCGATGCCGGCATCCAGCGCGCGCTTGCGCACGGCGGGGGAGGCCAGCGGCTTGGTGCCTGCCTCGCGCGGTACGATGGGCGCGGCGGCGCGGCAACTGGCGGCCTGCGGGGCTGTTTGTGCGGGGGGCTCAGCGCGTGCCGGGGCTTGTGCCTGCACCGGCGCCGGCTCTACCGGCTTGGCCTGGGGCGTGTCGACATGGTTGCCGCTGCCTTCTACCTCGATGCGGATCAGCTCGCTGCCCACCGCCATGACTTCGCCCGGCTGGCCGCCGAGCGCCAGAACCTTGCCGCTGACCGGCGAGGGGATTTCCACCGTGGCCTTGTCGGTCATGACATCGGCCACTACCTGGTCTTCGCTGATGACATCACCGACCTTGACGAACCATTCCACCAACTCGACCTGCGCGATGCCTTCGCCGATGTCCGGCATCTTGATGACGTGCGTGCCCATTCAGACCTCCATGACCCGTTTCAATGCCGCACCTACCCGCGAAGGGCCGGGGAAGTAGGCCCATTCCTGTGCGTGGGGGTAGGGGGTGTCCCAGCCGGTGACACGCTCGATCGGCGCCTCCAGGTGGTGGAAGCAGTGCTCCTGCACCAGCGCCACCAGTTCGGCACCAAAGCCGCAGGTGCGGGTGGCTTCATGCACGACCACGCAGCGGCCGGTCCTCTTCACCGACTCGACGATGGTCTCCAGGTCCAGCGGCCACAGGCTGCGCAGGTCGATGACCTCGGCGTCGACGCCGCTCTCTTCGGCGGCCACCTGGGCTACGTAGACCGTGGTGCCATAGGTCAGCACGGTGACATCGTTGCCCGGGCGGGTGATCGCTGCCTTGTCCAGCGGTACTGTGTAGTAGCCGTCCGGCACGGCGCTTTGCGGGTGCTTGGACCACGGCGTGACAGGGCGGTCGTGGTGGCCGTCGAACGGGCCGTTGTACAGGCGCTTGGGCTCGAGGAAGATCACCGGGTCGTCGCATTCGATCGAGGCAATCAGCAGGCCCTTGGCGTCGTACGGGTTGGACGGCATGACCGTGCGCAGGCCGCATACCTGGGTGAACATCGCTTCCGGGCTCTGGCTGTGGGTCTGGCCACCGTAGATGCCGCCGCCGCAGGGCATGCGCAGGGTCAGCGGCGAGATGAACTCGCCGGCCGAGCGGTAGCGCAGGCGGGCCATCTCCGAAACGATCTGGTCGGAGGCGGGGTAGAAGTAGTCGGCGAACTGAATCTCTACTACCGGGCGCAGGCCGTAGGCGCCCATGCCCACGGCGGTGCCGACGATGCCGCTTTCGGAAATCGGTGCGTCGAATACCCGTGACTTGCCGTACTTGGCCTGCAGGCCCTCGGTGCAGCGAAACACACCGCCGAAGTAGCCCACGTCCTGGCCATAGACCACCACGTTGTCGTCGCGCTCGAGCATCACGTCCATGGCCGAGCGCAGGGCCTGGATCATGGTCAGGGTACTGGTGGCCATGGCGGTTTCCGGGTTGATGCTGTTGTTGTGATCGTTCATGTCAGACCCCCAGTTGCTGGCGCTGACGGCGCAGGTGATCGGGCATTTCCTTGTACACGTCCTCGAACATCGAGGCGGCGCTGGGGATGTGGCCGTTGGCCAGGGTGCCGTACTGCTCCGCTTCTTTTTGCGCGGCGATGACTGCGGCTTCGAACTCGGCGGTGGTGGCCTGGTGTTCGTCCTCGGACCAGTGGCCGATCTTGATCAGGTGCTGCTTCAGGCGGGCGATCGGGTCGCCCAGCGGGAAGTGGCTCCAGTCATCGGCGGGGCGGTACTTGGACGGGTCGTCCGAGGTGGAGTGGGGGCCGGCGCGGTAGGTGACCCACTCGATCAGGGTCGGGCCCAGGCCACGGCGGGCGCGCTCGGCAGCCCAGCGCGAGGCGGCGTACACCGCCACGAAGTCGTTGCCGTCGACCCGCAGCGAGGCGATGCCGCAGCCTACGCCACGGCCGGCGAAGGTGGTCTGCTCACCACCGGCAATGGCCTGGAAGGTGGAAATCGCCCACTGGTTGTTGACCACGTTGAGGATTACCGGGGCGCGGTACACGTGGGCGAAGGTCAGCGCGGTGTGGAAGTCCGACTCGGCAGTGGCGCCGTCGCCGATCCAGGCCGAAGCGATCTTGGTGTCGCCCTTGATCGCCGAGGCCATGGCCCAACCCACCGCCTGCACGAACTGGGTGGCCAGGTTGCCGCTGATGGTGAAGAAGCCGGCCTCGCGCACCGAGTACATGATGGGTAGCTGGCGGCCCTTGAGCGGGTCGCGCTCGTTGGACAGCAGCTGGCAGATCATCTCCACCAGCGACACGTCGCGGGCCATCAGGATGCTTTGCTGGCGGTAGGTGGGGAAGCACATGTCGCTGCGGTTGAGCGCCAGTGCCTGGGCGCTGCCGATGGCTTCCTCGCCCAGGCTCTGCATGTAGAAGGACATTTTCTTCTGGCGCTGGGCAACCACCATGCGGCTGTCGAAGATGCGCGTCTTGAGCATGGCGCGCATGCCCTGGCGCAGCACCTGCGGGTCGATGCCCTCAGCCCATGGGCCAAGGGCGTCGCCGTGTGCATCGAGCACCCGCACGAGGCTGCCGGACAGGTCGGCGGTGTCGGCGGGTTCGACGTCGATCGGGGGTTTGCGGACAGAACCTGCGTCGTTCAGGCGCAGGTAGGAGAAATCGGTCTGGCAGCCTGGCCGGCCGGTAGGCTCGGGCACATGCAAACGCAGGGGGGCGTACTCGTTCATGCTTTTTACGCTCGCTCGGATGTTGTTTTTGTGAGCTCTGAAGCGGCCGCCGCTGAGTGCCGGCTTGTGACTGGCAGGTCAGCGTCAGTTACATGATAGGGGGCCGGGCGGAGAATTTTTCTCTCATGTTCATTGCCTTTGCCCGAGCGGGGAGATAAACATTCCGTACAAACACAAAAACCAGGTGAATCTGTCTCATGCGCAAACTGGATCGCACCGATATCGGCATCCTCAACAGCCTGCAGGAAAACGCCCGCATCACCAACGCCGAGCTTGCCCGCTCGGTGAACCTGTCGCCCACGCCGTGTTTCAACCGGGTCAAGGCCATGGAAGAGCTGGGGGTGATCCGCCAGCAGGTCACGCTGCTGTCGCCTGAGGTGTTGGGGCTGGATGTCAACGTGTTCATCCATGTCAGCCTGGAAAAGCAGGTGGAGGAGTCGCTGCACCGCTTCGAAGAAGAAATCGCCGTGCGCCCCGAGGTGATGGAGTGCTACCTGATGACCGGCGACCCGGACTACTTGCTGCGGGTGCTGCTGCCAAGCATCCAGGCGCTGGAGCGTTTTCTCGATTACCTGACCCGCCTGCCCGGGGTGGCCAACATCCGCTCCAGCTTTGCCCTCAAGCAGGTGCGCTACAAGACCGCGCTGCCGCTGCCGGCCAATGGCATGACCCTGCGCGAGTAATGGGATCTGCTGATCACCCTGTAGGAGCCGGCTTGCCGGCGATAGGGCCGGGCCTGCAAATGTTTAATACGGGCTTGCTGTGACTGCCCAGGGTCTCATCGCAGGCAAGCCTGCTCCTACAGGTTCGGCGCCTGTCCCGGGGGTAGACCAGCAAGGGCCGCTTGGCCTGTGCGCGACGTAACCTGTGCCAGGTGCGTCGCCGGTGTAAATTTCCGCAGCCGGGGCCTGCGCCGGGAGAGCTTTGCCCTTATGCTTGCTTGCACCGCCGCCACCTGACCAGGGAGCTTTACGGGACGTATGCGCAATATCTGGAAGCCGTTTCAGTCGTTGTATTTCGCCGCCCTGATGATGCTGATCGGCTCTGGCCTGCTCAGCACTTACCTGGCCCTGCGCCTGGCTGCCGAGCATGTCGACAGCCTGTGGGTCGGTGCGCTGATGGCGGCCAACTATTTTGGCCTAGCCGTGGGGGGCAAGGTCGGCCACCGGTTGATCGGCCGGGTCGGGCACATCCGCGCCTATGCCACCTGCGCCGGTATCGTCGGGGCGGCGGTGCTCGGGCATGGCCTGACCAGCTGGCTGCCGGTGTGGATCGGCCTGCGGATGATCGTTGGCCTGGGCATGATGTGCCAGTACATGGTCATCGAAAGCTGGCTCAACGAACAGGCCGATGCCAAACACCGCGGCGCGGTGTTCAGCGGCTATATGATCGCCTCCTACCTGGGCCTGGTGCTGGGCCAGCTGATCCTGGTGGTACACCCGCAGCTGGGCCCGGAGCTGCTCATGTTGGTGGCCATGTGCTTCGCCCTGTGCCTGGTGCCGGTGGCCATGACCCGGCGCATTCACCCCGCACCCTTGCGCCCGGCGCCGATGGAGCCGAAGTTCTTCATCAAGCGCGTGCCGCAGTCGCTGTCCACGGTGCTTGGCTCGGGGCTGATCGTTGGCTCGTTCTACGGCCTGGCGCCGTTGTATGCGGCCAACCAGGGCCTGACCACCGAGCAGATCGGCCTGTTCATGGGTAGCTGCATCTTTGCCGGCCTGCTGGTGCAGTGGCCGCTGGGCTGGTTGTCCGACCGCTACGACCGGGCGGTGCTGATCCGCAGCGTGGCCATCGGCCTGGCGCTGGCTTCGGCGCCACTGGCGATTCTGCCGGGGGTGCCGCTGGAACTGCTGTTCGGCATCGGCTTCGTTATCTCGCTGTTGCAGTTCTGCCTGTATCCGCTGGCGGTGGCGTTCTCCAACGACCACGTGGAGAGCGAGCGGCGCGTCTCGCTGACTGCCATGCTGCTGGTCACCTACGGTGTGGGCGCCTGTATCGGGCCGCTGGCAGCGGGTGTGCTGATGAAGCTGCTGGGGCCGCAGATGCTCTATGCCTTCTTCCTGTTCTTCGCCCTGGTGCTGGTGTGGCGCATCCGGCCCCAGGCGGTCACCGGCCTGCACCAGGTGCAGGATGCCCCTCTGGGCCACGTGGCCATGCCGGCGGCCGGCTCGCCCTTGTCGGCGGCGCTTGACCCGCGGGTCGACGAGCAGACCGTGCAGGAGGTGATGCAGGCGCCGGTGGCGGCGGAAGATACCGAGGAAGAACCTGCCACCGCCCAGGCTCGGCAGGCTGGGGCGGAGGTGGAGCGCCCTGTGTAAGGGGGGGCTGAATGTTCGCGCTCTGCTCCACAGGCTTTGCCCATTGAGCAGAGCTCAAGATCATCTGCAGGGCGCTGACTGCCTGTTTAGCGCAGGCGAACGTTGCCCAAGGTGAATGTCAGGATTTCCCCCGGTGTCTCTCCTGCATTCATGTAATACCCGCGCTCATTGATCAGGGCTACCCGGTGGCCATCTGCATCCCGAAGGTGAAAGCTCACCTCGCTGATGGACCCTGGTTCGCCATCCCAGCGTTGCAGGGGCTCGATTTTCCACTCAGCTGCTGACAGGGGGCCGAAGGTGGCCCAGTCGATGACGCGCCCGACTACATGGGTGCTGTAGAGCCCCAACCAGTCATTTTTACTTTTTTCCAGCCGGGCGCCGGCGTAGGCCCAGTCACCAGTGGCTGTGATGGTGTAGATATGGCGGTCGGTCTGTTTGATGAACTGGAAGTTGAACTCGACGGGCCTGAACCCGTGTGCGCCCCTGTGCTCAGGGCGTAGCCAGCCATCATATTTGGCAGGAAGGTCTGCAGCCCAGGCATGGGGGTATTGGGTGACCCCGATCTGGCCATACTTGCAATGCAACTCGGCGGTGAAATGGGTATTGATCATGCTGGCTCCGGTTTGCGGCAGGGCTCCTCGTGGGAGCGACGGTCAAACCTAAGCTTGGGCGGGGTAGGGCGGGCAGCTGGAAGGGTTGCAGTAGCGCTGGTTGGGGGGGCGGTAGTGGTGTCGGGGCAACAATGAAAACGCCACCCGAGGGTGGCGTTGGTGAATCTGGCTTGCGATCAATAGTCGTCTTTGTCGAACCGCCGCGCCTCGCGCTGCAGTTGGTACACGAACCCTTCGATCTTGCGCTGCGCCTGGCCGCTCAGGTTATGGAAGCGGATGCCGGCGAAAGTGGTGTTGATGCGCTCTTCATAGTGCAGATGGCGCAGCTCGACCATGGTGTCGGCCAGGCCGAGTGGGGCGCCTGCCTTGAAGCGCTCGTACACCTGGCCCAGTTGCAGGCGGTCTTCGACGTTGCCCTCGAAGCGCAATTTGCAGCCGGTGGCAGAAATATCCAGCAGTTTGCCGCGCAGCGCGCCATTGCCCTTGAGGTAGGTGCCGTCGAGGATCACATCGACCAGCTGCGACAGCTTCAGCGCGGCGCGGAAGGCATTGCGGCGCTGGTGGTAGGTGACTTCTTCGGGCAGCGGGCCACGGTAGCAGCGGTGGCCGTCGATTTCGCTGATGGTCAGCGGGGTGTTGCATTCCCAGGCGATGCGCACGCCGTCGTGAAAACCTTCGACACGGAACGGCTCGCCGTTCTCGATGAACTTCTCGCCGTCGCGGGGGATCATTTCGTCCAGGGCGACTACACCGGTGTCGCGGTCGACGTGCACCACATAGCTCTGGAACCGCTGGCTGCGCTCAGGGAAGCTGATGATCAGCGGGTCGTGGCTCTCCAGCAGCTGGCGCAGGTTGGCCGCAATCTCCAAAGGGGTACTGAGCACCTTTGGTGGCTGGGGGGCATCGGTTTCATTGAACACGGGTTTTCAATCTCCAGGCAAAAACGACACACGCAAGTAAAGGCATTTTGCCAGTATGTTCCGTGCCTTGAATATAGACAATCACACTTGGCTGAGCGCCCGGGGCTTGGCCATCGGTGAGGTGGTGCCACGGCTGTCGTACAGCGACGGGGAATCGCCGCCGTGGAGGATTCTGATCTGGTTGGCCGTGGTGTGTTGCTGCATCTGGATGATCCGGCCATTGGTCTCGTTGACCTTCTGGCAGGTATCGAGCAACTGGCTGAGCACATCGAGCTGCTGCAAAAGAAGTTCGCCGTTGGGCGACTGTGCAGCCATTACCTGCACGCCGGCGCGGTCTGGGCTCAGGCCCTGGCCGGTCAGCAGCAGCCTGCGCCGCTGCCCCTGCTGTTCGAGCAACACGATCAACGACTGCTTGCGTGCCAGGATATGTTCCAGCATTGGCATGTCGCGGCCGTGCAGGGCGAGTGCTTCCTGTTCCAGGAGCTCGAGCAGTTCCTGCGTCGGGGCGATGTCGTCTTCGATCAGTTGCAGCAGGGTGATGTCGTGCATGGCTAACTCTTGGGGTTGTTGCGTCCTAGAAGTCAGCGCGCCGAAAGGTTAGCGCTGCGCTTCGAAATCAAGCAGTTTGCTGGCGACCCGGCCGGCATCGACCTGGTAGCTGCCATCTGCGATCGCCTGCTTCAACTCGGCCACGCGGGCGCTGTTGACGGTAGGCTGGTCGCGCAGCTTGTCGCTGATCTTTTGCAACTGCTGTGCCTCTTGGCTCAGGTGTACCGTTTCTCCGCTGGCATTGCTGCGCGCCGGGGCTTGGCTGGCTTCACCGGCTTTTTCGGTGTTGCCGGAAGCTGCGGTGCCGCGAGCGCCGCCCGTAACGGACGGAGAATTATTCAAACGACTGAAGTCGATGACCATGATCAGAACCTCTGGGTATTTGGACGCATGCCTTGTTTTCGGCCAACCCGAAACAAACTTTAGGCGCAAATGCATTGCCGCCCGTCAGCAGGCCTGCGTGACCCGATTTCCGACACAGTTTAGGGGGCGCGGTTCCTTACCGCCAGTCTTCTGTCGTTTGTCGATAACCCGTTGCCGGGCTTGTGTTACATGGCTACCTCTACCTGGCCTGGGCCAGTTACCCGTGCCTTGACCACGCGTTTGGAATTCAGGTTGCGTACCCGTATCTGTTCCTGCATGCCGCCTTTGCTCAACGCCTCGCCCGGCATGCGCACGCTGAGGCTGCCGCTGCGGGCGATGATCACGACGTGGTCGCCCTTGCGTATCACCTCGGCCTGTTCCAGTTGCACCTGCGTCAAAACCTGGTCAAGCACCACTGGCCTTACAAGTTTCATGCCGACCGCCTGGTCCAGCTGCGTCAGGTAGCCGGGGCCAAGCGTGCCGACATCACGTTCGCGCAGCGCTACATCGCCTTCGTCGACCATGCTCTCGCGCTTGAGCGGGCGGGTCATCACCACCACGTTGCGCAGCAGGCGCACCTGGGCCGGTACGAACACGGTCCAGGGGGCAGCGCCATCGCAGCGTATCTTTACCGTTACCCGGCCCAGCGGTGTCGGGCTTTCCAGCGAAGCGTCAAGTTGCTGGCTGCACAGTGGCATGCGCAGGCGTGGGTCGAGGTTGTTGACCTGGATCTCGTAGCGGCCTTCGGTCTGGGTGGTGGCCAGGTAGTCTTCCACGGTGAATTCAAGAAACCCTTGGGTGACACCGATAAGCTGTTCAGGCAAGGTGAACGCGTCTGCCTGCGTGCGAACGCCGGGTGCCATGAAGCACAGGGCGGCCAGCGTGCCAGTCAGCAAGCGCGTCAGTCGTCGGGAAAATGTCGTTTTCGTGTACATGGTGCTCAAAAAAGCAAAGCCCGTGCCGACTTGGTACGCAGGCAATCGTTGAAGGAGTCCGGCATGGCTGGAGTGATGGATTCGGTCAACCAGCGCACACAGCTGGTGGGGCAGAATCGCCTGGAGCTGCTGTTGTTCCGCCTCAATGGCGAGCAGCTCTACGGCATCAATGTGTTCAAGGTCCGGGAAGTGCTGCAGTGCCCGGTGCTGACGCTGCTGCCCAAGGCTCACCCGGTGGTGCGCGGCGTGGCCAACATTCGCGGAGCGACCATCCCGATCCTCGACCTGTCGATGGCCACCGGGCTGCCGGGGCTGCAGGAAGAGACCCGTAACAGTTTCGTGATCATTACCGAGTACAACACCAAGACCCAGGGCTTTTTGGTGCACTCGGTGGAGCGCATCGTCAACATGAACTGGGAAGAGATCCACCCGCCACCCAAGGGCACCGGGCGCGATCACTACCTGACGGCGGTGACCCGGGTCGACAACCGCATGGTTGAAATTATCGACGTGGAAAAAGTGCTCGCCGAGGTTTCGCCGTCGTCACAGCAGGTGTCGGCCGGTGTGGTCGACGAGGAAGTGGCGGTCAAGGCGGTGTCGCTGCGGGTGTTGACGGTCGATGATTCGTCGGTGGCGCGCAAGCAGGTCAGCCGCTGCCTGCAGACCGTCGGGGTCGAAGTGGTGGCGCTGAACGACGGCCGTCAGGCGCTGGATTACCTGCGCAAGCTGGTCGATGAGGGTAAGCGGCCGGAGGACGAATTCCTCATGATGATTTCCGACATTGAAATGCCGGAGATGGATGGCTATACCCTCACATCAGAGATTCGCAACGACCCGCGCATGCAAAAGCTGCACATCTGCCTGCATACTTCGTTGTCCGGAGTGTTCAACCAGGCGATGGTCAAGAAGGTCGGGGCTGATGACTTCCTGGCCAAGTTCAGGCCGGACGACCTCGCCCAGCGCGTTGTCGACCGGATCAAGGCAACCCATTGAAACAGCCGGGGCCCGCCCCGGCGCTAGCGATTTGAGAGAGGCGGCAGCTTTGTCTACGGGTAATTTGGATTTCGAACAGTTCCGGGTCTTCCTGGAAAAAGCCTGTGGCATCCTGCTGGGCGAGAATAAGCAGTACCTGGTCTCCAGCCGTCTCAACAAGCTGATGGAGCAACAGGGCATCAAGTCGCTGGGCGAGCTGGTGCAGCGCATCCAGACCCAGCCGCGCAGCGGCCTGCGCGAGCAGGTGGTCGATGCCATGACCACCAACGAAACCCTATGGTTTCGCGACACCTACCCCTTCGAGGTGCTCAAGAGCAAGGTTATCCCCGAGTTCATCAAGGGCAACCCGGGCCAGCGCCTGCGCATCTGGTCGGCGGCCTGCTCCTCTGGTCAGGAGCCGTACTCCATCTCCATGGCCATCGACGAGTTCGAGCGTACCAACCTCGGCCAGCTGAAGATGGGCGCGCAGATCGTCGCCACCGACTTGTCCGGTGCCATGCTGACCAACTGCAAGACCGGCGAATACGACAGCCTGGCCATCGCCCGCGGGCTGTCCCAGGAGCGCCTGCAGCGCTACTTCGACCCCAAGGGGCCGGGGCGCTGGGCGGTCAAGGCGCCGATCCGCAGCCGCGTCGAATTCCGTTCGTTCAACCTGCTCGAAAGCTATGCCGCGCTGGGCAAGTTCGACATCGTGTTCTGCCGCAACGTGCTGATCTACTTCTCGGCCCAGGTCAAGAAGGACATCCTCATGCGCATCCACAGCACCCTCAAGCCGGGCGGCTACCTGTTCCTTGGCGCCTCCGAGGCGCTCAACGGCCTGCCGGACCACTACCAGATGGTCCAGTGCAGCCCGGGGATCATCTACCAGGCCAAGTAAGGCAGGTGGGGCAACGAAAAAAGGCCGGTATCGCGAGATGCCGGCCTTTTTCGTTGCCCCTGTAGGAGTCGGCTTGCCGGCGATGAGGCCGGCACAGCCAGAACAACGCTGTTGCCTTCCCCGCAAGGCGGCAAACCCTGACGTCAATTTTTTGTTTTGCCGCTTTTGCCGCCCGGCAATTGCCGCTTGCCTGCCATCGGGCGGAACCGCCTTGCCGCTTTTCTGGCAGGCACAATCGGCAAAGTACTGGCGCAGCCCAGTGAATCCGGGCTTCGGTAAAACTGGCACAGCCCTTGCTAAAGCTTTGCCAACGAAATTCCGGTCAACCTTTGAAGGTTTCCCCGACATGAGCATCAGCTTCGACAAAGCGCTTGGTATCCACGAAAAGGCATTGGGCTTCCGCGCCCAGCGCGCCGAGGTGCTGGCCAACAACATCGCCAACGCCGACACGCCCAACTACAAGGCGCGTGACATGGACTTCTCGTCGGTGCTCGCCGCCGAAGCCGACAAGCAGCAGAAGGGCCGCATTGCGCTGGACCGCACCAACACCCGGCACATCGAGGCCGAAGGCCTGGCCATGGCCGACGACACCCTGCAGTACCGCACCCCGACCCAGCCGTCGATCGACCAGAACACCGTTGACGCGCAGATCGAGCAATCGAACTACACCGAAAACGCCATCGGCTTCCAGGCCAGCTTCACCCTGCTCAACAGTAAATTCAAAGGGCTGGTATCGGCCCTGCGCGGAGAGTAACCATGTCCCTTTCCAGTGTTTTCAACATCGCCGGCAGCGGCATGAGCGCGCAGAACACCCGCCTCAACACCGTCGCCTCCAACATCGCCAACGCCGAGACCGTCTCGTCGAGCATCGACCAGACCTACCGTGCCCGCCACCCGGTGTTCGCCACCACCTTCCAGAACGCGCAAAACGGCGTCAGCCAGTCGCTGTTCCAGGACCAGGGCGAAGCAGGGCAGGGCGTGCAGGTCAGCGGCATCGTCGAGGACCAGAGCAACCTCGAAGCCCGCTACGAGCCTAACCACCCGGCGGCGAACAAGGACGGCTACGTCTACTACCCCAACGTCAACGTGGTCGAGGAGATGGCCGACATGATCTCCGCCAGCCGTGCGTTCCAGACCAACGCCGAGCTGATGAACACCGCCAAGACCATGATGCAGAAAGTGCTGACCCTGGGTCAGTGATAAGGAATCCGGACCATGGCAATCGATACCACTGGCGGCGTCAATCTTAACGATGTCATCGCCAATTCCGGCGTCAGCACCAGCACGACCAACAAATCGCTGACCAGCTCCGCAACCGGCAGCAACACCCTGGGCAAGGATGCGTTCCTGCAGCTGCTGGTCACCCAGATGCAGCACCAGAACCCGCTGGACCCGCAGGACAACAGCGAGTTCGTCGCCCAGCTGGCGCAGTTCAGCAGCCTTGAAGGCATTACCTCGCTGAACGAGTCGGTCAGCAACATCACCAGTGCCATGGCATCGTCGCAAGCCCTGCAGGCTTCGTCGCTGGTCGGCCGTTCGGTGATCGTGCAGAACGACAAGGCGGTGGTCGACACCACTGCCAGCTTCAATGGCCAGTTCGTCGTGCCGCAGTCCATCAGCGAAGCGAAGATCACCATCACCGACAAGGACGGCAACGCGGTCAAGACCATCGAGCTGGGCTCGCAGGCTGCCGGTTATGCCGACTTCATCTGGGATGGCACCAACTCCAAGGGCGAGAAGGTCGACCCGGGCACCTACACCTTCACCGCCACCACCACGGTGAACGGCCAGTCGGTGCAGATGAACACCCTGCTGCCGGCCAAGGTCACCAGCGTCAGCTTCAACACCACCGGCGAGATGGTTCTCAACCTCGCAGGCGTGGGCAAGGTTTCCCTGTCCGACGTACAAACCATCGGTATCTAAGGCCGACAGAACGGCACAAAAGGAGCTACACCATGTCTTTCAATATCGGCCTTAGCGGTCTGTACGCAGCCAGCAAGCAACTCGACGTCACCGGCAACAACATTGCCAACGTCGCCACCACCGGCTTCAAATCCTCCCGTGCCGAGTTCGCCGACGTATACGCCGGTGCCAACCGCCTGGGCGTTGGCAAGAACCAGGTTGGTAACGGTGTGCGCCTGGCGGCGATCTCCCAGCAGTTCAGCCAGGGCGACGTCAACAACACCGGCAACGTGCTGGACATGGGCATCCAGGGCCAGGGCTTCTTCATCCTGTCCGACAACGGCGCGCAGGTGTACACCCGTGCCGGTGCCTTCCAGAACAGCAAGGACAACTACGTGGTCACCTCGGACGGCCTGCGCCTGCAAGGCTATGCCGCCGATGAGAACGGCAACATCAAGAAAGGCGTGTTGACCGACCTGAAGATCGACACCTCGGCGCTGGCGCCCAAGGCCACCACCCTGATCGACCAGGGCATCAACCTGAACTCCGAGGCCGATATCATCCCGCTGCCGACCGCCACGCCGCCATTGGCCGGCGAGGTTGCCTTCGACCCTGCGGACGATACTACCTACACCAAGTCGTTCCCGACCAAGGTGTACGACAGCCAGGGTAACGAGCACACCATGGAGCAGTTCTACCGCAAGACCGGTACGAACCAGTGGACCATGTACACCCTGATCGACGGCCGCAACCCGCTCGACCCGACCAGCACCACTCCGCTGCAAGGTAATATCACGTTCAATTCCGACGGTACCGTGGCGTCGATGGCTGCCCAGGCAGTCACCCCGCCGACCGCCTGGACCGTGACCAACAACACCTTCACCCTCAACGGCTGGATCCCGGCCGCCAAGGATGCGTCGGGCAACTGGGCCTCCAACGGTTCCGCAGCCGCTGCCGGTGGCATGCGCCTGTCGATGAACAGCACTACCTCCTTCAACGAAGAGACTGCGCGGATGTCGCAGTCCCAGGACGGTTACGCCACTGGTATCCTGTCGAGCCTGTCGATCGACTCCACCGGCGTGATGTTCGCCAGCTTCAGCAACCAGCAGTCGCGCGCCATCGGCCAGGTGGCCCTGGCCAACTTCGCCAACGAGCAGGGCCTGCAGCAGATCGGTGGTACCCGCTGGACCGAGACCTTCGCCTCGGGCATCCCGGGTATCGACACGCCGAAGACCGGCACCCTGGGCAGTGTCGAGTCCAACTCGCTGGAAGCCTCCAACGTCAACCTGACTCAAGAGTTGGTCGAGCTGATCAAGGCGCAGAGCAACTACCAGGCCAACGCCAAGACCATCTCCACCGAAAGCACCATCATGCAGACCATCATTCAGATGACCTGATGCTTTGCGCTTGAGTGTGTTCGGCGAACCCCTTTCCCTGTGAAGGGGTTCGTCGTTTTTGCAGGAGAGGTGATGAACAAGTTGCTTGTGGCATTGCTGGCCGCGTTCTGCCTGTACCAGGCCCAGGCCGGCACCGCGCCCTGGTGGCGCTGGGAAAGCCAGGCCGATGGGCGCCTGGTGTGCTCGCAGTGGTCACCGGGGGAGGGTTGGAAAAAATTCGCCGGCCCCTACACCAACGCCGGCTGCCGCGAGCCATAGCTCTTGCGCGCCCCCTGTAGGAGCCGGCTTGCCGGCGATGAGGTCGGGCCTGCTTTCAGGCTTGCCGGCCCTATCGCCGGCAAGCCGGCTCCTGCAGGGGGTAGCGTTATTGCCACCAGCGGCAACCCGGCGCCGGTTATCCGGCACCGGGTGCCCTGAAAAATCCCGCAAAGGCCCGTATTCACGGGCTTTTTCATAAATTTCAAAAGTTGGTTCGGAACTTGCTTTGTAGCCTGCACAGCAACGGCGAGCGGCAAGCGTTCGCCAGTGCAGCGGAGGATGACTGTGGACAAGATGCTTTACGTGGCCATGACCGGCGCCAGCCAGAACGCGCTGGCGCAGAAGGCCCACGCCAACAACCTGGCGAACGTTTCCACCAATGGTTTCCAGAAAGACCTGGAGCAGGCGCGCTCGATGCCGGTATTTGGCGACGTTTTACCGTCGCGTGCCTTCGCCATGACCGAGCGCCCGGCCACCGATTTCAGTGAGGGGCCGATGGTCGAGACCGGTCGCGAGCTGGACGTGGCAGTGGCCGGCAAGGGCTTCATCGCCGTGCAGGCGCCCGACGGCAGCGAAGCCTACGTGCGCACCGGCAGCCTGAACATTGACGCCCTCGGCGTGCTGCGTGCCGGCAATGGCATGCCGGTGATCGGCAATGGCGGCCCGATTGCCATCCCGCCAGAGCAAAAGGTCGAGGTGGGTTCGGACGGCACCATCAGCATCCGTTCCATGGGTGAAGACCCGCGGGTGATGGCCGAAGTCGACCGCATCAAGCTGGTCAACCCCGACATCAAGACCATGACCAAGGGCCTTGACGGCCTGATCCACACCAAGGATGGCCAGGCCGCTGCTGTCGACGTCAACGTGCGCGTGGTCTCGGGCTTCCTCGAAGGCAGCAACGTCAACGCCGTCGAAGAAATGACCTCGGTGCTGGCCCTGTCCCGCCAGTTCGAACTGCACGTGAAAATGATGAACGCAGCCAAAGAAGGCGATGAAGCCATGGCGCGTGTTTTGCAAATCGGCTAACCACACTTGAACGGGTGCCGTAAAACAGGCGCACGAGGAGAATACTGATGCTTCCGGCTCTTTGGGTCGCTAAAACCGGCCTGTCCGCCCAGGACACCAACCTGACCGTCATTTCCAACAACCTGGCCAACGTCTCGACCACCGGTTTCAAGCGTGACCGCGCCGAGTTCGCTGACCTTCTGTACCAGATCAAACGCCAGCCGGGCGCGCAGTCCACCCAGGACAGCGAGCTGCCTTCGGGCCTGCAGGTCGGTACCGGTGTGCGCATCGTCGGCACCCAGAAGAACTTCCAGACCGGCAGCCTGCAAACCACCGAGAACCCGCTGGACATGGCCGTCAACGGTCGCGGCTTCTTCCAGGTACTGCAGCCGGACGGCACCGTTTCGTACACCCGTGACGGCACCTTCCACCTGAACTCCGACGGCCAGGTCGTGACCGCCAACGGTTTCACCCTGGAGCCTGCGATCGTCGTGCCGAACGACGCCCAGACCTTCACCGTCGGCCAGGACGGCACCGTGTCGATCACCGTTGCCGGCAACCCGGCTTCGCAGGTCATCGGCAACATCCAGACCGCCGACTTCATCAACCCGGCCGGCCTGCAGGCCATCGGTGACAACCTGTTCCTGGAAACCGCCGCCAGCGGCGCGCCGCAAGTCGGCACCCCAGGCCTGAACGGCTTTGGCACCACCCTGCAGCAAACCCTGGAAAACTCCAACGTGAGCACCGTGGAAGAGCTGGTCAACATGATCACCACCCAGCGTGCCTACGAGATGAACTCCAAGGTCATCTCCACCGCCGACCAGATGCTGTCGTTCGTCACCCAGCAGCTGTAAGCCATAAAGCTCGTTACACCGTGAGGTATGCAACATGAAGCGTCTGTTGTCCGTTTTCGCCCTGGGGGGGGCGGTGTCGCTGGCCGGTTGCGTCGCGCCGACGCCCAAGCCCAACGACCCGTACTACGCGCCGGTTCTGCCGCGCACCCCGTTGCCGGCAGCGGCCAACAACGGTTCGATCTACCAGGCCGGTTTCGAGCAGAGCCTGTACACCGACCGCAAGGCGTTCCGGGTGGGTGACATCATCACCATCACCCTGAACGAGCGCACCTCGGCCAGCAAGAACGCAGGCTCGCAGATCGCCAAGGACAGCAAGGCTGACATCGGCCTGACCTCGCTGTTCGGTACCGTGCCCAACACCAACAACCCGTTGGGCAGCGGCGACCTCACCCTCAATGCCGGCTACGAAGGCACCCGTGCGACCAAGGGTGCCAGCTCGGCATCGCAAGGCAACACCCTGACCGGCTCGATCACCGTCACCGTCGCCGAGGTGCTGCCCAACGGCATCATCGCCGTGCGCGGCGAAAAGTGGATGACCCTGAACACCGGTGAAGAGCTGGTGCGTATCGCCGGCATGATCCGCGCCGACGACATCGCCACCGACAACACCGTGCCGTCCACCCGTGTGGCCGACGCGCGCATCACCTATTCCGGTACCGGTTCGTTCGCCGACGCCAGCCAGCCCGGTTGGCTCGATCGCTTCTTCATCAGCCCGCTCTGGCCCTTCTGAGTACGGATGACCATGTTCAACGCTAGGCGGTTGATTGCCGCGACACTGCTCATGACCTGCGCGTTCGCCGCCCACGCCGAACGCCTGAAGGATATCGCCAGCATTTCCGGCGTACGTACCAACCAGCTGATCGGCTACGGCCTGGTGGTGGGCCTGAACGGCACCGGCGACCAGACCACGCAGACCCCGTTCACCCTGCAGACCTTCAACAACATGCTGTCGCAGTTCGGCATCAAGGTACCGGCAGGCTCCGGCAACGTGCAGTTGAAGAACGTCGCTGCGGTGTCGGTGCATGCCGACCTGCCAGCCTTCGCCAAGCCCGGCCAGGCGGTTGACATCACCGTGTCTTCGATCGGTAACTCCAAGAGCCTGCGTGGTGGCAGCCTGCTGATGACCCCGCTCAAGGGTATCGACGGCAACGTCTACGCCATCGCCCAGGGCAACCTGGTGGTGGGCGGCTTCGACGCCGAGGGCCGCGACGGCTCGAAGATCACCGTCAACGTTCCGTCGGCCGGCCGCATTCCTGCCGGCGCCACCGTCGAGCGCGCAGTGCCGAGCGGCTTCAACCAGGGCAACAGCCTGACCCTGAACCTCAACCGCCCCGACTTCACCACCGCCAAGCGCATCGTCGACAAGGTCAACGAACTGCTCGGCCCAGGTGTGGCCCAGGCGGTGGACGGTGGTTCGGTGCGGGTCAGTGCGCCGATGGACCCGAACCAGCGCGTCGACTACCTGTCGATCCTGGAAAACCTCGAGATCGACCCGGGCCAGGCGGTGGCCAAGGTCATCATCAACTCGCGTACCGGCACCATCGTCATTGGCCAGAACGTCAAGGTGTCGCCGGCCGCGGTGACCCACGGCAGTCTGACCGTGACCATCACCGAAGACCCGATCGTCAGCCAGCCCGGCCCGTTCTCCAATGGCGAAACCGCCGTGGTGCCACGTTCGCGGGTCAACGCCGAGCAGGAAACCAAGCCGATGTTCAAGTTCGGCCCGGGCACCACGCTGGATGAAATCGTCCGTGCGGTGAACCAGGTGGGCGCAGCCCCTGGCGACCTGATGGCGATCCTCGAAGCCCTGAAACAGGCCGGCGCCTTGCAAGCCGACCTGATCGTGATCTGAGGGCGGTGGCAATGGACAGCAAAAGCCTGGTCTCGAGCAGTGGCGACAGCGGCGCGTTCACCGACCTCAACCGCCTGAACTCGCTCAAGCACGGTGACCGTGACAGCGAGGCCAACATCCGCAAGGTGGCCCAGGAATTCGAGTCGCTGTTCGTCAGCGAAATGCTCAAGGCATCGCGCAAGGCCACCGATGTGATGGCCGACGAAGACAGCCCGATGAACAGCTCGACGGTCAAGCAGTACCGCGACATGTACGACCAGCAGCTGGCCGTGAGCCTGTCCCGCGAGGGCGGTGGTATCGGCCTGCAGGACGTGCTGGTGCGCCAGCTGTCGAAAAACAAGGCCGCGCCGGTCAACACCAGCCCGTTCCCGCGTATCGAGGGCAATGCCCCGGCGCTGTGGGGCACCAAGGTGGATGCCGCCGCCAACGCCACCCAGGCCAGCGTGCACCGCAACGATGTGGCGGCGCTCAATTCGCGGCGCCTGGCGCTGCCTGGCAAGCTCACCGACCGCCTGCTGGCCGGTATCGTGCCGTCGGCGGCCACCACCAACACTGCCGCCGTGCCGGCCCGCGACGGCCAGCCACTGGTCGATGGCGTGGTCAAGGGTGACTGGGAACCGGCCCAGGCCTTCGCCGCCAGCAGCAGCAACGGCATGCGCATCCTCGGGCGCGCCGTGGCCCAGCCGCCGCTGGCGCCGCAAAAAGCCTTCGCCGGCAGCGACGAATTCGTTGCCACCATGCTGCCGATGGCCGAGCAGGCCGCCAAGCGCATTGGCGTCGACCCGCGCTACCTGGTGGCCCAGGCCGCCCTGGAAACCGGCTGGGGCAAGTCGGTCATGCGCAACAGCGACGGCAGCAGCAGCCACAACCTGTTTGGCATCAAGGCCACCGGCAACTGGCAGGGTGGCGAGGCGCGGGCGATCACCAGCGAGTTCCGCGACGGCCAGTTCGTCAAGGAAACCGCAGCGTTCCGTTCGTACGATTCCTACCAGGACAGCTTCCACGACCTGGTCAGCCTGTTGCAGAACAACTCTCGCTATCAAGAAGCGGTGAAGTCGGCCGATAAACCAGAACAGTTTGTGCGAGAGCTGCAAAAGGCCGGGTACGCCACCGACCCGAACTACGCCAGCAAGATCTCGCAGATCGCAAGACAGATGAAGTCGTACGAGAGCTACGCGTCGCTCGGTACCACAACGAAACTTTAAGGGCTTGAACCATGGCGAGTTTGATCAACATTGGCATGTCTGGGCTGACGAGCGCTTCGTCGGGCCTGCATACCACCGGCAACAACATTGCCAACGCCGATGTCGCCGGCTACTCCCGTCAGCAGAACATCCAGCGCAGCAAGGGCTCGGTCCAGGACGGCCAGGTGTTCATGGGCACCGGCACCACGCTGGCCGATGTTCGCCGGGTGTACAACTCGTTCCTCGACGCGCAGTTGCAAACCGCCACCTCGCTCAACAGTGACAGCACCACCTACCTGAACCAGGTGACGCCGCTGAACAACCTGTTGTCCGACAGCAACACCGGTATCACCAGTGCCCTGGCCAACTTCTTCTCGGCCCTGCAAAGCGCAGCCAACAAGCCGACCGAAGACGCTTCGCGCCAACTGCTGCTGAGCAACGCCGACGCCCTGGCCAACCGCTTCAACAGCCTGTCTGCCCAGTTCAAGGAGCAGAACACCAACATCAACGGCAACCTCAGCTCGCTGACTTCGCGTATCAACGAACTGACCTCGAGCATTGCCCAGTACAACGAGCAGATCTCCAAGGTGTCGGCGATCACCGGCCAGCCCAACGACCTGCTTGACCAACGCAACGAAGCGGTGCGCCAGCTCAACGAGCTGGTTGGCGTGCAAACCGTTGAGCGTGACGGCAGCATCGACGTCTACCTGAAGAACGGCCAGTCGCTGGTGCTGGGCAAGACCACCAACAAGATGAGCGCCGAGCCCAGCGCCACCGACCCGACCCAGTACGCGGTCAAGATCGACCGCGGCAGCACCACCATGGACATCACCAGCAGCATCACCGGCGGTGAGATGGGCGGCCTGCTGCGCTACCGCAGCGACACCCTGGCCCCGGCCATGAACGAGCTGGGCCGTATCGCCCTGGTAGTTGCCGAACAGATGAACTCCCAGCTGGGGCAGGGCATCGACAAGAACGGTGAATTCGGCGCGGCGCTGTTCAACGACATCAACAGCGACAAAGCCATGTCGGCGCGCAGCACGCCGAAGGTGGGCAACACCGGCAGCGCCGACCTGAACGTGGTCATTCGCGATACCGGCAAGCTCAGCACCAGCGACTACCAGGTGACCTTCGTCGGCCCTGGCACTGACCAGTACCAGGTCAAGAAGCTGCCTGACGGCACCGACATGGGCACCTTCAGCACCAACGACGACCCGGCGCCGGTGATCGATGGCTTCAGCATCGACCTGGCCAGCGGTACTGCGGCAGTGGGCGACAGCTTCAAGATCACCCCCACCCGCAATGCCTCGGCCGAAATGGACGTGGTGCTCACCGACGCCAAGCGCCTGGCCCTGGCCGCACCGCTGACCGCCACCACCAACAGCGGCAACAAAGGTACCGGTGTGATCACCCAGCCGGTGCTGACCTCGGTGCTGGACATCGCCGACCCGGCCCAGCGCCTCGACCTGCAGACCGGCATCAAGTATTCGACCCCGGTACGCCTGGTGTTCGGCAGCGAGACCACCTCGCCGCAAACCTACGAAGCCTTCGATGCCAAGGGCAACAGCATCGGCACCGGCACCTTCGTGCCGGGCCAGAGCAACACCCTGAGCTTCAGCGTGCCGATGATCGACAGCGCCGGCAACCCGATCAACGACGCCAGCGGCACGCAGAAGAACTTCACCTTCGAGATGGACATCGCCGGTTCGCCCAAAGAGGGCGATACCTTCAGCGTCGCGCTGACCGGCGCCGGCTCCTCGGACAACCGCAACGCGCTGGCCCTGCAAGGCCTGCAGACCAAGCAGACCATGGACATCGGTTCGACCAAGGGCATCAGCATCACCGACGCCTACGGCAAGCTGGTGGAAAGCGTGGGCGCCAAGGCCAAGCAGGGCCAGATGGACTCCCAGGCCACCGGCGTCATCCTCACCCAGGCCACCGCCGCCCGCGATTCGGTGTCCGGCGTGCAGCTGGATGAAGAGGCCGGCAACCTGGTCAAGTATCAGCAGTACTACACCGCCTCGTCGCAGATCATCAAGACGGCGCAGGAAATCTTCAACACCCTGATCGCTGCGCTTTAAGGAGTTTGCCCATGCGTATTTCCACGGCCCAGTTCTACCAGTCGAGCGCGGCAAACTACCAGCGCAACTATTCCAACGTGGTCAAGACCAACGAAGAAGCCAGCTCCTTCGTGCGCGTCAACACCGCCGCCGATGACCCGGTGGGCGCGGCGCGCCTGCTGCAACTGGGCAACCAGGCAGACATGCTGGCGCAGTACAAGACCAACGCCACCAACATCACCAACTCGCTGAACCAGGCCGAGACCACGCTCGACTCGATCAACACGATCCTGACGCGGGTCAACGAGCTGGCACTGGAGTCGGGCAACGCCGGCTACACCGACACCGAGCGTAAGGCCAAGGCCGCCGAGCTGGGCCAGCTGGAAGACCAGCTGCTGAGCCTGATGAACAGCCGCGATGAAAACGGCCAGTACCTGTTCGCCGGTTCCAAGACCGACACCGCGCCGTTCGTGCGCAATGCCGATGGCACCTACTCTTACCAGGGCGACCAGACCCAGCTCGAGCTGCAGGTCGGTGACATGCTCAAGATGGCCGGCAACAGCACCGGTTTCAGTGTGTTCCAGCAGGCCCTGAACACCAGCCGCACCGAGACCACCCTGGCCACCCCGGCAGTGGACGATGGCCGGGTCAAGCTGTCCAACGGCCAGGTGTCCGGCAGCGTCACCTACAACGACCGCTTCCGCAGCGGCCAGCCGTACACCATCACCATGCTCAGCAGCACCCAGTTCAGCATCACCGACAGCCTGGGCAACGACGTCACCGCCGAGGCCACCCAGGGCGGTACCTTCGACCCGAACACCGCCGGCGGCTCGGTGGTCAGCTTCCGTGGGGTCGACCTGCGCCTGAACATCAACCTGCAGGATGGCGACGTGCCGGACACCGCCGTGGCAGGCCACAGCTTCACCCTGCAGAGCAAGCCCGACACCATCAACACCACCCGCAGCCCGGGCAACCCGTCCAGCGCCCAGGTGACCTCGGCCAGCATCACCGACCCGGCCAAGTACCAGGCGATGTTCCCCAACGGCGGTGCGGTGATCAAGTTCACCAGCGCCACCGATTTCGAACTGTATGCCCAGCCGCTGACCGCCGACAGCCGCCCGGTAGCGAGTGGCACCATGGCTGGCAACGTGGCTTCGGCCGCCGGTGTCGACTTCACCTTCAGCACCACGCCGCCGCAGCAGTCGGGCGACCAGTACATGGTGACCGTGGACAACCACCAGACCCAGAATGTGCTGGACACCGTGGCCCAGCTGCGCACCGCCCTGAGCAAGCCGATCGAAGGTGACGCGGCGGCCTACCAGCAGCTGCGTGCCGACCTGGACTCGGCCATTGCCAACATCCAGAGCGGCCAGGACTCGCTGAGCACCGCCGTCACCGATATCGGTGCCCGGGGCAAGGCGCTGGAAATCCAGCAGGCCACCAACGAGAGCCTGACCATTGCCAACACCACCACCCAGTCGTCGATCCGCGACTCCGACCCTGCCGAAGTGGTGATCCGCCTGACCCAGCAGAAGGCCATGCTCGAAGCGTCGCAGACCGCGTTTGCCCGCATCAGCCAGCTGAGCCTGTTCAACGCCCTCTGAGTGCGCCTGCTGTCGTCACCCTCCGCCCGCCCGGGGCGAGGGTGACGGCGCCGTGTTTCCCCTGTGGTTGCGACTGTTCTGAATTCTCTGCGGGCAGTCGCCTGTCGAGAGATTTCCCCCGTGAACCCAGCCCCCCTGGTCAGCCTCGTCATCCCCGCCTGCAACCCGCGGTTCTTCCGTGCGGCCCTGGCCAGCGCGCTGGCCCAGGACTACGAAAACCTCGAAATCATCGTTTGCGACGACAGCTGTGGGCCCGAGATCGAAGCCTCGGTCGAGGAGCTGCGCGCACTGGCCCGCCACCCGCTGCTGTACCTGCGCAACCTCGAGCCGCTGGGGTTTGCCGGTAACCTGCTGGCGGGGCTCGAGCACAGCCAGGGCGACTACATCAAGTTCCTCTGCGACGACGACCGCCTGATGGCCGATTGCGTGTCCAGCCAGGTGCAGCTTTTTCAGGCACAGCCCGAGATCAGCCTGGTCGCGGCCCGCCGCCACCTGGGGGATGAAGGCGACCACATCCTGCCGCAGCGCCTGGAAACCAGCCCGCTCACCTTTGGCGCCACGCTGTTCAATGGCAGCGACCTGCTGGACTTCTTCGAGACGCGCCAGCTCAATTTCATCGGTGGCTTAAGCTGCGTGCTGCTGCGCGCCAGTGACCTGCGCGAGCTGCTACCGGCGCTGGCGCCGGGGTTCGTGGCGCTGCTCGATTTGGTGCTGTTCGTGTGCCTGCTGCGCCGTGGGCACCTGGGCGTGACTGCCGGGGTGCATTGCATCGAGCGGGTCCACCCGGGCCAGCTGAGCAGCCAGGCCGACATCAAGACCGCCGCCGCAACAGAGGCGCAGCACCTGCGTGACATGTTCGCCGCGCGCACCCGCGAGGGTGAACCATTCAGCGGCTGGGTGCGGGTGCAGTTCCTCCAGGGCGACCAGCTCGACGCCCCGCGTGCCTGGGACAACCTGTTCCTGGTGCACACTTTGCGCTGCCTGCAGGCCATTCATGACTCCAAGGTTGGCAGCGACAGCGACAGTTTTGCCGAGCTCTATGGCAAATGGCTGGCCTGCCGCCAGGACCCGTTGGTGCTGGCGCGGCTGATGCGTCTGAGCGAGCACTGGCCAGTGCGCCCGCGCATCGTGCCGGTGGTGATTGACAGCGACGGCGACGCCCAGGCGCTGCAAGTGACGCTGGACAGCATCGCAGGTCAGGCCTACGCCGCCGATGCCACCCTGGTGTTGTCACGCACGCCCAAGGCAGGGGAGTGGGGCGCCAAGGTCATCAGCCAGCCGCTGCAGGCCGACTGGGGCGTGCAACTGAACACCCAGCTCGCACAACTGGGCGGGGCGGACTGGATTTACCTGTTGCGTGCCGGCGACCGCCTCAGCGCCTTCAGCCTGATGCTGCTGGCCGAGCGCATCGTGTCGCGCCCGCAGATTGCCTGCTGCTATGGGGATGAGGGTGTGCTGCGTGAAGGCGAGTCCCAGGAGCCGGTGTTCAAGCCCGACTTCAACCTCGACCTGATGCGCGGCTACCCCTACACCGGGCGCATGCTGGCGTTTTCCTGCAGCGCGCTGCAGGCCCTGGGCGGTTTTGCTGCCGGCTACCGCGAACTGGCCCCCCATGACCTGCTCTGGCGGTTGGTTGAGGCGCAGGGGCCGCACGTCATCGAGCACATCCCTGAAGTGCTGGGCGAGAGCACCTTCGGTTATGCCGCCTGGCTGTCGTCGGCGGCAGTGATCGAGGAAAACCCGCAACTGCTCAAGGCGCACCTCGAGCGCCTGGGCGTCAGCTACCAGTTGCGCAACAGTGACGGACTGATCAACCAGGTGCGTTACCTGCATGCCGCGCAGCCCTTGGTAACCCTGGTGATCAGTGTGCGCGACCAGTTGCCGGCGCTTGAGCGCTGCCTGGAAAGCGTGCTGGAAAAGACCGCCTACCCGCACTACGAAGTGCTGATCGTCGACAACGCAAGCGTTGGCGCCGACATTCACGCCTGGCTGGCGGCGATGCAGCAGTTGGGTGGCGGCAAGCTGCGGGTGCTGAGCCTGGGCGAAGAAACCAGCTTCGCCACGCAGCAGAACCTGGCAGCGCAACAGGCCCGGGGCGACTACCTGCTGATGCTGAGCCCGTTTGCCGTGGTCACCGAGCCGGGCTGGCTGGATGCGCTGCTCAGCCACGGCCAACGTCAAGAAGTCGGCGCTGTCGGTGCCAAGCTGTGCGATGCCCGTGGCCTGGTGGTCCAGGCGGGCAGCGTGCTGGGGCTGCGTGGCGGGGTGGCATCACCCTTCGTTGGCGAACCGGCAGAGGCGGGTGGCTACATGCAGCGCCTGCAGGTGGCGCAGAACTACTCGGCCGTGACGGCCGACTGCCTGCTGGTGCGCAAGGCGCTGTTCGACAGTGTCGGCGGCCTGAACGATGCGCAGTTCGGCGTCGCCTTCAGCGATATCGACCTGGGCCTGCGCCTGGGCCAGGCCGGTTACCTGGTGGTGTGGGCGCCCGATGCCCGGCTGGTGCTGGACCGCCCGGCAGACGTAGCGCCCGATGCGGCGCGCAGCGCCGAGCGCCAGGCGCGCCTGGTGCAGCAGCACGAGGTGTTTGCCAAGGTTTGGATGCCGCTGGTGGCACGCGACCCGGCCTACAACATCAACCTGGCCCTGGGCGGCTCCGGTTTTTGCCTGGACCCGGGCCTTAAAGCCGGCTGGATGCCGTTTGCCGGGCGCTCGCTGCCCCATGTGCTGGCGCTGCCGATGAACACCGGCGCCGTCGGCCATTACCGGGTGATCCAGCCGCTGACCGAGCTGGACAAAGCTGGTTGGGTGACCCAGCAGCAATACTTCGAGATCCCCACCAATGTGGAGCTTGAGCGCAGCTCGCCGGATGTGGTGGTCGTGCAGGGGCGTTACCAGGAGAACTTCGTCAAGGAAATCGAGCGCCTCAAGACCTTCTCCAAGGGCTTTTGCATCTACGAGCTGGACGACTATGTGGTCGATGTGCCGAAAAAGAACGACCACCTCAAGCACGTGCCGCACGACCTGCAGAAATCGCTGCGCCGCGGCATCGAGCGCTGCGACCGGCTTGTAGTCTCGACCCAGGCCCTGGCCGACGCGCTGCACGGCGCGCACAGCGACATTCGGGTAATGCCGAACATGCTCGCCGAGCAGCTGTGGACCGGCCTGCGCAGCCAGCGCCGCAGTTCGCGCAAGCCGCGTGTGGGTTGGGGCGGTGGCACCAGCCACACCGGCGACCTTGAAGTGATCGCCGAGGTGGTCAAGGCCCTGGCCAACGAGGTGGACTGGATTTTCTTCGGCATGTGCCCGCCGGCGCTGCGCCCGTACCTCAAGGAGTTCCACCCGCCGGTGCCCATGGAGCTGTACCCGGCCAAGCTGGCCAGCCTGAACCTGGACCTTGCCCTGGCGCCGCTGGAGTTCCACATCTTCAACGACTGCAAGAGCAACCTGCGCCTGCTGGAGTACGGGGTGTGCGGCTACCCGGTGATCGTCACCGACACCCGCGCCTACGAAGGCTACCTGCCGTGCACGCGGATCAAGACCAACAGCACCGAGGAGTGGTTGCAGGCGATCCGCATGCACCTGGCCGACCCGGACGAAAGCTACCGCCAGGGCGACCGCCTGAAGCAGGAAGTGCTGCGCGACTACGTGCTGCGCGAGGAGCACGTGCAGCACTGGTACAGCGGCTGGATGCCATAGCGCAAGAAACCGCACGCAAAGCCTGTGGGAAGCTTCAGGTCAGTGCTGTACCTGTAGGAGCCGGCTTGCCGGCGATGGGGCCGGCACAGCCAGCACACCACCGTTGCGCCTACAAGCACTTGCATAACCCACTCTGGCGCGTTTCCTGCAAGTCCCCTCTGATATCGCCATAAATCGTGCAACCACACGAGCCATGGCCGGTGACGAACAAGAGGGGACAACATGAAGGCGGTAATTCTGGCCGGTGGACTGGGCACGCGTATCAGCGAAGAGTCCCACCTCAAGCCCAAGCCCATGATCGAGATCGGCGGAAAGCCAATTCTCTGGCACATCATGAAGCAGTACTCGGCCCACGGTATCCATGACTTCGTGATCTGCCTGGGCTACAAGGGCTATGCGATCAAGGATTTCTTCGCCAACTACTTCCTGCATACCTCCGACGTCACCTTCGACATGCGCGCCAACCGCATGGACGTGCACCAGAACTACAGCGAGCCGTGGCGCGTCACCCTGGTCGACACCGGCGAGGAGACCATGACCGGCGGCCGCCTGCGCCGCGCCGCGCGTTACCTGGAAGACGAAGACGCCTTCTGCTTCACCTACGGTGACGGCGTGTCCGACCTGAACATCGGCGCCTTGGTGGACTTCCACCTGGCCCACGGCAAGCTCGCCACTGTCACCGCCGTACAACCGCCGGGCCGCTACGGCGCCCTTGAGCGTGACGGCGACCAGGTCAAAGGCTTCGTCGAGAAACCCCGCGGTGACGGCGGCTGGATCAACGGCGGCTTCTTCGTGCTGTCGCCCAAGGTGCTCGGCTACATCGCCGACGACCAGACCTCGTGGGAGTCCGAACCTTTGGCCCGGCTGGCCGCCGAAGCGCAGCTGAACGCCTTCCAGCACGACGGCTTCTGGCACCCGATGGACACCCTGCGCGACAAGAACCACCTCGAGCAACTCTGGCAAAGCGGGGAGGCCCCATGGAAGCAGTGGGCCTGAGCCCGTCGTTCTGGCAGGGCAAGCGGGTCCTGCTGACCGGCCACACCGGCTTCAAGGGCAGCTGGCTGGCGCTGTGGCTGCGCGAACTGGGCGCGCAGGTGACAGGCTTTGCCCTGGACCCTGGCAGCGAACCCAGCCTGTTCGAGCTGGCCGAGGCCGGCACCGGCATCCAGGATGTGCGCGGCGACCTGCGAGACCTGGGCGCGCTGCTCGAGGTGATCGCCGAAGCCGAGCCCGAGATCGTCCTGCACCTGGCGGCGCAGCCGCTGGTGCGCGAGGCTTACCGCGACCCACTGGGCACCTATTCGAGCAACGTCATGGGTACCCTCAACCTGCTGGAGGCGGTGCGCCAGGTCGGCGGTGTGCGCGCCTGCGTGCTGGTGACCACCGACAAGGTGTACGCCAACCAGGAATGGCCCTGGCCATACCGCGAGAACGAAGCCCTCGGCGGGCACGACCCGTACAGCAGCAGCAAGGCCTGCTGCGAGCTGCTGGCGCAATCCTATGCGGCGTCGTTCTTCCCGGCTGCCAAGCACGCCGAACACGGCATGGCCATGGCCACCGCGCGCGCCGGCAACGTGCTGGGCGGCGGCGACTTTGCCGCCGACCGCCTGATCCCCGACGTGCTCAAGGCGTGGTCGGCCGGCGAGCCGGTCACCCTGCGCTACCCGCAAGCCGTGCGCCCCTGGCAACACGCCCTGGAGCCGCTGGCCGGCTACCTGCTGCTGGCCGAGCGCTTGTACGAAGAAGGCCCGGCCTACGCCGGTGCCTGGAACTTCGGCCCGGGCGAGCAGGACATGTGCAGCGTAGGTTCAGTGGTCAGTTATCTGGCCCGGCAGTGGCCGGATGCACCGGGCGTGCAGGTGGAGCAGAGCGAGCTGCATGAAGCCGGCCTGCTGCGCCTGGACAGCTCCCGCGCCCGCCAGGTGCTGGGCTGGCGCACGCGCTGGTCGCTGCACGAGTGCCTGCGCCACACCCTGGACTGGCACCTGGCCTGGCAGCGCGGCGACAACATGCGCGCCTTCACCCTCGACCAGTTGAACCTGTACGCGGAGCTGTCGTGACCGATCTGCAGTTGCAAGCCTTGCCCCTGGACGGCCTGTTCAGCGTGGTACACAAAAGCCATGGCGACGCCCGTGGCCGCTTTTCGCGGTTGTTCTGCGAGGGCAGCCTGGGCGAGCTGGGCACGCCGTTCCATGTGCGCCAGATCAACCATTCGCACACCGTCGGCCAGGGCAGTGTGCGCGGCCTGCACTACCAGCTCGGCGACAGCCCGGAAGCCAAGCTCATCACCTGCCTGCGCGGCGAGGTGTGGGATGTTGCCGTGGACCTGCGCCAAGGCTCGCCGACCTTTTTGCACTGGCACGCCGAGCACCTGCGCGCCGGCGACGGCCGCAGCTTGTTGATCCCGGCCGGTTTCGCCCATGGCTTCCAGGTGTTGAGCGAGGAGGCCGAACTGCTGTACCTGCACAGCGCCGACTATGCCCCGGGCCGTGAAGGCGGGCTGTCGGTACATGACCCGAAGCTGGCCATCGACTGGCCGCTGGCTGTCAAGAATCTGTCTGCCCGGGATGCCGAACACCCCTGGCTGACGCCATCGTTTGCCGGAGTGTGTCCATGAACTGCCGTGGCTGTGGTACCTGCCTGAGCCTGCCCCTGATCGACCTCGGCACCGCGCCGCCGTCCAACGCCTACCTGCGTGCCGACCAGCTGGCCGCCGCCGAGGCCTGGGTGCCGCTGAAAGTGGCGGTGTGCGAGCACTGCTGGCTGGTGCAGACCGAGGACTACACCCAGGCCGATGCGCTGTTCGATGCCGACTACGCGTATTTCAGCTCCTACTCCAGCTCCTGGCTGGCCCATGCCCGCGACTACGTGGCGCAGATGGTCGAGCGCTTTGGCCTGGGCGCGCAAAGCCGCGTGGTGGAAATCGCGGCCAACGACGGCTACCTGCTGCAGTACGTGGCCGAGCGCGGCATCGCGTGCCTGGGGGTAGAACCCACCCGCAGCACCGCCCAGGCGGCGCGTGCCAAGGGCCTGGAAATTCGCGAGGTGTTCTTCGGCGAACAAACCGCCGAGGCGCTGGTGGCCGAGGGCTGGTCGGCCGACCTGATGGCGGCCAACAACGTGCTGGCCCACGTGCCGGACATCAACGATTTCTTGCGCGGTTTCGCCACCTTGCTCAAGGCCGATGGCGTGGCCACCTTCGAGTTCCCGCACCTTTTGTGCCTGATGGCCGAGCACCAGTTCGACACCCTGTACCACGAGCACTACTCCTACCTGTCGCTGACGGCGGTGAACACCCTGTGCGCACGCAACGGCCTGGAGATCTTCGACGTCAGCGAGTTGCCCACCCACGGCGGCTCGCTGCGGGTGTTCGCCCAGCGCGCCGGCGGCCCGCAGCCGCGCCAGGCCAGTGTCGATGATTTGCTGGGGATCGAGGCGCGGGTCGGGGTGACCACGGCGGCCTTCTACAACACCTTGGCGCCAGCAGCCGAGCGCATCAAGCAGCAGCTGCTGCGCTTCTTGCTGCAGGCCAAGGCCGAGGGCAAGCGCGTGGTCGGCTATGGCGCTGCCGCCAAGGGCAACACCTTGTTCAACTATGCCGGGGTCAAGCCCGACCTGCTGGCTTGGGTCGCCGACGCCAACCCGCACAAGCAGGGCAAGTTCCTGCCGGGCAGCCGCATCCCGGTGGTGGCGCCGGAGCGCCTGGCCATCGAGCAGCCTGACTACGTGCTGGTGTTGCCGTGGAACCTGCTCAAGGAAGTCAGCGAGCAGCAGGCGCACATCCGTGAATGGGGCGGGCGTTTCGTCATCGCCGTGCCGGAGCTGACTGTCCTATGAAAGTGCTGGTCACCGGTGCCACCGGTTTTGTCGGCCGGCACCTGGTCGCCGAGCTGCTCGCCCGCGGGCATCAGGTGCGTGCCGTGGCGCGCCGGCAGGAGCCAGCCCGGGCGCTGCCGTGGTTCGAGCAGGTCGAGTTCGTCAGCGCCGATATCCACGACCCGCAGTTGGCGGTGGGTACGTTGTGCGAGGGCATCGATGCACTGGTGCACCTGGCCTGGCCCGGTTTGCCGAACTACCAGGGCCTGTTCCACCTCGAGCACAACCTGATGGCCGACTACGGTTTTATCCGCCGTGCGGTCGAAGCCGGGGTGAGCCAGGTGCAGGTCACCGGCACCTGCTTTGAATACGGGCTGCAGGACGGCGCCTTGAGCGAGGCGCTGCTGTGCCAGCCGGCCAACCCCTACGGGCTGGCCAAGCACAGCCTGCGGCAGTTACTGCAGAGCCTGGCCCGGCAATTACCGTTCAACTTGCAATGGGTGCGGCTGTTCTACCTGTATGGCGAGGGGCAGAACCCCAACAGCCTGCTGGCGGCGCTGGACCGCGCCATCGACGCAGGGCAGGCGTGCTTCGACATGTCTGGCGGTGAGCAGCTGCGCGATTTCCTGCCTGTGCAGGTGGTTGTCGCCAACCTGGCCGGGCTGCTCGAACTGCGCGATTTCACAGGCGTAGTCAATTGCTGCAGCGGTCGGCCGATATCTGTACGCAACCTGGTGGAGGCGCATATCGCCAGCCGCGGCGCGAAGATTGCGCTGAACCTGGGCCATTACCCTTACCCGGCCCACGAACCCATGGCGTTCTGGGGCGATGCCCGCCAGTTGCGGACACTGCTGGGGGCCTGCCAGTGAAGTATTCCAGTTACCCCGAATCAAACCGCCGTATGACCGCTGGCCACTGCCATGCCGTCGACAGCGCCCGTTCAGCACATCTGTCTACCGAGACCCGATAAATGACCGACTCGCCGATCAAGGCCTTCGAAGCCGAATGCACCGCGCAAATTGCCGCCCAGGGTGAAGACAAGGCGTTGCAGCAGCTGTCCCGCGACTTCTACGACAAGTCCGCCGAGCACAAGTACACCTACCACTTCTCGTGGATGGGCCGGCCAATCATCCAGCTGCCCCAGGACATGATGGCCATGCAGGAGATCGTCTGGCAGGTCAAGCCGGACCTGATCATCGAGTGCGGCATCGCCCACGGCGGCTCGATCCTCTACTACGCCTCCCTGCTGGAGCTGCAGGGCCATGGCGAGGTGCTGGGCATCGACATCGACATCCGCGCGCACAACCGCGAAGCCATCGAGGCGCACCCGATGAGCAAGCGCGTGCGCATGATCCAGGGCTCGAGCATCGACGAGGGCATTGCCGCGCAGGTGCGGGCGATCGCCGCGGGCAAGAAGGTCATCGTGGTGCTCGACTCCAACCACACCCACGCGCACGTGCTCAAGGAGCTGGAGCTGTACGCGCCGCTGGTGGCCGTGGGCAGCTACTGCGTGGTGATGGACACCGTGGTCGAAGACATGCCGGCCGGCTCCTTCCCCGACCGCCCGTGGGATGTGGGTGACAACCCCAAGACTGCGGTCTGGGAGTACCTCAAGGGTAACGACAGCTTCGAGATCGACTACCAGATGCAGAACAAGCTGATGATCACCGTGGCGCCGGACGGCTACCTGCGCCGGGTTCGCTGAGACACTTACACAGTTCGATTTCTTCGGCGGCAACGCCAATGGTGGTGAAGACTATGCAAGGCAATTTTGCGGCAGACCAGGCAACCCCGCTACGCGAGCGCTTGACGCTGGTAGTGATGACGCACAACCGTCAGGCGTTCCTGCAACGCACGCTGCAGTACTACCAGGACTACCCGTGCTCGATCCTGGTACTGGACTCCTCGACCGAATCGGCAGCGGCAATGGCTGCCCAGTACCCGGGCGTGGAATACCTGCACTTGCCGCAGTTTTCCTACATGGGCCTGCAGGCCAAGCTGACCTATGGCGTAAACCTGGTGCGCACGCCGTACATGGCGTTCGCCGCCGATGACGACTTCCTGCTGTTCGACGGCATGAACCAGTCGCTGGACTTCCTGGATGCCAACCCTGACTACGGCCTGTGCCACGGCTACTGCCTGAACTACCTGGCCCAGGCCACCCAGGTGCTCTACCACCGGCGCAATAAAAAGGTTCGCGAAGACTACGCCGAACCGCGCGCCGAGCAGCGCCTGCTGGACTTCATGGGCGAGTTCATCCCGCCGTTCTACGCCATCACCCGCACCGCGCTGCTGCAGCAGTGGTTCGAGCTGCTGCCAGCCGGTACCAGCTTCGAGTGGCAGGAAATCGGCCATGCCTACTTCCTGCTGACCAATGCCAAGGCGCGCCTGCTGCCGATCCCCTATGCGGTACGGGAAACCAACTACGGCGTTTCGGAGCACAACACCGAGGTGTATCACGTGCTGGCGTTTACCGATGCCAAGGCGGTTGCCGAGCGTGAACGCTACGCCGACTTCTTTGCCGGCCTGCCGACCGCTATCGAGGGCCTGGACCATGCGGGCCGGCGCCAACTGGCGCTGGACAGCTTCGCGACCATGGCCGACGGCTTGCTCAAGGGCCGGGCACTGACCCTGGAGCTGCTCTGGGTGTCGAGTTGGGCCGACCCATTGAAGCCGCCGGTGCGTACCTTCCAGCCTGTGCAGTACGTCGAGATGCCGTTCTACAACCAGGCCTTCTTCGACCAACTGACCGCGTTCGAATTCCTGATCCACGCCATGCCGGCCGGCCGCCTGCAGTTGCAGGAGCTGGAGCCGCTGCTGCTGCGCCAGGAGCAGCTGCTGCAGCCCCAGGCCAACGACACGCCGGGCACGGTGTGGTCGCGCCTGTGGGATGCACTCAAGCGCAATGCGTTCAACCGCGAGGTGGTGCGCGGCCTGGCCGAGCAGCTGCGCGAGCGGGGGGATACCGAGGACAGCCAGGCGCTGTTCGCCTGGCTGGAGCGCCTGAACAGTGTGCCGCACCAGAGCGGCCGGCAACTGCTTGGCAACATGCGTTCCGGGCGTCTGCTCGACTGGCTGCAGGCGCGCAAGCCCGATGCCGCTGCGCAAGGCGCCATCGCCGAGCACCTGGCGCTGCACCAGGGCGGGCCGCAGTTCGGCATCCTGCTGCTGGACCTGGACAACAACCAGACCGCACTGCAGGACACCTTCGACAGCCTGGTCGGTGGCCTGAGCAAGGCGTTCCGCATCATGGTGTTCACCACTGGCGAGCCGCCGATGGCCACCTCGCTGCACAACACCCTGCACTTCATCAAGGTCAGCCGCGAGGACTATGTCGAGCGGATCAACCAGATCGCCCGCCAGACCTCCTGCGAATGGCTGCTGCTGGCCGAGGCCGGTGACCAGTTCACCGCCACCGGCCTGCTGCGCGCCGGCCTTGAGCTGATGAACGCGCCAGAGTGCCGTGCGGTCGCGGTGGACGAGATCCAGCGCCAGGCCAACGGTGCCTGGCACGAACTGCTGCGCCCAGGGGTCAACCTGGACCTGCTGCAAAGCAACCCGGCGCTGATGGCGCGCCACTGGCTGCTGCGCCGTGAGGCGCTGGTGGAGGCGGGCGGTTTCGACCAGCAGTTCGTTGACGCCCTGGAATACGACCTGCTGCTGCGCCTGATCGAGCGGGGCGGCCTCAACGGCTTGGCCCACCTCGATGAGCCGCTGCTGATTACCGCCGTACCGCAGGCCGGGGACGACGAGCATGCCCGCCAGGCCCTGAGCCGGCACCTGGTGAGCCGTGGCTACAAAGCCCAGGTCAGCGCGCCACAGGCGGGCACCTTGCGCATCGACTACCGCCATGTCGAGCGGCCGCTGGTGAGCATCCTGCTGCTCAGCGAAGACAACCTGGAGCCGCTGCAACGTTGTGTCAGCAGCATCCTGCAGCGCACCCGCTATGCCCGCTACGAAGTGTTGATCGCCGACAACGCCAGCCAGTCGCCACAGCTGCTCGAGTGGCTGGCGCAACAGCAGCAGGCGGCTGGCAAGGTGCGCGTGCTGCAAAGCGCCGAGCGGCTGAGCCCGGCGGCGCTGCGCAATGCTGCTGCGGCCCAGGCTCAGGGGGAATACCTGGTGCTGCTGGCAGCCGATGCCGAAGTGGTCAATGCCAACTGGGTCGAGAGCCTGCTCAACCAGGCGCAGCGCCCCGAGGTGGGGGTGGTTGGTGCCAAGCTGCTCGACGCAAAAGGCAAGCTCGGCCAGGCCGGCCTGCTGCTGACGGCCGATGGCCAGGTGTTGCCGGCCTTTGCCGGCGAAGGCGCGGAGGCGACCGGCTACCTGCAACGCCTGGCGGTGGAGCAGAACTGCACGGCAGTGTCCGGGGCTTGCCTGATGATCGGTAGCGAGCTGTACCGGGCGTTGCAGGGCCTGGATGAGCAGGCATTCGCCAGCGCCTATGGCGATGTCGACCTGTGCTTGAAGGCCGCTGCCGAGGGCTTGTTGACGGTGTGGACGCCGCAGGCGCAAGTACGCAGCTTCAGCGTGCAGGCCGAGGATCCGGCGGCGCTGGCAGCTTTGCGCGACAAGTGGTCGGCACAGTGGCTGGGCGCGGTCCAGGGGCGCGACCTCAAGCCGGCTTCGGCGGCGTTTGACTGGCTGCAACTGATCGCCTGATCGCCGGGGTAAGCCCGCTCCTGCAGGATTGCGCCAGCGCTATGCCTGCAGGAGCAACGGTCTTGCTCAACTTCTAAACGCCGACTCGATTTTTGTGGGAAGCGGCCTTGCCGGGGCGCCGTCCGGTCGAGATTGGGCTGCGCAGCAGCCCCGGCGATTGTGCAGGGTGGCAAAGATCCTGGGGCCGCTTCGCAGCCCAATCGCGACACAAGGCCGCTTCCCACAGGATCGCCCAGAGCCTGAATCAGGCGCTGTACCTGTGCCGCCTTCACCCCACTTTCCGCCTCGCCGGGGTGACGCGCCCGGGCAAAATATGCGATTGTCTGCAATATTTCGTGACCTATCGGTCAGAGCGGGCATCTCCCTCTTTAATCGTTAATGGGGCCGGCGTGCATTTGCCGCTCGCCTGCGCCACCCGTGGGGCGGCGGATTCCGTTTTTTTCAGGCGCTGCCCCAGTCATCCGGGCGGTGGTATTGAGCTGTTTTTTATTGGGAAGCCATGATGATCGGCATTAAAAGCATCGCGAGCTACGTGCCCGCTGCCGGCCTGGACAACTACGCGCAAGGCGCAAAATTCGACAAGGATGAAACCTTCATCCTCGGCAAGATCGGCTCGGCCTTCCTGCCGCGCAAAGCTGAAGAACAGGAAACCTCCGACCTGTGCGTCGAGGCCGTCAACAACCTGTTCGCCGCCAACCCCGAACTCAAGCGCGAAGCCATCGATGCGCTGATCGTCGTCACCCAGAACGGTGACGAAGAGGGGCTGCCGCACACCGCCGCCATCGTCCAGCACAAGCTCGGCCTGCCGACCCATGTGGCGGCCTTCGACATCTCCCTGGGTTGCTCTGGCTACGTTTACGGCATCTATGCGCTCAAGGGCTTCATGGAAGCCGCAGGGCTGAAGAACGGCCTGCTGGTCACCGCCGACCCGTACTCCAAGATCGTCAACCCCGAAGACCGCAACACCACCATGCTGTTCGGTGATGCCGCCACCGCTACCTGGATGGGCGAAGACGCCGCCTGGCAGCTGGGCAAATCGAAGTTCGGTACCGATGGCGCGGGCGCACCCTACCTGAAAGTCACCGACGGCGAGTTCTACATGAACGGCCGCCAGGTGTTCAATTTCGCCCTGGTCAAGGTGCCGGCGCACCTGCACGAGCTGCTCGACGAGTCGGGCCTGCACAACAGCGACATCGACGCCTTCTGCATTCACCAGGGCAGCGCGGCGATCGTCGATGCCGTGGCGCGGCGCTTCGAGGAAGAGCCGGAGAAGTCCGAGGCACACAAGTTCGTCAAGGACATGCTGGAGACCGGCAACACCGTGTCGTCGAGCATTCCGCTGCTGCTGGAAAAGCGCCTGCACGACAGCACCTGGAAGCGCGTGGCCATCAGTGGCTTCGGCGTTGGCCTGTCGTGGGGCTCGGCCATTCTTCACCGGGCTGAATAAACCGGCGTAGTCAGGTAGGCTTCAGCGTTTTGCAGGTAAGGGAAGCTCGAGCATGAGCGAATTTTTCCAGGCGAACGCTGAGGTGCTGCAGGCACGCTGGCCGGCGCTGTTCGAGCGCCTGCAGCAGCAAGCGGGCGAGCCGCTCGAAGCTGAGCTGGTGGAGGGGTTGGGTTCAACCCTGAGCATCTCTGGTATTCAGCTCACCAGCCGTCATGATCGGGTTGCCGAGGCGCGCCTGCAGGCCGCCAGCCTTGCCGAAGACAATGAGGTGGTTAACCTCTACGGCGTGGGCCTTGGCGACTTGCCCAGGGTGTTGCTGGAGCGCCCAGCCCTTCAGCGTCTACGGGTATTTCTGCTCAACGGCGCGTTGTTCGCGCTGGTGGTGCAGCTTCTGGATCATTCCGACTGGCTGCTCGACCCCCGCGTCGAGCTGGCGTTTGCCGGCGACAGCAGCGAAATCCAGCTGCCGTTTTTCGCCTTGCCCTCCGAGCTGGTGCTGGCCGACGACTTCAGCGCAAAAATCCGCGACCGGCTGATCAGCGAGAGCCACCTGGCCTACAACAATCGCCGCTTCGATGTGGCGGATGCGCGGTTGCAGGGGCTGCTTGAGGCAAGCCTGCCGCTGCTGCAGCAGGATCCGGATGTCGCCAGTTTGTTCGGCTCTGCGCAGGGTCGGGACTGCTACGTAATCGCCACTGGCCCGAGCCTTGCCCGGCATCTGCCGGCGCTGGCGGCCATTCGCGGGCGCGCCGAGCGGCCGCTGCTGATCTGTGTCGACACCGCTTATCTGCCCTTGCAAAGGGCTGGCATCCAGCCCGACATCGTCGTCAGCGTCGATCACGCCATCCGTATCAGTCACCTGCCGCCGCAGGGCTCGCAGGGCACTGCGCTGGTCTACATGCCCATGCTCGATGTCGAGCTGCTCGGCCAATGGCAAGGCCCGCGTTACAGCGCCTATTCCGCCAGCGCGCTGTATGCGCAGGTGCGTCAGCAAATCCCTCGCGCCGAACTGTTCGTCGGCGGCAGCGTGCTGCACCCCGCGGTGGATCTGGCGGTGCAGCTTGGGGTGAAGCGCATCACATTGTTCGGCGCCGATTTCGCCTTCCCGGGCGGGCGCACCCATACTGGCTGGGAGGATGGCGCCCTTGGCCCGTCGATCACCCATGCCAGCCACTGGGTGCTCGACGGGCATGGCCAGCGGGTGCGCACCCAGCTCAACTTCCGTGGTTACCTGATCGAGCTTGAGCGCTTCATTGCCCGCCACCCCGAGGTGCGCTTCTTCAATACCAGCCGAGACGGCGCATTGATTGCCGGTACCGAGTTCGATGCGGAGTTCTGTTAATGAGTGCAAGCAGTCAGGTGGAGGCGGCCCGCGAGTGCGCCGCACTGATGCGCCTGGGGCGCGATGTAGAGGGCGGTGTGCGCATGGTCGAGCTGTTCGAGGCGGTGCTGCCACAGCTCGAGCCGCAGGCCGGCACAGTGCTGCTGCAGGCCATGCTCGATGCACAGCAGCGCCAGGACTGGTTGGCCCTGGCTGATTATCTGGAATACGAGCTGGTGCACCTGATCGGGCAGGGTGCTTCGCACTAAAGTGTGACGTGCGTCACACTTGATTTTTTAAGCGGGGCGCGCGGGGTGGGCTGGAAGGCGCGGAATACAAGGGGTGGCGCGGTGATGGCATTTTTTTTTGCGAAACCCCTAAAGCAACTTGCAAAACCGACGATAACCATTACGAAGGTTCTCTAGGCCACACCCGGCGGATGCCAGGGCCGGAAGCCGCAGTATCCATCCAACGAGGAATTCGTCATGGCTTTAACCGTAAACACCAACACCACTTCGCTGGGCGTGCAGAAGAACCTGAACAAAGCTTCTGACGCTCTGGGCACCTCGATGACCCGCCTGTCCTCGGGCCTGCGCATCAACAGCGCCAAAGACGACGCTGCCGGCCAGCAGATCGCTACCAAGCTGCAGACCATGGTTACCGGTACCACCGTTGCCATCAAGAACGCCAACGACGGTAACTCGATCACCCAGACCGCTGAAGGCGCTCTGTCGGAAATCACCAACATCCTGCAGCGTATGCGTGAGCTGGCTCTGCAAGCTCGAAACGACTCGAACGGTACCACTGAACGCGCCGCTCTGAACAAAGAGTTCGCTGCCAAGTCCGACGAAATCACCCGTATCGCTTCGTCCACCACCTTCGGTACCAGCAAGCAACTGCTGGACGGTTCGGCTGGCGACATGGAGTTCCAGGTTGGCGCGATGACTGGCACCAGCCAGACCCTGACCGTTTCCCTGAGCACCTCGTTCGCAGCTTCGACTCTGGGTGTTGGCACCGGTACCCTGTCGATCTCGGGCACCACCGACGCCGCTGTTCACACCTCGGCTGACGCTGCAATCGACGCAATCGACACCGCTCTGCAAACCGTGAACGACACCAAGTCGGACCTGGGTGCCATCCAGAACCGCTTCCAGTCGACCATCAACAACCTGCAAAGCATGAACGAGAACTCGGCTGCCGCCATGGGTCGCGTTCAAGACACCGACTTCGCCGCAGAAACCGCTCAGCTGACCAAGCAGCAAACCCTGCAGCAAGCTTCGACCGCAGTTCTGGCCCAGGCCAACCAACTGCCATCCGCCGTACTGAAACTGCTTCAGTAATAGCGCGATGAAATCAGCGAGAGGGTGCCTGCGCACTCTCTCGCTTTTTACTTTCAGAGGTGATGCACGATGGACATAAGCGTAAAGTCGAGCCCGTCGTATCCGGTGTCGTCGGTAGCCGGCAACATGCATAAGGATGATGCTGCGCTCAAGGCCTTCGGCCAGGTCCGTGACGCATCGCAGGTACAAGACGCTGCCGCTCCCGGCAGTGAGGCCGAGCTACACTCGGCGGTGAAGGAAATACAGGATTTCGTCCAGTCGTTGCAGCGCAACCTGGAATTCTCGGTGGATGACTCCACCGGTACATGGGTCGTCAAGGTGGTCGCCCGCGACAGCGGTGAAGTGATTCGCCAGATCCCCTCGGAAACCGCGCTGGAACTGGCCCGCAGCCTGCAGGATGCCAACAGCGTGCTTTTCGACATCAAGGCCTGACGGCTGGCCGGCCGATTCGCCCCTTTAGTTGCAGGGGGGGGTTGAGCTTGTTGGCGTTAACCAGATAAGGAGTTTGTAATGGCAAGTCCAATTCTACCGAGTTTGGGCCTGGGTTCCGGCCTCAATACTACGGCCATTGTGGAGGCCCTGGTTAATGCTGAGAAAACCCCCAAGCAAAGCCAGCTCGACCGCCGTACCTCGGCCAACACCGCGTCGATTTCGGCGGTTGGTGGCCTCAAGAGCGCGCTGACGGCGTTCAAAAGTACGCTGGAGAAGCTCAACAGCGCTACTGACCCGGCGTTCCTGGGGTCGGTGGCTACCAGCTCCAACGACAAGACCGTCAAGGCCACTGCCGGCAGTTCCGCGGTCAATGGCAGCTATTCGGTACAGGTCTCGCAACTGGCTACCGCCTCGCGGGTGGCCAGTGACCGTTACACCGACAGCAGCTCGGTGGTGTCTGCCAGTGGCGGCACCCTGACCCTGACCCAGAACGGCACCAGTTTCGATGTCACCATCCCGGCCGGCGCCACGCTGCAGCAAACCCGTGACGCCATCAACGCCCAGGCGACGTCCAAGGGTTACACGGCCAACATCGTCAACGACGGGCAGGGCTCGCGCCTGGTGTTGAGCTCCGACACCATGGGCAAGGACTCGGACATCTCCGTCACTGGCGTGATGACCATCGACCCGGCTGCTGAAATGACCGCTGCCGGTGGGTCTGGGCGCGTTGGCGAGCTGGCCAAGGATGCCGAATTCAACATCGATGGCATGGCCCTCACCAGCAAGTCGAACAAGGTCGAGAACGCGATCAGCGGCATGACCTTCGAGCTGCTGGCCAAGACCGACACCAACTCGTCGGTATCGATTGGCGTGACCGCCAACACCGACGGCCTGAAGACCTCCCTGCAGTCTTTCGTCGACGCCTACAACTCGCTGGTGCTGAACATCAACACCGTGAGCAAGTCGGTGCAGGGTGCCGACGGCACCTGGAATACCCCGGCGCTGGCGGGTGACTCGGCCGTGCGCAGCATCCTGACTGCGCTGCGCAACGAGCTGGTGGTTCCGGCGACGTCAGGTTCCGGGCAGCTGACCGTACTGTCGCAGCTGGGTATCAACACCTCCCAGGCCAGCGGCATGCTGGAGTTCGACAGCACCAAGTTCACCAAGGCCATCAACGATCAGAAGCTCGGTGGCGAGGTGCAGAACCTGTTCAACGGTGATGGCGGCGTGCTCGACCGCATGACCAAGGCCATGGAGCCGTTCTCGACCAGCGGCGGCGTGCTGGACACCCGCAACAAGTCGCTGGAGTCGGCGAAAAAATCGCTGGAGCTGGAGCAGACCGCCCTGGATGCGCGTATCAAGGACCTCGAGGCGTCGTTGACCAAGAAGTACAACAACATGGACACCCTGGTCGGCCAGCTGAACTCCCAGCGCGACACCGTGACGTCCATCTTCGAGGCGATGGCGGCTCAGCAGAAGAACTCCTGACCGGCAGGCCCGGCATGGACCGAGGCTGAAAAACCAACGCCAAAAGCCCGACGAAGCGTGACGCTCCGTCGGGCTTTTTGTATTCTCGCTAAAGTTTTTTGACGCCGCGCCGATAGCCCGGTCATACAGCAACCCCCGTGGTGACGAGGTACCCATGAACCCAATGTTAGCCCTTCGGCAGTACCAGAAGATCGGCGCCCAGGCGCAGACCTCCGAGGCGAGCCCGCATCGTCTGGTGCAAATGCTGATGGAAGGCGGCCTGGACCGTATCGCCCAGGCCAGTGGCTCCATGCAACGCAAGGACCTTGCCGGCAAGGGTATTGCCATCGGCAAGGCCATCGGCATCATTGGCGGCCTGCGGGACGGCCTTGACCGCGACAACATGACCGATGAACTCAATCGCCTCGACAACCTCTACCTGTACATGACCCGCCGTCTGAGCGAGGCCAACATGCACAACGACCCGGCTATTCTGGAGGAGGTCCGCGGCTTGCTGGCCACCGTCAAGGAAGGCTGGGATGCGGTCGGCGGGCAGTCGACGGCACCTTGAGCCGGGAGGTTGTATGAGCGAGGTGATCGAGCGTATCGAGCGAACCCGGGATGCGTTGCTGGCAGCGTTGGCCAGCCGTGACTGGGATGCGGTCGGCGCTCTCGACCTTGAGTGCCGTATTTGCGTCGAGGATGTGCTGGCCGAGGCGCTGGTCAACGAAGTCGAAGTGCGCGCCAGCCTGGAAGAGCTGCTGGAGGTTTACCGTCAGCTGATCGACGTGGCAAGCGGTGAGCGTCAATCGATAGTCGACGAGATGGCGCAGTTACGTCAGGCAAAAAACGCGGCGAAGGTATACCATCTGTTCACCTGACCACGAATAACACGAGAAATAGCGCGCCATTAAATTGACTGCACGCTGTTTTTTGACTTAACTAGTGGCTGTTTTCGAATTTCAGACGTCCGAACACTGACCATTCAGTCGGAATGATGTCGAGCACGCCCCACGGGCGCCGATATGACTAGGGAAGTTGCTATTGCATGTGGCGTGAAACCAAGATTCTCCTGATCGATGACGACAGCGCCCGCCGCCGCGATCTGGCGGTGGTCCTGAATTTCCTCGGCGAAGAAAACCTGCCGTGCTCCAGTGACAACTGGCAGCAGACGGTCGAGGCCTTGTCGTCGAGCCGCGAAGTGCTGTGCGTGCTGATCGGGGCGGTAAATGCTCCAGCCGGTGTGCTCGGGTTGCTTAAGACAGTGGCAGGGTGGGATGAGTTCCTTCCAGTGCTGCTTCTGGGTGAAATTTCTTCGGCGGAGTTCCCTGAGGACCTGCGCCGCCGTGTGCTGTCCAACCTCGAGATGCCGCCGAGCTACAGCCAATTGCTCGATTCGCTGCACCGGGCTCAGGTCTATCGTGAGATGTACGACCAGGCCCGCGAGCGCGGTCGCCAGCGCGAGCCCAACCTGTTCCGCAGCCTGGTTGGCACCAGCCGTGCCATCCAGCATGTGCGGCAGATGATGCAGCAGGTGGCCGATACCGACGCCAGTGTGCTGATTCTGGGTGAGTCCGGCACCGGTAAAGAGGTGGTGGCGCGCAACCTGCACTATCACTCCAAACGCCGCGAAGCGCCGTTCGTGCCGGTCAACTGCGGTGCCATCCCGGCAGAATTGCTCGAAAGCGAACTGTTCGGTCACGAGAAGGGCGCCTTCACCGGGGCCATCACCAGCCGTGCCGGGCGTTTCGAGTTGGCCAACGGCGGCACGCTGTTCCTCGACGAAATCGGCGACATGCCGCTGCCGATGCAGGTCAAGCTGCTGCGGGTGCTGCAGGAACGCACATTCGAACGCGTGGGTAGCAACAAGACCCAGAGCATCGACGTGCGCATCATCGCGGCCACCCACAAAAACCTCGAAAGCATGATCGAGGACGGCACTTTCCGCGAAGACCTGTACTACCGGCTGAACGTCTTCCCCATCGAGATGGCCCCGCTGCGCGAGCGCGTCGAGGACATCCCGCTGCTGATGAACGAGCTGATTTCGCGTATGGAGCACGAGAAGCGCGGCTCGATCCGCTTCAACTCCGCCTCGATCATGTCGCTGTGCCGCCACGGCTGGCCGGGCAACGTACGCGAGCTGGCCAACCTGGTGGAGCGCATGGCGATCATGCACCCCTACGGGGTGATCGGTGTGTCGGAGCTGCCGAAGAAATTCCGCTACGTCGACGACGAAGACGAGCAACTGGTCGACAGCCTGCGCAGCGACCTCGAAGAGCGCGTGGCGATCAACGGCCATACGCCAAGCTTCGCCAACCCCGCCATGCTGCCGCCAGAAGGCCTGGACCTGAAGGACTACCTCGGCAGCCTCGAGCAGGGCTTGATCCAGCAGGCGCTGGACGATGCCAACGGCATCGTCGCCCGGGCCGCCGAACGCCTGCGCATCCGCCGCACCACGCTGGTGGAAAAGATGCGCAAGTACGGCATGAGCCGCCAGGGCGGCGAGGAACAGGCGGAGGATTGACGGTTTCACTGCCCCTGTAGGAGCCGGCTTGCCGGCGATGGCGTCTGCAGGCACAACACCGTTGTCTGATAGGGCGCAATCGCCGGCAAGCCGGCTCCTACAAGGGCAAGTCGGCCTTGCTCGGCGCCAATCCCCCATCCCCGGCACGGCTATTGCTACACCGCTGGCATCACACCGTTTTTATGACGGTCAGCCATGCGAGAGAGCACGATGCCCCAGGCCGCCCACAAGTCCCGAGTTCCTGCTTTGCAGGCGAGCATCCCGGTCGAGCAGGAAAGTCGGCTGGGCCTCGAGCAGGCGTTCGCCCTGTTCAACCAGGTTTCCACCCAGCTTACCGAGTCCTACGGCATGCTCGAGGCGCGCGTCAGCGAGCTCAAGGGCGAGCTGGAGGTGGTCAGCGCGCAGCGTATGGCTGAGCTTGGCGAGAAAGAGCGCCTGGCCAACCGCCTGCAGAACCTGCTGGATCTGCTGCCGGGCGGGGTGATCGTGATCGACGCCCAGGGCTACGTCTGCGAGGCCAACCCGACCGCCTGCGAGCTATTGGGCGAGCCGCTGATCGGCCAGCTGTGGCGCCAGGTGATCGCCCGCAGTTTCGCCCCGCGCAAGGATGACGGCCATGAAGTGTCGCTGCGTGACGGCCGCCGCCTGTCCATCGCCACCCGTTCGCTGGACGCCGAGCCTGGCCAGCTGGTGTTGCTGACCGATCTGACTGAGACCCGTCGCCTGCAGGACCAGCTGGCGCGCCACGAGCGGCTGTCTTCCCTGGGCCGCATGGTGGCCTCGCTCGCCCATCAAATCCGCACGCCGCTGTCGGCGGCGATGCTCTACGCCGGCCACCTGGCCGATGGCGAGCGCGACCTGCCGTTCGAAACCCGTCAACGTTTTGCCAGCAGCCTGAAAGAGCGCCTGCTGGAGCTGGAGCACCAGGTGCGCGACATGCTGGTGTTCGCCCGCGGCGAGCTGCCGCTGGGCGACCGGCTGACCCCGAAGGCGCTGTTTCAGGCCTTGCAGCATGCGGCCCAGGCCCATGTACAGGGCCATGCGGTGCGCTGGCAGTGCGACACCCAGCTGGGTGAGCTGCTGTGCAATCGCGACACCCTGGTCGGCGCCTTGCTCAACCTGATCGACAACGCCCTGCAGGCCAGTACCGAGCCCGCGCGCCTCAAAGTGCACCTGTACCGCCGCGAGCACAGCCTGCACCTGTGCATCAGCGATGCCGGCACTGGCATCGACGCCGAATTGCTGGCGCGCCTGGGCGAGCCGTTCCTCACCACCAAGGCCACCGGTACCGGGCTGGGCCTGGCGGTGGTGCAGGCTGTGGTACGTGCCCACCAGGGCAGCCTGAGCCTGCGTTCCAAGCCCGGGCGCGGCACCTGTGCCCAGGTGGTGCTGCCGTTGATCGGTGCGCAGGAGGCGCAGTGATGGATATCAAGGTATTGCTGGTCGAAGACGACCGTGTATTGCGCCAGGCCCTGGTCGATACCCTCGAGATCGGCGGTTTCGCCCACCGCGCCGTGGGGTCGGCCGAGGAGGCCATCCAGGCAGTGGGTGAGGAGCCGTTCAGCCTAGTGGTCAGCGACGTCAACATGCCCGGCATGGACGGCCACCAGCTGCTGGCGCAACTGGGGCGCAACCACCCCGAGCTGCCGGTGCTGCTGATGACCGCCCATGCTGCGGTCGAGCGCGCCGTGGATGCCATGCGCCAGGGGGCGGTGGACTATCTGGTCAAGCCTTTCGAGCCCCGTGCGCTGATCAGCCTGGTGGAGCGCCACGCCGCAGGCCAGCTGGGAGACGCCGAGCAGGACGGCCCGGTGGCCAGCGAGCCGGCCAGCCGGCAGTTGCTTGAGCTGGCCGCGCGCGTGGCGCGCAGCGACTCGACCGTGCTCATTTCCGGCGAGTCCGGCACCGGCAAGGAAGTGCTGGCGCGCTACATTCATCAGCAGTCGCCCCGTGCAGCGGCGCCGTTCGTGGCGATCAACTGCGCGGCAATCCCCGACAACATGCTCGAGGCCACCCTGTTCGGCCACGAGAAGGGCTCGTTCACCGGCGCCATCGCCGCCCAGCCCGGCAAGTTCGAGCAGGCCGATGGCGGCACCTTGCTGCTCGACGAAATTTCGGAAATGCCCCTGGCCTTGCAGGCCAAGCTGCTGCGGGTGCTGCAGGAGCGTGAAGTGGAGCGGGTAGGGGGGCGCAAGCCGATCGCCCTGAATATTCGCGTGCTGGCCACCACCAACCGTGACCTGGCTGGTGAAGTCGCCGCCGGGCGTTTCCGCGAAGACCTGTACTACCGCCTGTCGGTGTTCCCCCTGGCCTGGCGCGCCCTGCGCGAGCGCCCGGCCGACATTCTGCCGCTGGCCGAGCGCCTGCTCGCCCGCCATGTCGGCAAGATGAAGCACGCCCCGGTACGCCTGTCGGCTGACGCGCGCGCCTGCCTGCAGGCCCATGCCTGGCCGGGCAACGTGCGTGAACTGGACAACGCACTGCAGCGTGCGCTGATCCTGCAGCAGGGCGGGGTGATCGAGGCGGCGGATTTCTGTCTGGCAGGCGTCATTCCGTTGTCGAGCCCGGCGGTGGCCACTACGGTGCCATTATCCGATGATTTGACGGTCGAGGCGGGTGGTCTGGGCGATGACATGCGCCGTCATGAATACCAGATGATCATCGACACCCTGCGCGCCGAGCGCGGGCGTCGCAAGGAGGCGGCCGAGCGCCTGGGCATCAGCCCGCGCACGCTGCGCTACAAGCTCGCACAGATGCGCGACGCAGGGCTCGATGTGGAAGCCAGCCTGTTCGGCTGATACACCGTTTTGAATGACCGATGGGCGGGCTGGCACTCCTCTTGCTAGTTCCAGCCTATCCGCTGCATGACTGTCAAAAAAATGCGGCCGCCGGAGAGAGAAGTCCATGACCCAAGGTGTTGAATTCAATCGTCTGATGTTGGACATGCGTGCCATGCAGGCCGATGCCATGTCGCTGCCCAAAGTTGCTGCCGCCCCCGAGCTGGCGCCGGGGCAGAGCAGCTTCGCCGACATGCTCGGCCAGGCCATCGGCAAGGTGAACGATGTGCAGCAGGCTTCCACCCAGCTGTCCAACGCCTTCGAGATCGGCAAGAGCGGTGTCGACCTGACCGACGTGATGATCGCCTCGCAAAAGGCCTCCGTGTCGTTCCAGGCACTGACCCAGGTGCGTAACAAGCTGGTGCAAGCGTACCAGGACATCATGCAGATGCCGGTTTAAGGCGAGAGTTGAGTCATGGCCGAAGCAGTCGTCGATAACGCCCCCGCCAAAAGCGGCCCGCCAGCAGCCAAGCCGCCGCTGTTCGGCATGGCGTTCCTGGAAAACATTTCGCAGATGCCCATGCTGCGTCAGGTCGGCCTGCTGGTCGGTCTGGCCGCAAGCGTGGCCATCGGTTTTGCCGTCGTGCTGTGGTCGCAGCAGCCGGACTACCGTCCGCTGTATGGCAGCCTGGCCGGCATGGACACCAAGCAGGTCATGGATACCCTGGCCAGCTCCGACATTCCCTATCGCGTGGAGCCGAACTCCGGCGCCCTGCTGGTCAAGGCCGACGACCTCTCCCGTGCGCGCCTTAAACTCGCAGCGGCCGGCGTGGCGCCGAGCGATGGCAATATCGGCTTCGAGCTGCTCGACAAGGAGCAGGGCCTGGGCACCAGCCAGTTCATGGAAGCCACCCGCTACCGCCGTGGCCTGGAAGGCGAACTGGCGCGCACCGTGTCGAGCCTGAACAACGTCAAGGCCGCCCGCGTACACCTGGCCATCCCGAAAAGCTCGGTGTTCGTGCGTGACGAGCGCAAGCCAAGCGCCTCGGTACTGGTCGAGCTGTACCCGGGCCGTGCCCTGGAAGCCGGCCAGGTAATGGCCATCGTCAACCTGGTAGCCACCAGCGTGCCTGAGCTGGACAAGTCCCAGGTGACCGTGGTCGACCAGAAGGGCAACCTGCTCTCCGAGCAGATCCAGGACACCGCCCTGACCATGGCCGGCAAGCAGTTCGACTACAGCCGCCGCATGGAAGGCATGCTCACCCAGCGTGTGCACAACATCCTGCAGCCGGTGCTGGGTAACGACCGCTACAAGGCCGAAGTGTCGGCCGACGTCGACTTCAGCGCGGTGGAGTCCACTTCCGAGCAGTTCAACCCCGACCAGCCGGCCCTGCGCAGCGAGCAGTCGGTCAACGAGCAACGCTCCAGCAGCCAGGGCCCGCAAGGCGTGCCTGGCGCCCTGAGCAACCAGCCGCCAGGCCCGGCCACTGCGCCGCAGACCACTGGCGGTGCCGCCGGCGCGGCAGGCCCGATTCAGCCAGGCCAGCCGCTGGTCGACTCCAACGGCCAGCAGGTCATGGACCCGGCCACCGGCCAGCCGATGCTCGCCCCGTACCCGAGCGACAAGCGCCAGCAAAGCACCAAGAACTTCGAGCTGGACCGCTCCATCAGCCACACCCGCCAGCAGCAGGGTCGCCTGACCCGTCTGTCGGTAGCCGTGGTGGTGGACGACCAGGTCAAGCTCGACGCTGCCAGCGGCGAAGCCACCCGCACCCCTTGGGGCGCCGAGGATTTGGCGCGTTTCACCCGCCTGGTGCAGGACGCGGTGGGCTTCGATGCCAGCCGTGGCGACAGCGTTACCGTGATCAACGTGCCGTTCGCCGCCGACCGTGGCGACGAGCTGGCAGACATTCCGTTCTACTCGCAGCCGTGGTTCTGGGACATCGTCAAGCAGGTGCTGGGCGTGCTGTTCATCCTGGTGCTGGTATTCGGCGTACTGCGTCCGGTGCTCAACAACATCACCGGCGGTGGCAAGCAAGCTGCCGCAGATAGCGACATGGAGCTGGGCGGCATGATCGGTCTGGATGGCGAACTGGCCAACGACCGCGTCAGCCTGGGTGGCCCGACAAGCATTCTGTTGCCGAGCCCGACCGAGGGTTACGAGGCGCAGCTCAACGCAATCAAGGGCCTGGTGGCCGAAGACCCGGGCCGCGTGGCCCAGGTCGTGAAAGAGTGGATCAACGACGATGAGTGACAACCGAGCCGTTACCGCCAAGCTGAGCCGCGTCGACAAAGCGGCCATCCTCCTGCTCTCGCTGGGCGAGACCGATGCTGCGCAGGTGCTGCGCCACATGGGCCCGAAGGAAGTGCAGCGGGTCGGCGTGGCCATGGCGCAGATGGGCAACGTCCATCGCGAACAGGTCGAGCAGGTGATGAGCGAGTTCGTCGAGATCGTCGGCGACCAGACCAGCCTGGGTGTCGGCTCCGACGGCTACATCCGCAAGATGCTCAACCAGGCGCTGGGCGAAGACAAAGCCAACGGCCTGATCGACCGCATCCTGCTGGGCGGCAACACCAGCGGCCTGGACAGCCTCAAGTGGATGGAGCCGCGCGCCGTGGCCGACGTCATCCGCTACGAGCACCCGCAGATCCAGGCCATCGTGGTCGCCTACCTCGACCCCGACCAGGCCGGTGAAGTGCTGAGCAACTTCGACCACAAGGTGCGCCTGGACATCGTCTTGCGCGTATCGTCGCTGAACACCGTACAGCCGGCCGCGCTCAAGGAGCTGAACCAGATCCTCGAGAAGCAGTTCTCGGGCAACTCCAATGCCGCGCGCACCACCCTGGGCGGCATCAAGCGCGCCGCCGACATCATGAACTTCCTCGACAGTTCGGTAGAGGGCGCGCTGATGGACTCGATCCGCGAGATCGACAGCGACCTGTCCGAGCAGATCGAAGACCTGATGTTCGTCTTCAACAACCTGGCCGACGTCGACGACCGTGGTATCCAGGCGCTGCTGCGCGAAGTGTCCTCCGACGTGTTGGTGGTGTCGCTCAAGGGCGCCGACGAGCGGGTCAAGGACAAGATCTTCAAGAACATGTCCAAACGTGCCTCGGAACTGCTGCGCGACGACCTCGAGGCCAAGGGCCCGGTACGGGTCAGCGACGTGGAAACGGCGCAGAAGGAAATCCTCACCATCGCCCGTCGCATGGCCGAGGCCGGCGAGATCGTGCTCGGTGGCAAGGGCGCCGAGGAAATGATTTAAGCGGCGAGCTTCAAGCGACAAGTGACAAGCAACAGCAGGCCGAGTGGGGCTGCTGTTGCTTGCAACTTGAAACTTGAACCTTGTAGCTAACGAGGCTTTTGAGCATGTCCACCACCGAACACCCCAGCGACCTGATCCGCGCCCGCGACCTCGAGGGCGTCGATGTGTGGGCGCTGCCCAGCTTCGACCCGGAGCCCGAACCCGAGCCGGAACCTGAGCCGGAAATCGTCGAGGAGGTCGAGGAGGTACCGCTGGAGGAAGTCCAGCCACTGACCCTCGAAGAACTCGAGGCCATCCGCCAGGAGGCCTACAACGAAGGCTTCGCCACCGGTGAGCGTGAAGGCTTCCACAGCACCCAGCTGAAGGTGCGCCAGGAGGCGGAAGTCGCCCTGGCCGCCAAGCTGGCCAGCCTCGAACAACTCATGCAGCACCTGCTCGAGCCCATCGCCGAACAGGACACCCAGATCGAGAAGGGCCTGGTGCAACTGGTGGCACACATGACCCGTCAGGTGATCGGTCGCGAACTCAAGACCGACTCCAGCCAGATCACCCATGTGTTGCGTGAAGCCCTGAAGCTGCTGCCGATGGGCGCCGACAATATTCGCATTCACCTCAACCCGCAGGACTTCGAGCTGGCCAAGGCCCTGCGCGAGCGGCACGAAGAAAGCTGGAAGCTGCTCGAAGACGAGGCGCTGATGCCTGGTGGCTGCCGCATCGAAACGGCCCACAGCCGCATCGACGCGACCATGGAAACCCGCATCGAAAAGGCCATCGCGCAACTGTACGACCAGTCCCATGACCAGTCGCTGCACCCGGCCGCCCCGGACATTTCGGTAGAGCTGGACGTGCCAGCCGGTGAAGACGATGCGCCTTGACCGCACCAGCTTCGGCAAGCGCCTGGAAAGCTACCAAGGCGCGGTGAAGCTGCCCGACCAGCCGGTGGTCGAAGGCCGCCTGCTGCGTATGGTCGGTCTGACGCTCGAGGCCGAAGGCCTGCGCGCCGCGGTGGGCAGCCGCTGCCTGGTGATCAACGACGACAGCTACCACCCGGTGCAGGTGGAGGCCGAGGTGATGGGCTTTGCCGGCGCCAAGGTGTTCCTCATGCCGGTGGGCAGTATCGTCGGCCTTGCGCCCGGGGCGCGGGTGGTGCCGCTGGACGACAATGGCCGCCTGCCCATGGGCATGAGCATGCTCGGTCGGGTGCTCGACGGCGCCGGCCGCGCGCTGGACGGCAAGGGCGGCATGAAGGCCGAAGACTGGGTGCCGATGGACGGCCCGATCATCAACCCGCTCAACCGCGACCCCATCAGCCAGCCGCTGGACGTGGGCATTCGCAGCATCAACGGCCTGCTCACCGTTGGTCGCGGCCAGCGCCTGGGCCTGTTCGCCGGTACCGGTGTGGGTAAGTCGGTGTTGCTCGGCATGATGACCCGCTTTACCGAGGCCGAGATCATCGTGGTCGGGCTGATCGGCGAGCGGGGCCGCGAGGTGAAGGAGTTCATCGAGCACATTCTCGGTGAAGAAGGGCTCAAGCGTTCGGTGGTGGTGGCATCGCCCGCCGACGATGCGCCGCTGATGCGCTTGCGTGCGGCCATGTACTGCACCCGCATTGCCGAGTATTTCCGCGACAAGGGCAAGAACGTCCTGCTGCTGATGGACTCCTTGACCCGTTTCGCCCAGGCCCAGCGGGAAATCGCCCTGGCCATCGGCGAACCGCCAGCCACCCGTGGCTACCCGCCGTCGGTGTTCGCCAAGCTGCCCAAACTGGTGGAGCGTGCCGGTAACGGCGAGCCCGGCGGTGGCTCGATCACCGCGTTCTATACCGTATTGTCCGAAGGTGACGACCAGCAGGACCCGATCGCCGACTCGGCGCGGGGTGTGCTCGACGGCCACTTCGTGCTGTCGCGCCGGCTGGCCGAAGAGGGCCACTACCCGGCCATCGACATCGAAGCCTCGATCAGTCGGGTCATGCCCCAGGTGGTCGATGCCGATCACCTGCGCCAGGCGCAGAAGCTCAAGCAGCTGTGGTCGCGCCTGTCGCAAAGCCGTGACCTGATCAGCGTCGGTGCCTATGTGGCCGGGGGCGACCCGGAAACCGACCTGGCCATTGCCCTGCAACCGAAAATGGTCGATTACCTGCGCCAGGGCCTGGACGAGAACGTGCCCATGGCCCAGAGCCGCGCCGAGCTCGAAGCGATCTTCACTCCGCCCGGGGCGGGCCGCTAAGCCATGGCCCAGCCAAGTCGCGCCGCGCGCCTGGCGCCGGTGGTGGAAATGGCCGAGGAGGCCGAGCGCAAGGCCGCGCAGCGCCTTGGGCATTTCCAGCAGCAGCTGGCCCAGGCCCAGGCCAAACTGGCCGAGCTTGAAACCTTCCGCGAGGGTTACCAGGCGCAGTGGATCAACCGTGGCGGCACGGGCGTAAACGGTAACTGGCTGGTCAACTACCAGCGCTTTCTCGGCCAGCTGGAAACCGCCATGACCCAGCAGCGCCAGAGCATGGCCTGGCATCAGAACAACCTCAACAACGCCCGCGGCGCCTGGCAGCAGGCTTATGCCCGGGTGGAAGGCCTGCGCAAGCTGGTGCAGCGCTACCTGGACGAAGCTCGGCGCGCCGAAGACAAGCGCGAGCAGCGCCTGCTCGACGAACTGTCCCAGCGCCTGCCCCGGCAAAATCCGCTCTGAGCCGGCTGCACGACGCGGTGGATGGCACCGGCTGCGCCGGTGTTCGCGGCTAAAGCCGCTCCCACAGAAAAACTGCAACTCATTGATTTAACACGGTCCCTGTGGGAAACGGCCTTGTGCCGCGATGGGCTGCGCAGCAGCCCCGGCAGTCTTGCATGAGGCTGAGACCTCGGGGCCGCGTCGCGGCCCATCGCGACACAAGGCCGCTTCCCACAGAGATCGTGGCGTATCTGCGAGACCAGTTCTCTGCGCGACAGCACAAGGCAGGGCAAGCTTGCACCCCGGGGTGCGCACTGCTAAACCTTCCATAAGCCGCATTCGCCATCATCGAAGGAATCGCTCGCATGGCAGTCGAAACTGATTTTTCACAGGACGGAAAAAAGCTGACGATCAAGGTCAAGGGGCGCTTCGATTTCGGCAAGCATCAGGAGTTTCGCGATGCCTACGAGCGCCAGCACCCGGCCCCGGACTCGGTGGTGGTCGACCTGAGGGAGGCCACCTATCTCGACAGTTCGGCGCTGGGCATGCTGCTGTTGCTGCGCGACCACGTCGGCGGCGAGGAGTCGGACATTCGCGTGGTCCATGCCAGCCCCGATGTGCGCAAGATCCTGGCCATCTCCAACTTCGAAAAACTGTTCGATATCAGTTGAGCATCACCATGCCTGACGCCCAGGCGTTGCGTGTGCTGGTGGCCGAGGACGGTGCCACCGACCGGATGCTGCTGGCGCAGATCGTCCGCCGTCAGGGCCACGAGGTGTGCACCGCAGAAAACGGCGAACAGGCGGTGCGCTTGTTTCTCGAGCAGCGCCCGCAGCTGGTGTTGCTGGATGCGCTGATGCCGGTGATGGACGGTTTCGAGGCCGCCCGGCAAATCAAGGCGCTGGCCGGCGAAGCACTGGTGCCGATCATCTTTCTCACCTCGCTCAACGAGGAAGAGGCGCTGGTGCGCTGCCTGGAGGCCGGCGGCGACGATTTCATGGCCAAGCCCTACAGTGCGGTGATTCTGGCGGCGAAGATCCGCGCCATGGACCGCCTGCGCCGGCTGCAGGCCACGGTGCTGGAGCAGCGCGACCAGATCACCCGCCACCACCACCACCTGCTCAACGAGCAGCGGGTGGCCAAGGCGGTGTTCGACAAGGTGGCACATTCCGGCTGCCTGAGCGCGCCAAATATCCGTTATCTGCAGTCGCCCTACGCGTTGTTCAATGGCGATCTGCTGCTGGCCGCGTTTACCCCGAGTGGCGACATGCATGTGCTGCTCGGCGATTTCACCGGCCACGGCCTGCCTGCCGCGGTCGGCGCCATGCCATTGGCGGAGGTGTTCTATGGCATGACCGCCAAGGGCTACGGACTGGTCGAGACGCTGCGCGAGATGAACGCCAAGCTCAAGCGCATCTTGCCGGTGGACATGTTTTGCTGTGCGCTGCTGCTCAACCTGAGTTTCCAGCGTGGCACGGTGGAAGTGTGGAGCGGCGGCATGCCTGATGCCTACCACCTGGCTGAAAATGGCGAGGTGCTGGGGGTGCTGCCAGCGCGCCACCTGCCGCTGGGTATCTTGCCCCCCGAGCAGTTCGACGACAGCACCCATGTGTTGCCACTGACCGAGGGTGAACGGCTGTTGTTGCTGTCCGATGGCGTAGTGGACACTGGCGATGCCCAGGAGCACCTGTTCGGCGTGCACCGCTTGCAGCAAGTGCTGGCCGCCAATCGTGAGCCGGCGCGTTTGTTCGATGAAGTGATGCAGGCCCTGGCGCGCTTTGGCGGCGAGCCGCGGGACGATATCAGCCTGTGCGATGTGCGCATGCTCGGCCCTGACAGCGTGGCGCCGCAGCCGGTGGTGTACTCCGACAGCGGCCGTTCCAGCCCGCTGGACTGGGCCATGGACTTCGAGCTGCGCGGTGACAGCCTGCGCCGCTTCAACCCGGTGCCGTACCTGGTGCAGCTGTTGCAGGAAATTCACGGGCTGAGGCCGGTCAGCGGCATGTTGCACAGTGTGCTCAGCGAGCTGTATTCCAATGCCCTGGAGCACGGGGTGCTGGGGCTGGATTCGTGCCTCAAGCGCGATGCCCAGGGGTTCTCGGAATACTATCGCCAGCGTGGTGAGCGGCTGGCCAGCCGGGTCGAGGGCTTCGTGCGCATTGGCTTGAAGGTGGAACCCCGCGCCCAGGGCGGGCGTCTGATGATCGAGGTGCGCGACAGCGGGGCTGGTTTCGACGTCGCCAGGGTATTGGCGCGCGGCCCGCATGAGCAAGGCTTCAGCGGCCGCGGGCTGAGCCTGGTCAGGCGCCTGGGGTGCACTGCGCAATGGCTTGATGGCGGGCGCCTGGCGCAGGTGACGTTCGATTGGTAGGTGGGCCCGGGCGGTGTGTCGGGCCTTGGTGAAACAGGCTTGATCAGGGAGTGAGCAAGTGGTGGACATGCATATCGATCACAAGGTCCTTAGCGACCTGCGGGAGGTCATGGAAGATGGCTACCTGCAATTGCTGGAAACCTTCCTCGAAGATTCCGAGCGGCGCCTGAGCCAGCTGCACGAGGCCAAGGATGCCGAGGAACTCGGCTTGGCGGCGCACAGCTTCAAGGGCAGCAGCAGCAACATGGGCGCCGTGGGGTTGGCCCGGCTGTGCCAGCAACTGGAGGAGCGGGTGAGGCAGGTGCCGTTGTACGGCATTGAAGACCTGATCAACCGTATCGACCAGGAATACAGCGAGGTGCAGCGCTTTTACCGTAGCGAGCGGCAACGCATTTCGACGGGTTGATGCAAACCTGGCGCGAGTTTTGCTTTTCTTCACCCAGACGTTTTTTAAAGTTTCTGGCGTGGAGATGTTTCAATGCCTGTCGCACCCAACCCATTGCTGCAAGCCGGCCTGTTGAACAAGGCTTCGCGCCCGGTTGCCGGCGCGCCGGACAAATCGCTGCAGCCCACGGCCGATCAGGGCGCAGGCTTCGACAAGGTCATGGCCCGGCAGGGCCGTGACAAGGTTCCGGCACGCGATGACAAGGTGGCCCAGGCGCCTGCCCAACCCAAACCGAAGGACAAGCCCGAGCCTGCCGCCAGCGGCAAGAAGGACGATACCGGCAAGGCCGAGGTTGCCGATGACGGCAACAGCTTGCCAGTCACGGCGGGGGCTGACGACAGCGCCCCGGCTACCCCGGTTGCCGACGCCAGCCAGGCCGGTGATGGCGATGCAACGGCACTGCTGGACTCGGCCCTGGTGGCCGGCCAGGTCACCGATGCCCAGCCGGGCGCGCAGCTGTTGCAGGCCCAGGCAGAGGCCGTTGCGCCGATGTTGCAGTCTGCAGCGCAGCAGCCGCAGCCCGCGCAACAGCCACCGCTGCAGGCGGCCACCGCCGAAGAGTTCGACCCTGCGGCCGACCCGCTGGCCGACATGCCGACCCTGCGCCTGGCCCTCGAGCAGAGCGCCCAGGCCAAGGGCACCACCTCGGCCCATGCCGCCAGCAGCCGCAGCGAAAACACCAGCCAGCAGCCGACTGACCCGAACCAGGCGGCCGTCAATACGTTGGCGAACCTGGTGGGCAAGGCCGAAACCGAACCGGGCAGCTCCGAAGGGGGTGACAAGGCCTTTGCCGGGCTGATCGACGACGGCCTGAAAGACCTCAAGAGCGCCAGCAGCGATACCCGCGTCGACGACTTTGCCAACCGCCTGGCCAGCCTCACCCAGGCTGCCACCGCCAAGACCGCCAATGCCGTGCCAGTGGCCCCGAGCCCCTTGGCGCAACCCCTGGCCATGAATCAGGGCGCCTGGGCCGAAGGCCTGGTCAACCGGGTGATGTACCTGTCCAGCCAGAATCTCAAGTCGGCAGACATCCAGCTGGAGCCGGCCGAGCTCGGGCGCCTGGACATTCGCGTCAATGTCGCGGCGGACCAGTCCACCCAGATTCACTTCGTCAGTGGCCATGCCGGGGTGCGCGACGCCCTCGACAGCCAGGTCCATCGTCTGCGCGAGCTGTTCGCCCAGCAGGGCCTGGCCCAGCCAGACGTGAGCGTGGCTGACCAGTCGCGCGGCCAGCAACAGCAGCAGGCCCAGCAAGATGGCTCGAACCTGTCCGGTGTGGCGGCTCGCCGCGCCGCCAACGGTGCAGGCGAGGGTGGCGAGCTGGCGGATGCCACGCGCCCGGTCGAGCAGCAGGTGGTGATCGGCGACAGCGCGGTCGACTATTACGCCTGATTGCGCCGCCGCTCCCACGCCTGTGGGGGCGGCGGACGTTGTAGAAATTCCCTCCCGGACAAATCTGGCATAACACTTGCTCAAGCCTCGTCATCCTTCTTTGAAACCCTGATGGACGACGGATTATTGGCATGGCGAAGAGCGACGCAGTGAAAGACCCCGCCGCTAAAGGCAAACTCAAGCTGATCCTGCTGGTGGTAGTGGCCCTGCTGCTGGCGGTCGGCCTCTCGGTGGGCGCCACCTGGTTCTTCATGCACAAGAGCGAGTCGGCTCCGGCGCCGGAAGCCGCGGCGAGCAACGTCAAGCAGCCGGCGATCTACGAACCGCTGGCCCCCGCCTTCGTGGTCAACTTCAACCAGAACGGCCGCCAGCGCTACATGCAGCTGAGCATCACCATGCAGGGCCGCAACCAGGCTGACCTGGATGCCCTCAAGGTGCACATGCCGGTGATCCGTAACAACCTGGTGATGATGTTCTCCGGCCAGGGCTTCGACACCTTGTCTGCAAGCCCGGTAGGCCAGGAGATGCTGCGCCAGAAAGCCACCGCGGTGGTGCAGGAAGTGGCGCAGAAGGAAGTCGGCAAGCCGGTCGTCGACCAGTTGCTGTTCACCAATTTCGTATTGCAGTAGGAGCACACAGATGGCCGTGCAGGACCTGCTGTCCCAGGATGAGATCGACGCCCTGCTGCACGGGGTGGACGATGGTCTGGTACAAACCGAGAGCGCTGGCGACCCGGGTAGCATCAAGAGCTACGACCTGACCAGCCAGGACCGTATCGTCCGGGGGCGCATGCCGACCCTGGAGATGATCAACGAGCGTTTTGCCCGTTACACCCGCATCAGCATGTTCAACCTGCTGCGCCGCTCTGCAGATGTGGCGGTGGGTGGCGTGCAGGTGATGAAGTTCGGCGAGTACGTGCATTCGCTGTACGTGCCCACCAGCCTCAACCTGGTGAAGATCAAGCCGCTGCGCGGCACCTCGCTGTTCATCCTCGACGCCAAGCTGGTGTTCAAGCTGGTGGACAACTTCTTTGGTGGCGACGGCCGCCACGCCAAGATCGAGGGGCGTGAGTTCACCCCCACCGAGCTGCGCGTGGTGCGCATGGTGCTGGACCAGTGTTTCGTCGACCTCAAAGAAGCCTGGCAGGCGATCATGCCGGTCAACTTCGAGTACATAAACTCCGAGGTCAACCCGGCCATGGCCAACATCGTCGGCCCCAGCGAGGCGGTGGTGGTATCGACCTTCCACATCGAGCTGGACGGCGGCGGCGGCGACCTGCACGTGACCATGCCGTACTCGATGATCGAGCCGGTGCGCGAAATGCTCGACGCCGGCTTCCAGTCCGACCTGGACGATCAGGACGAGCGTTGGGTCAAGGCCCTGCGCGAGGACGTGCTGGATGTCAGCGTACCGATTTCGGCTACGGTCGCCCGTCGCCAGATGAAACTGCGCGATGTGCTGCACATGCAGCCGGGCGATGTGATCCCGGTGGAGCTGCCCGAGCACCTGGTACTGCGCGCCAATGGCGTGCCGGCGTTCAAGGCGCGCCTGGGCTCGCACAAAGGCACCCTGTCGCTACAGGTCATCGACCCGATCCCGCGCCGCTGATGGCGTGCCGGTCGCACTAAACGAATTGAATGGCTGTCGAGGAAATCATGGCTAACGAAAACGAGATCAACTCGCCCGAAGAGCAGGCCCTGGCCGACGAGTGGGCAGCAGCACTGGAAGAAACCGGCGACGCCGGCCAGTCCGACATCGATGCACTGCTGGCCGCTGATGGCCATGGCAGCGCCATGGCGATGGAAGAGTTCCCCAGCTCGCCGAAACCCAGCGAAAACGTCAGCCTCGAAGGCCCCAACCTGGACGTGATCCTGGACATTCCAGTGAGCATCTCGATGGAAGTGGGCAGCACCGAGATCAACATCCGTAACCTGCTGCAGCTCAACCAGGGTTCGGTGATCGAGCTCGACCGCCTGGCCGGCGAGCCGCTGGACGTGCTGGTCAACGGCACCCTGGTCGCCCACGGCGAGGTGGTGGTGGTCAACGAGAAGTTCGGCATCCGCCTGACCGACGTGATCAGCCCCAGCGAACGCATCAAGAAGCTGCGCTGAGTGAAGGGCAGGGTGCGGGCCCTCGCGGCCCTGGTGGCTTTGCTGGCCGGCGAAGCGGCGATTGCCGCAGCCCAACCTGCCGTCGCATCTGCCGCCGCCGCTGCTACGGCCCCTGCGCCAGGTGGCCTGGGCGCGCAGCTGGCGCAGACGGTACTGGGTTTGCTGGTGGTGGTCGGGCTGATCTTCGTGTTGGCCTGGCTGTTGCGGCGCATGCAGGGCAGTGCCCAGCGCGGCGCGCCAGTGATCGAGATCGTCGGCACCCGCGCCATTGGCCCGCGTGATCGTTTACTGCTGGTACAGGTAGGCAAGGAGCAGATCCTGATCGGCCACACGCCGGGCAGCATCGAGGCCCTGCATGTGCTGGCCGAGCCTGTCGAGGTGCCCGCTGCGGCGCGCCAGGCCACGCCGGAATTCGCCCAGCGGCTGCTCGAGCTGATGGGCAAGGATCAAAAGGACAAGACGTGATGAAGGGCGCCCCGCGCTTGCTGTTGACCCTGGCGCTGTTGCTGGCTGCGCCGCTGGCCCTGGCCGCCGACCCGCTGTCGATCCCGGCCATCACCCTGTCCAATGGTGCGGACGGGCAGCAGGAGTATTCGGTCAGCCTGCAGATTCTGCTGATCATGACGGCGCTGAGCTTCATCCCGGCGTTCGTCATCCTGATGACCAGCTTCACCCGCATCATCATCGTGTTCTCCATCCTGCGCCAGGCCCTGGGCCTGCAGCAGACGCCTTCGAACCAGGTGCTCACCGGCATGGCGCTGTTCCTGACCATGTTCATCATGGCGCCGGTGTTCGACAAGGTGAACACCCAGGCCATCCAGCCTTACCTGGCCGAGCAGATGACCGCCCAGCAAGCCATCGAAACGGCCCAGGGCCCGCTCAAGGACTTCATGCTGGCGCAGACCCGGCAGAGCGACCTGGACCTGTTCGTGCGCCTGTCCAAGCGCACCGACCTGGCCGGCCCCGACCAGGTGCCGCTGACCATCCTGGTGCCGGCGTTCGTTACTTCCGAGCTGAAAACCGCGTTCCAGATCGGCTTCATGATCTTCATTCCGTTCCTGATCATCGACATGGTGGTGGCCAGTGTGCTGATGGCCATGGGTATGATGATGCTGTCGCCGCTGATCATCTCGTTGCCGTTCAAGATCATGCTGTTCGTGTTGGTGGACGGCTGGGCGCTGATCATGGGCACCCTTGCCGGCAGTTTCGGCGGCGTCTGACGCCGCCCAGGAGAGCGACCCATGACCCCTGAAGTTGCTGTCGACCTGTTCCGCGACGCCCTGTGGCTGACTACCCTGATGGTGGCCATCCTGGTGGTACCCAGCCTGCTGGTGGGCCTGGTGGTGGCGATGTTTCAGGCTGCCACGCAAATCAACGAGCAGACCCTGAGCTTCCTGCCGCGCCTGCTGGTGATGCTGGTCACCCTGATCGTCGCCGGCCCTTGGCTGGTGCAGAAGTTCATGGAGTACATCACCGGCCTTTACACCAGCATCCCGCAGCTGATCGGTTGACGCCGCCATGCTGGAGCTGACCGACGCGCAGATCGGCACCTGGGTCGCCACCTTCATCCTGCCGATGTTCAGGGTGATGGGCGTGCTGATGACCATGCCGATCATCGGCACCAAGATGCTGCCGGCGCGGGTGCGCCTGTATGTGGCGGTGGCCATTACCGTGGTGATCGTGCCGGGGCTGCCGGCGTTGCCCCAGATCGACCCGCTGAGCCTGCGCGGCGTGCTGTTGTGCGCCGAGCAGGTGATCGTGGGTGCGCTGTTCGGTTTTTCGCTGCAGTTGCTGTTCCAGGCGTTCGTCATTGCCGGGCAGATCATTGCCGTGCAGATGGGCATGGCCTTCGCTTCGATGGTAGACCCGGCCAACGGCGTCAACGTGGCGGTGGTCAGCCAGTTCATGACCATGTTGGTGAGCGTGCTGTTCTTGCTGATGAACGGCCATCTGGTGGTGTTCGAGGTGTTGACCGAAAGCTTCACCACCCTGCCCATCGGCAGTGCCCTGGTGGTCAACCACTTCTGGGAGATGGCTGGGCGCATGGGCTGGGTGCTCGGCGCCGGCCTTTTGTTGATTCTGCCGGCAATCGCTGCCCTGCTGGTGGTCAACATCGCCTTCGGCGTGATGACCCGCGCCGCGCCGCAACTGAACATCTTCTCCATCGGCTTCCCGCTTACCCTGGTGCTGGGCCTTGGCATCTTCTGGGTCGGGCTGGCCGATATTCTTTCCCATTACCAGGCACTGGCCAGCGAAGCGCTGCTGTGGCTGCGTGAGCTGGCGCGGGCGGGCTGAGCATGGCTGAGAGCGAGAGCGGTCAGGACAAGACAGAAGAACCCACCGACAAACGCAAGCGCGACGCGCGCGAAAAAGGTGAGATCGCCCGCTCCAAGGAGCTCAACACGGTCGGTGTGACGCTGGCCGGTGCCGGCGGCCTGCTGGCGTTCGGCGGTTACCTTGCCGAGTCGCTGATGGCGATGATGCGCATGAACTTCAGCCTCACCCGCGAGGTGATCGTTGATGAGCGCAGCATGGGCGCCTTCTTGCTGGCCTCGGGCAAGATGGCCATCTGGGCGGCGCAGCCGGTGCTGATCCTGCTGTTCGTGGTGGCCTTCGTCGCGCCCATCGCCCTGGGTGGTTTTTTGTTCTCCGGCAGCCTGCTGCAGCCCAAATTCAGCCGCATGAACCCGTTGTCGGGGATCAAGCGGATGTTCTCGATGAATGCCTTGACCGAGCTGCTCAAGGCCCTGGCCAAGTTCTTCGTGATCCTGCTGGTGGCCTTGGTGGTGCTGAGCAACGATCGCCAGGCGTTGCTGGCGATTGCCAACGAGCCGCTGGAGCAGGCGATCATCCACAGCGTGCAGGTGGTGGGTTGGAGTGCCTTGTGGATGTCGGCGGGCTTGCTGCTGATTGCGGCGGCGGACGTGCCGTTCCAGCTGTGGCAGACCCACAAGAAGCTGAAGATGACCAAGCAGGAGATCAAGGACGAGTACAAGGACAGCGAGGGCAAGCCCGAGGTCAAGCAACGTATTCGCCAGCTGCAGCGGGAGATGTCGCAGCGGCGCATGATGGCAGCGGTGCCGGAGGCTGACGTGATCATCACCAACCCGACGCACTATGCGGTGGCTTTGCAGTACGACCCGGAGAAGGGCGGGGTAGCGCCGTTGCTGCTGGCCAAGGGTACCGATTTCATTGCCTTGAAGATTCGCGAGATCGGGGTGGAGCACAAGGTGCAGATCCTCGAGTCGCCGGCCCTGGCGCGGGCTATCTATTACTCCACCGAGCTTGAGCAGGAGATCCCGGCCGGGTTGTACCTGGCGGTGGCGCAGGTGTTGGCCTATGTGTTCCAGATTCGCCAGTACCGGGCTGGCAAGGGCAAGGCGCCTGATCCGTTGAAGAAGGATTTGCCGATTCCTGATGATTTGCGGCGGGATGAGTGATTGTTGGTTTGCTTTGATAGTTGTATGCTCATTCATTTGCGGTGGTGACGCTTATTCACCTTTCCGCCCTTACGGCGGCTCACTTTTTGAGGGATCAAAAAGTAAGCAAAAAATCCTCGCTCCATTCATCCGGCCCCTGCGCTTCGCTCCGGGGTTCCCTCACTCCGGGCTTGCTCCGGGGGTACGCGCCGACGGGCCGTCCCTGGCCCGATCGGCGCTCGACCGGCATCCATGCCGGTCGCCCCCCCTACGCAATCCCTGCGTTCGGCCTCCTGAAGTCGCGAAGTTAGGGGCGGCGCCTGGGAGTACGCAGCTCGGTCGCTAGTTGCCACCGTGGGACCTCAGGATTTGATCGCGGGGCAAGTCGCAGCGGCGCACCGCCGCTCCCACGCCAGAACTTGGCGCGCACAACTTGCGTGGGAGCGGGCTTGCCCCGCGATGGCGTCAGAACAAACAACACATCAATAACAATCAAACCAATATCCCAGCTGTTGATCTGGCTCTTGATCTTGCTTCTAAGCGCGCGGAAGTTCAGACAACACAAATCGCGACTTCAGGAGGCCGAGCGTAGGGATTGCGTAGGAGGGCGACCGGCATGGATGCCGGTCGAGCGCCGATCGGGCCAGGGACGGCCCGTCGGCGCGTACCTCCGGAGCAAGCCCGGAGCGAGGGAACCCCCGAAGCGCAGCGTAGGGGGCCGGATGATGGGAGCAGGGATTTTTTGGTGACTTTTTGATCCTTCAAAAAGTTACCCGCCGTAAGGGCGGAAAGGTGACGAAAAGCGCTCATCGTCAATGAATGCGCATACATCTCCAAAAGCAATCACCATAAGCCCCGAACCCGAACCCGAACCCGAACCTGAACGAACCGAACCGAACGAACCTGAACCCGAACCCGAACCCGGAACCCGAACCCGCCTAACCCCCCCCGATTTCCCCTCACCCAAAAAAGTTGGAAAGCTTCTTGCAAAGCCAGCGCCAGGCGCCACGCAGGCGTCAAAGTTTTGCTTGAAGAGGACTCGCGGTGGATCGCACTCAGTTAATCAGCAGCGCCCGTAACAACCTGGCCGGTCTCGGTCGGGGCAATCTCGGCGTGCCGCTGCTGCTGCTGGTGATGTTGGCAATGATGATGTTGCCGATACCACCGTTCCTGCTCGACGTGTTCTTCACCTTCAACATCGCCCTGTCGATCGTGGTCCTGCTGGTCTGCGTGTACGCCCTGCGCCCGCTGGACTTCGCCGCCTTCCCCACCATCCTGCTGGTGGCCACCCTGCTGCGCCTGGCGCTGAACGTCGCCTCCACCCGCGTGGTCATGCTCCACGGCCAGGAAGGTCATGGCGCCGCGGGCAAGGTCATCCAGGCCTTCGGTGAAGTGGTGATCGGCGGTAACTACGTGGTCGGTGCGGTGGTGTTCGCCATCCTCATGATCATCAACTTCGTGGTGGTGACCAAAGGTGCCGGGCGTATCTCCGAGGTGAGCGCGCGCTTCACCCTCGACGCCATGCCCGGCAAACAGATGGCCATCGATGCCGACCTCAACGCCGGCCTGATCGACCAGGCCCAGGCCAAGGCGCGCCGCGCCGAGGTGGCCCAGGAGGCCGAGTTCTACGGCTCGATGGACGGTGCCAGCAAGTTCGTGCGCGGTGACGCCATCGCCGGCCTGCTGATCCTCTTCATCAACCTCATCGGCGGCATGCTCATCGGCATGCTGCAGCACGGCATGACCTTCAGTGATGCTGGCAAGATCTACGCCCTGCTGACCATCGGTGACGGTTTGGTGGCGCAATTGCCATCACTGCTGCTGTCCACCGCCGCCGCGATCATGGTCACCCGTGCCTCGGGCTCCGAGGACATGGGCAAGCTGATCAACCGGCAGATGTTCGATTCGCCCAAGGCGCTGGCTGTTTCGGCGGCCATCATGATAGTGATGGGCCTGGTGCCGGGCATGCCGCACATCGCCTTCCTCAGCCTGGGCGCCGTGGCCGGCGGCGCTGCCTATCTGGTGTGGAAGAAGCAGCAGAAGGCCAAGGCCGTGGCCCTGCAAGAGGTCCAGCGCCAGCAGGAGCTGCTGCCATCGCCGCAGCGCGCCATGGAAACCAAGGAGCTGGGCTGGGACGACGTCAACCCCATCGACATGATCGGCCTGGAAGTCGGCTACCGGCTGATTCCGCTGGTCGACCGCAACCAGGGTGGCCAGTTGCTGGCGCGGATCAAGGGCGTGCGCAAAAAATTGTCCCAGGACCTGGGCTTCCTGATGCCCACCGTGCACATTCGCGACAACCTCGACCTGCAGCCCAGCGCCTATCGTCTGACGCTGATGGGGGTGATCCTGGCCGAAGCCGAGATCTACCCGGACCGCGAGCTTGCCATCAACCCAGGCCAGGTGTACGGCACCCTCAACGGCATCGCTGCCCGTGACCCGGCGTTTGGCCTGGAGGCGGTGTGGATCGACCTGGCTCAGCGCGCCCAGGCGCAGTCGCTGGGCTACACCGTGGTCGATGCCAGTACCGTGGTCGCTACCCACCTCAACCAGATCCTGCAGAAGCACTGCCATGAGCTGATCGGCCATGAGGAAGTTGTGCAATTGCTGCAGGTGCTGGCCAAGGCCTCGCCGAAGCTGGCTGAAGAAGTGGTGCCGGGCGTCATTTCCTTGTCGGGGCTGCTGAAGGTTCTGCAGGCGCTGCTGTCCGAGCAGGTGCCGGTGCGTGACATCCGCAGCATTGCCGAAGCCATCGCCAACAATGCCGCCAAGAGTCAAGATACCGCCGCGCTGGTGGCCGCCGTGCGTGTCGGCCTGTGCCGCGCAATCGTGCAAAGCATTGTCGGCGTTGAGTCCGAGCTGCCTGTGATCACCTTGGAGCCAAGGTTGGAACAGATCTTGCTCAATAGTCTGCAAAGGGCCGGGCAGGGTCAGGAAGATGGTGTTCTTCTTGAACCGAGCATGGCCGAAAAGCTTCAGCGTTCGTTGATCGAGGCAGCCCAGCGCCAGGAAATGCAGGGCTTGCCGGCCATCCTTCTGGTTGCCGGCCCGATCCGAGCCATGCTGTCGCGCTTCGGCCGCCTGGCTGTACCGAATTTGCATGTTTTGGCGTATCAGGAAATACCTGACAACAAGCAAGTCACCATCGTTGCCACCGTGGGGCCTAATGGCTGAGGTAGTGGGTTATGCAAGTTAAGCGTTTTTTCGCCGCTGATATGCGTCAGGCCATGAAGCTGGTCCGGGATGAGCTCGGCTCCGATGCCGCCATCATCGGCAACCGGCGCATCGCCGGCGGTGTCGAACTGACGGCCGCGCTGGACTACAAGCTGTCCGCCCTGGCCCCGCGCGTACCCAATGCCGAACTCGAGGACGAGCTGCGCAAGACGCAGTCGCGCATCGTCACCGCCCAGGCCGAGATCGACGGCCGCAGCGAGCTGGGCGAGGGCAATCGCCAGCTGTTCGCCGGTTTGTCGCTGACCGCTTCCGAGCCGCTGGTCGAGCCCCATGTCGAAGCCCCGGCGCCTGCCGCTGCGCCTGCACCGGCGGCGGTCGATACCCGTGTGTTCGACGCCATGCGTTCGGAGCTGTCGGGCCTGCGCGAGCTGCTCGAAGTGCAACTCGGCTCGCTGGCCTGGAGCCAGCTGCAGGGCAACAAGCCGCAACAGGCCAACCTGTGGCGCCGCCTGCAGCGCCTGGGCCTGTCGGGCGGCCTGGCCCGCGAGCTGCTGGAGCTGACCGCCGAAATCGAAGAGCCGCGCCAGGCCTGGCGCATGGTGCTGGCGCACCTGGCGCGCATGATCGAAGTGCCGTCGGTCGAACCGATCGAGGAGGGCGGGGTCATCGCCATGGTCGGCCCGGCAGGCATGGGCAAGACCACCACGCTGGCCAAGCTCGCCGCCCGTTACGTGCTCAAGTACGGTGCCAACAACCTGGCACTGGTGAGCATGGACAGCTTCCGTATCGGCGCCCAGGAGCAGCTCAAGACCTTGGGCCGCATCCTCAACGTGCCGGTCACCTACGTCGACCCGGGCGAGTCGCTGGCCCAGGCCCTGGAGCCGCTGCTGCGCAAGCGCGTGGTGCTGATCGATACCGCGGGCCTGCAGGCCAGCGACCCGGCCCTGCGCATGCAACTGGAAACCCTGGCTGGCCGCGGCATCGCCTCGAAGAACTACCTGGTGCTGGCAACCACCAGCCAGAAGCAGGTGCTGACTGCCGCTTATCACAGCTACAAGCGCTGTGGGCTGGCAGGGTGCATCCTGACCAAACTGGATGAGACGGCCTGCCTTGGCGAAGTGCTGAGCCTGGCCATCAGCCACGAACTGCCGGTGGCCTACCTGACCGATGGGCCGCGCATTCCGGATGACCTGCAATTGCCGCGCAAGCACCAGCTGGTCAGCCGTGCGGTGAGCGTGCAGATGCAGGACGAGCCCAGCGAGGAGGCCATGGCCGACATGTTCGCTGATCTCTACCACAACCCCGGCAAACGGGCGGGTTGAGGGTGAATACTGTGCAAAGTACCTACATCATGGGGTTGCCCGGCCGGTCCATGGCCACGAGCGTTCAGCCCCTCATGTGGCTTGGGTTCAAGCGAGACAAGGTAAACAACAGACATGGGTAGCATGCATCCCGTACAGGTGATCGCCGTCACCGGTGGCAAAGGTGGCGTCGGCAAGACCAACGTTTCAGTGAACCTGTCCCTGGCGCTGGCTGAACTCGGCCGTCGGGTCATGCTGCTCGACGCCGACCTGGGCCTGGCCAATGTCGACGTGTTGCTCGGTCTCACCCCAAAACGCACCCTGGCCGATGTCATCGAAGGCCGCTGCGAGCTGCGCGACGTGCTGTTGCAGGGCCCGGGCGGTGTGCGCATCGTGCCGGCCGCCTCCGGCACCCAGAGCATGGTGCACCTGGCCCCGGCGCAGCATGCAGGGCTCATTCAGGCGTTCAGCGAGATCGGCGACAACCTCGACGTGCTGGTGATCGACACCGCTGCAGGTATCGGTGACTCGGTAGTCAGCTTTGTCCGCGCCGCGCAAGAGGTGCTGCTGGTGGTGTGCGACGAGCCCACCTCGATTACCGATGCCTACGCGCTGATCAAGCTGCTCAACCGCGACTACGGCATGAACCGTTTCCGCGTGCTGGCCAACATGGCCCAGAGCCCGCAGGAAGGGCGCAACCTGTTCGCCAAGTTGACCAAGGTCACGGACCGCTTCCTCGACGTCGCCCTACAATACGTCGGTGCGGTGCCTTACGACGAATGTGTGCGCAAGGCTGTGCAGAAGCAGCGGGCGGTCTACGAGGCCTTCCCTCGGTCCAAGTGTGCGCTGGCCTTCAAGGCCATCGCGCAGAAGGTCGACAGCTGGCCGCTGCCTGCCAACCCGCGCGGGCACCTGGAGTTCTTCGTCGAGCGTCTGGTACAACCCACCAGTGCAGGGCCGGTGCTATGAGTGCGAGCGGTTTCAAGATGTACAGCAAGGCGTCCAAGGACGCCCAGTACGAGCTGGTGGAACGTTACGCGCCGCTGGTCAAGCGCATCGCCTACCACCTGCTGGCGCGCCTGCCGGCCAACGTGCAGGTCGAAGACCTGATCCAGGCAGGCATGATCGGCCTGCTGGAAGTCGCCAACAAGTACGACGCCAGCAAGGGCGCCAGCTTCGAAACCTACGCCGGCATCCGCATCCGCGGCGCCATGCTCGACGAGGTGCGCAAGGGTGATTGGGCACCGCGTTCGGTGCACCGCAACACGCGCATGGTCAGCGACGCGATTCGCGCTGTTGAAGCAAGATCGGGCCGTGACGCTAAAGATCACGAGGTTGCTGCCGAACTCCAATTGAGTCTCGATGATTACTACGGGATTTTGAACGATACCTTGGGCAGCCGCCTGTTCAGTTTCGACGACCTTTTGCAGGACGGCGAACACGAGGGGTTGCACGAGGATGGAGCGAGCGGGCAGCTGGAGCCGTCGCGTGACCTGGAAGACGAGCGCTTCCAGGGTGCGCTGGCCGATGCGATTGCCAACCTGCCGGAGCGTGAACGCCTGGTGCTGGCGCTGTACTACGACGAAGAGCTGAACCTCAAGGAAATCGGTGAGGTCCTGGGGGTCAGCGAATCGCGGGTCAGCCAGCTGCACAGCCAGTGCGCCGCGCGTCTGCGCAGCCGCCTTGGGGAATGGCGGGCGCGTTGAACCCAGGTTCGATGCAGTCGTTTTTTTGTAGTGCCGAATTGATTGAGCGCGCGCTCGGCGCCGAGCGCGTTAAAGACTGCTTGGAGGTCTAATTGAACAAAGACATGAAAATCCTCATCGTTGACGACTTTTCGACGATGCGGCGGATCATCAAGAACCTGTTGCGTGACCTGGGGTTCACCAACGTCAAGGAAGCTGATGACGGCAACACGGCACTGCCGATGCTCAACAGCGAGAACTTCGATTTCCTGGTAACCGACTGGAACATGCCCGGCATGACCGGTATCGACCTGCTGCGCGCCGTGCGTGCAGACGAGCGCCTCAAGCACCTGCCGGTGTTGATGGTAACCGCCGAAGCCAAGCGCGAGCAGATCATCGAAGCCGCCCAGGCCGGCGTCAACGGTTACGTGGTCAAGCCATTCACCGCCCAGGCGCTCAAAGAAAAGATCGAGAAGATCTTCGAACGCGTCAACGGCTGAGTCACGTCAGGGGGCGCAATGGAGTCAACCAACAACTCTCTGGGTGAGTTCGAAACTACCCTGAAGAAGCATGCCCAGGAACTGGTCGAAAGCCTTGAGCGCGGCCGGTTCGGTGATGCGGTGCAGCTGATCCACCAACTGAACCAGACCCGCGACCGCGGGCTGTATCAGGAAGTCGGCAAGCTCACCCGCGAACTGCATAGTGCAATCGTCAACTTCCAGATCGACCCGGCCATGCCGCAGGCCGAGGAAGTGTCGCAGATCACCGATGCCACCGAGCGCCTCTCCTACGTGGTTCGCCTCACCGAAGGTGCGGCCAACCGCACCATGGACCTGGCGGAGGCGTGCACCCCGGTGCTCAACGACCTCGCCGCCGAGGCCCAGAGCCTGTCCGCCGACTGGCAGCGCTTCATGCGCCGCGAGGTGGCAGCGCCTGAATTCCGTGAGCTGGTCAAGCGGGTCGACAGTTTCCTGACGCAAAGCGCCGAGGGTAACCAGAAAGTCGCCAGCCACCTCAACGATATCGTCCTGGCCCAGGATTATCAGGATCTCACCGGCCAGGTGATCAAACGGGTGACCGCGTTGGTCACCGAAGTCGAAAGCAATCTGCTCAAGCTCGTGCTGATGGCCAGCCAGGTCGACCGCTTTGCCGGTATCGAACATGACCACCAGCAGCTGCGTGCTGAAAAAGATCAAGAAAAACATCCGACTCGGGGTGAAGGTCCGCAGATTCATGCCGATAAGCGTGAAGACGTCGTGTCCAGTCAGGACGATGTCGATGATCTGCTGTCCAGCCTGGGTTTTTAAGGAGCACGTTTAATGAGCTTCGGCGCCGATGAAGAAATCCTCCAGGATTTCCTGGTAGAAGCCGGCGAAATCCTCGAGCAACTGTCCGAGCAACTGGTCGAGCTGGAAAGCCGGCCTGACGATGCGGACCTGCTCAATGCGATTTTCCGCGGTTTCCACACTGTAAAAGGGGGCGCCGGCTTCCTCCAGCTCAACGAGCTGGTGGAGTGCTGCCACATCGCCGAGAACGTGTTCGACATCCTGCGCAAAGGTGAGCGCCGGGTCGACGCGGAACTGATGGATGTGGTGCTCGAGGCACTCGATACGGTCAACAGCATGTTTGGCCAGGTGCGCGAGCGCAGCGACATCACCCCAGCCACCCCGGAGCTGCTGGCCGCGCTGTCGCGCCTGGCCGAGCCCGGCGGTGCCGAGGCGCCAGCCCCTGCGGCGGCGCCTGAGCCGGTGGCCGAAGCCGCCGTCGAGGCAGACATCACCGACACCGAGTTCGAGCAGCTGCTCGACTCGCTGGACGCGGTCAAGGCCGAAGCGGCCGTGCACGAGCAGATGCAGGGCGAAGTGGTCAGCGGCAACGGTGACGAAATCACCGACGCCGAGTTCGAATCGCTGCTCGACCAGTTGCATGGCAAGGGCCAGTTCAGTGCGCCAGCACCGGCCAATGCGCTGGCCGCAGCGCCGGCTGCCGGCAGCGACGAAATCACCGATGACGAGTTCGAGTCGCTGCTCGACCAGTTGCACGGCAAGGGCACCTTCGCGGTCGACGCATTGCCGGCTGTCAGCGCCGCACCGGCTGCCGCGCCTGCCGGTGACGACATCAGCGAGCACGAATTCGAAGCGCTGCTCGACCAGTTGCATGGCAAGGGCAAGTTCGGTGGCGCTGCGGCAACTGCCGAAGCCCCTGCTGCTGCGGCGGTGGCTGCTGCGCCGAAAGCCGAGGCCGCGCCTGCCGCCAAGCCGGCACCTGCTCCGGCACCCGCTGCTGCGGCCAAGCCTGCTGCTGCCCCGGCACCGGCCCGCGCACCTGCGCCTGGCGGCGAAAAACACGGCGCCAGCGAAGCAGAAACCACCGTGCGTGTGGATACCGCGCGGCTGGACGAGATCATGAACATGGTCGGCGAGCTGGTGCTGGTGCGTAACCGCCTGGTGCGCCTGGGCCTGAACAGCGGCGACGAGGCCATGTCCAAGGCCGTGTCGAACCTCGACGTGGTCACCGCCGACCTGCAGACCGCGGTCATGAAGACCCGCATGCAGCCGATCAAGAAGGTCTTCGGGCGCTTCCCGCGCCTGGTTCGCGACCTGGCCCGCCAGCTCAAGAAAGAGATCAACCTGGAGCTGGTCGGTGAAGAGACCGACCTCGACAAGAACCTGGTCGAGGCCCTGGCCGACCCGCTGGTGCACTTGGTGCGCAACGCGGTCGACCACGGTGTCGAGATGCCTGACGAACGCGAAGCCTCGGGCAAGGCCCGTACCGGCCGCGTGGTGCTGTCGGCCGAGCAGGAAGGCGACCACATCCTGCTGTCGATCTCTGACGACGGCAAGGGCATGGACCCAAGCGTGCTGCGCGCCAAGGCCGTGGAAAAGGGCCTGATGGACAAGGACGCGGCCGACCGCCTGAGCGAGTCGGACTGCTACAACCTGATCTTCGCCCCGGGCTTCTCGACCAAGACCGAGATTTCCGACGTGTCCGGCCGCGGTGTCGGCATGGACGTGGTGAAGACCAAGATTTCCCAGCTCAACGGCTCGATCAACATCTTCTCGGCCAAGGGCCAGGGTTCGAAGATCGTCATCAAGGTGCCGCTGACCCTGGCGATCATGCCGACCCTGATGGTGATGCTGGCCAACCAGGCGTTCGCCTTCCCGCTGGTCAACGTCAACGAGATCTTCCACCTCGACCTGTCGCGCACCAATGTGGTCGACGGCCAGGAAGTGGTGATCGTGCGCGACAAGGCGCTGCCGCTGTTCTACCTCAAGCGCTGGCTGGTCCAGGACCAGGCGCACGAGGAGCAGCACGAAGGTCACGTGGTGATCCTCTCGGTCGGCACCCAGCGCATCGGCTTTGTGGTCGACCAGCTGGTGGGCCAGGAAGAAGTGGTGATCAAGCCGCTGGGCAAGATGCTGCAGGGCACGCCAGGCATGTCCGGCGCCACCATCACCGGTGACGGCCGTATAGCGCTGATCCTCGACGTCCCGAGCATGCTCAAGCGTTACGCCGCGCGGCGTATTTGATTCTGGTGGCGCGCCCTGGCGGGTGCGCCACCTAATGGAGTGTTTATGGCAGTCAAGGTCCTGGTGGTGGATGATTCCGGTTTCTTCCGCCGCCGTGTCTCGGAAATTCTCTCGGCTGACCCGACCATCCAGGTCGTGGGCACCGCGACCAACGGCAAGGAAGCGATCGACCAGGCGCTGTCGCTCAAGCCCGATGTCATCACCATGGACTATGAAATGCCCATGATGGACGGCATCACCGCGGTACGGCACATCATGCAGCGTTGCCCGACGCCGGTGCTGATGTTTTCCTCGCTCACCCATGAAGGCGCCCGGGTCACCCTCGATGCGCTGGATGCCGGTGCCGTCGACTACCTGCCGAAAAACTTCGAAGACATCTCGCGCAACCCGCAAAAGGTCCAGCAGATGCTGTGCGAGAAGGTCCACACCATCTCGCGCAGCAACCGCCGTTTCAGCGCTTATTCCAGCCCCGCACCTGCCGCAGCGCCAGCTGCCAGCAGCCCGGCGCCGGCCAGCAGCTTCAGCACCAGCGCGCCGGCAGCGCGCACCGCAGCACCTGCGCCAACCCGCAGCGCTGCACCGGCTGCCAGCCACTCGCCGGCGCCCAAGCGCAAGCCCTACAAGCTGGTAGCCATCGGTACCTCCACCGGCGGCCCGGTGGCGCTGCAGCGTGTGCTGACGCAACTGCCTGCCGGTTTCCCGGCGCCGATCGTGCTTATCCAGCACATGCCGGCAGCCTTCACCAAGGCCTTTGCCGAGCGCCTGGACAAACTGTGCAAGATCAGCGTCAAGGAAGCCGAGGACGGCGACGTGCTGCGCCCTGGCCTGGCGCTGCTGGCCCCTGGCGGCAAGCAGATGATGGTCGACGGCCGTGGTACGGTGAAGATCCTGCCGGGTGACGAACGCCTGAACTACAAACCCTGTGTCGACATCACCTTCGGTTCGGCTGCCAAGTCGTACGGTGACAAGGTGCTCTCGGTGGTGCTCACCGGCATGGGCGCCGACGGCCGTGAGGGCGCGCGCCTGCTCAAACAGGGCGGCAGCACCGTGTGGGCCCAGGATGAAGCCAGCTGCGTGATCTACGGCATGCCCATGGCCATCGTCAAAGCCAACCTGGCTGACGCGGTCTACAGCCTGGACGACATTGGCAAACACCTGGTCGAGGCTTGCGTCTGATGGATGTGCTGAGCCTTATCGGCCTGATCCTGGCGTTCGTCGCCATCGTTGGCGGCAACCTGCTCGAAGGCGGCCATGTCGGCGCACTGATCAACGGCCCGGCGGCGCTGATCGTACTCGGCGGTACCCTGGCTGCAGCCTTGCTGCAGTCGCCGCTGTCGTCGTTCAAGCGTGCCCTGCAGATTGTGCGCTGGATCCTCTTCCCGCCACGGGTCGACCTGGCCGGTGGTATCGACCGGGTGGTCAACTGGAGCCTCACCGCGCGCAAGGAGGGCCTGCTGGGCCTGGAAGGCGTGGCTGATGCCGAGCCCGACCCCTATGCGCGCAAGGGCCTGCAACTGCTGGTGGACGGCGCCGAGCCCGAAGCCATTCGCAGCATCCTCGAAGTCGACTTCCTGACCCAGGAATCCCGCGACATCCAGGCGGCCAAGGTGTTCGAGAGCATGGGCGGCTACGCCCCGACCATCGGTATCATCGGTGCGGTAATGGGCCTGATCCACGTGATGGGCAACCTGGCCGACCCGTCGCAACTGGGCGGTGGCATTGCCGTGGCATTCGTGGCCACCATTTATGGTGTGGCCAGTGCCAACCTGATCCTGCTGCCGATCGCCAACAAGCTCAAGGCGGTGACCCTGCGCCAGTCGCGCTACCGTGAAATGCTCCTCGAGGGCCTGCTGTCGATCGCCGAAGGCGAGAACCCGCGCTCGATCGAGCTCAAGCTGCAAGGCTTCATGGAGTAACCATGGCCCGTCGTCGTCGCGTAGAGGAACACGAAAACCACGAACGCTGGCTGGTGTCGTATGCCGACTTCATCACCTTGCTGTTCGCCTTTTTCGTGGTCATGTACTCCATTTCCTCGATCAACGAGGGCAAGTACAAGCAGATCTCCCAGGCGCTGATCGGGGTGTTCAACGACCCCGAGCGCAGCACCCGGCCGATCCCCATCGGCGAAGAGCGCCCGGTGACGGTCAAACCGGCCGAGCCGTTGATCAAGGACAGCGAGCAGACCGACGCCGGCCTTGCCCAGACCAGCGTCGACCCGCTCAAGAGCATCGCCGACGATGTGCGTGATGCGTTCGGCGACCTGATCAAGAGCGACCAGATGACCGTACGCGGCAACGAGCTGTGGGTGGAGATCGAACTCAACTCGGCGCTGCTGTTCGGCAGTGGCGACGCCATGCCCAGCGATGTCGCCTTCGAGATCATCGAAAAGGTGGCGAAGATTCTCAAGCCGTTCGCCAACCCGGTGCACGTCGAGGGCTTTACCGACAACCTGCCGATTCGTACGGCGCAGTACCCGACCAACTGGGAGCTGTCATCGGCCCGGGCGGCGAGCATCGTGCGCCTGCTGGCGATGGAAGGGGTGAACCCGGCGCGCATGGCCTCTGTTGGCTACGGCGAGTACCAGCCGGTGGCCAGCAACGAAACGGCCGACGGCCGCTCGCGCAACCGCCGGGTGGTGCTGGTGATTTCCCGCAACCTCGAAGTGCGCCGCAGCCTGACCGGCAGCGGCAGCGCCAATGCCACGCCAGATGCCGCGTTGCGCCGGGCTGGCACACAAAGTGCACCAGCCACGCCAGCATCGGTGGCGGGGCAGTAACTCGTCAATTCTTCGACGCGGATGGCAACACAGATAAATGATGTTGCGCCGCCCCTGTAGGAGCGGGCTTGCCCCGCGAACCAGGCGGCGCGCTGGTGGCACCGGCTCTGCCGGTGTTCGCGGGACAAGCCCGCTCCTACAGAGTCTCGCGCCAAATCAATGAGATAGAATTTGTCCTATGAGAGTCTGGGCAGTAGCCAATCAAAAAGGTGGCGTCGGCAAGACCACCACCACCATCGCCCTGGCCGGCCTGCTGGCCGAGGCGGGCAAGCGCGTGGTCGTGGTCGACCTCGACCCCCATGGCTCGATGACCAGCTATTTCGGGCACAACCCTGACGCACTCGAGCACAGCAGCTACGACCTGTTCCTGCACAAGGGCAGTGTGCCTGACGGCCTGCCGGGCCAGTTGCTGCTACCCACCAGTGACGAGCGTATTTCGCTGTTGCCGTCGAGCACCGCCCTGGCGGTACTTGAGCGCCAGTCACCGGGCCAGAGTGGCCTGGGCCTGGTGATCGCCAAGAGCTTGGCGCAGCTGTGGCAGGATTTCGATTTCGCCCTGATCGACAGCCCGCCGTTGCTCGGCGTGCTGATGGTCAACGCCCTGGCCGCCAGCCAGCAGCTGGTGATCCCGGTGCAAACCGAATTTCTCGCGGTCAAGGGCCTGGAGCGCATGGTCGGCACCCTGGCCATGGTCAACCGCTCGCGCAAGCAGGCGCTGCCCTATCAGATCGTCCCGACCCTGTTCGACCGCCGCACCCAGGCTTCGCTTGGCACCCTCAAGGTACTGCGCGACACCTACGGCGAGCAGGTCTGGCAGGGTTACATTCCGGTCGACACACGCCTGCGTGATGCCAGCCGCAAGGGTGTCACCCCCTCGCAGTTCGATGGCAAGAGCCGCGGCGTGATCGCCTACCGCGCGCTGCTCAAGCACCTGCTTACCTACCGCAACGCATTGCAGGTGGCCTGATGAACCAAGCGCCGCACATTACCAGCAAGCCGCAGATGGCCCTGCAGTCGTACCTCGACGGCCTGTTGCAGGAGGCCACCGAGTCATTCGAGATGCCGGTCGATGTACCGCCGGCCAAGGCTGCGCCTGACGATGATTTCGAAGCCGCGGTGCGCGAAGAGCAGGCCGCCGATGCGCGCCGCCAGGCCGTATCGCAACCTGTTGCCGCGCGGCCATTCGCCGAGCCACAGGCCAAGGTGCTGCCGACCATCCTGCCACCGGCGCAGCCGCGGCCGGAGCCGGTGGTCAGCGTGGTGGAAAGCCAGGTGGTGGCCGAGGCCAGCATTCCGGTACTGACTGAAGTCCAGGTGGCAGAGCCTGTGGCACCGCTGGTCGACGTGCACCTGCCGGCACCTGCCGCGCCAGTACCGCCAGCCAGCGTCGACGGCCGCCCGGACTGGGCCGCCGAGCCGTTCGAGTGCCTGTTGTTCGACGTCGCCGGGCTGACGCTTGCGGTACCGCTGGTGTGCCTGGGCTCGATCTACAGCCTGGCCGGCCAGGAGCTGACGCCGCTGTTCGGCCAGCCGGACTGGTTCCTCGGCATCCTCAGCTGCCAGGCGGGCAACCTGAAGGTGCTCGACACCGCGCGCTGGGTCATGCCCGACCGCTACCGCGACGACTTCCGCCAGGGTTTGCAGTACGTGATTTCGGTACAGGGCTACGAATGGGGGCTGGCGGTACACCAGGTCAGCCGCTCGCTGCGTCTGGACCCCAACGAGATCAAGTGGCGCAGCCAGCGTGGCCAGCGCCCGTGGCTGGCCGGCACGGTGATCGAACACATGTGCGCCTTGCTGGATGTGGCTGCGCTGGCCGAGCTGATCGCCAGTGGCGCGGTCAAGCAGATGAACACCAAACACAACTGAATCAACGCCGCTACTGCCGCGGCCAATTGAACGAGCACACCGCCGATGGCGGATTTTGAGGGCTAGGGGAATGAAAAAGTCGTCTGCACAAGGTTCCGAAGATCCGATCCTGCAGTGGGTAACCTTCCGTCTGGACAACGAGTCCTACGGCATCAACGTCATGCAGGTGCAGGAAGTCCTGCGCTACACCGAAATCGCCCCGGTACCGGGTGCGCCAAGCTACGTGCTGGGCATCATCAACCTGCGCGGCAACGTGGTGACGGTGATCGACACCCGCCAGCGCTTCGGCCTGATGCCAAGCGATGTGACCGACAACACCCGTATCGTCATCATCGAGGCTGACAAGCAAGTGGTCGGCATCCTGGTCGACAGCGTGGCTGAGGTGGTGTACCTGCGCCAGTCCGAGATCGAAACCGCACCGAACGTCGGCAACGAAGAGTCGGCCAAGTTCATCCAGGGCGTGTGCAACAAGAACGGCGAGCTGCTGATTCTGGTCGAGCTGGACAAGATGATGACCGAGGAAGAGTGGTCTGAGCTGGAGAACATCTGAGTTGATTTTCGAGGTTGCTGTCATCTTCCTGGCGCTGCTGTGGGCGCTGAGCCTGTGGTTCTTCCTCAACTACAGCAAGCGCCAGCGCGAGCTGGCCGGCCAGCAGGCCGAGGGCGATGCGCTGCGTGACCAGCGCATCAAGGATTTGGCCAAGCGCCTGGACGACTACCAGAACGGTACCGTGCGCATGGGCGAGGCAATCCACGAGCTGCGTGCGGTGGTGGCGCCGTTGCCGGACAAGCTGCAGCAACTGGAGCAGCGCGACCCGAACAACGTCACCTTCGCCCAGGCGGCCAAGCTGGTGGGCATGGGTGCCAGCGTCGAGGAACTGACCCAGACCTGCGGCCTGACCCAGGCCGAGGCGCAGTTGATGAGCAAGTTGCACCGCGGCGAATAAGGTTTTCAGATCGAGTGGGGTCGCTGCGCGCCCCATCGGCTTTTCGGGGTTTGGCCCGGGGCGTGCTCTGTTGCCTGATCAGGAGTGACGGGGCAGGCGCGGCAGGTCCGGAGTGATGTCGCGCTCGCCCGGTGGGCTGTCGTCAAAGCCCGCCGGCACCTTGCCGCGCAACTGCCAGGCAAAGGCGATGATTTCGGCGATGGTCAGGTACAGCGCCTCGGGGATTTGCTCGCCCAGCTCCAGGCGCGCCAGCAGGCGCACCAGTTCGGCGTTTTCGTAGATGGGCACTTCGTGTTCGCGAGCAATGGCGAGGATGGCCTCGGCCAGTTCGTCGTCGCCCTTGGCGCTAAGGGTGGGGGCCTGCTGGCCGTCGTAACTCAGGGCGATGGCCTGGCGCGGTTGCTTGTGCTTCATGCGGTTTCGTCCACCCAGCGTTGTTCCAGGCGCGTGCGCGGCCCTTGTGGCGGGGTGCCGGGAAAGCACTCCAGGTCGCCGACATCCAGGCCGCGTGCCAGCAGGCGCTCGCGCAGGGTGCCCAGCTGGCTGTCGATCAGCCTTGCGGTGCGCTCCTGCTCGGCCCACAACTGGCCAGTCAAACGCCCCTGGGCCAGTTGCGCCTGCACCTGCAGCGGCCCCAGCGGCGCCAGGTCGAAGGCCAGTTCAATGCGCCACAGGGCCTGCAGCGGGTCGCGTTGTTCTGGCTCGCGCTCGCGGCCTGCCTTTTGTTCCGGGGTTTCCTCGCGCTGCAGCTTGACCTGCAGGGGGATGAATTCCTGCCCGTGGCGGATCGGCACTTCGGTCTGCCAGCTGGTTTGCAGGTTGCCGTTTTCCAGGGTGCCGCTTTGTTGCAGGCTGGACAGCGCATGGCTTTGCAGGCGCGACACGGCGCCGGCGGCCAGGCGCAGCAGCTGTTGCAGGTCGCCTTCGTTCTCCAGGGCCTGCAACAGGCGCGAGGGCAGGGGGAAAGCGCCCGGCTGCGGGCGCGGGCTGAACTGGCCGAGCATGCCCAGGGCGTTACGGGCAAAGCCCGGTACGGCCTGGGCCAGGGTGCTGGCGACCAGCGTGGGGCTGGCCAGGGTGCCGGCGGGTGGGGCGGGCAACTGGGCGACCAGGCGCACCAGTTGCGCCTTGAGGTCGGGCGCTACACTGCCGGCCAGGCCGCCCAGCAGCTTGGCTTCGAGGAAGGCGCCACTGTTGTTCAGGCTTTGCGTGAGGGTTTTCGGATCAGCCAGCTCGCGCGCCTGAGGCAGGCTGGCCAGCAGGCGTTCGGCGCTGGCGCGCAGCTCGGCGCCGGTATCGGGCGAGCGGGCAACTTGCTGCAGGGCATTGAGCAGGCCCGGCAACGAGGCCTGCTGGCTTTGCTGGGTGGCCAACTGCTGGGCCACGGCCAACTGGTCCTGGCGACCGCTCAAAGGCACGAAGCGCAGCGACTGGTCGCCCTGCACCACGGCGCTGAGCAGGCTGCCCACCGGCAGCGGCCGGGGGCTGTCGATGGTCAGGGTGGTGCCGGCCTGGCTGCTGCTCAGCAGGGTTACCAGCGAGCGGTAGCTGGCCACCTCGCCCGGGTTTTGCGGCAGTGCCTGGGTGGTGACCACCTTGCCTTGCAGCAGGGTGCCCACCGGGGTCTGGCTGGTGTCCAGGCGGGTAAGGGTGGCGACGTTGTTGGCCTTGCCGGCCTGCACCACCAGCGCCAGTTCGTTGTTCTGGGTTTGCGTGACGCTGACCTGGCTGCCCTGGGGCAGGGGGAAGCTGGCGCTGGTCTGCACCTGGGTCTGCTGGCCGCTGTTGGCGCTCAGGCGCATCAGCATCATGTAGGTCTGGCCCACCTGGCGCAGCGACAGCACCTCGGCCTGCGCGGTCTCGCCTTCGGCCACTACCCCAGGCTGGGGTTGCAGCAGGCGCAGCAGGTCGCCGGTCATGGTCGCCTTGACCACCTGCGTGTTTAACGCAGTTTGTGCGCCGAGACTATTGATTTCAGTCATGATTGTATACAACCTGTCGAACCAGCCCTCGTGGCAGCGCGGCGACACATGCAATAATGCCGCGCGCCCGCCTGCCAGTATAACGGCAGGGCCCGGGGCGACTTGAGACACAGGGCACAAGGTGGCGGCGTCTGCGTGGGAGCGGGCTTGCCCCGCGATGCAGTCGCCGCCCCTTGAACCCGACCCAGCATAAGGCGATACCGTGACCCTTCACCTCCAAGCTGCGGGCCTGGCCTGCGAGCGCGACTGGCGCCTGCTGTTCGAGCACCTGGACTTCGAACTGCGCCCCGGCGACATGCTGCAGATCGCCGGGCCCAACGGCAGCGGCAAGACCAGCCTGCTGCGTTTGCTGGCCGGGCTGATGCAGCCGACCGCCGGGCAGATCTTGTTCAACGGCCTGCCATTGGCCGAGCAGCGCCATGCCCTGGCCAGCATTCTGCTGTGGATCGGCCATGCCGCCGGCATCAAGGACCTGCTCACCGCCGAAGAAAACCTCGCCTGGCTCTGCGCCCTGCACCGGCCGGCCACCTCGGGGGCCATCTGGCAGGCGCTGGAGGCGGTCGGCCTGCGCGGCTTCGAGGATGTGCCCTGCCACACCCTGTCGGCCGGCCAGCAGCGCCGCGTGGCATTGGCCCGGCTGTACCTGGACAGCCCGCCGCTATGGATTCTCGACGAACCGTTCACCGCCCTCGACAAGCAGGGCGTCGCACAACTGGAAGCGCACCTGGCGGCCCACTGCGAGCAAGGCGGCACGGTGGTGCTGACCACCCACCACACACTGGCGCATACACCGTCCGGCTACCGTGAACTGAACCTGGGGCAATGGGCGGCATGAGCGTATTCCTACTGTTGTTGCGCCGCGAAGCGCGCCTGCTGTTCCGCCGCCCGGCAGAGCTTGCCAACCCGCTGGTGTTCTTCGCCATCGTGGTGGCGCTGTTCCCCTTGGCGGTCGGCCCGGAAAGCCAATTGTTGCAAACCTTGTCGCCGGGATTGGTGTGGGTGGCGGCGCTGCTGGCGGTGTTGCTGTCGCTGGACGGCCTGTTTCGCAGTGATTTTGAAGACGGTTCACTGGAACAGTGGGTGCTTTCGCCGCACCCGCTGGCGCTGCTGGTGCTGGCCAAGGTGCTGGCCCACTGGATATTTTCCGGGCTGGCGCTGGTATTGTTGGCGCCGTTGCTGGCGCTGATGCTGGGGTTGCCGCCCAGCTGCCTGCCGGTGCTGCTGGCCTCTTTGTTGCTTGGCACCCCGGTGCTGAGTTTGCTCGGGGCGGTGGGCGCGGCGCTGACGGTCGGCCTCAAGCGTGGCGGCCTGCTGCTGGCGCTGTTGATTCTGCCGTTGTATATCCCTGTATTGATCCTGGGCAGTGGTGCGTTGCAGGCCGCGTTGCAGAATATGCCGGCCACCGGCCAACTGCTCTGGCTTGCCAGCCTGACTGCCCTGACCGTGACACTGGCACCCTTTGCGATCGCCGCCGGGCTGAAAATCAGCGTCGGCGAATAACGAGTGCCGGGCACTGCAGCCCGGCCAACACCCTGGATGTACCCTGATGAAAATAAGCTGGACGTGGTTCCACAAACTGGGCTCGCCGAAATGGTTCTATGCCATCAGCGGCCGCATGCTGCCTTGGCTGGCGGTGTCTGCCGTGCTGTTGCTGGTGGTGGGCATCACCTGGGGCCTGGCCTTCGCCCCGCAGGATTACCAGCAGGGCAACAGCTTCCGCATCATCTATATCCACGTGCCGGCGGCCATGCTGGCGCAGTCGTGCTACGTGCTGCTGGCGGTGGCCGGGGTGGTGGGGCTGGTGTGGAAAATGAAACTGGCCGACGTGGCGCTGCAGTGCGCGGCGCCGATCGGCGCCTGGATGACCGCCGTGGCGCTGGTCACCGGCGCGATCTGGGGCAAGCCCACCTGGGGCAGCTGGTGGGTGTGGGACGCGCGCCTGACCTCGATGCTGATCCTGCTGTTCTTGTACTTCGGCATCATCGCCCTGGGCCAGGCCATCAGCAACCGCGACAGCGCGGCCAAGGCCTGCGCGGTACTGGCCATCGTCGGCGTGGTGAACATCCCGATCATCAAGTACTCGGTGGAGTGGTGGAACACCCTGCACCAGGGCGCCACCTTCACCCTCACCGAAAAACCCGCGATGCCGGCCGAAATGTGGCTGCCGCTGCTGTGCACGGCGCTGGGTTTCTACTGCTTCTTCGGCGCGGTGCTGCTGCTGCGCATGCGCCTTGAAGTGCTCAAGCGCGAGGCGCGCGCCAGTTGGGTCAGGGATGAAGTGTTGAACAGCCTGGGGCGGGAGGACGCGCGATGAGCTTTGCTTCCTTCAGTGATTTCCTCGCCATGGGCCACCATGGCCTGTACGTCTGGTCGGCCTATGGCATTTGCCTGGCGGTGCTGGCGCTGAATGTCGCCACCCCGCTGCTGGCCCGGCGTCGCTATTTGCAAGAAGAGGCGCGACGACTGCGCCGGGAGACCAAACCGTGAATCCGCAGCGCAAGAAACGCCTGTTCATCATCCTCGGCCTGCTGGCCGGTGTCGGCGTGGCCGTGGGCTTTGCCCTGAGCGCCCTGCAACAGAACATCAACCTGTTTTACACCCCCACCCAGATCGCCAACGGCGAAGCGCCGCTGGACACGCGCATCCGCGCCGGCGGCATGGTCGAGAAGGGCTCGGTGCAGCGCTCGGCCGACTCGCTGGATGTGCGCTTCGTGGTCACCGACTACAGCAAGTCGGTGCCGATCACCTACCGCGGCATCCTCCCCGACCTGTTCCGCGAAGGGCAGGGCATCGTCGCCCTGGGCAAGCTCAACGCCGACGGCGTGGTAGTAGCTGACGAAGTGCTGGCCAAGCACGACGAGAAATACATGCCGCCAGAAGTCACCAAGGCCCTCAAAGAAAGCGGCCAGGCCGCCACCGACACGCAGGCCAAGCCATGAACGCAGCTCTGGTGATCCCCGAACTCGGGCAGTTGGCAATGATCCTGGCGATCTGCTTCGCCGCGGTGCAGGCCAGCGTACCGCTGCTCGGCGCGTGGCGCGGCGACAGCCTGTGGATGGGCCTGGCGCGCCCGGCGGCCTGGGGGCAGTTCGCCTTTTTGGCGTTCGCCTTCGCCTGCCTGACCCACGCCTTCATGACCGACAACTTCTCGGTCGCCTATGTGGCCAGCAACTCCAACAGCGCCTTGCCCTGGTACTACAAGTTCAGCGCCGTGTGGGGTGCCCACGAAGGCTCGCTGCTGCTGTGGGCGCTGATTCTGGGGGGCTGGACCTTCGCCGTGTCGGTGTTCTCGCGCCAGCTGCCGCAGGTGATGCTGGCCCGGGTGCTGGCGGTGATGGGCATGATCAGCGTGGGCTTTTTGAGCTTTTTGATCATCACCTCCAACCCGTTCTCGCGCCTGCTGCCGCAGGTGCCGGCCAACGGCCGCGACCTCAACCCGCTGCTGCAGGACTTTGGCCTGATCGTCCACCCGCCGATGCTGTACATGGGCTACGTGGGCTTCTCGGTGGCCTTCGCCTTCGCCATCGCCGCGCTGCTGGGCGGCCGCCTGGACGCGGCCTGGGCGCGCTGGTCGCGGCCCTGGACCATCGTTGCCTGGGCGTTTCTCGGCGTGGGCATCACCCTGGGTTCATGGTGGGCCTACTACGAGTTGGGCTGGGGTGGCTGGTGGTTCTGGGACCCGGTAGAAAACGCCTCGTTCATGCCCTGGCTGGTGGGCACGGCGCTGATTCACTCGTTGGCGGTGACCGAAAAGCGCGGCGTGTTCAAGAGCTGGACCGTGCTGCTGGCCATCGCCGCGTTCTCGCTGAGCCTGCTGGGTACCTTCCTGGTGCGCTCCGGGGTGCTGACTTCGGTGCACGCCTTTGCTGCCGACCCGTCGCGCGGCATTTTCATCCTGATCTTCCTGTTGTTCGTGGTCGGCGGCTCGCTGACCTTGTTCGCCCTGCGCGCGCCAGTGGTCAAGAGCCAGGTCGGCTTTGCCCTGTGGTCGCGCGAAACGCTGCTGCTGGCCAACAACCTGGTGCTGGTGGTGGCAGCTTCGATGATTCTGCTGGGTACCCTGTACCCGCTGGTGCTCGATGCCCTGACCGGGGCCAAGCTGTCGGTCGGCCCGCCGTACTTCGACGCGTTGTTCCTGCCGCTGATGGCTTTGCTGATGCTGGTGCTGGGCGTGGGCGTGCTGGTGCGCTGGAAGGACACCCCCGGCAAATGGCTGGCCGGCATGCTCACCCCGGTGCTGGTGGGCAGCGCGGTGCTGGCGCCGGTGGCCGGGCTGATCGTCGACGACTTCGACTGGCCGGCACTGAGCGTATTCGCCCTGGCCGCCTGGGTGGTGCTCAGCGGTGTGCGCGATATCCTCGACAAGACCCGGCACAAGGGCCTGGGCAAGGGCCTGGCGGGTTTGACCCGCAGCTACTGGGGCATGCAGCTGGCCCACCTGGGCCTGGTGGTGTGCGCCCTGGGCGTGGTGCTGTCGAGCAACAACAGCGCCGAGCGTGACCTGCGCATGGCGCCGGGCGAGAGCGTCGAGCTTGGCGGTTATCACTTCCTGTTCGAAGGTGCCAGGCACTTCGAAGGGCCGAACTTCATCTCTGACAAGGGCACCATCCGCGTGTCCCGCGACGGCCGTGAGGTGAGCGTGCTGCACCCGGAGAAGCGCCTGTACACCGTGCAGCAGTCGATGATGACCGAGGCCGGCATCGATGCAGGCTTTACCCGTGACCTGTATGTCGCCCTGGGCGAGCCGCTGGAGAACGGCGCTTGGGCGGTGCGGGTGCATATCAAACCCTATGTGCGCTGGATCTGGCTGGGCGGTCTTCTGACCGGCCTGGGCGGCTTGCTGGCGGCCTTCGACCGGCGCTACCGCGTCAAGGTCAAGACCCGGGTGCGTGAGGCCCTGGGTGTGTCTGGAGCGACTGCATGAAGCGTTGGATCATGGTCGTGCCACTGGCGGTATTCCTGCTGGTGGCGGTCTTTTTGTACAAAGGGCTGTTCCTCAAGCCCGACGAGCTGCCCTCGGCGATGATTGGCAAGCCGTTCCCGGCGTTTGCGCTGCAGACCGTGCAGGGCGATCGGGCGCTGACCCAGGCCGACCTGCTGGGCCGCCCGGCGCTGGTCAACGTATGGGGCACCTGGTGCCCGTCGTGCAAGGTCGAACACCCCTACCTCAACCAGCTGGCGCAGCAGGGCGTGGTGATCCACGGGGTCAACTACAAGGACGACAGTGCCGCCGCACTGAAGTGGCTGGCCGAGTTCCACAACCCTTACCAGCTCAACATCGCCGACCCGCAGGGCTCGCTGGGGCTGGACCTGGGCGTATACGGTGCGCCGGAAACCTTCCTGGTCGATGCCAAGGGCATCATCCGCTACAAGCACGTCGGCGTGGTCGATGCCACGGTGTGGCGCGAGCAACTGGCGCCGCTGTACCAGGGCCTGGTCGACGAGGCCCGGCCATGAAGCGCTGGCTGGCAGCTGCCGTACTGGGCATGAGCCTGGCCGGCATGGCCCGGGCGGCCATCGACACCTACCAGTTTCGCGACGAAGCCGAGCGTGAGCGCTACCAGCAACTGACCAAGGAGCTGCGCTGCCCCAAGTGCCAGAACCAGGACATCGCCGACTCCAACGCACCGATTGCTGCTGACCTGCGCCGCGAGATCTTCCGCATGCTCGGCGAGAACCAGAGCAACCAGCAGATCATCGACTTCATGGTTGACCGCTACGGCGACTTCGTGCGCTACAAACCGGCCCTGAGCGGCCGCACCTGGCTGCTCTGGTTCGGCCCCGGCATCTTGCTGGCCGGCGGCTTCGTGGTGCTGGCGGTGATCGTCCGGCGCCGCCGTGGCCAGGCTGCGGCCGGCCCAACCGAACTGTCCGCCGACGAACACGCGCGGCTTGCCAAACTGCTGGAAAAAGAACGCACCCATGACTGAATTCTGGCTTAGCGCGGGCTTGTTGCTGCTCGCGGCCCTGTCTTTTCTGCTGATCCCCATTCTGCGTGGCCGCCGTCGCCAGCAGGCCGAACAGGACCGCACCGCGCTCAACGTGGCGTTGTACGAAGAGCGCGTGGCGGAGTTGGCCGCCCAGCAGGCCGCCGGCGTGCTGGATGACGTGCAACTGGCCAATGGGCGCGATGAAGCTGCCCGCGAGCTGCTGGCCGACACCGAGCGCGACGATAGCGCGCGTCAAGGCCAGCTGGGCCGCGTGATCCCGCTGCTGGCGGCGCTGTTGGTGCCCGCCATGGGGTTGGGGCTGTACCTGCATTTCGGCGCTGCCGACAAGGTCGAGCTGACCCGTGAGTTCGCCAGCGCGCCGCAGTCGATGCAAGAGATGACCACGCGCCTGGAGCGCGCCGTGCAGGCCCAGCCGGACTCGGCCGAGGGCCTGTACTTCCTTGGCCGTGCCTATATGGCCGAGCAGCGCCCGGGCGATGCAGCCAAGGCCTTCGAGCGCGCCGTTGCCCTGGCCGGCCGCCAGCCGGAGCTGTTGGGGCAGTGGGCCCAGGCATTGTACTTTGCGGCCGACAAGCGATGGTCGGCGCAGGTGCAGGCACTCACCGACGAGGCGCTGAAGGCCGACCCCAACGAAGTTACCAGCCTGGGCCTGCGGGGTATCGCCGCGTTCGAGGGCGAGCGCTACCAGGAGGCCATCGACTTCTGGAAGCGCCTGCTGGCGCAACTGCCCGAGGGCGACGCCTCGCGCGCCGCGTTGCAGGGCGGTATCGACCGCGCAGCCGACCGGCTCAAGGCCGGTGGCGGCAAGGTAGCCGAAAGCGCACGCCTGAAGGTGCGGGTAGAGCTGGCCGCAGCGCTGAAAGACAAGGTGCGCCCGGACGACACCGTGTTCATCTTCGCCCGTGCCAGCAACGGCCCGCCCATGCCGCTGGCGGCCAAGCGCGTGACTGTGGCGCAGTTGCCCATCGAGGTGGAACTGTCGGATGCCGACGCGATGATGCCGCAGATGAAACTGTCGGATTTCGCCGAAGTCCAACTGGTTGCACGTGTCTCGCGTGCCGGCCAGCCGACCCGCGGTGAATGGAAGGCGCAGAGCGCGCCGCTGGCCACCGGCACCCAGGCCACCCAGCACCTGACCATCGACAGCCCCGACTCTTGAGCGAGCAGCCATCATGAACAGCACCGTCCGCCTGACCCTGATCACCCTGGCTTTGGGGCTTTCTGCGTGTACGGTGCACCAACCGGTGGAGCGCGAGCCGCTGCCGCCGATCGAGAGCACGCCGCAACCCCAGGGCCCGGTGGTCAAGCCGCTGCCCGGCAGACAGCCGAGTGGCCCGGCGGCCATCCCCAAACCCATGCCACGCACCTCGGCCAGCTTCGCCCCGCCTCCGGGCGGCGCGAGCCACTGGGACCCGAAACTTGGGGTGTACGTGCTGGAGAAGCAGCCGAACACCTTCTACCGCCAGCGCACCTACTACCGCTGGAACAGCGGCTGGAGCTGGTCGCTGAGCCCCAACGGCCCGTGGCAGGAAACCGACAGCAGTGGTGTGCCGGGTGGCCTGGGCCGGGCCTTCGCCCAGTAGCGGTCGCTGCTGGCGCGGTGGCGGGCCTGCCGCGCATAATGCCTCTTCCCATTGACCGGAGGTGGCATGAACAAGACAGTGCTGGTGCTGGTGGAAACCGTCGATGATTACCTGCCGTTGCTGGAACAGGCCGGCTACCGCTTGATCCGCGCACCGTCGCCACAGATGCGCGCCGACGCCATCGCCCGGCATGCCGGCGAGATCGACGCCGTGCTTACCCGTGGGCCGCTGGGCCTGACAGCCGCTGAAATCGAAGCCTTGCCTGGGTTGCAGATCATCTGCGTGATCGGTGCTGGTTACGAGCAGGTGGACCTGGCGGCGGCGTTTGCCCGGGGCATCACGGTCACCAACGGTGCCGGGGCCAATGCGGGGCCTGTGGCCGACCATGCCATGGCCCTGTTGCTGGCGCTGTTGCGCGATATCCCGCGGGCCGATGCCAGCACCCGGCGCGGTGAGTGGAACCGGGTGATCAGCCCTTCGGTCAGTGGCAAGCGTCTAGGTGTGATTGGCCTTGGTGCGGTGGGACAGGCCATTGCCCGGCGGGCTTCGCTGGGGTTCGACATGAGTGTCAGCTACCACAGCCGCACGCCTCGGGCTGATGTGCCCTACACCTGGTATGACAGCCCGCTGCACCTGGCCGATGCGGTGGACGTTCTGGTGGTTGCCACGCCTGGCGGGGCCGGCACCCGGCACCTGGTGGATGGGGCGGTGCTGGAGGCCTTGGGGGCTGAGGGGTATCTGGTGAACATTGCCCGGGCGAGTGTGGTGGATACCTCGGCGCTTGTGCTGGCCTTGCAGAACGGCGGGATTGCCGGGGCGGCGCTGGATGTGTTCGATGATGAGCCCTTGGTGCCTGAGGTGCTGCGGGGGCTTGGCAATACGGTGTTGACGCCGCATGTGGCGGGGCAGTCGCCTGAGGCTGCGCGGGATACGGTGGCTTTGGTTTTGCGGAATTTGCAGGGTTTTTTTGGTGGGGGTGGGGTGGTTACGCCGGTGCTTGGGTAGTTTGAGGTTCTGAGTTCTTGGGTTGTTTTGGAAGTTGTATGCGCATTCATTATTTGTAGTGACGCTTATTCACCTTTCCGCCCTTACGGCGGCTTACTTTGGTCTTGGCCAAAGTAAGCAAAGCCGCTCGCTCCCATCATCCGGCCCCTACGCTTCGCTCCGGGGTTCCCTCACTCCGGGCTTGCTCCGGGGGTACGCGCCGACGGGCCATCCCTGGCCCGATCGGCGCTCGACCGGCATCCATGCCGGTCGCCCCCCTACGCAATCCCTGCGTTCGGCCTCCTGAAGTCGCGAAGTTAGGGGCGGCGCCTGTGAGTAAGCAGCTCGGTCGCTAGTTGCATTTGTGGGAACTCAGGATTGCAATCGCCGGCAAGCCGGCTCCTACAGTGGAACGCGTCAATTTGGATAACGCGTACCCCTGTAGGAGCCGGCTTGCCGGCGATAGGGCCCGAACAAACAACACATCAATAACAATCAAACCAAGATCCCAGCTGTTGATCTGGCTCTTGATCTGGCTTCTAAGCGCGCGGAAGTTCAGGCAACACAAATCGCGACTTCAGGAGGCCGAGCGTAGGGATTGCGTAGGAGGGCGACCGGCATGGATGCCGGTCGAGCGCCGATCGGGCCAGGGACGGCCCGTCGGCGCGTACCTCCGGAGCAAGCCCGAAGCGAGGGAACCCCCGGAGCGCAGCGTAGGGGGCCGGATGATGGGAGCAGGGCGGCTTTGGTTACTTTGGCCGCGACCAAAGTAACCCGCCGTAAAGGCGGAAAGGTGACGAAAAGCGTATATCGTCAATGAATGCGCATACATCTCCCAAAGCAATAACCATAAGCCCCGAACCCGAACCCGAACCTATACTCCACTCCCCACCAACCCCAGCAAGGAGCCCCCCATGCCCCAGGAAAAACAAGGCACCTGCCTGTGCGGCGCCACGCACCTGAAGCTGACCCCCGACACCACCCACATCAGCGCCTGCCACTGCAGCATGTGCCGCAAATGGACCGGCGGCCCGCTGCTGGTCGTGCACTGCAGCCAACCCCCAAAAATCGAAGGCCGCGCCCCCAGCGTGTACGACTCCTCCGACTGGGCCCAGCGCGGCTTCTGCGGCCAGTGCGGCACGCACCTGTTCTACCGCCTCAAGCAGAACGACAGCTACGCCATCCCCATCGGCCTGATCGACGGCGACGAAGCCTGGGACTTCAACCTGCAGATATTCATCGAGCAAAAACCCGCCTGGTACTGCTTCGCCAACACCACCCGCGAACTGACCGGCGAGCAGGCCTTCGAGGAATTGGGCTAAGGCTGCCCGAGTAACCAGTCGGCAAACACCTGGGCGGCCGGCGAGAGCAAGGTCTGGCGGTCGTGCACCAGGTAGTCGGCCTGCCCGGTGCGCACCACGAAGTCCGACACCGGGCGAATCAGCCCGGCGGCGATGCGGTCCCGGGCCATGGCCTCCCAGCCCAGCCCAACACCCATGCCCTGCAGCACCGCATCGAACACCAGGTTCACCTGGTTGAAGGTCAAGGCATCGGCCGGCGCCTGGTAGCGCACGCCAAAATGAGCGAACCAGTCGTGCCAGTCCAGGCAGTTCCAGGCCGAGGCATCCAGCTGGATCAAAGGCAGCGTCTGCAACTCGGCCAGGCTCTCGCCGCTGCCCAAGGGGTGATGGCTGCTGGCGATCGGGAACACCACCTCGTCGAACAGCTTGCTGGCTTGCAAGGTTCGCCAGCGGCCATGCCCGTAGAGAATGCCGAAGTCGTACTCGCCGATCAGGCTCTCGTTGATGTCGTTGCTGGCGTGAATGTTCACCGTCAGCTCCGGGTGCTGCTCGCTGAAGCGCAGCAAGCGCGGGAACAGCCAGTACTGCGCCACCGCATGGGTGCAGATGACGCTGACATGGCGGTCACCGTGGCCGCTTTTGAGGCGCTGCACATTGGCCAGCAACTGGTCGAGCATGGGCTCCACCACCCCCTGGAAGTGCTCGCCGGCAAAGGTCAGGCTGATACCCCGCGCGCGGCGTTCGAACAGCTGCGCGCCCAGGTGGTCTTCCAGCAGGCGGATCTGCTTGCTGACCGCGCTTTGGGTGAGGTACAGCTCGCCGGCGGCGCGGGTGAAACTGCCGGTGCGGGCCACGGCCTCGAAGGCGATCAGGGTGTCCAGTGGGGGCAGGTGGCGGCTGTAGCGGCTCATGGCAGTGTCCGGGCAGGGCAGGTGGGCTCATCATAGGGCGAGGCATTCCTGCATGGAATGGCAGCATGCGTATTGATCTTTTGCTTAAGAGCCGGTTGCGGCGCTAGCCTGCGCACATTCCAACAGAGGAGCGCGGACGTGAAACGCGGTGTGATGTATGCCGGCCTGGCCGGTGCGTTGTGGGGCATGGTGCTGATGGTTCCGGAGCTGTTGCCGGAGTTCAACCCGATGCTGTTGACCAGTGTGCGCTACCTGATGGTGGGCGTGATCTCGCTGCTGCTGGCGCTGCCCATGGCCCGGCAACTGCGCCGCTTGACCCTGGCCGATGCCTGGATGCTGCTGCGCCTGGCGGTGATCGGCAACCTCGTGTACTTCATTTGCCTGGTGGCGGCGATCCAGCGCCTGGGCGTGGCCCCGGCCTCGCTGATCGTCGGTGTGCTGCCGCTGACCATCACCCTGTACGGGCGCAACGACAGCGGCTCGGTCCCCCTGGCCCGGCTGGTGGGGCCGCTGGCGCTGATCCTTGGCGGCATGCTGTGCATCAACCTGGAAACCTTCGCCTTCGCCCCAGGCGATTTGGGCGACAAGCTCATGGGCCTGTTCTACGCTCTGGCGGCCCTGGCCTGCTGGACCTGGTACGCAGTGCAGAACAGCCGTTACCTCAAGCAGTGCGGGCATTTCGACAGCCACCACTGGTCGGTGCTGTGCGGCGTGCTGACCGGCCTTGCCAGCGTGGTGCTGGTGGCGGCGCTGGCGATGTGGCAGCCGCAACAGCTGCAAGTGGAGGCGCCGGCTTCGCGCTGGTGGCTGTTCTGGCTGGCCAGCCTGGGCTGCGCGGTGCTTGGCTCGTGGCTGGCGATGGCGTTGTGGAACGCGGCGTCCAAGCGCTTGCCGTTGACCTTGAGCGGCCAGTTGATCGTGTTCGAGACCCTGTTCGCCCTGCTGTACGCCTTCCTTTGGCGCCAGAGCGGGCCGAGCTTGCTGGAAGCGGCGGCGATCGTGCTGGTGATCGGCGGTGTGCTGTGGTCGATGCGCCAGCACGAACCACCCAAGGAACTTGCCAAACCTGTGCATTCCTGACAAAACGGCGGCCATTCGCAACCGCTTAGAGGAACCTGCCATGAGCAGTGAGCTGCAAGTCATAGATGTTCAGCAGGGCGACGGCAAGGCTGTGGTCAAGGGCGCGCTGATCACCACCCAATACACCGGCTGGCTGGCCGACGGCAGCGAGTTCGACTCGTCCTGGGCGCGGGGCAAGCCGTTCCAGTGCGTGATCGGCACCGGCCGGGTGATCAAGGGGTGGGACCAGGGCCTGATGGGCATGCGCGTGGGCGGCAAGCGCCGGCTGCAGGTGCCGGCGCACCTGGGTTACGGTGAGCGCAGCGTGGGTTCGATCCCGCCAGGCTCGGACCTGACCTTCGAGATCGAACTGCTGGAAGTGCTGACCCGCGACGATTGAAGCATTGCTCAGTCCTCACCCGCCCAGTGCCAGAACGTGGCTCCCCAGGTGGAACCCTTGAACTCTGGCATGATCTCGCCGGCGGTGAAATGGCGCCGCGAATTGGGGCCTGCAGGGCTGGACCAGAAACCTGTGACCGAACAGGGTTGGCCGGCGGCGAGCTTGGTCGGGATGGCAGGGGTCGAATCGTCGACGTCGAAACGGGCGTACCAGCGTTCGCTGCTGGTCTCATCGAACAGGTTGTTGTATGGCGAGTAGTAGTGCAGCGATTGTGGGTTGGTGATACGTAGCGGCTTGAGGATTCGGTTCACCGCCACATACGCAGCCGGCGGCTTTTCGGGGGTGCCGAGTTCGGGCAAGGCGCCGGCGCGGATGACAAGGCCGTTGTCATAGTCGAAGCATTCAACCCCTGCGCAGCCTTCCAGTTTGCGCCGAAGCTCTGTTTTGCCGCCAAGGCGTTCGACGAAACGGTGGCTGATAACGGTGTACCAATTCACGCCCTTGATGGCTTCCGCCAGGTACAGCGACAGACTTTGCGGCTGAGTCGCTACCTCAAGCCCTGGATATTGCTTTGCAAGTTCGTACTCAAGAGGAAGGTAGCGATCGAAATCGTAGGGCAATATGCATGACAACCCCGCACAGCCGTGGTCTGCACCCACCAGATCGGCCAGGTAGAGTAACCAGCCTTGCAATCGCTCCGGGCCATCAGCCTCTTTCAAGATCGCCCAAGGCAAGACCATTCTCAAAAATGACCGGAAGCGATCCCCATGCACCTCATAGGTATTGAGGGCCGCCAGGCTGATTTCGTCGACCTCTTCAAGGCGACTGCCACTACCCAGGTACAACTCGAATACCTCATTGGGTCCAGTATTGCGCAATTTCTTCACGGCCCGATCGAATTGTTGCTTTGTATACCCTGTCGATCTACCGTGAATCATTTGATTCATTCGACCTCCATATTCAAACGTAAATCGCTCGAACCCCTCAATCATTCGCTCTTTTCTTTCCTGGCTATAGCCTTCCTTGAAAAAAAAGGTCATCGCCAAGCCCAGGGTGGCTGCTTTCTCGCTCTGGTCTAATTGAGGCAGGACTCTTGAGGCCTGTTGATCCAGGCTGCTTGAATTACTCAACGTCTATTTCCTCTCTATTAAAAACCAAGACAAACGTAGCCATCCTTAACACCCGTAGAACACTCAGGTTTTCTCTATGAATGTTTGCGGATTCAGGATCAGCCCGCTGCCGCGGGGACAAGCGCTGCCCCACCCAGAATGGCCGCTAATACACGCCAGAACGAGGCAGCCAAGTTGAGCAGTACCAGCAGGCCCGTCACGATTGAAGCTGGAGCGGATACGGTGTAAAGCACTCCGGCGACTGACACGATCACTACGGCGGTGAGCACGCGAGTTCCGGCATCAGCCAGTAATTGTGCCCAGTCGACCACCTTCAACATCTCAAGCGTGATATCCGTATATGCCTGCACATCACGCCAAATCGCTCGCAATTGCTGGTCGGTCCAGCGAATAGCCTCTCCAGAGACGTCACTGATCCATGTCCATGCTTGCTCGGCCTCGATTCTCATCCAGCTACCGGCTTCACTCATCCACTGAAGGGTATCGTTGAAAAATGCCTTTAGCTCGTCAGAGAGCTCACTGATTTCTCTGGAGGCTTCGTCATAAATTGCATCAACCGTTCGCTCGACGCCCACCCACCACTGAACGATTGCGGCCCTTGGTGTTGTCGCTGGTCCATAGGCGGGAACGGAAACTAATGAACCGTCGTCATTGGCCACCAGTGAGGGACTTCTTTTTGAGTTCCGTTCTTGTGCTGGCTGGTGAACCGTGTGGTAACTCATCTCTCTTACCTTGGTGTCGTCGTCTCTACAGTCAAATATGTTCAGCAATGACAGTCGTCGTGCGCCACCGGCAATGGCCTCATAATCACGGCGCTGTGAGAAATGAAACTCATCCCCTGGAAACTTGACTTCTACCACCCGCTCCAAGTTGTCTTCATGCATCACCCCATCATGGTCAGTTCCTGCCTGCCCTGGCCAGCGCACACCCGGATCTTTCACAATAATCACGTCTGGCCGCCTAAGCAGTCCGCGCGTCAAACCTTTCGGAAAAGGATTCAAGGTATGCCTGCGGTCCGGATCTTTATTGCCGCCACTTGAACTCAAAAAAGGCCTGGGGGGATCGGTCGTCATGTCAAAGCTCACCTCCGCCTTGTAATCAAACCGATAGTCATGCCGATATTCGTCCAGGCGTATGAGCCCACTCATCACCAACTGCTTCATCTCTACAGGCATGAGTTGCCCACTCGGGCTCTGGCGTAGGGTCAACCTCGGAAAGCGCACACCGTAATCGGCTTTTTCCAACAGATAGCGCTTGTTCTGTTCGGTCGGCAGCGCTGCGATTTCCACTCGCCCTTCGATGCTGGTAGTCGTGCAACCGTGATGGGTTTCAGTCACTTGCTTCATTGCCATGACTCACTCCTGGTCTTTCAGATCGAAAAGGATGGCGCCAGCCCCAGGCTCCCCTGCCCTGATCAGAGCGCGGACGGGCTCGGCCCTGCGTTCAGGGGTCAGCAGTTCCAGTGGTTCCGGGCTCTCGCTGACGACTTCAGCTGTCCGGCCCTGGCCATCGCTGTAGCCGGCAATACGGCGGCCCTGTGCTTGCTGCAGGACATACGGCACCCGGGGTAGCGGCTTGCCGGTCTGCGCATCGGTCATCTGATAACGGCCCCGATACTGACGCAGATCACTCAGGGGCTCCGGGGCGCGTTGTGGCTGCGCCAAACCCGGCAACCGCGGCAACTCCACCGCAACCCCACGCCCTTTACCCGGCGCTCCTGCGCCGTTGAACGCCACCTGCGAGCCGACCAGGCTCACCCCGCCCGGATCGAGCTTGATGAAGCTGCCACCCGCTGCCAGGGTCAGCTCCAGCCCGGCTTCGATCACCAGCGTCTCACCGGCCTTGATATGGATCTCCCGGCCCGCCTCGATCAGCTGCGCGCTGCCGATCTTCACGTGCTGGTCGTTGCCCACACTGAGGTGGTCGTTGCGCCGTACTTCGGTCTTGCGGTCCCCATGCGTGGTGCGGTGCTCCTCGGCCTGGAGCGCGCTGAAGCTGTTGCCCAGCACGCTGTCGTGGCGCTCATGGCCGACGTGGATCTTCTGGTCGTTGCCGATGCGTTGCTCCCAGTCGCGCTGGGCGTGAACGAAGATCTGCTCCTGGCCGCTGCGGTCCTCCAGGTACAGCTCGTTGCTGCCGCCACCGCCAGGGCTGCTGCGGGTCTTGAACAGGCTGCGGGTCTTGTTTGCTGGCAGCGGGTACGCCGGCGGGTGCTCGGCGTGGTACAGGCAGCCGGTGACCAGCGGCTGGTCGGGGTCGCCTTCGAGAAACTCCACCAGCACCTCCATGCCGACCCGCGGGATGGCCAGTGCACCGATGCCCGGGCCGGCCCAGCCGCTGGCCACCCGCAGCCAGCAACTGCTGGTATCACTGCCCTGGCCTTCGCGATCCCAGTGGAACTGCACCTTGACCCGGCCGTATTCGTCGCAGTGGATTTCCTCGCCCGGCGGGCCAGTGACCACGGCAGTCTGGCAGCCGAGCACCTGAGGCTTTTCGTGCTCCAGCGGGGGCCGGTGGAAGGTATCCCAGGGCGTGGCCAGGAACTGGTTGGCGTAGCGCGAAGCGCAGCCCTGCGGCATCGACTCCTCCAGTACCTGGGGCTGATGGCCCTCGTGGCGTACTTCGGTCAGCAGCCACAGGTCGTTCCATTCGCGGCGCGGGTGCCCGGCCAGGGCCATGAAGCTACCGCTGGCCAGGCCCGGCTCGTCACTGCAGCCCTGGGCCTGGCAGTAATCGGCACGTTCGCGCTGCAGCGCGCGCTGGCACAACTGCCGGCCGCGGGCGCGGTCGCTGAAGTGGCCGGGGTAGCGGTAGTGCTCAAGGTCCGGTGTGTCCTGGGCTGAGGCGCCTGGCCCGTGGCTGGCCTCCAGCAGCAGGCGCGGCATCTCGGAGTCATAGTCGCGCAGGCTGACCCGGGTGGTGCGGGTTTCCAGGCGCAGGCCGAACTGGTTGATCACCGGCGTGTCGGCGACCAGGCCGGCGTCCTGTACGTATGCGGTTGGCCGGGCGAGCCTGGGGAAGAAGGTCTGGTCGTCGCCGAACGCCAGCAGATGGCCTTGGCGATGGTGTTCGAAGTGGTAGTGCAGGCCTTCTTCTTCGCACAGGCGCTGGACGAAGTGCAGGTCGGACTCGTCGTACTGCACGCAGTACTCGCGCGGCGGGCACGGGGTGCCGAGCGAGAAACGAAAGTGGTCGGACGTGATGCCGTGCTCCTGCAAGATCGTCGCGATGATCTGCGCCGCAGTGCGCTGCTGGAAGATCCGCTGGTTGTAGCGCAGGCTCAGGTACAGCAGGCGTGGTACAAGGCTGATCCGGTAGTGCTGCAGGCGCTGGCCGGCGTCGCTTTGCGCAGCCTGGTAGACCTGGCCGTGGATGCCTTGGCCGGCATCGCCGAAGGTGAGGAAAGCCTGCTGATGCAAGAGGCTTTCGAGGTCGATGTCCGGCTGTTCGCTGACCAACTCCAGCTCGAAGCGGTAAGGCTGGCTGATGGCTTCGCGGCCAGTGAACGACAGCACCTGAAAGTCGCTGGCGTGGTGATCGAAGGCCAGCGTGAAGCGGGCCTTGGCGGCTGAATGCAACATGGCGGCGGTTCCCTGCCTGCGAGTCGGACGGGAACCGTAACAGCTGGCAAGACGCGATTCTGCGGGGGATTCAGGGGTTGGGAATGCTCCTACGCAACACCAAGAAGACTCCTACTTACGGCCACATTCGGTAACCAACGACCGCTATGAGACGGTCGCGATCATGCTGCGCGCCATTTGTGCAAAATCCCCCACCAGTTCCTCCAGCCCATGCTGCACCGCCTCACTGGCCCGGCTCAGCGCATACACCGTCACCGCAACCCCCGGCTGCAACGGCCTGGACTGCCCGGCCGGCAAACCATGTGCGGTGAACGGGTCGACCAGTGCCAGGCCCGCTCCGGCTTCCGCCATGGCCCGTGCCAGGGCGTAGGTCTGCACCTGCACATCGATGCGCGCGGGCGGCTCGATACCCCGCAGGCACTGGTTGACCCGGCTGGCCAGCGGGTCGCTGCTGCTCAGGCCGATCAGTGGCGCATCGGCAAGCTCATCCACTGGCAGCGGCATGCCAGCGCGCTGCACAGGCCAGTAGCCGATCGGTGCCACCACCCTCAATTCGCCACAGGCCAGCGGCTCTACCTTGAGCCCCGGATGCTGCGGGTCGTGCAGGGTCAGCGCCAGGTCGATCTCGCGCATCAGCAGGTGCTGCACCAGCTCGCGGCTATGCAGGCTGGCCAGCTCGCAGCGGGTGGCGGGGTGGCGTAGCTGCCAGGCGGCTATAACCTGCGGCAGCAGTGCCTGGGCCAACGCCGGCGTGGCGCCGATATGCAGCGCCTGCGCCGGTTGCCGGCGCAGGCTCACGGCCAGCCGTCGCACGGCGTCCAGGCCGTCGCTGACCTTGTCCATCTCGTGTTCCAGCAGCAAGGCCTCGGGGGTCACCTGCAGTTTGCCGCGCACCCGGCGAAACAGGGCAAAGCCCAACTGCTGTTCAGCGTGCTGCAGCACCTTGGACACCGCCGGCTGGCTGACATGCAGCAACTGCGCGGCGGCGCTGACGGACCCGGCCTGGCGGATGGCCTGGAAAACTTCGATGTGCCGCAGGCGCATGGCGCACTCCATAACCTTTGCTCATACCCTGGGCATGATCCGGCATTATCCGCCGGCTGTCATCGGCCGTAGCCTGAGCGCACCCGACAGGAGGCGATGATGAACAAGCAAGTGACGGTGATCGGTGGTGGCGTGATCGGCTTGGCCACGGCTTATGCCCTGGTGCGCGAAGGCCGCGAGGTGACCTTGATCGAGGGCCGCGACAGCCTGGGCACTGGCACCAGCTTTGCCAACGGCGGGCAGCTGTCGTACCGCTACGTGTCGCCGCTGGCCGATGCCGGGGTGCCGTGGCAGGCCCTGGGCTGGTTGCTGCAAGGTGACTCACCCTTGCGCCTGCGGCTGCGCATGGACCCGGCCCAGTGGCGCTGGCTGGCGGGCTTTATGGGCGCTTGCCGGCGCTCGGTGAACCGGCGCAACGGCGCCCGTCTGCTGGAGTTGGCCCTGTACAGCCAGGCCACCTTGGCGCGCTGGCGCGGGGAGGATGCACTGGCGGGCTTTGCCTGGCGGCGCAACGGCAAGCTGGTGGCATTTCGCAGCGAAACGGCGTTCGCCAAGGCGCGGGCGAGCCTGATCGATGCAGGCGCGCAGCAGGTGCTCGATGGCGATGCATTGCGCCAGCTTGAGCCCGCATTGGCCGATGCACCGTTCATTGGCGGTATCCATACCCCGGATGATGAAGTTGCCGACTGTCATCGGTTTTGCCTGGCCTTGGCAGCGCGCTTGCAGGCGTCCGGGCGATGCAGGTTTTTACTTGGGCAGCCAGTGCAGCGCCTGCTGCATGAGCAGGGGCGGGTGGTGGCGCTGCAGCTTGGTGATGAGCGGCTGGCGGTGCAGCAGGTGGTGCTGTGCGCCGGCCATCGCAGTGCTGCGCTGGGGTTGCCTGGGGTGCGCCTGCCTTTGTACCCGCTGAAGGGCTACAGCCTGACGGCACCGATTCTTGCCGGGCAGCGGGCGCCGCAGCTGAGTGTGACCGACTACGAACGCAAGGTGGTCTACGCCCGCCTGCACGACCAGCTGCGGGTGGCGGCGATGGTGGATATCGTCGGCTTCGACGAAGGGCTTGAGCAGCAACGGCTGGCGACCCTGGAGCGGTTGGTCAGGGCGACCTTGCCGGATGCAGCGCAGTATGACGCGGCGCAGGCCTGGGCCGGGATGCGCCCGGCGACACCCAGTGGGGTGCCGCTGATCGGGGATACGGCCTATCGCAACCTGTGGTTGAACATCGGGCATGGGGCACTGGGGTTCACCCTGGCCTGTGGCAGTGCCGAGCGCCTGGCCGGGATGATCCCCCTGTAGGAGCCGGCTTGCCGGCGATGAGGCCGGACCTGTGTGTGATGGCTGCTGGCCCCATCGCTGGCAAGCCAGCTCCTACAGGGGGGGGCTGACTGATCAACGCCCGAAACGCATCGGCCAGCCGATCACCTTCTTCGCCCGCGGCGTGGCATAGGTGCGTACCTTCGAGGTGCTCAGGCCTAAACGCACCAGCGACTCGGCCATGGTTACCGCAGCGCTCACACCGTCCACCACCGGCACCCCGGTGCGCTGGCGGATCTGTTCGTCGAGCCCGGCCATGCCGCCGCAGCCCAGGCAGATCACCTCGGCCTTGTCGTCGCGCACGGCGCGCTCGGCCTGCTCGACGATGGCCTCTACCGCGCGCTGCGGGTCGGCCTCCAGCTCCAGTACCGCCAGGCCGCTGGCGCGGACCGAGGCGCAGCGCTCGTACAGCCCCGAGAGCTTCAGGCGGTCTTCGATCAGCGGCACGGTGCGGTCCAGGGTGGTCACCACCGAGTAGGCGTGGCCCAGGTACATGGCAGTGCTGGCGGCGGCATCGGTGATGTCCACCACCGGTACGTTCAGCAACTCCTGTAGGCCTTCGCGGCCATGCTCGCCGTAACCGGCCTGGATCACCGCATCATAGGGCTGGTCGTAGGCCAGCACGCGGTCCATCACGGCAATGGCGGCCAGGTAGCTCTCGAAGTTACCCTCCACTGATTCGGCGCCGAACCAAGGGGTCAGGCCGACGATCTCGGTGCCGGGCGCCGCAACGCTGCGGGCCTGTTCGGCGATAGCCTCGGTGATGGCTTCGGTGGTGTTGACGTTGGCGATCAGAATACGCATGCAAAAGCTCCCGCAATTCAGTGGCTGCTGTGGTCGACGGCGATGCATTCACCGCTCACGTCGTGGTATTGGCGATGGCGCGGCGCGACCAGCAGGTACACGGCGGCGGCGATGCCGGCACCGATCAGCCAGGAGAACGGCGCAACGCTGTGGAAGTTGGGCACCAGGGCCAGGACGATGGCCAGCAGGGCGGCCGGCAGGAACGCGGCCACGGCGCGCAGGTTGATGCCGCGGCTGTAGTGGTAGGCGCCGGCGGGGTTTTCGCTGTACAGCTCGGGCACGTTGATGCAGCCCTTACGCAGCAGCCAGTAGTCGGCCATGATCACGCCGTACAGCGGGCCGAGCAGGGCGCCCAGGCCTGAGAGGAAGTACACGATCACCAGCGGGCTGTTGTAGAGGTTCCACGGCAGGATCACCACTGCCAGGGTTGCGCTGATCAGCCCGGCGCGGCGGAAGTTCAGGTGGCGCGGCGCCAGGTTGCTGAGCACGAAAGCCGGGGCGACGAAGTTGGCCATGATGTTGACCGCCACGGTGACGATCAGGAAGGCCATGCAGCCCAGTACCAGGAACGCGGTGTCGGGGATGCTGGCGACGATTTGCGTCGGGCTGTCGATGACCTGGCCGTTGATCTGGAACTGCGCGCCGCACAGCACCACGGTAATGGCGGCGAACACCAGGATGTTCACCGGCAGGCCCCAGAAGTTGCCCACGCGGATGGTCTTGCGGCACGGCGCGCTGCGGGCGAAGTCGCAGAAGTTCAGTACCAGGGTGCCGTAGATCGCCAGCCACAGGGCGCCGCCGGCAAAGATGTTGCGCCACATCTCGTAGCCGGTCAGCGGTTCTGCCACCGACCAGGCGATGCGCGCGTCGGCCTTGAAGTACATGAACACCGCCAGGCTGGCCACGGTCAGCAAGATCACAGGGCCCGCGAACGCCTCGTAGCGGCGCACCATTTCCATGCCGTAGGCGAGAATCACCAGTTGCACCAGCCAGATCGCCACGAAGCACACCCAGCCCAGGCTCGACAGGCCAAGGATGCTGTCGTGGTCGTACACGGCCACCTGTGGCCATACGGCGGTCAGCAACACCCGCAGTACCACCGAGGCCAGGTAGGTCTGGATGCCGAACCAGGCGATGGCGATCACCGCGCGGATCAGCGCCGGGATTTGCGCGCCATGGATGCCGAAAGCGATGCGGCTGATCACCGGGAACGGCACGCCGGTCTTCTGGCCCATGTAGCCGGACAGGTTCATGAAGAAGTACACCAGCGCCGCGCCGATCGCCAGCGACAGCAAAATCTGCCAGCCGCCCAGGCCCAAGGCGAACAGGCCCATGGCGAAGGAGTAGTTGGCGATGTTGTGCACATCGTTGGTCCACAGCGCAAAGATGCTGTAGCCGCCCCAGCGGCGGCCTTCGGCCTTGGTCGGGGCGAGGTCGCGGTTGTGCAGGCGCGGGCTCAGTTCGAGGTTGGCCGGCTGGCCTTCGAGGGTGGTAGGGCTGGTGCTGGCAACGGAAAGTTCAGGGGCAAGGTCGAGGCTGCTAGGCATTCCGGCGGCTCCTGATGCGTGTGACTGCGATGAGCGGGCGCTGGCGCACGGGCTCGCCATCTCGTCGGTGCAGGCGTTGGCATCACAGGGTTCTGGGCGCAACGGTCGCCTGTGGGCGACGCTGCGAGTTCTTGTGTATTTATGTTTTGTTTAAGTTGTATACAAAACACGAGCACACAAAAGCCAGTTCCGTGCCAGGCTGAATCCAGTTTTTAGTTGGCCACTATTTTGAATCTAGGTTGTTGAAATGTAAGTAAATGAAATAAAGAGAATATAAATTGACCAAATGAACAGGATTTATTTTTAAAGCCTGTTGTTAGTTGATCAGTTGGTCAGAATTAGTGGCGGGGAGTGTGTAACTTAATGGGGCGTTACCTGGGAGAAGTGCACACAAAAATGGCACTTAAGGTGACATTTATGTGTACAAAAAATAGCCGTTAACGTTTCGCCTTCCCCTGTGGGAGCGGCCTTGTGTCGCGATGGGCTGCGCAGCAGCCCCGGCAATTTCGTGTGTTACCGAGATCGTGGGGCTGCTGCGCAGCCCATCGCGGCACAAGGCCGCTCCCACAGACGAGCAGTGCCGGCAAGGTGTTACGCCATCGGCGGCAGGCGCCGCTTCACCGGGGTTTTCTTGATGATCGCGGTATTGGTCTCGGCCAGCACGTTCAGGCGGTCGAGCAGGGTGTCCAGTTGCTCCATGGAGCGCACGTGCAGGCGGGCGATGAAGCAGTCCTCGCCGGTGACCTTGTCGCACTCGGTGAGCTCGGGGATGGCGATGATCTGCCGCTCCACCTCCTGCAACTGCCCCGGCAACGGGCGAATGCGCACGATGGCCTGCAGCTGGTAGCCGAAGCAGCGCGGGTCCACCTCCACTGTGTAGCCGCGCAGCACGCCGCGTTCTTCAAGCCGGCGCAGGCGCTCGCTGACACTGGGCGCCGACAGCCCGCTGACTTGGGCCAGGGCCTTGAGCGAACGGCGCGAATCTTCCATCAGGGCGTTGATCAACAGTTGGTCAATATCATCGGTCATGGCTAACTCGTCAGGCGATTTGAAGAAATTGCCTTGATAGTAAAGGTCGATGCCAGGTTCTGCCTTGTTTATCCGCTGGAGGGCGCCGCGGGCGCCTGCGCATACTGTGGCCATCGTTAACAGGAGGTGTGGGATGGACAATTCATTGCGCCGTGGCTCGCTGGAGATGGTCGCCGCCATGCTGATTTCCGGGACCATCGGCTGGTTCGTGCTGGTGTCGGGCCTGGCGGTGGCCGAGGTGGTGTTCTGGCGCTGCGTGTTCGGTGCCGGCACGCTGCTGGTGATCTGCGCGGCCATGGGCTTGCTCAGGCCCGGGGCGCTGACCCGCGCCACCTTTCTGCTGGCGGTGGCCAGCGGGGTGGCCATCGTCGGCAACTGGGTGCTGCTGTTCGCCTCGTATTCGCGGGCATCGATCGCCATCGGCACGGCGGTGTACAACGTGCAGCCGTTCATGCTGGTGGGGCTGGCGGCGCTGTTTCTCGGCGAGAAGATCACCCTGGCCAAGCTCACCTGGCTCAGTGTGGCGTTCCTCGGCATGCTGGCCATCGTCAGTGCCCATGGCGCCGGGCAGGGCAGTGGCGACGACTACCTGCTGGGCATCGCCTTGGCGCTGGGGGCGGCGTTGCTGTATGCCATCGCCGCATTGATCATCAAGCGCCTGAAGGGCACCCCGCCGCACCTGATCGCGCTGGTTCAGGTGGTTACCGGGGTGCTGCTGCTGGCGCCGTTCGTGCGGCCTGCCGGGCTGCCGGCAGAGCCTTCGGCACTGGCCAGCCTGGTCACCCTGGGTATCGTACATACCGGGGTGATGTACGTGCTGCTGTACAGCGCCATCCAACGCTTGCCCACGGCACTGACCGGGGCGCTGTCGTTCATCTACCCGATTGCGGCGATTCTGGTGGACTGGGTGGCGTTCGGGCACCGCCTGGCACCGTTGCAGTGGCTGGGGGTGGGGCTGATTCTGCTGGCGGCGGCGGGGATGCAGCAGGGGTGGTGGTGGCGCCCGGCGCGACTTGCCCCGCGATAGGGCCGGAGCAGGTAGAATGGCGCTTTTTGCCAGCCTGCGACCTGCCATGACTTCGCCGATCCACACCCTCGAGCAACACCTGCTCGCCGCCCTCGACCCTGCCCCCACCGAAACCCGCCGCCTGTTCCACGGCCGTGGCCGTTGCTGGCCAGGGCTGGAGCAGGTCACCGTCGACTGGTTGCAGGGCGTGCTGTCGGTGGCGCTGTTCCGCGAGCCGGAGCCGGGCCAACTGGCCGAGCTCGAGGCCATGCTGCAGCGCCTGGCCGAAAGCCCGCAATGGGCTGGCCAGGCGATGCTCATCCAGCACCGCTACCTGCCCGACAGCCCGGGCCAGTGGCTGCTGGGCGAGCCCTGCCAGCAGCGTGAGGTGGTCGAGGACGGCCTGACCTACCTGCTCGACCTCGGCGTGCGGCAGAACACCGGGCTGTTCCTCGACATGCGCTACGGCCGGCGCTGGGTGCGCGAGCAGGCGGCAGGCAAGCGGGTGCTCAACCTGTTCGCCTACACCTGCGGTTTTTCGGTGGCGGCGATTGCCGGCGGTGCCGAGCAGGTGGTCAACCTGGACATGGCCAAGTCGGCGCTGTCGCGCGGGCGCGACAACCACCGCCTGAACCAGCACGATGCCTCGCGGGTGGCTTATCTTGGGCACGAGCTGTTCAAGTCGTGGGGCAAGGTGCGCAAGTACGGGCCGTACGACCTGATCATCATCGACCCGCCGACCTTCCAGCGCGGCAGTTTCGTGCTGACCCAGGACTACGGCAAGATCCTGCGGCGCTTGCCTGAGCTGTTGAGTGACGGCGGGACGGTGCTGGCGTGCGTGAACGACCCAGGCATCGGGCCGCAGTTCTTGATCGACGGCATGGCCGAGCATGCGCCGGGGCTGGCGTTTGTCGAGCGGCTTGCAAACCCGCCGGAGTTTCCCGATGCCGACCCTGAAGGCGGGTTGAAGGCGCTGGTGTTCCGCCAGATCTGATTCAGGCAAGCCCGCTCCCACTGGTGATACCTGTAGGAGCCGGCTTGCCGGCGATGAGGCCGGCACAGACGACATCAAGCCCCCAAAGCCTGCACCGGCAACGGATACACCTGGGCAAAACTCACCTTTTCGGCCTGGTCCACGCGCTTTTTCAGCCGCTCGTTGAACGCCCGGCTAACCGCATACTGCCCCCCGGAAATGGTGCGGAACTGCGCGGTCAGCACAAAGCCATTCAAGTCCATGCGGTCCACCCCGAACACCTGCAACGGCCCCTGCAGGTTGATGCGCAGCAGCGGGTCTTCGCTGATCGACTGCCCCACCTCATGGATCAACCCCAGCGCCTGGTCCACGTCGCTGTCGTAGGTGAACTGCACCGAGAAGAACGCATAGGCGAACTGCCGTGACTGGTTGGTGACCGCCTTGATCTGGCCGAACGGCACCGAATGCACGAAGCCCTTGCCATCGCGCAGGCGCAGGGTGCGGATGGTCAGGCTTTCCACGCTGCCGGCGTGGCCCGAGTCGAGCACCACCCAGTCGCCAATCGAGATGGTGTCCTCGATCAGGATGAACAGCCCGGTGATCACATCCTGCACCAGTTGCTGCGAACCGAAGCCGATGGCCAGGCCGATCACCCCGGCGCCGGCCAGCAAAGGCGCGACGTTGATGCCTAGGTTGGCCATGGTGGTGATGGTGCAGATGACGATCAGGATCACCTTGATGGCGTTGCGCAGCATCGGCAGGATGGTCCGCACCCGGGTGCTGGGCTGGCGCGCCTTGCTGCGCCCGACCGGGGGCTTGAGCGCCTCCTGGATGGCAGTGTCGAGCACCACCCACAGCAGCCAGGTGACCAGCAGGATCAGGCCGATGCTCGACAGCGAATTGCTGATGGCCTGGCCCAGGCTGTTGCTCAGGGCAAAATCAATCACCGAGAAGCCCCAGATACGCCCCAGCAGCTCGATGAAGGTGATCGCCATGGCAATGCGCAGCAGGGCGTGGACGAGGCTGCGCAGCAGCTCCTTGTAAGGCCGCACCCGCTGCGCCGGGTCCGTTTCGCGCGGGGCCAGCAGGTGTTGCAGCAGGGTGCTGAGGAACACCGTCGAGACCAGCAGCACGGTGGTCAGCAAGGCGTTCTGCAGGGCTTTCTGGCTTTCCTCGCCGGCGCCGACCAGGTGAATGGCCGAAACCAGGATCATCAGCAAGATCGGCAGGTACCACACCGCCGAGAAGATGCGCAGGGTCTCTTGCACGGCGCGGTGCTGCACGCGGTCCTTGTAGCTGCGGTTGCGGATCAGGTGGGCGACCGGCCGGCGCAGGCGGATCACCAGGCTGGCGAAGATGAAGGTGGCAGCAAGGCCGGTGAGCACGGCGATGCTGGCGGTGATGTTACCGCCCAACTGGCGGGCGATCTGCGGGCTGGTCAGGGCGTCGCTCCAGGCCGCGAGAAAGCCGATCAGAAACAGCGGGCGCGGCGTCAGGCGCTTGATCAGGGCCACGGCCGGGCGCTTGTGGCCGGCGTCGAACAGGGTGATCAGGCACAGGATGATCGAGGTGGAGAAAAGCCCGCTGCTGGTGGCGTAGGCCAGGCTCAAGCCCAAGGCGCGGGCCACCGAAGGGTCGAGAAAACGGCTGGCGTACAGGGTCAGCGGCAGGCTGGCCAAGGCCGGCAGGGTGTAGGGCAGCAGGTAGCCGAGCAGGCTGCTGGCGCGTTTGCGCGGGCGTAGCCAGGCGCTGGCGCATGCACGCCTGGCGGCCCAGCGGCCGAGGCTTGTGAGCAGCGCGAAGCTGGCCACCCAAGTGACCGTGAGCAGCAGGAAGTTGCCGGCCAGGTGCAGCGAGTCGGTGGCCGAGTGCTTGTCGACCAGGCGCTCCACTTCCTTGGCGGCGCGGTCGGTGCGCAGGCGCCAGGCGTCCACCAGGTGGGCATCCAGGTCCAGCTCCTGGGCGGCGCTGTCCAGGCCATCGGCCAGGGCGCCGAGCAGGCCGCCTTGCAATACTGCGGCGGGTTCTGCAGGTGGTTCATCGGCGGGGGTGGGCTCGGCGGCCAGCAGGTGAGTGCTCAGCAGGCAACTGAACAGCAGGGTGAAGAAAGCGCGCAGCACGTGAGTACTCCTTGGGCCGGTGAGGGGCAGGGTTACTCAAGGAACTGATTGGCTTACAGACGGGAAAGTTCGATCAAATGTCGGCACATCCCTTGTAGGAGCCGGCTTGCCGGCGATGAGGCCGCCACAGGTTGACGATGGCACCGGCGTTGCCGGTGATCGCCGGCAAGCCGGCTCCTACAGGGTGTGTGTTTTGCGGTTACTGGCCGGTGTAGATCTGGTCGAACACTCCACCATCATTGAAGTGGGTCTTCTGCACGGTGCGCCAGTCGCCGAAGGTTTTCTCCACCGACAGGAAGTCGACTTTCGGGAAGCGGTCGGTGTACTTGGCCAGCACGGTGGCGTCACGCGGGCGCAGGTAGTTCTGTGCAGCGATTTCCTGGGCAGCCGGGGACCAAAGGTACTTGAGGTATTCCTCGGCCACGGCCTGGGTGTTCTTCTTCGCCACCACCTTGTCGACCACGCTTACCGGCGGCTCGGCTTCGGCCGACACGCTTGGGTAGACCACCTCGAACTGGTCGCGGCCGAACTCGCGGGCGATCATTTCGGCTTCGTTCTCGAAGGTCACCAGCACGTCGCCGATCTGGTTGGTCATGAAGGTGGTGGTGGCGGCGCGGCCACCGGTGTCCAGCACCGGCGCCTGCTTGAACAGCTTGCCGACGAACGCGCGGGCCTTGGTTTCGTCACCGCCCTGCTTGAGCACGTAGCCCCAGGCCGAGAGGTAGGTGTAGCGGCCGTTGCCCGAGGTCTTGGGGTTGGGCACGATCACCTGCACACCGTCCTTGAGCAGGTCGGGCCAGTCTTTCAGCGCCTTGGGGTTGCCCTTGCGCACGATGAACACGGTGGCCGAGGTGAACGGCGCGCTGTTGTTTGGCAGGCGGGTCACCCAGTTGTCCGGCACCAGCTTGCCATTGTCGGCCAGGGCGTTGATGTCGGTGGCCATGTTCATGGTGATGACATCGGCCGGCAGGCCGTCGATTACCGCGCGGGCCTGCTTGCTCGAGCCGCCGAAGGACATCTGCACGTTGACCTTCTCGTTGTGCTCGGCTTCCCAGTGCTTCTGGAACGCCGGGTTGTAATCCTTGTAGAAGTCGCGCATCACGTCGTAGGAAACGTTGAGCAGGGTTGGCGCGGCCTGGGCCAGGTTGCCCAGGGCCAGGCCTGCGGCGAGCAGCGAGGCGCTGAAGAGTTTTTTCACGTTGCGTCCTTGTTATTGAATGGGGAGTGGCAGAGTGCCTGCGACTATAGCGGGTGGCTGTGTGGCGGCTAAAGAACAAAAACAGCTTTGGTTATGTCGGTGTGGCTGCTGGCCCTGTCGCCGGCAAGCCGGCTCCTGCAGGGACCGTGCAGCGTTCAGGCCTGCAGTGATCCTGTGGGAGCGGGTTTACCCGCGAAGAGGCCGGCACAGGCAGGCTTCATTGCTTGGGAAACAGCACGTTCCCGCAGCGCGAACAAAACGCCGCGCCATGCTCATGGGTCTTTTTGCTGCACACCGGGCAGTCATGCTGCAACTGCTCACCGCGCATTGCATTGGCAAGCTCGGCGGTAAAAATGCCGGTCGGCACGGCAATGATCGAATAACCGGTAATCATCACCAGCGACGAGAGCACCTGCCCCAGCGGCGTTTTCGGCACGATGTCGCCAAAGCCCACGGTGGTCAGGGTGACGATGGCCCAGTAGATGCCCTTGGGGATGCTGGTAAAGCCATGCTCAGGCCCTTCGACCACGTACATCAGGGTGCCGAATACGGTCACCAGGGTCGATACGCTGACCAGGAATACGATGATCTTCTGTTTGCTGCCCTGCAGCGCCGCCAGCAGGTAGTGGGCCTGCTTCAAATACGGGCTGAGCTTGAGCACGCGGAAGATCCGCAGCATGCGGATGACGCGGATGATCAGCAGATACTGGGCGTCGCTGTAGTACAGGGCGATGATCCCCGGCACGATCGCCAGCAGGTCCACCAGCCCGTAGAAGCTGAAGGCATAGCGCAACGGCTTGGGTGAGCAGTACAGGCGGGTCAGGTATTCGGCCAGGAAGATTGCCGTGAAGCCCCACTCGATGGCCGCCAGCAGCCCGGCGTAGCCTTGGTGAACGTCGTCGATGCTGTCGAGGATCACCGTCACCAGGCTGGCCAGGATGATCAGCAGCAGGGCTTTGTCGAAGCGCCGACCGGCCACGGTGTCGGTCTGGAAGACGATGATGTAGAGGCGTTCGCGCAGGGATTGCGGGGTGGGCATGGAAGGACGATTCCGAAGGTTTGAGTGACAAGACTAGAAGGTCTGGGGCTGACTCGGAAGGGGCTGGGCTGGGGCCTGTCAGAAATGCCAGTTTCACAGCGTCCATAGATCGCCGAGCATACGAGCAGGTTCATTGATCATGGGAGCCGGAGATGCCCGATCTTATCCAGACACACAAGCAATTGGCACAAAGCACCAGGTTGCTGAAGACAGATCTCGCCGGGAGTGTCCTTGGGGAGCATGCGCGGGTGCAGACCTCGGTACCTTACATGCCCTATGGGTATTTGGGCGCAAGCAAAAGTGGGCTCTACTTCAACGGGCAGTGGCTGGAGCCGGCAATCCAAGGTTACTTGTTGGGGAACGGTTATCGAGCCTATGGCCCGACGCTGATGCGTTTTTACAGCCCTGATGAGCTCAGCCCTTTCAAGAGAGGGGGCATCAACGCTTATGCCTACTGCAATGGCGACCCGATCAACCTCAATGACCCGTTGGGGCGGGCGGGGCAGAAGACTGGGTTGACGCGCCTGCTCAAGACCTACGGTTTACCCAAAAAAGATCTGAAAGCTCATTTGAATCTACTCAATGATCCTAGAAGCCAGGGGCGCACCATTGATGTCGTTCGAGTGCATGAAAGGCAGGCGACTACGTTCCAGTTTTCCTTCGCGGATGGCAAATTCAATGCAACAGTCATTTCCGAAAGCCCGTTCAATGAACTGTCGGGAAATCACTTCGTGAAAGGCAATACCTATATCCCCGCACCTCCAGAGAAAAACTACCACCTCTTGACGATGCAGGGGTTTGAAAAAAAGATGCTTGTGCCCGATACCCACGCTTTCATATCCGGTGTGCAGCCAGCACCTGTGCAGTCAGGTTCATCCAGAGGTGCTGGCAGTCATGGCTACCTGACGCTTTCTGACGCAGCCACTGGTCTTCGACAAAATAAGTGAGTTTACATACGGTCAGCTTCGCAGCTCGGCAGAGTCGTGTCGATGGCCGCGGCGAGCCAGATAGTTACCCAGGTGCATCAGCCAGCAGGCCACCACAAAGGGTGCGGTCAGGCCTGCCACCGACAGCAGGTTGAACAACGGCTGCAGCAGCAGCGCCAGGGCAATGGCCAGCAAGGTCACCCAAGGCCGTTCGCCCTGGCGGCTGAAGGCCAACGCCGCCAATGCGCCATTGAAGCCGTACAACCCCATCCATACAGCTTGCCCCTCACCTGCCAGCAGCGCCACGGCGCCGCCGAGCATCGAGCCGATCACCGCCCATGTAGCGGCGTAGGGGTTGGCGAAGTACATGCCGATGACGATCAGCAGCCCGGCCATGGGTTTGTCGAGCAGGAAGATCTGCCCCACGCCGCGCAGCAGGGCGTACAGCGGGTCGGCCTCGACATAGGCGGTGGTGGCAGGTTCGGCCATCATCAGGGCGGCCCAGCCGAGCAGCACGAAGGGTGCGGTGTAGGCCACCAGCAGCTTACCGCCGCGCTTGCGCCACTGATGGGTGAGCATGCTCGACAGCCCCCCTGCGGCGATGATCAGCGGCGGCAAGATGGCCGACCAGGGCAGCACGGCGCTGATCAGAATGCCAATCAGCACGCCGTTGTAGCAGTACAGCCCGGCCTGGCGGTCGGCGCGGTCGTAGCCGCGGCGCTGGGCCGTGAGCAGGCCGGCCAGGGCGCCGAGCAAGGCGCCGCCGACCAGCGCCGGGGCAGTCAGCAGGATGGCCAGCAGGCAGCACAGGCCGCACAGGGGGCTGCGCAGCAGCAGCACCTGGCTGAAGCCGTTGAGCAAAGCCGTGGCCCAGTCGGGGCACGGGTTGACGAAATTTTTGGTGTACATGGGCAGTCAGTGAGGTGAGTGGGAAGCGGTGGGCCTCTTTGGGCCTCGGGTTTTCCGCAGGGTTGTTGCAGTCGTATCAGGGGAGGGCTGCGCCCTCCAATCGCGACACAAGGCCGCTCCCACAAGGATCGCGTTCCCATGCCCTGGCGCGATCCCTGTGGGAGCGGCCTTGTGTCGCGATTGGGGCGCAAAGCGCCCCCGGCGATCTCAGACCAAGGTCTCGATCCGCAGCGTATTAGTCGACCCCGGCTTGCCGAAAGGCACACCGGCGGTGATCAGCAGCGTGTCGCCACGGCTGGCCATGCCTTGGGCCTGGGCGATTTCCAGGGCGGTGGAAACCACCTCGTCAACCTGGCGCAGGCGGTCGTTGACCACCGAGTGCACGCCCCAGGCCACGCTCAGGCGGCGGGCGGTCTTGAGGTTTGGCGTGAGGTTGAGGATCGGTGCCCGTGGCCGTTCGCGTGCAGCGCGCAGGGTCGAGGTGCCCGACTCGCTGTAGTTGACCAGCACCGCCACCGGCAGGATGCCGCTGATACGGCGGATGGCGCAGCTGATGGCGTCCGACACGGTGGCCTCGGCCTTGGGCCGGCCCACGTCGAGCTGGGCCTGGTAGTCCGGGCCGTTTTCCACCTGGCGGATGATCTTGCTCATCATCTGCACCGCTTCCAGCGGGTAGTCGCCCGAGGCGGTCTCGGCCGACAGCATCACCGCGTCCGCCCCTTCGGCCACGGCGTTGGCCACGTCGGTGACCTCGGCGCGGGTCGGGGCCGGGGAGAAGCGCATCGACTCGAGCATCTGCGTGGCCACCACCACCGGCTTGCCCAGCTGGCGGCAGGTGTTGATGATCTGCTTCTGGATCTGCGGCACGCTTTCGGCCGGCACTTCCACGCCCAGGTCGCCACGGGCGACCATGATCGCGTCGGACAGCTCGGCGATGGCCTGCAGCTGTTCCACCGCCGAAGGCTTCTCGATCTTGGCCATCAGGTAGGCGCGGTCACCGATCAGCTGGCGCGCCTCGACGATGTCCTCGGGGCGCTGCACGAACGACAGGGCCACCCAGTCCACGCCAAGCTCCAGGCCGAAGCTGAGGTCGCGGCGGTCTTTTGCGGTGAGCGGCGAGAGGTCGAGCACCGCTTGCGGCACGTTGACGCCCTTGCGGTCGGACAGCTCGCCACCGTTCAGTACTTCGGTGTCGATGGCGTCACTGTGCTTGGCGGTGACCCGCAGGCGCAGCTTGCCGTCGTCCAGCAGCAGGTCCATGCCTGGCTGCAGCGCGGCGATGATTTCCGGGTGCGGCAGGTTGACCCGGCGGCTGTCGCCCGGGGTGTTGTCCAGGTCCAGGCGCAGGGCCTGGCCGCGTTGCAGCTGCACCTTGCCTTCGGCGAAGCGGCCGACGCGCAGCTTGGGCCCTTGCAGGTCCATGAGGATACCCAGCGGGTAGTTCAGCTGCTGCTCGACTTCGCGGATCCACTGGTAGCGCAGGGCGTGGTCGGCATGCTCGCCGTGGCTGAAGTTGAGGCGGAAGATGTTCACCCCGGCTTCGACCAGCTGGCGGATGTCGTCGATGCCTTTGATCGCAGGGCCGAGGGTGGCGAGGATCTTTACTTTTTTATCAGGCGTCATGATTGGGCAGTCTCGAGGATCAGGATGGCGCGGAAGTCGTTGACGTTGGTGCGGGTCGGCTCGGTGACGATCAGCGCATCGAGGGCGGCGAAGTAGCCGTAGCCGTTGTTGTTGTCCAGATCAAAGCTGGCCGACAGGCCCAGGGCCTCGGCGCGGGCGTAGCTTGCGGGGGTCATGAAGGCGCCGGCGTTTTCTTCCGAGCCATCGATGCCGTCGGTGTCGCCGGCTAGGGCGTACACGCCCGGCAGGCCCTTGAGGCTTTCGGTGAGGCTCAGCAGGAACTCGGCGTTGCGCCCGCCGCGGCCGTTGCCGCGCACGGTGACGGTGGTTTCGCCGCCGGAGAGGATCACGCAGGGGGCCTTCAGTGGCTGGCCGTGCAGGACGATTTGCCGGGCGATGCCGGCGTGCACCTTGGCCACCTCGCGCGACTCGCCTTCCAGGTCGCCGAGGATCAGCGGGCTGAAGCCGGCCTGACGCGCCTTGACGGCGGCGGCCTCCAGCGACTGCTGGGGTTTGGCGATCAGCTGGAAGTGGCTGCGGGCCAGGGCTGGGTCATCGGCTTTGACGGTTTCCGAGGCGGGGTTGTTGAGCCAGTCGATGACCGCTTTGGGCGCGTCGATGCTGTAGCGCTTGATGATTGCCAGGGCATCGGCCGAGGTGCTCGGGTCGGCCACGGTGGGGCCGGAGGCGATGACCGTCGCCAGGTCGCCCGGCACATCGGAGATGGCATAGGTGTAGACGGTGGCCGGCCAGCAGGCCTTGGCCAGGCGGCCACCCTTGATCGCCGAGAGGTGCTTGCGCACACAGTTCATCTCGCCGATGGTGGCGCCGGATTTTAGCAGCGCCTTGTTGATCTGCTGCTTGTCGGCCAGGGTCAGGCCTTCGGCGGGCAGGGCCAGCAAGGCCGAGCCACCGCCGGAGAGCAGGAAGATGACGCGGTCGTCTTCACTGAGGTTGCTGACCAGGTCCAGCACACGCTTGGCCACGGCGAGGCCGGCGGCGTCGGGTACCGGGTGGGCGGCTTCGACCACCTCGATCTTCTGGCAGTTGGCGCCATGGCCGTAGCGGGTCACGACCAGGCCCGAGACCTCGCCCTGCCAGCTTTTTTCGACCACTTCGGCCATGGCGGCGGCAGCTTTGCCGGCGCCGATGACGATGACCCGGCCGCTGCGGTCAGCGGGCAGGTAGGGTTCGAGGACTTGACGCGGGTGGGCGGCGGCGATGGCTGTGTCGAACAGGTCGCGGAGAAGTTTTTGCGGATCGACCGACATGGCAGGCTCCCAAATTCTTGTTGTTCTGCAGAATCGAAAACGCCCCTGGAACTGCCTCCGTGCAGGCCGAACCAGGGGCGGGTGTTGCTCGGGGTCACCGATGATCCGAGGGTTGCAGGTTCATCGGTGCGAAATTCATCGCAGGCAAGCCGGCTCCTACAGGGGTGAGGCCTTCGCTGTAGCTGTAGGAGCCGGCTTGCCTGCGATCAGGTCTTACTTGTCGTCGCGGATCGAGAAGTTGGCCATGTGTTCCAGGCCTTTGATCAGCGCCGAGTGGTCCCAGTTGCCGCCGCCCAGGGCCTGGCAGGTGTTGAACACTTGCTGGGCGTTGGAGGTGTTGGGCAGGTTGATGCCCAGCTCCTTGGCGCCCTGCAGGGCCAGGTTCAGGTCCTTTTGGTGCAGGTTGATGCGGAAGCCCGGGTCGAAGGTGCCCTTGATCATGCGCTCGGCGTGCACTTCGAGGATCTTCGACGAGGCGAAGCCGCCCATCAGTGCTTCACGCACTTTGGCAGGGTCTGCGCCGTTCTTGGCGGCGAACAGCAGGGCTTCGGCCACAGCTTGGATGTTCAGGGCGACGATGATCTGGTTGGCGACCTTGGCGGTCTGGCCATCACCGTTGCCACCCACGCGGGTGATGTTCTTGCCCATGGCTTCGAACAGCGGCAGGGTGCGCTCGAAGGCTTTCGGGCAGCCGCCGACCATGATGCTCAGGGTCGCAGCCTTCGCACCGACTTCGCCGCCGGACACCGGGGCGTCCAGGTAGGCGGCGCCAGTGGCCTTGATTTTCTCGGCGAAGGCCTTGGTGGCGGTAGGGGAGATCGAGCTCATGTCGATCACTACCTTGTTCGGGCCGACGCCCTGGGCGACGCCGTTGTCACCGAACAGTACGGCTTCGACCTGCGGGGTGTCCGGCACCATGACGATGATGAACTCGGCTTCCTGGGCCACTTCCTTCGGGTTGGCCAGGGCCACGGCGCCAGCGGCGACCAGGTCGGCCGGGGCTGCGTCGTGGTGGGTGGAAACGAAGATGCTGTGACCTGCCTTTTGCAGGTTCTGAGCCATGGGCTTGCCCATGATGCCGGTGCCGATGAAACCGATTTTAGCCATGAGAGATACCTCGTTGTAATTGTCGAATCTCGATGGAACAGGCGTGTAGGAGCGGCCTTGCGTCGCGAATGGGGTGCGCAGCGCCCCCAGGATTTCAGCCATGGCAAAGATTGCCGGGGCTGCTGCGCAGCCCATCGCGACACAAGGCCGCTCCTACAAGGCCCCGCACACCCTCTTAAATTGCGTTATGGCTCTTGAGCCAGCCCAGGCCCGCCTCGGTGGTGGTCTTGGGCTTGTATTCCGCGCCCACCCAGCCCTGGTAGCCGATGCGGTCCAGGTGCTCGAACAGGAAGCGGTAGTTGATCTCGCCGGTGCCGGGCTCGTTGCGGCCCGGGTTGTCGGCCAGCTGCACGTGGTTGATCAGCTTGAGGTTGGTTTCCAGGGTGCGCGCCAGGTCACCTTCCATGATCTGCATGTGGTAGATGTCGTACTGCAGGAACAGGTTGTCGCTGCCCACCTCGGCCTGGATTTCCAGGGCCTGCTGGGTGGTGTTCAGGTAGAAGCCCGGGATGTCGCGGGTGTTGATCATTTCCATGACCAGGCGAATACCAGCGGCCTTGAGCTTGTCGGCTGCGTACTTCAAGTTGTCGACGAAGGTCTTGCGCACGTCGGCGCACTGCAGGCCTTGCGGGCGAATGCCGGCCAGGGCGTTGACCTGGGTGTTGCCCAGCACCTTGGCGTACTCGATGGCCTTGTCGACACCGGCGCGGAATTCTTCGACGCGGTCGGGGTGGCAGGTGATGCCGCGTTCACCCTTGGCCCAGTCGCCTGCTGGCAGGTTGAACAGCACCTGGGTCAGGCCGTGGGCGTCCAGCTGCTGCTTGATTTCGGCTGCGCTGAAGTCGTACGGGAAGAGGTATTCGACACCGCTGAAGCCGGCGTCGGCGGCAGCCTTGAAGCGGGCCAGGAAGTCCTGTTCGGTGAACAGCATGGACAGGTTGGCAGCGAAGCGAGGCATGGTTGTCTCCTTGCGTTGAAGGCCCCCGGCGCCCGGTTATCGGGGCCGCGCGGGGGCGTCAGGCGATCAGTCCAGCAGCGAGATGGCGGTCGGCGCGTCGTTGCCGACCAGGGCGAGGTCTTCGAACTCGTTGACCGCGTTGATCTCGGTGCCCATGGAAATGTTGGTGACGCGCTCGAGGATCACTTCGACCACCACCGGTACGCGGAACTCTTCGGCCATCTTCTGTGCCTTGAGCAGGGCAGGGGCGATCTGGCCCGGCTCGAACACGCGGATGGCCTTGCAGCCCAGGCCCTCGACCACGGCGACGTGGTCGACACCGTAGGTGGCAGCGTCGGTGGCGTTGATGTTCTCGAACGCCAGTTGTACACAGTAATCCATGTCGAAGCCACGCTGGGCCTGGCGGATCAGGCCGAGGTAGGCGTTGTTCACCAGCACGTGGACGTACGGCAGGTTGAACTGCGCACCCACGGCCAGCTCTTCGATCATGAACTGGAAGTCGTAGTCACCGGACAGCGCGACCACCTTGCGTTTCGGGTCGGCCTTGACCACGCCGAGGGCGGCAGGGATGGTCCAGCCCAGCGGGCCGGCCTGGCCGCAGTTGATCCAGTGGCGTGGCTTGTACACGTGCAGGAACTGCGCGCCGGCGATCTGCGAAAGGCCGATGGTGCTGACGTAGGTGGTGTCCTTGCCGAACACCTCGTTCATTTCCTGGTACACGCGCTGCGGCTTGACCGGCACGTTGTCGAAGTTGGTCTTGCGCTGCAGGGTCGCCTTGCGCTCCTGGCAGTCTTTGAGCCAGGCGGCGCGGCACTTGAGCTTGCCGGCGGCTTTCCACTCGCGGGCCACTTCGAGGAACACGTCCAGCGCCTTGCCGGCATCCGAGACGATACCCAGGTCCGGGGTGAACACGCGGCCGATCTGGGTTGGTTCGATATCGACGTGGATGAAGGTACGGCCTTCGGTGTAGACGTCGACCGAACCGGTGTGGCGGTTGGCCCAGCGGTTACCGATACCCAGCACCAGGTCGGACTTGAGCAGGGTGGCGTTGCCGTAGCGGTGCGAGGTCTGCAGGCCGACCATGCCGACCATCAGCTCGTGGTCGTCCGGGATGGTGCCCCAGCCCATCAGGGTTGGCACTACCGGCACGCCGGTCAGTTCGGCGAACTCGACCAGTTTTTCGCTGGCGTCGGCGTTGATGATGCCGCCACCTGCCACCAGCAGCGGGCGCTCGGCTTCGTTAAGCATGGCCAGGGCCTTTTCCGCTTGCTTGCGGGTGGCGGCTGGCTTGTTGACCGGCAGCGGCTCGTAGGCATCGATGTCGAATTCGATTTCGGCCATCTGCACGTCGAACGGCAGGTCGATCAGCACCGGGCCCGGGCGGCCGGTGCGCATTTCATAGAAGGCCTTCTGGAAGGCGTAGGGCACCTGGCCGGGTTCCAGTACGGTGGTGGCCCACTTGGTCACCGGCTTGACGATGCTGGTGATGTCGACGGCCTGGAAGTCTTCCTTGTGCAGACGGGCACGCGGGGCTTGGCCGGTGATGCACAGGATCGGGATGGAGTCGGCCGAGGCGCTGTAGAGGCCTGTGACCATGTCGGTGCCGGCAGGGCCGGAGGTGCCGATGCACACACCGATGTTGCCCGGGTTGGCACGGGTGTAGCCCTCGGCCATGTGCGAGGCACCTTCGACGTGGCGAGCGAGGACGTGATCGATGCCACCGACTTTTTTCAGGGCCGAGTAAAGCGGGTTGATGGCGGCTCCTGGAATGCCGAACGCGGTATCTACACCTTCACGGCGCATGACCAGAACGGCTGCATCGATTGCTCTCATTTTGCTCATGGTTTGTGCCTCATCGATTTTGTAATTGTATACAACTTGCGTTGCGACAAAGTGTATTCATGCTTTGCCCGTCAGGTCAACGCATTTTCGTCGGTGAGGTCTGCATGGCCATCAAGCCCGTCAAAAGCGGCATTTCGTCGCAGTGCGCGGGGTTGCATTAAAAAATTGTATACAACCTGTGCCTTTGTTGTGTTCTATCTTGTCTATCGGTTTTCAACTGCCCTCGGGCTTCTCACAACAAGAAGAGGACCTTTCCATGACTGCCTTGAACCTGAAGACTGCCGTTGCCGTGGTCAACGCCGCACTGGCCGCAGGCCGCAAGATCGATGCTGCGCCGCTGACCGTGGCGGTGCTGGATGCCGGCGGCCACCTGCTGGCGCTGCAACGCGAGGACGGCGCCAGCCTGCTGCGCCCGGAAGTGGCAATCGGCAAGGCCTGGGGCGCGGTTGCCCTGGGCAAGGGCTCGCGCCTGCTGGCGCTGGACTCGCAGCAACGCCCGGCATTCTTCGCTGCGCTGAACGGTTTGGGTGAACGGCCGGTGGTGCCGGCGCCGGGCGGGGTGCTGATTCGCGATCCGGCCGGCAAGGTGCTGGGTGCGGTGGGGATCAGCGGCGATACGTCGGATATCGACGAGCAGTGCGCGATCAGTGCGATCGAGGAGGCCGGGCTGACGGCGGATGCCGGGGTGGCGGCTTAAGCATTCTGAAAATTGGGGCCGCTTTGCGGCCCATCGCGGCACAAGGCCGCTCCTACAGGGGATCGCAAATACCTGTAGGAGCGGCCTTGTGTCGCGATGGGCTGCGAAGCAGCCCCATTGGCCCTGTCAGGCTGCCTCGGGCTCGCAGCCTTTCAATACCAGGCGGATGATGGTCTCGGCCGCTGCCTCGTAATCACTGTCGGCAAGCTTGGCCTTGCCGGTGATCACCGAGATCTGCCAGTCGAAGTCGGCGTAGGTTTGCGTGGCCGCCCAGATGCTGAACATCAGGTGGTGGGCGTCGACATTGGCGATCTGCCCGCGGTCGATCCAGCGCTGGATGCATTCGATGTTGTGCCGGGCCTGTTCGTTGAGCTGCTCCACCTGGCTGGGCGAGAGGTGCGGCGCGCCGTGCATGATCTCGCTGGCGAACACTTTCGAGGCATGCGGCAAGTCGCGGGAGATGCGCACCTTGGAGCGAATGTAGGCGCTCAGTACTTCTTTGGGGTCGCCGTCGGCGTTGAATGGCGTCGAAGCCTGCATGATCGGCGCGATGATGCTCTCGAGCACCTCGCGGTACAGGTTGTCCTTGGACTTGAAGTAGTAATAGACGTTCGGCTTGGGCAGCCCGGCCTTGGCCGCGATGTCGCTGGTCTTGGTGGCGGCGAAGCCCTTGTCGGCGAATTCTTCACTGGCCGCGCGCAGGATCAGCTCCTTGTTGCGCTCGCGAATGGTGCTCATTGTCAGGGGTCTTCCTCGTGTCTGGCCCCCTGCAAACGGGGTTTGGCATGGTAGCACCCGCCCGGACGGGCGCTCAAGGCAGCGTCTTTGGGCTAGAATCCCGGCCATTCGAACCCATTGGAAACATTTTGACATGGCAGGCAGCAGCTTACTGGTTCTGATCGACGATATCGCCACGGTGCTCGACGACGTTTCGCTGATGACCAAGGTCGCGGCAAAGAAGACCGCCGGCGTGCTCGGCGACGACCTGGCGCTTAACGCGCAGCAGGTCACCGGTGTGCGTGCCGAGCGGGAAATCCCGGTGGTGTGGGCGGTGGCCAAGGGGTCGCTGGTGAACAAGGCGATTCTGGTACCGGCGGCGCTGCTGATCAGCGCGTTCATCCCCTGGGCGGTGACGCCCTTGCTGATGCTCGGCGGCGCCTATCTATGCTTCGAAGGCTTCGAGAAGCTGGCGCACAAATTCTTGCACAGCAAGGAAGAAGACGACGCCCAGCACCAGGTGCGCAAAGAGGCAGTAGCCGATGCCAGCGTCGACCTGGTGGCGTTCGAGAAGGGCAAGATCAAGGGCGCGGTGCGCACCGACTTCATCCTGTCGGCCGAGATCATCGCCATCACCCTGGGCACCGTGGCCGATGCGCCGCTGAGCCAGCAGATCATCGTGCTGTCGGGCATCGCCGTGGTCATGACCCTGGGGGTTTACGGGCTGGTGGCGGGTATCGTCAAGCTCGATGACCTGGGGCTGTGGATGACGCAGAAGGCCTCAAGCGTCAGCCGCAGCATCGGCAACGGTATTTTGCGGGCGGCGCCTTACATGATGAAGGGCCTGTCGGTGGTGGGGACCGCGGCGATGTTTTTGGTGGGTGGCGGCATTCTGGTGCATGGCACCGCGCCGCTGCATCACGCCATCGAGGCGTTCGCCGACGGGCGTGGCGGGGCCGTGACCGGGGCGCTGCTCAATGGCGTGGCGGGGGTGATTGCCGGGGCTGTGGTGCTGGCCGTGGTGAGCGTGGTCGGCAAGCTGTGGCAGGCGCTGCGCCCGGCCAACTGATGGGCGCAGCGCCTGTAGGAGCCGGCTTGCCGGCGATAGGGCCCTTGAAGCCTGCATGAATGCTGGATGGTTTTATGCAGGCCCGGCCCCATCGCCGGCAAGCCGGCTCCTACAGGGGGCCGGCGCTTGGCTTTGCGATCAGAAGTGCACTTTCACCAGGAAGCTCATGGTGTTCTGGTCGGTGGTGAAGCCGTCGGAATCCTTGATGCCGTACTTGTTCTTCCAGTAGTCGTACTCCACACCCACGTACAGCTGCTTCTCGCCCAGGTGCAGGGCCTTGCCCAGGTCGTACTTGATCTGCGGGTTGAAGTGCAGGTTGGCCTGGTAGGTGCCGCGGCGGTTCTCGTCGTTGTCCACCACCCAGTCCATGAAGCCGTCGATCAGGATGTCGGACGAACCCACAGGCAGGGTGTAGGACCACACCGGGGTGATCTGCCAGACGTTGTCGCCCGGGCGGCTGCCGTCGGTGGTGCGCTGGTAGAAGTTCAGCTGGAAGTAGTCAAAGCCTGGGATGGCCAGGTCGAAGCCCGGGCCGATCAGGTAGGCCTCGGTGTCACCCTCGCCGAACTCGTAGGTCATGGCCAGCAGCACGTCTTTCACCGGGCCGAACTCAAGCTTCTGGTCGAAGATCTTGCCGAACGACAGGCGTGGGCTGATTTCGCCGTAGTAGGTGTTCGGGCCGTTACCTTCGTCCTTCTTGCCCTGGTAGAAGATCTTGTCGACGAAGATGAAGTTGTCGCCGTACTTCCAGGCGTCGGCGTGCTCGAAAGTGACGGTCTGCTGCACGGCCGGGTTGACCTTGAAGCCTTTGCCCCACAGGTAGGTCAGGCTGTTGTTCTGCCACTGCAGCAGGTCGTCGGCTTGGCTGGCGCCGCAGGCCAGCAGGCCGCCGGCGAGGATCAGGCTGTTGATGGTACGCATTGCGTGTGTCGCTCCCTTGATTTGGATCTGTTGTCAGCGCTCGGGCGCTGTTCTTGTCTTTTGGGTCAGCTTTTTTCGATTGGCCACAGCTGTTTGGCAAGCGCTGTGCCAACATTTCCGGGTTGGGCGCAGCGGTCCTGCTCGACGGCTTTCTGAACGGATGAAAATGGGTGTTTCAGGCTGGCAACACGTTGGCCAACCGCCCGAATTCATTGACTGAGCGGTCAGCAAACGCGGGCAGGTTCCGTCCTGCCCCGATCGAGGGGGCGCGCAGATTACTCACTTGCGCGCCGGGCCTCAAGTGCTCCTTCCTGGAGCATGTGAATCAAAGTTGTGCGTTTGGTCAGTTTTTTAGAAGTGTACTTTGATCAGCGCGCTGGCGACACTCTGGTTGCTCTGCAGGTTGCCGCGGCTGTCGATGCCGTACTTGTCCTTCCAGTAGCTGTATTCAAAGCCCACGTACAACTGCTTGGCGCCCAGGTTCAGGGCCTTGCCCAGGTCGTATTTGACCTGCGGGTTGAAGTGCAGGTTGGCGTGGTAGGTGCCGCGGCTGTTCTGGTCGTTGTCGGGCACCCAGTCCATGTAGCCGTCGATCAGGATGTCCGACTTGCCCACCGGGATGGTGTACGACCAGCCGGGGGTGATCTGCCAGACGTTGTCGCCGGGGCGCGCGCCTTCGGTGTTGCGCACGTAGAAGTTCAGGGTGAAGTAGTTGAAGCCGGGGATGTCCAAGTCGAAGCCGGGGCCGATCAGGTAGGCCTCGTTGTCGCCTTCGCCGCGTTCGTAGGTCATGGCCAGCAGGACGTCTTTCACCGGGCCGAAGGCCAGCTTCTTGTCGAGGATCTTGCCGAACGACAGGCGTGGGCTGAATTCGCCGTAGTAGGTGGTGACGCCTTTGCCCGGGTCGGGCTTGCCGTTGTAGAAGATCTTGTCGATGAACAGGAACGTATCGCCGTACTTCCATTTGTTGGCGTGTTCGAAGGTGATGGTCTGCTGGATGTCGGGGTTGACCTTGAAGTCCTTGCCGTACAGGTAGGTCAGGCTTTCGCCGTGCCACTGCAGCCATTCGCCGGCGTGCGAGGGGAGGGTGGCGAGCAGGCTGCTGCCCAGCAACAGGGACGTGGTGATGCGTTTCATGTTGTGATTCCCGGACTTATTGTTTTTGTTGGTTTTTTTCGGCGCGCAGGCGCCCCGGGCGGCCCATTCCAGTGGGCCGACGGTCGTGCTATTGCTTGGTATGAAAGGGGGGCGGCAAGCGCCGCCCCCTGACAGCTCAATGCTGGTGACAGGCGTCGTTGTGCGCCGCGCGCTCGGCGCCGCCGAGGATGTTGAACAACAGGTTCAACACCAGGGCGCTGAGGGTGGCCATGGCGATACCACTGTGGGTGATGGGCTCCATCCACTGCGGCATCTGCGCGAAGAACTCCGGGCGTACCACCGGGATCAGGCCAAAGCCCACGCTCACCGCCACCAGCAACTGGTTGCGGCGGTCGCTGATGTCGGCCTCCTGGAGGATCTTGATGCCGGTGGCGGTGACCATGCCGAACATGGCAATGGACGCGCCGCCCAGTACCGCAGGCGGGATCGAGGCAATCAGGTAGGCCGCCTTGGGCAGCAGGCTGAGCAGGATCAGCAGCCCGCCGGCCATGACCGTGACGTAACGGCAGCGCACCCCGGTCATCTGCACCAGGCCGATGTTCTGGGCGAACGAGGAGTGGGTGAAGGTGTTGAAAAAGCCTGCAATGAACGACGCACCGGCGTCGCACAGAAGGCCCCGGCGCAGCATCCCGGGGGTGACTTCGCGATCGGTCACTTTGCCCAGGGCCAGGAACATGCCGGTGGACTCGACGAAGATGATCACCACCACCAGGCACATCGACAGGATCGGCGCCAGGCTGAAGGTCGGCATGCCGAAGTGCAGCGGCGTGACCACCTGCAGCCAGGGCGCTGCGCCCAGGCCCGACAGGTCGACCATGCCGATGGAACCGGCCAGCACGTAGCCCAGGCCCATGCCCACCAGCACCGACACGTTGACCCAGAAGCCACGCATGAAGCGGTTGATCAGCAGGATGACGGCCAGCACCAGCCCTGCAACCATCAGGTAGATCGGCGAGCCGAAGGTTTCGGCTTCATGGCCGCCACCGGCCCAGTTGACCGCCACCGGGAACAGCGACAGGCCAATGGAGGTGATGACCGTACCGGTCACCAGCGGCGGGAAGAAGCGTACGACCTTGGACATGAACGGCGCGATCAGCATGCCGAAGAAGCCGGCGGCGATGGTCGCGCCGAAGATCCCCTGCAGGCCGACGCCGGGCATGCCGGCCATGGCCACCATGCTGCCCACCGCGGCAAAGCTGGCGCCCATCATGACCGGCATGCGAATGCCGACCGGGCCGATGCCGAAGGACTGGATGATGGTGGCAACGCCGGCGACCAGCAGGTCGGCGTTGATCAGGAAGGCGACTTCCTCGCGGGACAGGCCCGCAGCCTGGCCGATGATCAGCGGCACGGCGATGGCGCCGCCGTACATCAGCAGGACATGTTGCAGGCCTACCAGGATCAGCTGGAACAGGGGCAGGGGCTGTCGTGGTGGCGCAACAGGGATGTACGCCTTGGGTGACTCGGACATGCAGCACCTCGAGTTTTGTTTTTATTCTCGGATCCAAGCGGGCGGCTTCACCTGGCAGGCTCCGGTGAGGGAGGCTGTGGTTCCCGGGTGAAGACGCACGCTCGATGCTTGCTTGTTACGTAGAGCTTGAGAGTGAGGCCGGACGTGCCGGCCTCATCGCAGGCAAGCCTGCTCCTGCAGGGAGCAGGTTGCCTGGGGTCAGTTGACCTGGGCGCCTTTGGCGATCCAGTCACCGACCAGCTTGCGTTCCTCGACGGTCATCTGGGTGATGTTGCCCAGCGGCATGATCTGGCTGGCAACCGCTTGCGCCTGAATGCGCGCGGCCTGGGCCTGGATCTGCTGCGGGGTGTCGAACATCACGCCGGCAGGGGCGGCACTGAACAGCGGGCTGGTCGGCTTGGCCGAGTGGCACACGGTGCAGCGTTCCTGGATGACGTTGTGGATCTTGTCGAAACCACCGGCTGGCGCCTGGGCGCTGGCCTGGGCTGGCTGCTCTGCCGGGGCGGCAGGGGCGGCAGCGGCCTTGGCGGCTTCTTCTTCACGCAGTTGGGCGGCGGTCTTGCCACCGACTGCAGTGGCCGGCAGCGGCTGGTACTCGACTTTGGCAGCGGCCTGCTCTGGGGCGGTCGGCAGCGGCTTGGGGCCGGTGACGTAGGCCAGGCAGATCATCGCCAGGGCGCCGACCGGCAGGGTCCAGGCGTACTTGTTGCTGTCGTGGCGGGTGTTGAAGTAGTGGCGGATCAATACCGCAGCGACTGCAATACCGGCCAGGATCAGCCAGTTGTACTGGCTGCCGTAGGTGCTCGGGAAGTGGTTGCTGATCATGATGAACAGCACCGGCAGGGTGAAGTAGTTGTTGTGACGCGAGCGCAGCAGGCCCTTGGCCGGAAGTACCGGGTCGGGGGTTTGGTTGTTCTCGATTGCCGCCACCAACTGGCGCTGGGCCGGCATGATGATGCGGAACACGTTACCGACCATGATGGTGCCGATGATCGCACCGGTGTGCAGGTAGGCGCCGCGGCCGCTGAACACCAGGCTGAAGCCGAAGCAGGCAGCGATGATCAGCACGAACAATACGCCGCCGAGCAGCGCCGGTTGCTTGCCCAGGGGCGAGTCGCAGAGGAAGTCGTAGATGAACCAGCCGGCGACCAGCGAACCGATACCGATGGCCACGCCTTCGGCACCGCTCAGGGTGCTGCCGGGTGCCAGCAGGTACAGGGTCGGGTTCCAGTAGAACACCACGCACAGCAGGGCGATCCCGGACATCCAGGTGAAGTAGGCTTCCCATTTGAACCAGTGCAGGTTCTCGGGCATTTTCGGCGGTGCGAGCTTGTATTTCTCCAGGTGGTAGATACCACCACCGTGGATGGCCCAAAGGTCACCCGACAACCCATCGCGCGGGTTGCTGCGGTTCAGGTGGTTCTCCAGCCAGACGAAGTAGAACGATGCACCGATCCAGGCGACACCGGTGATCATGTGAACCCAGCGAATGCTCAGGTTCAGCCATTCGTGAAGGTGTGCTTCCACAGTATGTACCTCTCGCCGGTCACCTTTCAGGCGAGCCTGAATGACCGACCTTTTCTTATTGGTGGGGATTGAGGATCAACATCTGTTCCTCGGGGAAGTAATGCTCATCGCAGTTGTTGCCAGAACCACTGCGATCAACCACCAGGAAGTCATCCCGCTTTTCGATCGTCAGCACCGGGTGGTGCCAAACGCCGCGATGGTAATTAACGCCCTGCCTGCCATTACTGCGGAAGGCACGGACCAAGCCTGATACAGGTGCATCGCCAACTGGCGCGACCACGATCAGAAAGGGGTTGCCGAGCAGCGGGATGAAAGCCTGGCTGCCCAGCGGATGGCGTTCCAGCATGCGTACGGTCAGCGGCATGTCCAGCGCGTCGGCGCGGAAGATGCTGATGATCGCCTTGTCTTCAGGCTCGGCGGTTTCGACCGTGGCGAGCTTGTGAAAGCGCATGGTCGAGCCGTTGTTGATCATGAAGTGGTCGCTGCCGTCGGTTTCGATCACGTCACCGAAAGGGGCGAAGGCTTCTTTGGTCAGGGGCTCGATCATCAGGGTGCGCATGCGGTTATCTCTTCTATGTTCGTTGTTATCAAAATAGGGTGGACCGGCTTGCCGGCCAGGCCCTGGGTGCGGACGCGTCACGCACTCGGGCCACGGCGGCGCTCAGTCCTCAAAGCTGCAACAGGCGGAACAGGGCAATCAGGTTGATCTGCGCCAGGGCTTCCTTGAACTCGGCATCGGTATCGTTGTGGATGCGTTTTTCGAAGGAGGCGAGGATCTGGTGCCGGTTGCTGCCCTTGACCGCCATGATGAACGGGAACTTGAACTTGGCCTTGTAGGCGTCGTTCAGCTCGGTAAAGCGGGCGAACTCCTCGGCGGTGCACTGGTGGATCCCGGCGCCGGCCTGCTCGTTGGTGCTCGATTCGGTCAGCTCGCCCTGCACGGCGGCCTTGCCGGCGAGGTCCGGGTGAGCGTTGATCAGTGCCAGCTGATCTGCGTGGTTGGCGCTGAGCAGGATGTCGCTCATGCGCTGGTGCAGCGCCTCGATCTCGTCCAGCTCACCCAGCTGGCCCAGGTCGTAGGCTTTTTCGGCGACCCACGGCGAGTGCTCGTAGATGTCGGCGAAGGCCTCGACGAAGGCGGCGCGGCTCAGGGTGGAGGGCTTGAGGGTGGTGAAGGCGGTCATCAGGCGTTCTCTTTCTTGTACGGGTGGGTGGCGTGCCAGTGGCGGGCGATATCCGCGCGACGGGCGAACCAGACCTGGTCGTGGCTTTTGGCGTAGTCGACGAAGCGCTTGAGCGCGGCCAGGCGCGCCGGGCGGCCGACCAGGCGGCAGTGCAGGCCGATGGAGAGCATTTTCGGCGCTTCGGCGCCTTCTTCGTAGAGCACGTCGAAGGCGTCTTTGAGGTACTGGAAGAACTGCTCGCCGCAATTGAAACCCTGCACCTGGGTGAAGCGCATGTCGTTGGTGTCCAGGGTGTAGGGGATCACCAGGTGCGGCTTGCCGGTGGGGTTGTTCGGCTCCCAGTAGGGCAGGTCGTCGTCATAGGTGTCGCTGTCGTAGAGGAAGCCACCTTCCTCCATCACCAGGCGGCGGGTGTTCGGGCCGGTGCGGCCGGTGTACCAGCCCACCGGGCGCTCGCCGGTGAGTTCGGTGAGGATGCGGATGGCCTCGAGCATGTGCTCGCGCTCCTGGGCCTCGTCCATGTTCTGGTAGTCGATCCAGCGGTAGCCGTGGCTGCAGATCTCGTGGCCGGCTGCGGCCATGGCGCGGATCACGTCGGGGTGGCGCTGGGCGGCCATGGCCACGGCGAAGATGGTCAGCGGCACGCCGCTGTCCTTGAACAGCTTGAGCAGGCGCCAGACGCCGGCGCGGCTGCCGTATTCGTAGAGCGATTCCATGCTCATGTTGCGCGCGCCCTGCAGCGGCTGGGCGGCGACCATTTCAGAGAGGAAGGCTTCGGACTCTTTGTCGCCATGCAGGATGTTGCGCTCGCCACCTTCTTCGTAGTTGAGCACGAAGGACAGCGCAATGCGGGCATTCCCCGGCCATTGCGGATGAGGTGGGTTGTTGCCGTAACCGATCAGGTCGCGAGGGTAGTCAGCGCTCACTGCAGTCTTCCTTCTTGTACGTTAGTGCGGGTGGTGGGCGGGCCGCGTCGGGATGTCGCACCACCGGATGGGCTGATTGTATACAACTTCTGAAATCATTTGTAAGCCTGTTTTTCAGCATTTCTTCCCATCGGTCAGGCTGAAAAGCATTGCAAGAAACCTGCCTGATTGGTCAGATAAGCCCGGTTGCGCCAGCACCGGGCCTGTATTTGCGACTGTTGGCACCTTTGTGGGGCAGGGCTGGGGCGGCAGACGGAAGGGTTCAAAAAATTGTGTACAATTTATCGGGAAACTGTCTTAATGGCCCCATTCCCACCCACCACGGGCAGAGCGCCCGGTGGCTGGCGTGTATTTTTTGCCCACGCATACGACAAGAGGCGACAAGCAAATGGGACGTTTGACCACACACGTACTGGATGCCGCGCATGGCTGCCCGGGCAGCTCGATCAAGGTCGAGCTGTACCGTGTCGAAGGCCAGCAGCTGGAGCTGGTGAACACCGCCCTGACCAACAGCGATGGCCGCGTCGACGCGCCGCTGCTGCAGGGTGACGACTACCGTACCGGCGTTTATCAGCTGCAGTTCAGCGCTGGCGCCTACTACCGCGCCAAAGGCGTGGCGTTGCCGGATGCCGCGTTCCTCGACGTGGTGGTGCTGCGCTTTGGCATCGACGCGCAGCAGGAGCACTACCACGTGCCGCTGTTGATCTCGCCGTACAGTTACTCGACCTACCGTGGAAGCTAGTTGGTCGCTAGAAGAATCTTCGTAGGTCCTTGGCCCGCTCTCACACTGGCGGGCTTTTTTTCGTCTGCTGTTTTTGTGCGGGCTGTTCGGGCCCTATCGCCGGCAAGCCGGCTCCTACATGTACGGTGCGTAGCTGAGGGCAGCGGTAATCCTGTAGGAGCCGGCTTGCCGGCGATAGGGCCCGCGCAGTCGGCACAAAATGACGCGGGGTTCGTCAGGGGCAACAAAGAAGGGCGCCTATGGCGCCCTTCTTGCGCAACTGCTCAGCTCAAAGAAACACGAACTTGGCAATGAAGATCAGGCACAGCACCCACAGGCTGGCCGAGATCTCCTTGTACTTGCCGGTACCGGCCTTGAGCACCACGTAACTGATGAAGCCCAGGGCAATGCCGTCGGCCACCGAGAAGGTCAGTGGCATCATGATCACCGTGACGATCGCCGGGATACTGTCGGTGGCGTCGTCCCAATGAATGTGCGCCATGCTGCCCATCATCAACATCGCCACGTAGATCAGCGCGCCGGCGGTGGCATAGGCCGGGATCATGCCGGCCAGCGGGGCGAAGAACATCGCCGCGACGAACAACAACCCCACCACCATGGCGGTCAGGCCGGTGCGGCCACCGGCGGCCACACCCGCGGCGCTTTCCACGTAGCTGGTGACCGGCGGCACACCCACCACCGCGCCGAACACGCTCGAAGCACTGTCGGCCTTCAATGCCCGCGACAGGTTTTCGATACGCCCGTCCGGCGCCACCAGGTTGGCGCGCTGGGCCACGCCCATCAGGGTGCCGGCGGTGTCGAACATGTGCACGAAGAGGAACGCCAGCACCACGCTGATCATGCTCACATTGAACACACCGGCCACATCCATGGCCATCCAGGTCGGTGCCAGGCTCGGCGGCATCGACATCACCCCGCCGAACTTGACCAGCCCCAGGCCCCAACCGGCCAGGGTCACGCCGATGATGCTGATGAGGATGGCGCCGAACACCCGCTTGTAGCTGAGGATGGCGATCAGCAAGAAGCACAGCGCCGCCAGCAGCGGCCCCGGCTCATGCAGCGAGCCCAGCTTGATCAGGGTGGCCGGGCTGGCGACGATGATGCCGGCGGTTTTCAGGCCGATCAGCCCGAGGAACAAGCCGACCCCGGCCCCCATGGCATGGCGCAGGCTGACCGGGATGCTGTTGAGCAACCACTCGCGCACCCTCGACAGGGTCAGGAACATGAACAGCACGCCCGAGACGAACACCGCCCCCAGCGCCGTTTCCCAGTTGTAGCCCATGGTGCCGACCACGGTGTAGGTGAAGAACGCATTGAGCCCCATGCCCGGTGCCAACCCCACCGGCCAGTTGGCGTACAGGCCCATCAGCAGGCAGCCGAGGGCGGCGGCGATGCAGGTGGCGACGAACGCAGCGCCATGGTCGATACCGGCATCGGCCATGATGTTGGGGTTGACGAAGATGATGTAGGCCATGGTGATGAAGGTGGTCACCCCGGCGATCAGCTCGGTCTTTACGGTGCTGCCGTGCTGCTTGAGTTTGAAAATCCGCTCCAGCCAGCTCGTTTCGAGCGGTGGGGCAAGATCCAGCGTAGGGGCTTCGGATTTGCGGCTTTCCACAGCGAGTACTCCTCAAGTCTTTCTTGTTTTATCGAAGCCTGGTCCTGAGCGATGCACTTGGGGGCTTCGTGGGAGGGGTGTGGCAGACAACCGACCAGTTTGTTGACTTTTGGGTCAGGAAGTTGCTCGGTGGATTATGCTTTTGTGTACAAAGAATGCAAATAATGTTTTATCTTTCCCGTGCAAGAACCGCCGTACAACGGCTATATAGGTAAAAGGCCACCTGCAGAAACGGGTCAGCCTGTGTACAATGGCGCCATACCTTGGCCTATTACCAACCTCCGGACTTGCCACCCACCCGTCGACAGGCGTTACAGTCACGGTCCGACTGGCAGATCCTTCGTGCTCGAGAGCCCATGAACGAACAGCTGCAACCTCTGAAAAAACCTGCGCGCATTGGCAAGGCCGGCCGCAGCGGTACCCAGGACGACATCGTCTATGCGCACATCTTCGAGGCCATTCTCGAGCAGCGCCTTGCCCCGGGCACCAAGTTGAGCGAGGAAGCGCTGGGCGAAATCTTTGGCGTCAGCCGCACCATCATCCGCCGCGCCCTGTCGCGCCTGGCCCACGAAAGCGTGGTGTTGCTGCGCCCCAATCGCGGTGCGGTGGTGGCCAGCCCCACGGTAGAAGAGGCGCGCCAGGTATTCTTCTCGCGGCGCATGGTCGAGCGCGCCATCACCGAACTTGCCGTGCAGCACGCCACCCGCGAGCAGTTGGAAGAACTGCGCCAGATGGTCCGCGAGGAGCGCGACAGCTTCTCCCGTGGTGACCGTGGTGCCGGTATCCGCCTGTCCGGCGAGTTCCACCTCAAACTGGCCGAAGCCGCCGGCAACGCACCCCTGGTAAGCTTCCAGCGCAGCCTGGTGTCGCAGACCTCGCTGATCATTGCCCAGTACGAAAGCGGCAACCGCTCGCACTGCTCGTACGATGAGCACATGCAACTGATCGATGCCATCGAGGCGCGTGACGCGCAGCAGGCGGTGAGCCTGATGATGCACCACATGGACCACATCGACAGCAAGCTCAACCTGGACGAAGAAAGCGCCTCGGACGACCTGCATGCGGTGTTCTCCCATCTGCTGAAAAAGCCCAAGGCTTCGCTCAAGGGTTGATCGTTTGCCCCGGCCTCGTGGCCTGCATTGCTCCCTGTAGGAGCGGCCTTGTGCCGCGATGGGGCGCGTAGCGGCCTCCAGAATTTCAACGTATAGCAGGCATATCAGGGGGCGCTACACGCCCCATCGCGACACAAGGCCGCTTCCCACAAGGTCCGCTTCAGTTTCAGTCTTGGTAGCTTGGCAGCCGCTGCCTGCGCATAAAACAAACCTCTGCTAAATTCTTGTATGCAAACCTTCATCAAGCAGTTGGGCTTGCGCATTCATTGCGTTCAACTACTTGAGGAAAGGTCCATGACCACATCTCTGGGTGTTCGTATGGGTGCCGAGCTGATCGGCACCTTCTGGCTGGTTCTGGGTGGTTGTGGCAGCGCGGTACTGGCTGCCAGCTCACCCGTCGGCATCGGGGTTCTCGGTGTTGCCTTCGCCTTCGGCCTGACTGTCCTGACCATGGCCTTCGCCATTGGCCATATCTCCGGTTGTCACCTCAACCCCGCCGTGTCCTTCGGGCTGGTGGTGGGCGGGCGCTTTCCGGCGAAAGAGCTGCTGCCCTACGTAGTCGCCCAGGTGGTCGGCGCAATCATTGCCGCTGCGGTGATCTGGTGCATCGCCAGCGGCAAGGCCGGCTTCGAGCTGGGCAACGGGTTGGCCTCCAACGGGTATGGCGAACATTCGCCCGGCGGCTACACGCTGGCGGCGGGGTTCGTCAGTGAAGTGGTGATGACGGCGATGTTCCTGGTGGTGATCATGGGCGCGACCGATGCCCGGGCGCCGGCAGGGTTCGCGCCGATTGCCATTGGCCTGGCGCTGACGCTGATTCACCTGATCTCGATCCCGGTCACCAATACCTCGGTGAACCCTGCGCGCAGCACGGGGCCGGCGTTGTTCGTCGGTGGTTGGGCGTTGCAGCAGCTGTGGTTGTTCTGGCTGGCGCCTTTGATTGGGGCAGCCATTGGTGCCGGGTTGTATCGCGGGTTGGCCAAGCCGTCCTGATGGTCAGCAGGCCACTCTCATAGCATGCCCCGAAGCCTTGGCACTGTGGGAAGCGGCCTTGTGTCGCGATGGGCCGCACAGCGGCCCCAGAATATCGGCATCCTGCAAAATCGCCGGGGCTGCTGCGCAGCCCAATCGCGACACAAGGCCGCTTCCCACAAGAATCGAGTCGGCTTTTAGAAATTGAGCAAGAAAGTTGCTCCCACAAGGTTCAGCGTTTGTGCACGCAACGCCCTGCAGCGTAGGTTTCGCGCACGGTACGGTCATCGCCCAGGGTGGTCAGCACAAACAAGGTCTCTTCAATGCTCTTGGATTGCTGAATGCGGTAGTCCAGCAGCGGCGTGGCCTTGTAGTCCAGCACCACGAAGTCGGCGTCGTTGCCCGGGCGCAGGCTGCCGATGCGGTCGTCCAGGCGCAGCGCGCGGGCGCCGCCCAGGGTGGCCAGGTACAGCGACTTGAACGGGTGCAGGCGCGCGCCTTGCATTTGCATCACCTTGTACGCCTCGTTCAGCGTGTTCAGTAGCGAGAAGCTGGTGCCGGCGCCCACGTCGGTGCCCAGGCCCACGTTGACCTTGTAGCGCTCGGCCTGGGGCAGGTTGAACAGGCCGCTGCCGAGGAACAGGTTGGAGGTGGGGCAGAAGGCGATGGCCGAACCGGTCTCGGCCAGGCGCTGGCATTCGCTGTCGCACAGGTGCACGCCGTGGGCGAACACCGAGCGCTCGCCCAGCAGCTCGAAGTGGTCGTACACGTCCAGGTAGCCGTTCTGCTCGGGGAACAGCTCTTTGACCCAGTCGATTTCCTTGAGGTTTTCCGACAGGTGGGTGTGCATGTACACGCCCGGATGCTCCTTGAGCAACTGGCCGGCCACGCTCAACTGCTCCGGGGTGCTGGTCGGCGCGAAGCGCGGGGTCACGGCATAGTGCAGGCGGCCCTTGCCGTGCCAGCGCTCGATCAGCGCCTTGCTGTCGTGGTAGCTCGACTCGGCGGTGTCGGTCAGGTAGTCCGGGGCGTTGCGGTCCATCATCACCTTGCCGGCGATCATCCGCAGGTCCAGGCGCTCGGCCTGCTCGAACAGGGCGTTGACCGACTCGGGGTGCACGCTGCCGAACACCAGGGCGGTGGTGGTGCCGTTGCGCAGCAGCTCTTCGATGAAGATCTTCGCCACCTGGTCGGCGTGGGCCTTGTCGGCGAACTGCTTCTCGCAGGGGAAGGTGTAGGTGTTCAGCCAGTCCAGCAGTTGCTCGCCGTAGGAGCCGATCATGCCGGTCTGCGGGAAGTGGATATGGGTGTCGATGAAGCCCGGGGTGATCAGCGCGTCCTGGTAGTGCAGCACTTCGATGTCGGCAGCCAGGGTGGGCAGCAGCTCGCTGGCATGGCCGACGGCGCTGATGCGGCCGTCGTCGATCACCAGCAGGCCGTCCTCGAAGTATTGCTGCGAGGCGTCCAGGCCCACTTCGGCGGGGTCGGCGATGCTGTGCAGGATGGCGGCGCGGTAGGCTTTGCGTGTAGCGGTCATTGAATACGCTCGTCAGAGGGCTTGGCTGCGCCGGGAAGGCGGCAGCAACTGGGCAATGGGGCCTGCATTGGCGCCAGCGTCGTGCTGGCCGAAGCAGGCGTTGTAGGTGGCAATGATCTCGGCGGCAATGGACACGGCGATCTCGATCGGCAGCTTGCCTTTGACCTCGGCCAGGCCCATGGGGCAGCGCATGCGCGCCAGCAGGGCATCTTCGAAGCCGCGCTCGCGCAGGCGGTGTTCGAACTTGACGCGCTTGGTCTTCGAGCCGATCAGGCCGAACCAGGTGAAGTCGTTGCGCTTGAGAATGGCGGCGGTGAGTTCCAGGTCGAGCGCATGGTTGTGGGTCATGACGATGCAGTAGCTGCCGGCGGGCAGCTCGGCGATTTCGTCCACCGGCTCTTCGCTGACGATTTTGCTCACCCCTTGAGGGATGTGCTCGGGGAACTCCTGCTCGCGCGAATCGATCCAGCGCACCCGGCAGGGCAGGGTGGCGAGCAAGGGTACCAGAGCGCGGCCGACATGGCCCGCGCCGAACACGGCGATTTCGGCCTGCACCCCGGTCATGGGTTCGAACAGCAGCACGGTGACGCCGCCGCAGCACTGGCCCAGGCTGGCACCGAGGCTGAAGCGCTCCAGGTGCGGGGTGTGGCGGTTCTCCTCGAGCATCTGCCGGGCGATGTGCAGGGCCTTGAACTCCAGGTGGCCGCCGCCGATGGTGTCGTACAGCGCGCTGGCGCTGACCACCATTTTTGAGCCGGCGTTGCGTGGGGTGGAGCCGCGCTCTTCGATGATGGTCACCAGCACGCAGGGTTCGCCGCGGGCTTGATGGTCGGCGAGGGCGTTGATCCATTGGTGCATGATTGTGCCTCTCTCAAAAGCGCTGAGGTCGCCTGTAGGAGCGGCCTTGTGTCGCGAAAGGGTCGCGAAGCGGCCCCGGGGTCTGTGCAGCAACCAAGATTTCTGGGGCTGCTGCGCAGCCCTTTCGCGACACAAGGCCGCTCCTACAGAGCCTTGCACTGTCAGTGAATGACGGTTTCCAGCTCGGGCTCCGCTGGCTGCGCCGCAGTCACCGCCTTGCGCATCTGCTCGCAGCCCCACAGCACCCGCTCCGGCGTCGACGGCGCGTCGATGTTCGGCTGCACGCGGTAATCGGCGATGCTCGCCACCGCGTCCTTGATCGCGCACCAGGCGGCGATGCCGAGCATGAACGGCGGCTCGCCCACGGCCTTGGAATGGAACACCGTGTCCTCGGGGTTCTTGCGGTTTTCCACCAGCTTCACGCGCATATCGATCGGCATGTCGGCCACCGCCGGGATCTTGTAGCTGGCCGGGCCGCTGGTCATCAGCTTGCCCTTGGCGTTCCACACCAGTTCCTCGGTGGTCAGCCAGCCCATGCCCTGGATGAAGCCGCCTTCCACCTGGCCGATGTCGATGGCCGGGTTCAGCGAGTCGCCCACATCGTGCAGGATGTCGGCGCGCAGCATCTTGTACTCGCCGGTCAGGGTGTCGACGATCACCTCCACGCAGGCGGCGCCGAAGGCGTAGTAGTAGAACGGCCGGCCACGGGCCTGGCTGCGGTCGTAGAAAATCTTCGGGGTGCGGTAGAAGCCTGTAGTCGATAGCGACACCTGGGCGAAGTAGGCCTGCTGTACCAGTTGCTCGAAGCTGACGATCTGGTCGCGGGCGCGCACATGGCCGTTGCGGAACTCGATGTCTTCCTCGGTCACGTTGAAGTGCCGGGCGGCGAACTCGGTCAGGCGCTTCTTGAGGATTTCGGCCGCGTTCTGCGCCGCCTTGCCGTTCAGGTCGGCGCCGCTGGAGGCAGCGGTGGGCGAAGTGTTGGGCACCTTGTCGGTGTTGGTGGCGGTGATCTGGATACGCTTGAAGTCCACCTGGAACACCTGCGCCACCACCTGCGCCACCTTGGTGTTCAGGCCCTGGCCCATCTCGGTGCCGCCGTGGTTGAGGTGAATGCTGCCGTCGGTGTAGATGTGGATCAAGGCACCTGCCTGGTTGAGGAAGGTGGCGGTGAACGAGATGCCGAACTTCACCGGGGTCAGCGCCAGGCCTTTTTTCAGCACCGGGCTGTTGGCGTTGAAGCGGCGGATCGACTCGCGGCGCTCGAAGTAGTCGCTGCTGGCTTCAAGGTCGGCGGTCATCTCTTCGAGCATGTTGTGCTCGACGGTCTGGTAGTAGTGGGTGACGTTGCGTTCGGTCTTGCCGTAGTAGTTGGCCTTGCGCACCGCCAGCGGGTCCAGCGCCAGGTGCCGGGCGATGTGGTCCATCACCTGCTCGATGGCCACCATGCCCTGCGGGCCGCCGAAGCCGCGGTAGGCGGTGTTGGAGGCGGTGTTGGTCTTGCAGCGGTGGCCGTGCACCGTGGCATCGCCCAGGTAGTAGGCGTTGTCGGAGTGGAACATGGCGCGGTCGACGATCGAGCCGGACAGGTCAGGGGAGTAGCCGCAGTTGCCGGCCAGGTCGAAGTTGATGCCGTGCAGCCGGCCCTTGTCGTCAAAGCCCACGTCGTACTCGACGTAGAACGGGTGGCGCTTGCCGGTCATCATCATGTCCTCGACCCGCGGCAGGCGCATCTTGGTTGGCTGGCCGGTCAGGCGCGCGATCACCGCGCACAGGCACGCGGGGCTGGCGGCCTGGGTTTCCTTGCCGCCAAAGCCACCGCCCATGCGGCGCATGTCGACGACGATCTTGTGCATGGGTACATCCAGCACCTCGGCCACCAGCTTTTGCACCTCGGTGGGGTTTTGCGTGGAGCAGTAGACGATCATGCCGCCGTCTTCGCCGGGCATCACCGAGCTGATCTGGGTCTCGAGGTAGAAGTGCTCCTGGCCACCAATGTGCAGGCTGCCCTGGATGCGGTGCGGGGCGCTGGCCAAGGCAGCGGCCGAATCGCCGCGCTGGTGGGTGTGGCTGTCGAGCACGAAGTGCTTCTTGCGCAGCGCATCGACCACATCCAGCACCGGCTCCAGGTCCTCGTACTCGACGATTGCAGCCATGGCCGCGCGGCGCGCGGTGTCCAGGTCGCGGGCGGCCACGGCGAGCACCGGCTGGCCGAAGAACTCGACCTTGTCGATGGCCAGTAGCGGGTCACCGGCCACCACTGGGCCTATGTCTTTCAGGCCCGGGATATCCTCGTGGGTGATGGCGATGCGCACCCCCTCGAACTGGTAGCAGGGGCTGGTGTCGATGCGCAGGATGCGCGCATGGGCGCGGTCGGCGGTGCGCGCATACACGTGCAGCTGGTTGGGGAATTCCAGACGGTCGTCGATGTACACCGCTTCGCCCGCCACGTGCTTGTCGGCGCTGTCGTGCTTGAGGCTGCGGCCGACCCCGGTGGTCAGGTCCTGGCTGAACAGTGCGGCCATTTCGGCCTGGCTCTTGACGGCGTGATGGTTAGACATAAGCGGTCACCCGGGTTTCGATGTGCGGCGATTGCAGTTCGATGAAGTACTTGCGCAGCAGGTTTTGCGCGGTCAGCAGGCGGTATTCGCGGCTGGCACGGAAGTCGCTGAGCGGGGTGAAGTCTTCGGCCAGGGCCTGGCAGGCGCGCTCGATGCTGGCCTGGGTCCAGGGCTTGCCGCGCAGCACAGCTTCACAGGCGCGGGCGCGTTTGGGGATGGCCGCCATGCCGCCGAAGGCCAGGCGCACGTCACTGACCAGGCCGTTTTCCAGGTGCAGGTTGAAGGCGGCGCACACTGCAGAAATGTCATCGTCCAGGCGCTTGGACACCTTGTAGGCGCGGAACGTCCAGGCGTTGCTGGCGCGCGGCACTATGACCTTCTCGATGAACTCGCTGTCCTGGCGTGCGGTGACGCGGTAGTCGATGAAGTAGTCTTCCAGCGCCAGGGTACGCTGGCGTTCGCCCTGGCGCAGCACGATCTGCGCATCCAGGGCGATCAGCAGGGGCGGCGAGTCGCCGATCGGCGAGGCGTTGCCGATGTTGCCGCCCAAGGTGCCCTGGTTGCGGATCTGCAGCGAGGCGAAGCGGTGCAGCAGGGCGCCGAAGTCGGGGTACTCTTGGTTGAGGGCACCGTAGCAGTCGGTCAACGGGGTGGCGGCGCCGATCTCCAGGTGGGTGGCGGTCTTGTCGATGCGCTTGAGCTCGGCCACGTGGCCGACGTAGATCATCACCGGCAGGGTCTTGTGGAACTGCGTGACTTCCAGGGCCAGGTCGGTGCCGCCGGCCAGCAGGCGTGCTTCGGGGTGCGAGCTGTACAGGTCGGCAAGGTCGGCCACGGTCAGTGGCACCAGGCAGCGCTTGTCGCCAGTGTTCAGCTCGCCGGTCTGCTGCGGGGCGATGGCCTTCAGGCGGGCGATGGTCTGCGCTTGTTGTGCGTCGAACTGGTCCTGGCACGGGCGGGCGCAGCTTTGTTCGGCGGCTTCTAGGATCGGCCGATAGCCGGTGCAGCGGCACAGGTTGCCGGCCAGGGCTTCCTGGGCCTGGTGCAGGTCGTGGCCCTGGCTGTTCTTCTGCAGGGCGAACAGCGACATGACGAAGCCCGGGGTGCAGAAGCCGCACTGCGAGCCATGGCAGTCGGCCATGGCCTTCTGCACGCTGTGCAGTTCGCCCTGGTGCTTGAGGCCTTCGACGCTGATCAGTTGCTTGCCGTGCAGGGACGAAACGAACGTCAGGCAGGCGTTGAGGCTGCGGTAGCGCAGGCTGTCGTTGCCCAGCTCGTCCTGGACCAGCTCGCCCACCACCACGGTGCAGGCGCCGCAGTCGCCGCTGGCGCAGCCTTCCTTGGTGCCGGGTTTGCCCAGGTGCTCGCGCAGGTACTGCAGCACCGTCATGTTCGGGTCCAGGGCGTGCTCACTGTGCAGCGCCTGGTTGACGAGAAACTGGATCACGGGGAAGGCCTCGCAATGGTTTTATTGTTGTTCCGGCGGACTCTAAGCAACCCCTGACCCCGTGGTCAATAAATTTTTGACTCAAAGGTCAGGATTCTGCCCGAGCGCCACCCGAACCGCCGCAATGTGCCTTTTCCCAAGCATAGTTCGCGCCGGGCGCAAAGGTTGACCTTGCGGTCACACAAAGCACCTCGCGCAAGCAGCAAGTGCGCTACAATCGCGCGCTTGTGCATAGCCTCCCGATTTTGAAGGAAAACCATGACGTTCAAGGCGCCGGACAGCCTCTCCGAGCAGATAGCCCACTACCTGGCCGAGCGGATCATCCGCGGCGAACTCGCGCCCGGCGAGCGCATCCAGGAGCAGAAGGTCACCCAGGCCCTCAACGTCAGCCGCGGTTCGGTGCGCGAGGCGCTGCTGATCCTCGAACGCCGCCACCTGGTGGCGATCCTGCCGCGCCGTGGCGCCCACGTGACCGAGCTGGACGAGCACAACATCCGCAGCCTGTGCACGCTGATGGGCGAGCTTTACATCCTGCTGGGTAACGCCGTTGCCCAACATTGGCGCCTCGAGGCCGACCTGCGCCCGTTTTTGGAGATCCAGCAGCGCCTGCAGCAGGCCCATGCTCGCGGCGACATCGAGGCCTTCGTCGCCGACAGTTTCGCGGTGATGCGCGCTGCCTACCCGTTCGCCAACAACCCGTACCTGCAGGAAACCGTCGAGAACCTGCACCCGGCCATGAGCCGCGCCTATTACCTGGCGCTGGACCAGCGCCAGGCCAACATGGTCGATTACCTCAGCCTGTTCGCGCGCCTGCTCGAAGTGGTGGTCGCCCGCGACCTGGCGGGTATTCGCGAGGTACTCGCCGCCTATTGCCAGCGCAGTTGCGAGCTGGTGCTGGCGGCCATGGCGCGGGCCTGACCGATGCGCCTCAAGTGCATTCGCCTGGCCGGGTTCAAGTCGTTCGTCGACCCCACCACGGTCAACTTCCCCAGCAACATGGCCGCCGTGGTGGGCCCCAACGGCTGCGGCAAGTCCAACATCATCGATGCGGTGCGCTGGGTGATGGGCGAAAGCTCGGCGAAGAACCTGCGCGGCGAGTCGATGACCGATGTCATCTTCAACGGCTCCACCAGCCGCAAGCCGGTCAGCCAGGCCAGTATCGAACTGGTGTTCGACAACAGCGACAACACCCTGGTGGGTGAGTACGCCGCCTACGCCGAGATCTCGATCCGCCGCAAGGTCACCCGCGACGCGCAGAACACCTACTACCTCAACGGCACCAAGTGCCGGCGCCGCGACATCACCGATATTTTCCTCGGCACCGGCCTGGGCCCGCGCAGCTATTCGATCATCGAGCAGGGCATGATCAGCAAGCTGATCGAGGCCAAGCCCGAAGAGCTGCGCAATTTCATCGAAGAGGCGGCTGGCATCTCCAAGTACAAGGAGCGCCGCCGCGAGACCGAGAACCGCATCCGCCGCACCCAGGAAAACCTCGCCCGCCTGACCGACCTGCGCGAAGAGCTCGAGCGCCAGCTCGAACGCCTGCAGCGCCAGGCCCAGGCTGCCGAGAAGTACCGCGAGTACAAGGCCCAGGAGCGCCAGCTCAAGGCGCGCCTGTCGGCCTTGCGCTGGCGCGACCTGGACGCGCGCGTGCGCCAACGCGAAACGGTGATCGGCGACCAGGAGGTAGCCTTCGAGGCGCTGGTGGCCGAGCAGCGCAACGCCGATGCCAGCATCGAGCGCCTGCGCGATGGCCACCATGAACTGTCCGAGCGTTTCAACCAGGTGCAGGGCCGCTTCTATTCGGTGGCCGGCGATATCGCCCGGGTGGAGCAGAGCATCCAGCACGGCCAGCAGCGCCTGCGCCAGTTGCAGGACGACCTGAAAGAGGCCGAGCGCACGCGCCTGGAAACCGAATCGCACCTGGGCCATGACCGCACCCTGCTGGCCACCCTCGGCGAAGAGCTGGCGATGATCGAGCCCGAGCAGGAGCTGACCCTGGCCGCCGCCGAAGAGGCCGCCGCCACGCTGGAAGAAGCCGAGCTGGGCATGCATGGCTGGCAAGAGCAGTGGGACAGCTTCAACACCCGTTCCGCCGAGCCGCGCCGCCAGGCCGAAGTGCAGCAGGCGCGCCTGGCGCAGCTGGAAAGCAGCCTGGAACGCCTGGCCGAGCGCCAGCGCAAGCTGGGCGAAGAAGGCGAGCAACTGGGCGCCGACCCGCAGGACGCCGAAACCGTCGAGCTGGCCGAGCAACTGGCCAGCAGCGAAATGCTGCTCGAAGAGCTGCACCTGCAAGAGCAGCAGGTGGTCGAGCAACTGGAAGGCGTGCGCGAGCAATTGCAGCAGGCAAGCCAGGCCCAGCAGCAGCAACAGGGCGACCTGCAGCGCCTGGGTGGCCGCCTGGCTTCTCTAGAGGCGTTGCAGCAGGCCGCCCTGGAGCCAGGTGCCGGCGCCGCCGACTGGCTGCGCGCCCAGGGGCTGGAGCAGCGCCCGCGGCTTGCCGAAGGGCTGCGGGTCGAGCCCGGTTGGGAACTGGCGGTCGAGACCGTGCTTGGCGCCGACCTGCAGGCGGTGCTGCTGGACGATTTCGCCAACCTGGATTTCAACCAGCTGGAGCAGGGCGAACTGCGCCTGCTGCTGGGGGCGGGCGAGGGCACGCGTATCGCTGGCAGCCTGCTGGACAAGGTCGAGGGGCGTACTGACCTGTCGCCGTGGCTGGGCCAGGTGCGGCCGGTGGAAGATCTTGAGCAGGCCTTGGCCCAACGTGCCTCGCTGGCTGACGGCCAGAGCCTGGTCAGCCGTGATGGATTTTGGGTTGGCCGGCACTTTTTGCGGGTCAGCCGCGGTGGCGAGTCCCAGGGCGGGGTACTGGCCCGCGGCCAGGAAATCGAGCGCCTGGGCGAGGAGCAACTGGAGCAGCAAGCGCTGCTCGAACAGTTGGACGAGCAGTTGCAGCGCCTGCGTGAACAGCAGCTCGAGCATGAAGAACAGCGCGAACAATTGCGCCGTCAGGGCCAGGACGAAGGCCGCCGGCATGGCGAGCTGAAGGCGCGGCTGTCTGCCGGTCGTGCCCGTGCCGAGCAGCTTGAGCTGCGCCGCCGGCGCCTGCAGGAAGAACTCGCCGAGCTGCAGGAGCAGCGTGCCATCGAGCACGAGCAGTTGGGCGAGGCCCGCCTGCTGCTGCAGGAAGCCCTGGAGCTGATGGCCCAGCACACCGAGCAGCGTGAGCAGCTAATGGCCCGCCGCGACACCCTGCGTGAAGGCCTCGACCGCGTGCGCCAGGAGGCCCGCCAGCACAAGGACCACGCCCACCAGTTGGCCGTGCGCCTGGGTTCGCTGCGTGCCCAGCACGATTCCACCCGCCAGGCCCTGGAGCGCCTGGAGCAGCAAGCCGCACGCCTGAGCGAGCGCCAGGAGCAACTGAGCCTGAACCTCGAAGAGGGCGAGGCCCCGCTCGAAGAACTGCGTCTGAAGCTCGAAGAGCTGCTGGAGCGGCGCATGGGCGTGGACGAAGAGATGCGCCAGGCGCGCCTGCACATGGACGAAGCCGACCGTGAGCTGCGCGACGCCGAGCGCCGCCGCACCCAGGCCGAGCAACAGGCGCAGATGCTGCGCGGCCAGCTGGAGCAGCAGCGCCTGGAGTCCCAGGGGCTGGATGTGCGGCGCAAGACCTTGCAGGAACAATTGCTCGCCGACGGCTACGATCTTCAGGGCGTGCTCGACACGCTTGAGGCCGACGCCAGCGAGCAAGGTTGCGAACAGGAGCTTGAGCAGGTCGAGGCGCGCATCCAGCGCCTGGGCGCGATCAACCTCGCGGCCATCGAAGAATACGAACAGCAGTCCGAACGCAAGCGTTACCTGGATGCGCAAAACGCCGACCTTGTGGAAGCGCTGGAGACCCTCGAGAACGTCATCCGCAAGATCGACAAGGAAACCCGCAACCGCTTCAAGGATACCTTTGATCAGATAAATGCCGGATTACAGGCACTTTTCCCAAAAGTTTTCGGTGGCGGCAGCGCTTATCTGGAACTGACGGGCGAAGATCTACTCGATACTGGGGTGACGATCATGGCGCGCCCGCCGGGCAAGAAGAACAGCACCATCCATTTGCTGTCCGGCGGCGAAAAAGCACTCACTGCCCTGGCGCTGGTGTTTGCCATCTTCAAATTGAACCCGGCGCCGTTCTGCATGCTCGACGAAGTCGATGCACCGCTGGACGACGCCAACGTCGGGCGGTATGCCCGCCTGGTCAAGGAAATGAGTGAAACCGTGCAGTTCATCTACATCACCCATAACAAGATTGCCATGGAAATGGCCGATCAATTGATGGGCGTGACCATGCATGAACCAGGTTGTTCACGCCTTGTTGCAGTTGACGTGGAGGCAGCCATGGCCATGGTCGACGCGTGATTCACGCAGATCGGGCGCTATCGTGCAGCTATTTGCCCCTGGCAAATGCGACAGACGGTGTAAAGTTGCCTTTGGTCGTGCTAGCTTTATGTCACTTGTTTTTTGCGTGGGTAAAACGCCTGTCAGAACATAGAGTTGGCGCCACGTGTTAAAGGCCTTTGAAGCCTTTGTTTTCAAGCATATTTTTTATAGAGGCACGGGATTACATGGAAATCGGTCTGCGCGAGTGGCTGATCGTCATCGGCATCATTGTCATCGCCGGTATTCTTTTTGATGGCTGGCGCCGCATGCGTGGCGGCAAGGGCAAGCTGAAGTTCCGCCTGGACCGCAGCTACGCCAACGTGCCGGACGACGAAGGCAGCGCCGAGGTGCTCGGCCCGTCCCGCGTGCTGGAAACGCAAAAAGAACCTGAGCTGGACGAGACCGACCTGCCGTCGGTGAGCGCCCCTGCCCGTGAACGCGAGCGTGAGCGCGAAGCCAAGCCGGCCAAGCCCAAGCGCGGCAAGCGCAACAACAGCGAACCGCAACAGGGCGACCTGAACCTGGCCTCCGAACAGCGCGAGCCCGACCTGTTCGCCGACAGCGATGAGGACTTCGCCGCCGATAACAGCCGCAACAGCGGCTTCGCCGCCACTGGCAACGCCGCCAAGGACCTGCCGCCGGTGGAAGAGGTGCTGGTGATCAGCGTCATTTCCCGCGACGAGAACGGTTTCAAGGGCCCGGCCCTGCTGCAGAACATTCTGGAAAGTGGCCTGCGCTTCGGCGAAATGGACATCTTCCACCGCCACGAAAGCATGGCCGGCCACGGCGAAGTGCTGTTTTCCATGGCCAACGCGGTCAAGCCCGGCGTGTTCGACCTGGACGACATCGACCATTTCAGCACCCGTGCGGTGAGCTTCTTCCTCGGCCTGCCTGGCCCGCGTCACCCCAAGCAGGCGTTCGACGTGATGGTCGCCGCCGCCCGCAAGCTCGCCCACGAGCTCAACGGTGAACTGAAGGACGACCAGCGCAGCGTGCTGACTGCTCAGACCATCGAGCACTACCGCCAGCGCATCGTCGAGTTCGAGCGCCGCGCGCTGACCCAGAAGCGCTAAGTATCCAGGCACGCGGGTCCAGCCTCGGCCCGCGCTGCGATGATTCAGGCAAGTGAGTAGCCAGGGGCTGGTGCTGTCACCTCTATCGATCGGGGCTGCTGTGCAGCCCATCGCGGGCAAGCCCGCTCCTACAGGTAATACGCGCCCCCTGTAGGAGCGGGCTTGCCCGCGATGGGCCGCACAGCGGCCCCGTTGCTTGAGGGTGCAGCACGAGGCCAAGGGCTTGCCCGCCTGTCTTGCAAGAGACCCGAAAATGACCGCCGAAACCCGAATCCACGCACTGCGCGCCGAACTCGACCAGCACAACTACCGCTATTACGTGCTCGACGAACCCAGCGTGCCCGACGCCGAATACGACCGGCTGTTCAACGAGCTCAAGGCCCTGGAGGCCGAGCACCCGCACCTGGTTACCCCCGACTCGCCCACCCAGCGCGTGGGCGGCGCGGCGTTGTCGGCGTTCAGCCAGGTGCGCCACGAAGTCCCCATGCTCAGCCTGGGCAACGCCTTCGAAGAAGACGACCTGCGCGATTTCGGCCGCCGGGTGAACGAGGGCCTCGACCTGCCCGCCGGCGACCTGTTCGCAGCAGGCGATGCGGTGGACTACAGCTGCGAGCCCAAGCTCGACGGCCTGGCGGTGAGCCTGCTGTACCGCGACGGCCAGCTGGTGCAGGGCGCCACCCGTGGCGACGGCACCACCGGCGAGGATATCAGCGCCAACGTGCGCACCGTGCGCAACATCCCGCTCAAGTTGCAGGGCGAGGGCTGGCCGGCAGTGCTCGAGGTGCGTGGCGAGGTGTACATGAGCAAGGCCGGTTTCGAACGCCTCAATGCCGCCCAGGCCGAGGCCGGCGGCAAGACCTTCGCCAACCCGCGCAACGCCGCCGCCGGCAGCCTGCGCCAGCTGGACTCGAAGATCACCGCCAGCCGCCCGCTGGAGTTCTGCTGCTACGGCATCGGCCAGGTGTCCGAGCCGTTCGGCGACAGCCACATCGGCATCCTCGAAAAGCTCAAGGCCTGGGGCATGCCCATCAGCCGCGAGCTGCGCCATGCCGCCGGTATCGAAGAGTGCCTGGCCTACTACCGCGACATCGGCGCCCGGCGCAACGAGCTGCCCTACGAGATCGACGGCGTGGTGTTCAAGGTCAACAGCCTGGCCTCCCAGCGCGAGCTGGGCTTCCGCGCCCGCGAGCCGCGCTGGGCCATCGCCCACAAGTTCCCGGCCATGGAAGAGCTGACCGAGGTGCTCGACGTCGAGTTTCAGGTCGGCCGTACCGGCGCCGTCACCCCGGTGGCGCGCCTCAAGCCTGTGAAGGTGGCCGGCGTGACCGTGTCCAACGCCACCCTGCACAACATGGATGAGATCGCCCGCCTGGGCCTGCGCATCGGCGACACGGTAATCATCCGCCGTGCCGGCGACGTGATCCCGCAGGTGATGCAGGTGGTGCTCGACCGCCGCCCCGGGGGCGCGCGCCCGGTGCAGGTGCCCAGCGCCTGCCCGGTGTGCGGCTCGCAGGTCGAGCGCACCCAGCTGGTCAAACGCAGCAAAGGCAAGGAAACCACCAGCGAAGGCGCGGTGTACCGCTGCGTCGGCCGCCTGAGCTGCGCCGCGCAGCTCAAGCAGGCGATCATCCACTACGTGTCGCGCCGCGCCATGGACATCGACGGCCTGGGCGAAAAAAGCGTCGAGCAGTTGGTGGACGAAGGCCTGATTCGCTCGCCGGCCGACCTGTACAAGTTGCAGTTCGAGCAGATCGTCGGCCTGGAAGGCTTCGCCGAGGTGTCCAGCAACAAGCTGCTGGCTGCCATCGAGGCCAGCAAGCGCCCGACCCTGGCGCGCTTCATCTACGCCCTGGGCATCCCCGATGTGGGCGAGGAGACCGCCAAGGTGCTGGCGCGCTCCCTGGGCAGCCTGGCACGGGTGCAGGTGGCGTTGCCACAGGTGCTCACCTACCTGCCGGATATCGGCCTGGAAGTGGCGTACGAGATCCACAACTTCTTCGAAGACCCGCATAACCAGGACGTCATCAAAGCGCTGCTGGCCGCTGGCATGCAGTTGCAGGATGAAGGCGAGCTGGCCGCAGAATTCGCCGCCAGCACCACCCTGGCCGGCATGCTGGCCAAGCTCGATATCCCCTCAGTGGGCCCCACCGGTGCGGAAAAGCTGGTAGACAAGCTCGGCACCCTGGACAAGATCATCGCCGCTGACGGCATCGACCTGCGCCAGGCCCTGGCCGCCAAGCAGGCCGAAGGCGTGCGCGAGTTCTTCAAGGTCGAGGCCAACCAGCAGTTGGCTCGCGCCATCGAAGCCCAACTGCTCGAGTTCGGCATGCACTGGTCGTGCGAGAAGAAAACCGCCGAAGGCCTGCCCCTGGCCGGGCAGACCTGGGTGCTCACCGGCACCCTGGAGCGCATGAGCCGCGATGTGGCCAAGGAGAAGCTGGAAAGCCTGGGTGCGAAAGTGGCCGGCTCCGTGTCGGGCAAGACCCACTGCGTGGTCGCCGGCCCCGGCGCCGGCTCCAAGCTGGCCAAGGCCAACGAGCTGGGGGTGAAGGTGCTGGATGAAGAACAGTTCGTTGCCTTCATGGCGGGGCAGGGTATCAGCCTGTAGGCAAGCCCAAAAGCTGACGCATTCCCTGTAGGAGCCGGCTTGCCGGCGATGAGGCCCGAACGGTCCTGCGCCCGGCATTACCCGCCCCCCACGGCACAAGTCCTTGAGAAATGATGCTTTTTTCTCCCCCAACGGTTGTATCTTCGCCACGGAACGGTACAATGGCGCGGCTCGCTGCCTAGCGAGCTGCGTAATGGTGGTCCCACCGGTCCCCCCGCATTGATTACCCGTTAACCTGGTCAGGCCCGGAAGGGAGCAGCCATAGCGGGAACATCGAGTGCCGGGGTGTGGCTGGTGGGGCCGCCTCCATTTCGCAAGTCCTTGAATTCTCAAGGATTTCTCGCTCAAAAATCTCGAAGTGTGACAGCGTTTAGGTACACCTGAGTGGTGTACTTCATATGTCATATTATCTCGTATGTAGGATCTGCCCAAGCATTGTCCTGCTCTGTCTTGTGAGCGGCAGGGCTTGAGACTCACCTACTATGGCGGCCTGGCTAGCTACGCGAGGTCTCAAGCTGCGTCTGTCCATCTTTTACTGCTGCCTCTTGGTGTCGTGGCTCTGTGTCCGTTCATTTCACGGAGGCGTAGCCAAGGGCAAGCGCTGCTCCGTTCCAAGCGGACATTTTTCGGAACCCTTGCGAAAAGGCTTGCAATGGTCTCGTACGAATCAAATATACTTGCTGCAGGCAATGTGCTATGACGAACCTATAAAGGGATTTTGCAGCATGGCAGTAAGAAAAGAAGCATTTGAACGTTTTTTTACTCACCACCCAGATCAACACCTCTTGGCTTCTTCACTCGACGAAGCTTTCGATGTGACTTTTGGTAATCAGCATGGTGGCCAGTTTGTTTGGCTGTGCGAACCGAAAGAGTTGGTGAAGGAACGATTTGGTCTCCTGAAAGAAGTTATTGTCCTTTACTCTCCCCATCGTAGGACTGATGCCCGCACTCTGACTAATCTGGAAAACTTTTCAGCATCTCCTGATTTCAGGCATAGGGTTGACAAGGTTGTTGCAATAATTATACATGAGGGTGACTCCGCCATTACTGAAGAGCTGGTTAAAGGGACTAATGATTGGGTCATTGTCTCGATTCAGGCGGAGGAACTGAGGAATGCGAAGAGAGGAAATTTCTTCATTAGGTCTAAGTTGGCCGAAAGGATTGGTTTGTTTGATCTTTTTGGTATGTCTTCACCTATTAAGCACGATAAGTACTTTTATGGTCGTGATCCGTTGGTTCAAGAAGTTATCCAGCGTATTGCTGTGAGGAAAGAGAACTCGGGAATTTTTGGCCTCAGAAAGACAGGAAAGACCTCGGTATTGTACGCTATTCAGCGTCGCCTTAGTGATAAGGGGGTGCTTATTGAATATATAGACTGCCATGGGCCTGGGGTCTATGGTATGCGCTGGTGGCAGTTGTTACAAGAAATTGCAGGTAGGCTTATTTCTGCTATACATGCGAAGCACAAGCTGACGATACGTGATGAAGGTGTATATGATCAGCTAAATGCATCTAATAGCTTCAACCATCTGGTTAAGCGTATATTGGGCTTTGGGGCTGTAACCCAAATCGCATTACTGCTTGATGAGATTGAGTTTATAACACCAACCCTCAGCAATGCTCTTGGTCAGCATTGGGATGACGATTATGTGCCATTCTGGCAAACAATAAGGTCGCTGTCTCAAGAAGTGGCAGGCGGGATAGTGTTCGTCGTGGCTGGTGTTAACCCATCTAGTGTGGAGCAGTCTCACTTTAATCATATTCCAAATCCTATATTCCAGCTTGCTGTTCCCTATTATCTGGAAGTTTTAGATCGATCTGATGTGCGTGATATGGTTCGTTCTATAGGAAAGTACTCCGGCTTTTCATTCGATGAACAAGTATATGGTTATCTTCAGAGGGTTTACGGCGGGCACCCGTATTTAATCAGGTTGGCGTGTAGTGAGGTCAGTAAATCGCTTGATCATGTGTCTGCCGAATCGAAGATGCAGATTGTTGAAGCTGACTTCTCCTCAAAAAATAGTGCTATCCGAAATCGTATTTCACAGCCTATAAAGGATATCCTTCTCTCGCTAGTCTGGTGGTATCCAGATGAATATGACTTGCTATCAGTTCTAGCTGATGGGGATAGGGCGTTCTTCTTGGAGTTTCTTTCTGATGCGCCCGAGAAGGCTATGCAGTTTGTGCGGTACGGTCTGGTGCATGAGCACTCTGGGGATTTTGCTATTCGCGATTTGCGAGATTTCCTGAATGAATATGGTGAGGCTTATAAAAAGGTCATTTCTCCTTTCAAACGAGGAGATTTGCCGTTAGAAGTCTTGCCACAAGAGCCAGAACTTCCTGATCTTGCTGTGCTGTTTGAGAAGCGTACAGAGGTGGAAGTTGCCCTTCGTAAGTATGTGATTATGGTTTTAGGTTTCAAGTTTGGCTTTGATGATAAGCTGATTTCTGAGCAAATCATTAAGGGGTTAAAGCCTCGGAATGGTAGTGTAGACCAAAGTCAGTTATTTGTTGGGCGCAGACCTCAAGATGCTATCAATGAACTGTTTCTTTCAGATTTGAAACCACTGTTCAGGTCTAACTGGGGTGATTTCGGTCCTACATTTGAGAAGAAGCAAGATCGTTTCGAAATGAATATGGATACCATCAATATTGCAAGGCGTTATGAAGCGCACGCTAAGCCTGTTCCGAAGATAGACAAAGACGAGTTCCTTAATAGCTATTCATGGTTTACGACTAGGTTAAGCCGCGTGCCGGGTTTAATGTAAGGCAGTCTTGTTGGGTCGGCGGGTCTATAAGTCGGGCGGGAGGCATAGGTCTCGTCTATAAGGCTCGCCAGGGTCCTGAGCTATCATAAGGATGAGAAAACCGCCCGCGAAGGCGGCTAAGTGGGTCTGTTTCCCTTATGGGCTATGCTCTGAGCGTAGGAGGGCAATCCCTTGGCCAATGCTCTGTGCGTTCGTATCGAGTGTCTGAAGCGCTCCCAGTACGTTATCGTGGATGTGCGTTGAGCCACGCTGGCTTACCCATAGCGACAGCTCTTCCAGGGCTGCCCGGATGGCCGTCTGGTTCATCATCAGCAGTTCGAGCGTGTCTGCGGCTACTACGGCCTTGTCGTCGTCCATGGGCATTCCCGATGTGAGCGCTGGTGTTGATCGGCTTGCTGCTGAGGCTAGGTAGCCTCACTACCGTGCGGGAACGATAGCTGTTGAGGGTGGACACAACACGGTTATGCCCAACCTAGTTGTCGGCTGCGTCACAGCAGGGCGGGCCTCAAGGCTTCCAGTCTTGCCACGTTATCGTTCATCGAATCGTCCTCGGGGGGCGTTCGTTCGGAGCAAGCAATCCGAATATCCAGCCAGAACAACACCACAGCCTTTACGAGGTCGCGTAACAGCGCTGTGGTGATTAGCATGCCATCCACAGGCATCAACCCTTCCTCCACCGCTCCGAGTTGCTCGCACTCAGATAATGTTCTCGACCAAAGCTCGGGGTACTTTCTTCTGAGCTTCTTCGCTGACGCCCCCTCTCCATGGCGACAAGCATTTCCCAGCAGTTGTAGCTTGTCGAGCCGGTTGTAGGACTGGAAGTTTTCGAGTGATAAACCGCGTATTTCGCAGAAGAGCTGTTTAAGCGAGTGGTCCTTCTTGTTGCTGTCCCAGATGGCGTCTCGGATGTCGTCCGCATCGGCGGTAGGGTGCTTCACCTGTGTCCAGCATTTGCAGAGATAGTCGCGCAGTTGCTGTTCCCACAGTGATTGGATGCCAAGGCAGAGCGCCATGCTTGTCTTGGCGATCAGGTGTTGATGGTCACGGCGACGGAAGGCAGTGAGAATCTGGTCTTCTTGAGCGGCGATTTCGGCATCCTTCTGTTTCAGGGCCGTTAGCGACGGCTCAACCACCAGCGAAAGGAAGTTTTGCGCCACTTCGCCGTAACTATTGGCATAGGCGTCGGCTATGGTGGGTGTCCATTCAGGGTTTTCGGTCATCAGAAGTCCATTACTGTCAGTAGGTGTGCCACCACCATATTGGCAGATACCTGCAACCTTCTAAACCGACCAGTAGCTGATGCCGAAGATCATCGGTGGATCGAAGAGCAAATATCGTTGGAGGCGGGTCGGAACGAGTCGGATGTGGGTCGGTGTTTAAGGCGTCTGGCTCCCGTAGGTGCCCCTGGCGGCCATGAAATCAAAATATCGAAGCTGTATTGAGGTATTCGGTAGCGTAGCTAAAACTGCTTCCTATGAGCTTGCAGGCGCAGTCAGTCGCCGGTGGCGAAGGATAACCCGAGGCGGGCCATCAGGCGGGATACCGTCATGGGTCGAAATGCACTACCCCGTGCCGTCGTCACGCCCTTTGAATTAAGGCATTGAGCGATAGCGGCAAGCGAGGAGCAGCCATCGTACAGGCAGGCCTTGATATGGTGAGCGATAGCGTCTGCCCTGGTGTCTGCATTAATTTTCTTTGCTATCACGGCGGCACCATTGCCAACTGCCCACGCCTTCGCACGACCTGCATCACGGCGGGCGATCTTCTCTCGGGCAGCGGTATCACCATTGGCGGCAAGGTTCTTCAACTCAGCCAGTCCAGCCTTCGTACGAGCACGGATCTTCAGCAGCTCTTCCTCGGCAAGTAGCGACTTGATGTTTCGCAGCAGACCACTGCTATGAACATCCTCTGCTTCGATAAAGGTGTATTTCTTCTGCAAGGTTACGAAGTGGGCGTGATCCCGTGTGAGGCGGTCGATCCGGTGCACGACAACTGGACAGTTCAGGCCTTTCGCCATTGCGAGTGCTAGGCGGCACTGCGGGCGATCCTGAGGGTCGATGGCGCCTGATACGCCCTCATCAGTGAACTGAGCGACAATCTCCCAACCGTGCGTCTCGGCTGCGATTTTGACGGCGGCGAACTGACCACCGACTGACAAGCACTGATCGTCTGTACTCATCCTTGCGTAGGCCACTACCTGCATCGCTTCCTCGACTCATCATCTGGGGTGTGCCAATTTTAACATATCGCTGACGAACGTCTACAAAGTGTTACGGTGTCGCTTGTAGTTTTGGTGCGCCTCTTGGCTCCGTGGAGGGCTTTGCTTCTCGCCAATTCCTGCCGAGTAGGCCTGCAAGTCGGAAGCAAAGCCGGTTTATAGCTAGTTTCGGGTTTTGAGGTCCAGACTAGGAGAAGGGGGAATTAGCCCAAGTCGCTTAAGAATCGGTGTAACTCTTGTTTTCTGGTTAACAGTTAGCATCGAGTACTTCCTGTACGAGTAGCGTAAGCTATCCAGAAACTTAATTTCCCAGGGGGTTAGTTTCTCTCGACTGTTGCTAAGAGCGGTGTCAATTAGCATGGAAAATTTGACCTCGCGGGAAAGCGCCATTAGGTAATCCTTGTAGGTTGGCTAATTTTCCGGCTCTGCACGTGAAGGGCATCTAGCTTAATGCCGTTATGCTGAAGACCGTGAAAATAGGGCGATAGAGCGCTACCCGGCTTGTAAAGCGAGGCATCTGATCTACCGAGCGTGACTTACTGAATTACTTTCTTGCTAGTTATGCTGGATACAGCAATAACTTGAGGCTAGAGGGAGGGAGCCTCATCATTCCTTACGGGACTTACGGGACTTACGGGACTTACGGGACTTACGGGATTCGCGAGGGCGGCAGTTACAGCCGTATCCCAGAGTATTCATTAAGGCTCGGATGTGTCAAGCCTGTTGGTTGACGTTTTCGCATGGTGCTCATCGGCGCCGCCACGAAGAGGTACTGTGGGTCAAAGCCCAGTGACATCCACGATCATTGCTGTAGGTGGAGCGGCTTGTGGTGTGTTTCCAGGTGGAGCATCTCCGCCACCTCCCCAAAGTCGGGATGAAATTCCGGTGAAGCCCCCGCCACCAGCTGAGGGGCCCACGCGAATGGCGTAACTCATTAGGACGCCCCAGGGTAAGCCCGCCTGCATTGCTCCGCGCCAGCATTTGGCGTAGACACCCAGTCCTATTGCGTAATTGCGGGTGGGATCTGGCCAGGGCTTGATAGCCAGCCCGCTCGTTGGGACGGTGAAGGCATCGGCCACCTTCATGAAGTTGCTTTCGGAGTCGAACGTGAGGACGCCATTCTCGTCGAAGAGCTGTAGCCCGGACCCGCTGCCAGAATCTTGAGCTGGGGAGTCCTTGAATCCGTAGATTTCTATCGCTCCTGGGGTACTCGTCACGAAGGTGTGAGAGGTGCCGGCCTTCTTGATAAGGGCGATGCTTCGCTCAACGGGTGATGCGAAGAACAGGTACTTCGTTTCGAGGGGGATGGTGACCGTGAAGTGATACCACGTCCCAACGAAAGCAGTGTTGCTGCTGGTGTAAGGTCCGGCGTACGTCAGCCTAAATGCTGGAGCGACTGTCTTGAAGTTCGAGTCGATCTGCATGATGCCGTCATCCATGAATAGCGTGAATCCGGCTTGCATCAGTACACACCTACATTAATGACGACGCTGCGCCGTGGGGCTGGTCCAAACGGTGAAATGGGGATCTGATAGTCCAGGAACGCCCAGGAGACTGTCGTATCAGTGATGGTGACGTCCGGGTACGCAAAGTACTCAGCGAAGTAATCGGCATTGGTGGTGATCTGGAAGAAAGGTGTGCCAGCATCTTGAAGCTCAGGAACAGTACGAGATGAGTTAGTGGCACCGCTTTCAAACGAGGTGACGATTCTGCCTATGCGATGTGTGGCGTCCAGCATCAGCACACCGTTAGAGTCGAAAGTTTGAAGTCCAAATGGCATTTGGTTTCCTTGAGGGCGGGCGGTTAACTCGCCTTTGCTTGTTCTTCTTGCCGCATAGCGTTTATATAGCATCGCATAGCCCACTCAATGAACTCACGGGTGGGCTTATTATGCTTTCGTGCGTAGTGGCATAGCGTGTGGAAGTCGGCTGCGTTGAAAGTGACCCCTAGCACCTTAGGTTGGTCGTTCATTCCGGGGTCTCCACTGCTTTCTTGACTTTGGGCGGTTTTTTGTAAGCTTCAATTAGGTCAGCAAGTGCATCTTTGCGAACCGATTCCAGCAGATCCTCTGTGGTTCTTGCTGCCTCGGCTTCAGCTTCACGCCGCTTGCGAACAACGGTGAACTCTATTTGACGCTGAGTTTCAGTGATGTTTCGATCGTAGCGTTGTTGGGCGTAATCAGCCTTTGCTTCCACTACCAGCTGTTTTAGATCAGCCTCGGTGATAGTCGTGGGCTTCCTTAACTGGATTTTCAGGTAAAGAGGTTGGGAGATAGCTGTTGCAATTGTATATCCCTTCAGAAGCCAACTAGTTAGTTCAGTCAAGGCTAGGTGCAATGGCTTGTCGCTAAACCAATCAACGTTCACGCCTAGCTGTGGGTAGGCAGGTGACTCACTGTGACGAAAGTAAGAGATTTCTTTCTCTTTGATTAGTTTCTGTAGCTCGGCGTCGTCATGCTTGAAGAACTCTACAACTGACGTTCCATATGTGTGGTTTTTGTCGCTCACTGGCTTATGCTCGATTACTTGAACGGTGCTTGCGCAAGGCGTTAACTAGGCTCGCCTTAGCGTCTGCATTACTTGCTCTGGGGGTGGTGGCTGAAGCGGTCTTGTCGCTTTCTTTGGGTTTTTGGCGAGCTAGGGTTTCAGCCTGCTTGGCTGCTTTCACCCGTGCCCTATGTGTTTCTAGGTCGTCTAGGGTAACAACCATGCCTGGAGGGAGAATGGAGTTCTCCAGTCCATTAAGGTAAGCCAGTTCTGCCTTGGTTGCAGGAACGTAGTTGACAGTGGCGGATGGAGTGGTAGGAAGGTCAAGAAAGTACGAAAGGATCGCACCGTTATTCTTGTCCACTTCAAGATAGATAGGACTACTCATGGTTTGTCTCTTGCTGGGGGTGTTGACTCTTCTGTAGCTCTTGCTCGGAATGCTGGTTCTCTAGCTCTTCTTGAGTGAACTTGTTGTTAGCCCTCCAGACTCGAACTTGGCACTGAACAGAGCAGAACCTCGATCGTGAAGAGCGGCTGAAGAAGTTTCGACTGCAAGACTCACAGGTGTGTCTACGCAGTGGGTGGCGGTGGCTCATAGAGGTGCCTTAGGTTGGAGTTGTATTTGTTAAGGCCGAGATACCCCCTTGTTGGAGGCTGGACTTAGGGTTCTAGTGTTACTGATAGAGCACTTGGGTTAGCAAGTGCAGGTATCACCCCGTTGCAGGGAGATGTTTGGAGAGGTGGCCAATCTCGTTGCAGCCCCTGGCCTGGGCACGACATTGAGGCACAGGTAAGTTGAACCCTGGGCCAACCTGGCAACTGTCTTCACGCTTCTTTAAATACCGATCATTTGGTCTCGGATCGGAAACGAGCTTCGCACTAGAGGCAGGAAATGACGTGCCTTGGCAGGAGTGAGAAAGGGGAGAAAGAACCTTGCAGAAAGTGCTCGATTCAATGTGTGGAGTATACCACAAAAGTTGTATTTGTCAATACATTCATGCAATAAAAGTTGCACTATTTTGAAAGATGTGTTAGCTGACTCCTCTTTGGTTAGTTGCGTGCCTAGTCTGGTGGTTGGGTAGGGTTACCCTTTAGTCTGGTGTAGCCCTGTAGTCAGCATTGTCTGCTAAGGGCGCCTGTGACGTCTGCGTCACCTGGGTAAAATTAAGTCTGGTGCACAAGTAAAGTCTATTTGGAGCAGGGGGTGGTGCACACCTCCGTGCCAGCTCTATAGAGTTGCTAATGCTTCTGTCGGCTCTCATTTCTAAGGTGGTGAGGGAAAGGCCTCTTAGTGAAGGCCAATTGTGGCTGAGGCCACAGCGTGACTCTGCACAGCAAGATGAAGAGTGGGAAGGGGCTCTGCTCCCCCTTGCTCCTTCCAACTTCATAGAGTTCTATCCTTGCCTCATGGCAAAGTCCTAAGAAGGGGGCAGGGGCAGGAAGGCCCCCAACGCTTCTCCTTTCACCTAGCAGATATATGGTGACGTGCCGTCACGTTGCATAACGTCTACATTCCTCAGCAAGCTCAAGATCAAGAGCAGAGAGGGGCTTTCTTGCCCCGTCTCTTCTCTCTGCTACATAGAGGTGCTATCCGTGCCTCAGGCACAGGCTCTCCGCTGTGGCGTATACGCCACGATTTACTGAACGTTACCCTTGAATGCATCTGTCCGGAAATTAGTGCACCCTAGTAATATGGTACGCGCAATATTCCCGTTTTCGGACAGATGAGAATGATTCGTGATTGGGCCTGGGTTATATTAGCCAGCCTTGGCTCTCGGCGTAATCAAGGAAGTGGTCGAGCCCTGAAGGTTCAGGGTAGTAGCTAGGCCGGTCTGCTTTCGTTTCGGTCGATTCGGCATACGCTAAATCTGGATTCCGCTCAAGCTTCCCAACAAGATTTACAGTTCGTTCTAGTAGTTTTTCCACTGGCTCGTTCCCGTAGCCTTTGATCGCCAACTTAACTAGATGCTGCTCGACTGCATATAGCTGCTTCTTGCGTGCCAGTTCAGTACTCCCATCTTTGTCCGCCTGCCGAGTTCCGTGTAATGTCATGTACTCGTTCACCCACTCGTTAATCCTACTCTGAATATCTGTAGCGGCACTTATTAGGAGTTCGCTGCTTGAGCGAGGAGCGGTTTCATCAATCCAGTCCATTGTGAAGATGGCTGTACGATTCTCGTTATTGGCTTGTTGCCTAACCTTCTGTTTCACTCGGTATAGGGTGTCGTCCGTATAGTTGCTCTTATATCTTCCTGTTGAGGTGTCCCAGCTACAGCCATATTCTTCGTGTAAGATATTTCGCAGCTCGTAGTCCCGGATGCCGTGCCCGGTGACGGCAAGCTCAAATGCTCTATCTGTGGCCTTGGTGAGTGCAGTAGGGATCTTGGAAATCTTCGCTGAGGGCTTCTTGCCCTTTTGGATACCCTTTGTTAGGGCCCTGACGCGACGTTCAGAAACGCCAGTTTCATCCATAATCTTAGCGAGGATCATTCCCTCTCTGCGAAGCTCTATGACTTTGTATTCAGCGGGGGTGGACGGAGTTGCTGGGGTGGTGCTGGAGTTCTTCATGGTTATCCTTGGCTACTTGTAAGTTTGTCCGTAGTCCTCCTATTGTCTGTTGGGAGAGCTGTAGACCTTTTCTTAGGCAACACGAAACCCGCTCTGCTCAGTGGCCTAGTGGCTTGAACAAGCGAGGAAGTGGTGGTCTGGAGAGCAGGGGTGCTGCGGGGCCAGTGATCCTGGCTGGGCGGGATCTTAACCGGAAGCTTCCAGAAGTCAACCCGCTTAAGTGTGAATTTTACTGCGCAGTTTCTAGGTTGCAGATAGTTACAGCATGGTTCATGCTGCATTAAATCCTTCGAACTCAGATTTTTCGTGAGGTAACAGGCGATAGTTGCCGCATGGTCCATGCTGCACTATATCCTTGGTATGCAGGTCCCCTCGTGACCTGAAAAGTACCCACCCCACTGGCGTAGCTGTACGAGTTTCCCTCATCGTCTGCCTGGAGAAGCACAGGGGTAGCCGTCCCGGCTAAGGCCTTAGCCAGTTCATCGGAGAGCATTGACCACCCCTCGCTCGATGTTCGCGTAGTTGCGGATGTACTCAAGGCGTAGCTTTACCTGGAGCTTCTTCATCCTGTATTGCGGAGGATGAAAGTCTTCCTCTAGCTCTTCATCGTTGAGCCGCAGGAAATGGCCGAAGTCTGTTACGACTTCATAGATTGAGCCGTTACCTCTCAAGAATGATGGCAGTTGGTCTTCCGTGTAGACACGGACTACCAGGGCATTGCCGAACTTCCTGCCGTCCTTGGTAGAGAGCTGAGCGTAAAGCTCGACCTTGCCATTCAGGGCTTTGTCTGCCCAGGAGGGCAGATACACTTCGCCCTCAGAGAACATGCAGCGTTCTCGCTCTACGTCGATTACTGCTTCTTCCATTATTCACCAGTCCCTACTAGCCCAGCTTTACGCAGCAGCTTGCCGATGTAGATTTCACCCTTGCCAGTTACCATGGTCTGGGTGTAGTGCACAAACTTGCCGTTCTTCTTGAAGAACCTTGGGTCTACTTCGAAGTGGCCTGAATCAATGAAGCGCTGATACGGCGGGCTAAACTCGGCAGTACGCAGAACTTCGTTCTCTCGCAGGAAGTTGAAGAGCTTGGTTCGACCAATGCCGTACTTGTTTGCAACTTCCAGCATGGTGCGGCACTTCTCTGAAGCCTTCACAGCGTCATGGAACTCAACCTTCGGTTTGTCTCGAACGATCTTCAGGTTCAGCTTCGAGTTCTCATCCACCAGCGTCTGGGCTTGGCCCATCAGCGCCTGGATGTACTTCAGCGGGTTGGCCAGCAGATCCTCGGCAGCGTTGTCGTGCACCGCGACACCCTGGGTGGCCAGCCTGTCGTAGGCACGGATCACCTTCAGGTTGTACGAGGGGCTTACCCACATGGCGTAGGCGTAGACCAGCTCCTTCGCGGCGTAGACGCCACCAGCTCGGCCCCTGCGGACCTCGACTGCTTTTGAACGCCAGTTTTGGCGCTCTAACTCTTCCACCAGCTCTGCCGACCCGCCGTTACGCTTCCACCGATTCGGGGAATGGCGTTCCTCCCCACCGGCAGCCCGGTGGAAGTCGTTCAGGCAGTATCGCCCCTCTTCGTCCTGTCGGATCACCACGCCGTCGATCACGACTGCGTTGTCTCGGTGATCGTCCAGCTTTACAACTTTACTCAATCCATTGCCCTCCTGGGCGTAATAAGGGCCCACCCTGTGGGCCCTATTCCAGCTGCTTACGCAGCGTCCTGTTCAGCGAAGTAACGCTGCATCTCTTCGAACTCTTCGCGTTCCCGCTCTTCCCGATACTCAGCGTATCGAGGCAAGCGTTCCCGCAGATCGTCTGCGTAGAAGTACAAGTCCTTGCCGTTGTCGAGAATCTGCTCGAACTCATCATCAGTAAGGAAGCCGGCGTATGTACGCTTGACCCACTCACGGTTGATACGCTGCGTGTAGGCAACGCTTGCTCGTACGTCAGATTCCTTGCCGTAGCCTGGGGAGTAGGAACAGGCGTGAACCATCATGGATGGGGCGACAGGGCATATACTGTGTATCTGGCGAGGTGAGGCAGATGGAAACGAAACGGACCCTAGAGGGCATAACGCTCGCTGGCGAGCAGTTGATCCAACAGGCCATTGATGCCCGTCGGCTTTACCAGCAAGCGGTGGATGCACGTAAGCCGGCTGATGAGATCGAGCGGCTACGATTTCTAGCTGACTCGTTGTTCCAGACAGTGACCGACTACCAGCTCGATGCCCTCGGCCATCAGCGGCAAACTCGCCACTGACGCCAAGCGTTGAGGTCCTGCTGTGGGGTGAGGGCTACAGCTCGATTTGCGTTAACGCTTCCAGCATTGCCTTAAGGGGGCTGCGACTGCCGTAGATGCTGAACGTCACTGCCCCATCCTCATGGCCAGCGATCCGCTTGATGAGCGAGTCTTGCACCCCCGCATCACGCAGGTCATCAATCAGTGTGTGACGGAAGCTGTGGAACGTCTTCCTTGGGTCGGTGATGCTGTGCTTCAGCTTGTAACGCCCAAACCACTTCGAGGGGGCATGGCCCAGCTTCCCTCGCACCGCTTCTAGTTCGAGGAACAGGCGATCAGATCCAGTCGCTCTTACTGACTCGACGTACGTGAGCAGACCAAGATCAATAAGGGCAGGGTGCAGGGGGAGCACACGACGGCTGCTGGCATTCTTGAGGTTCTGGCCTTCACGGCTGTCATCAATGCGGATGCACTGGATGCCTTGCTGTTCGATAAAGTCATCCACCCGCAGTTGGCATAATTCTTCCAGCCGACAGCCAGTGGCTCGTCCCAAGAATGGCAACCAGTATCGCCAAGGGTGCTTGCGGGCTTCCTGCCGTAGATTCTCTTTGTTGAGCAGTACCACGAGGTCGGTACGGTCGAACGACAGCCGTGCTTCTTTCGCTGATCCAGCCATCACCTTCATCCCTGCAAGTGGGTTGTCGGTCATGTACCCGTTCGTCTTGCACCAGTTCATGAAGGCGGTGAGCTTCCGCAGCCGGTTGTTCACGGTGACGGCGGTGATGGTTTTGTACGTGCTGCCCGACTCCACTACCTGCTTCAAAGTCTTTCCTTTGAACTCTGGCCGTAAGCCGAAGTACTGGGGGCAGCGGCTGAGTCGTTCTTTCAGCAGTCGGGCTTGCTGTACGTCGAAGGCTTCAGAGGGCATATCGCCCATCAGCTCGAACAGATCGGACAATGCACGCTCCACCTCCTCGACGCTGCCCTGCCGCCATGTACCACCCCGTTTGCCTTCCTCTATATAGAGCTTCGACAGAGAGGCGAGGGTAGGGCCGTCAGCTCTCGTGATTGCAGCAGGCTCTGTAGGCTTCCGAGGGGAGCTCTGGACAGCAGGTTGGGGGGTAACGTCCCGCCACTGTGAGCACAGCGCTCGTAGCGTCCTGAGGTCTTCAAGAGGGTGTTCGCTCAGGTGGCTATGCAGGCGTTGAGCAATGGATGCGGCAATGAACAGGGCGCTCTGCCGGTGCCTGATGTTTAGGCTCAGACGCAAAGTGTGACACCTCGGGAAGAGGTGCTTGGGCAGCTTGAGATTCAGGTAATAGACGGCTTCGCGCCTGATGATGTAGGCCATGGGTGTGACACCAAAGTGTGACAGCAAAGTGTGACAGTGCCAGCCACACCCCAAGCTTTGAGCGCCCATGCTGAGTGCCTGAACGGGTAGATATGGTACTGCCCCATCAGCCTGAAACCCTTGCCCCATAAGGCCTGCATTGATTCCCGTGCAAGCTCGCTTGCTACCTGGTCAGGCCCGGAAGGGAGCAGCCATAGCGGGAACATCGAGTGCCGGGGTGTGGCTGGTGGGGCCGCCTCCATTTTGGGCCCACGGTCCGCCTCTGCTGATACCTGCCTCCCAGCCGCCGCCCACGCTTCCTGCGTGTCTTCGCGTATCTGCTTCACAACTTCAAAGTCCATCTCTGGACAACTCAAAATCACCTTGTTAGTTTCCGTCCGCCATATGTTTCAAAATATGAAAACGGCAATGGATTGATATCAAATTGATATCGCTGCATCAACTAACAAGGATGTACGCAATGAAAAACCTGAAAGGGTTGCCCAAGCTTATCTCGGCTTCGGTAGGCTCGCCGGGCAAGGCCCGCAATGTGCCTGCCGATGTTCAGTGCATCCAGTATTTGTTCAACCTGATCATTCCACGGCTGGGGCTGCCATTGCAGGAAAACGGCCGGTGTGACAACCAACTGGTGCAGTGCATCACCCAATACCAGTTCCGCCACCTGAAGTACGCGCACCCCGACGGGGTGGTCGACCCGGGCGGGCGCACCTTCAACAGCCTGATCGAAGAGGCCCTGCGCGTGCCGGTCAAGCAGCACCCCACGCTGCGCCTGCCGACCTTCTTCAATGCCTTCAGCAACAAGGGCCCGGACATGATCCAGGCCACGGTCAACAACTACCTGGCGCGCGCCAGGGCGATCATCGAGGCCGAGCGGCGCAACCGCGAGCAGGCGCTCAAATCCACCTGCGATGGCGGCACCACCCTGAGTGACGCCGATTACCAGTACGCCGCCACCCAGTTGGGCGATGGCATCCCGGCCACCCTTATCAAGGCCTTTGCCCAGGTGGAGTCCGGTGGCCGCTCCGGCTTTGCGCCAAATGGCCTGCCGATCATTGCCTTTGAAGGGCACTGGTTCCAGCGCCTGACCAATGGCAAGTACGACCAGACCCACCCGCTGCTGTCGTACCGCTACAAGAAAAAGGCCGGCCCGCAGTGGCAGCACAACAACAAGGACCAGGACAAAGCCTGGGAAACCCTGGCCACCGCCTTTGCCCTGGACCAGGACGCGGCGTTGCAATCGGCGTCCTACGGCATGTTCCAGACCCTCGGGATCAACTATGGGAAGTGCGGTCACAAGAACGTGTTCGAGTTTGTCGCTGCGATGAAAATCAATGCCAGCAAGCAACTCGAGGCGTTTTTGAATTACTGCAGGAAAACCCCTGCGTTCATCCCCGCGGCCAAGGCCAAGAACTACGCCGGCATGGCGCAAAGTTACAATGGCGATGACTACGGCAACTATGACGTGCTGATCAAGCAAGCCTACGAAAAACTGGAAGGGAAGCGCTGATATGAACCGGATTCTTTGTGCAGGCCTGCTGGCGCTGGGTGCACTGGCGGCGACGCCGCTGTTTGCCGCCGGCAGTGCCATCAAGCCTGGCCGCTACGATGCGATGATGCTGGCAGTGACCCCGGACCACCAGGTCCAGGGCTATTACCTCGAAGAACTGGGCGAAGGCGTGAGCCGGCGTTGCACCTTCTACCTCCAGGGGGCGATCGATGGCCCGTCGCCCGCGCCGGTCACCACCTGGCGCACAGAGGCGCTGCCCGGCAGCATTGCGGCGTCCGATAAAGGCGTGGTGCTGACCGTGGCGCGTGGCGATGAACACCCCGGCTGTTCGAGTGTGCTGGGGCCGATGATCGCCAAAGGGCTGCCGCTGCAGCGCATCGACACCCGGCCCTGGATCGGCCTGGTGAGCATTGCTGCCGACAAGGCGTACCTGCTCAAGGCCCCGGGCAGCAAAGCCGGCAAACGCCCCTACATCATCAAGAACGATGTGGTCGGTGTGCTCGAGTACAAGGATGGCTGGGCCCGGGTGGAGTACGTCAATGGTGATGATCGCTCGTTCAAGGGTTGGATCCGCGCCGATCAGTTCGCCAAGTTGGTGCCGCCACAGGGCTGAGCCTGCGCGGTTTCGGGGCCGATTCACGGCCCCGTCGACTTTTCTTACACTCCCGCCTCTTTCCCTCTCGTCCTCCCAGGGTTTTAATTCCAGCACGATCCCGCGTGGCGCCTTATCATGCGCACCCGTCCGTTCGGCCAGGAGATAGCGACCGTGGAACACGTCGACGAGCTTACCCGTCAAAAAATCCGTGAATGGCAGGCGCGCCGCCTGGAAATCAAGGACCAGATGGCCAGCCAGCCCGAGCGGGTACTGGAGCTGTCGCGGGTGCTCGACCAGATGGAAGACGAGCACGAGCAGATTCTCGCCGAAGCCGTGCCGCCAGCACCGGCCCCTGCGGTTGCCGCGCTTGAACTGCAACTGAGCGTGTCTGCGGCCAACCGCCGCGACTTGCGCAAGCTGCTGGAGCTGGCCCTGCACGAACTGGACGGCGTGCTCGACGAGCCTGAAACCGACGGCCGTCACGCCGGCGACATGGCCGGTTCGCTGGGCGCCTACCGCTTTGAACTGGCGATAGGCGAGCCACCAGCCAACCCTGAATGAACCTTTGTACCTTGAGCCCACATGCAGCCTGAACACTTCGACTTTTCCCGCCCGGTCTTTTTGCCGATCACCCTCGAGGTGTGCCAAGGCCTGCTCGAGGCCGAAGGCGCGCCTGCGCTGGACGCGCTGAGCGAGCCGGAACTGGCGGCGCTGCTGGTGATCCAGAACCTGGCCCAGAGCCAGGGCCAGCTGGATGTGCGCGGTGCAGAAAAGGTGCTTGGCAAGCTGTTGGCCTGGGCCGTTGACGGTGCTCATTCGCCTGGGGTGGGGCTGCTGTCGGAAGCGCGCCGGCTGTTCGATGCACGCAAGCTGTACTTCGGCCTTGAGGTGATCAAAGGCTCCAAGCTGCGCCTGCTGGATGCTGAAGAAGTGGCTGCCCGCGAGTACCTGCTGGCCGATGGCAAGTGGGACTTTGAGTTCCGCATTCGCCGCCAGCAGGGTGACAACCCGTTCAGCCAGCAGGTAGTCACAGGTTTTGACAAGGAACGCTGGCTCACCGTCGAGCAGGACAAGCTGCTGAAGGTTATCCGCGCCAACCTCGACGAAGACATCCACGTGCAGGGCTATGCCGGTATTGGCAAGAGCTACCTGCTCGGCGCGCTGATGGACTGCCTGCCCGGCGGCCGGGTGCTGGCACTGGCGCGCACCCCGGCCAAGCTCGGCGCGCTGCGCCAGCGCATGGGCCTGGATGCCCAGGCCAAGGTCGGCACCACCTTTGGCCAGTTCGCCCGCGTGCTGCTCAAGGATGCCCGCCCGGCCAACAGCCGCACGCCGGTGCCGGGCAAGCGCAAGCTGGCCGAGGAGCTGGGGATCCTGGGCTTGCGCCAGTACGACGCCGAGCACGCCCTGGAGATCTGCCTGGAGGTGCTGCAAAGCTACTGCGAGAGCCGCGACTACAGCCTGGCCAACCGTCACTTGCCGTTCTTCCGTCAGGCCCTGAGCGGGGTGGATGCCCAGGCGCTGCTCGAGTACGCCAGCCGGCTGTGGCGCTACCTGGAGGCCAACCCGGCCTGGGGTGCGCAGACCGGCTTCGAGGCGCTGCTGCTGATCAAGCGTGCCAGCCTTGCCGGTTGCAGCGTGCCCGGGCGTTTCAGCCACGTGATCATCGACGAGAGCCAGGACGCCCCGGCCTCGCTGCTGCAGATCATCGAGCGCGGCCGCCAGGTGCTGATCACCCTGGGCGACGAATACCAGAAGGCCACCGGCGAGGTGGTGCGCCGCGAGCGCCAGGTGCGGCACAAGGACATGACTTTTGCCGTGCGTTCCGGGCCCAAGGTCGAGCGCCTGATCAACCCGCTGATCGGCATGCATTCGCGCAAGTCCAAGGTGCAGTTCGAGGCGGCGCGCAGTGTCGATGTGGGCATCGAGCATTATCCCCAGGGCTTCGTGCCGCCCGAAGGCTGCGTGGTACTCACCGCCTCGCGCTGGGACACCATGCGCTGGGCCATGGAACTGGCCGAGGGCCACTGCCTGCTGGCATTCCCCGACTGGCCCGACATGCGCCGCTTCATGGCCAGCGCGGTGGGGCTGTTCCGTGCGGCGTTCTACGCCAGCGGCCAGGATGCAGCAGATGCCCACCCGTACTTTGCCCACTTGCCTGATTGGCAGCAGGTGCGCGAGTCCGAACGCTTCGACGAGTCGTTCCTGTGGGTCGAGGCGCGGCTGCAGGCCGGCTACAAGTTCGCTGACCTGACCAGCCTGGATGCACGGGTCACCGACACTCGCGCCAGCCTCACGCTGATGATGGCGCAGGAGGCCGGGGGCCTTGAGTTCGATCAGGTGCTGCTGACCCCGGAGCTGATGAGCACCCAGCCGTTTCGCGATGCCTACGCCTTCGATGCACGTATTTGCGCGGTGTATATCGCCCTGTCCCGGGCGCGACGGCAGTTGTACCTGCCGTATAACGTGCAGGAGTGGATCGACTACCACAAAGGGCAGCCGTTCCGGGAGTTGCACGGGTACTGACTGCTGTTGTGGTGCCTGCGCGCAGTCATCGCCGGCAAGCCGGCTCCTACAGTTGATCGCGCTCCCCTGTAGGAGCCGGCTTGCCGGCGATAGGGCCTGTCCTGTCAGGCACTGCTTTCAGCTATTCGCCGACCTGCCGCGCCCCGCCACCTGCATCAAACGCCTGAAGGTCGGGCAATCCAGATGATCCTGCTGCGGGCACACCGCCGCATGGCGCAACCCCTTGCTCATCGCCTGCAAGCGCTTGACCCGCCGGTCCAGCTCATCGGCCTTGGCCAGCAGCATCTCGCGGTCCACCTGCTGCTCCACCAGCATCGCCCCCACCTCATCCAACGAAAACCCCGCCGCCTGCCCCAGGGCAATCAGTGCCAGGCGCTCCGGCGTATCGGCGGGGAATTGCCGCCGCGCCCCACGCCCGGACAGCGTGCGCAGCAGGCCCTTGTTGGCGTAGAAACGCAGCGTTGACGCCGGCACCCCGGTGCGTCGGGCCACATCGGCAATGTCCATTCTGGCTCCCTTGACTTGAAGTCGACTTCAACTTGCATGCTGCTCGGCACAGACCTTTTCCGTCAACCTGCCGAGGGCCTTGGCCATGAACATCACCTTGCACATCCTGCTGACCGGTATCGGCGCCACCTTGCTGATGGACCTGTGGACGCTGCTGTTGCGCCGCATGGGCATCGCCACCCTGAACTACGCCATGATCGGCCGCTGGGCCGGGCATCTGTTCCACGCCCAATGGCGGCACGCAGCCATCGGCAAGGCGCCGCCGATACCCGGTGAGCTGGCCTGGGGTTGGTTGCTGCATTACGCCACCGGGCTGCTGTTTGCCGCGTTGCTGGTGGGGTTGGCAGGGCAGGGCTGGTTGCATGCGCCCACGCTGGGGCCGGCGTTGCTGTTTGGCGTGGTGACGGTACTGGTGCCGCTGTGTGTGATTCAGCCAGCGTTGGGGGCGGGGTATTTTGCTGCGAGGACGCCGCGGCCTTTTATGAGCTGTTTGCGTAGCCTGGGGACGCATGGGGTGTTTGGGGTGGGGTTGTATCTGGCTGCAAATCTGCTTGCCAACCTTTGAGCAGGGCGGTGTTTATTGCCGTGTTTATTTCACCTTCAAAATTGCAGATCGGTCGTACGTTAATGCCGGACGCAGCTGATATCTACCGATGAACGATGTCGCTACCGTGACGACTCGCAACCAGTCTGGAGAGGCATCATGAGCATGAATCGGCGAGATCTGTTTTTCGGCGTTATGGTGACGGTCCTTTGGGGGTGTAACTTTTCAGTTATCGAGCTGGGGTTGGAATCGCTCGACCCCTACCTGCTGACATTGTTGCGGTTCACGTTCTGCGCATTCCCATTGGTATTTTTTGTCAGGCGGCCGGCTGGCATTTCATATTGGGTGCTGGGTGTATACGGCACTCTGTTCGGTGCGGGGTTGTGGTGGATGGTCAACTTTGCCATGTACAAGGGGCTTTCACCGGGCATGTCTTCGGTGTTCCTGCAGTTCAGCGCGTTCTTCACCATCGGCTGGGGAGCGCTGGTGCTCGGGGAGCGCATTACCCCGGTGCATGTATGTGGGGTACTTTTTGCACTGGGCGGCTTGATGTTGATTTTGCTGTTCAACGACGAGGCCTCTACTTCATTTGGCATTTTCCTCGTACTGGTGGCTGCCCTGGCTTGGTCGCTTTGCAACTTGTTGGTGAAGCTTCGCAAACCCGCTGAAATGATGGCGTTCATTATCTGGTCGAGCTTGTTCTCAGTGCCGGCGATACTGGTGCTGACGCTTATGACTCAAGGCTTCGAGCCCTTTGCCGGGCTGGCGAAAGGGCTGGCGTGGGGCGCTGTATTCTCCATTGCCTTCCAGAGCTATATCACCACGCTGCTGGGGTATCTGGTCTGGAACAATCTGATGAAAAAATATACCGCGGCCCAAGTGGCACCGTTGTCCTTGCTGGTGCCAGTTTCGGGGTTGCTGGCCTCCCATGTGTTCTATGGCGAAGAGCTCAGCGCACTGCAAGGTGCCGCCATAGGGCTGATCTTGATCGGCATCGCGATATTCCTCAATGCAGGCGCATTACAGGCAAAGTTGGCTGGCAGGCAAGGTGTGCAAGAAGGGCGGTTGTAATTTCGCTCATCAAGACTCGTTCATTCAAGGCAAGGGAGATTGCTATGTTCGATGTGAACAAATACAGGCGCGAGTATTTTTATGACATGGCCACTGTGATCGACGGGTTGCTTCCTGATGACATGTGCGATGAGCTCGCCCGTCGAGTGCAGGCCGTCATCCAAGAGCATGGCGTAGAACTTGTGCAGCATTCTGGGCTGGGCACCGATGCGGTTTCAGACTTGGGCGGCGAGTACAAGCATCATATTTTCAAGGGCAATGATGTGCGGCGGTATTTGCCAGAGTTGCAAGCGGTCTATCATGCGCTGGTACCTCTGGTCAGCATGATCACACATACCGATACGGTAGTTTCGCCGTACCCGTTGTCTGATGTGAATATCAAGGCTTACCCGGCCGGTGGGGGTACCCTGGGGCTGCACTATGACTCCAATGGCATAACGGTCCTGCTGTTCCTGACTACCAATACGGAGGCGCCGCTTCGGATGCAGGTTGAGCGGTCGCATCCGAGCAGGAAAGACAAGTGGGTCGAGCATCGGAATATCCATGCTCAAAAGGGAGCACTCCTGGTCATGCAGGGCCGCAAAGTGTTGCACGACTCTGAGCCGACGCTGACCGAACATAAGCTCTCGGTGGTCTACAACTACTACGAACGCCACGACACCTTCCGGCATGAAGACTTCGATGAGTTCGTGTATTACGGCACTCGGCCAAAAAAGCTGTAGTGGTGATGCACGCCATTGGGTTGGGTTCCAGGAGTTCTCGGGAGGGGGCAGCTAACTGTTCGCGTCAGCCTTCTGACGCCTAATGAGCCGAGCGCCGTCCGAGCGGGGGTTTGATTCATAGGTGTCAGAAGGCTTTGGACGAACCCCTGGTAGCCCAGGTGCGATCACCTCGAGGCCTGCAAGGGCTTCGCCACCGAGAAGCCGGCTCCTAAGCATGGGCTCAATGCTCTGTACGGTTCTCCACAGCGCTAGCCAGCGCATCCGCCTGGCCCCAGGCAATCTGCATGGCGCGCAGGCCGTGTTGCAGCAACTGTCGGGTTTCCTCGTCCTTGATGCGGTCCAGCGCGCGATGGCTGTCGCTGAAGGCGAACATCAGGTAGTGGGAGACATTCATCAGCACGTATTCCATCGGTACCACGCCATCCTGGATTGCGCGGGCGAGGGACTTTTCAGGGGGCAGGATGAATTGATGGGGTGGGTCGGGGACGATTTTTTTCATAAGGCACCATACCGGTTGAGGTCTCCCGTCCGCTTCCACACATCAGGGTGACAGTTGTACGCGGAGTGGAAGACCAGGCGTATGGCAACCCGGCAGGCCCGAAAGCCTCCCGCGTACAACTGTCATGACGACAGCCAGACATTGCCGGGCTTCCACACCCGATCGCTGAACCCTCAGCGACCGGCAGAGCCTAGTGGGCAGTGATTCCCCGAACAATCAGACGCACATCGACAGGTTTCGTAGGATATTTCCATAGTGTGCGTGGAGGTGTGGGAAATATCTGGCGAATGCGTAGGGCGCTTCTTTGAATCGGCCGGTGCCTCTGTAGGAGCTGGCTTGCCAGCGATGAGGCCGGCCCTGACGCAAACTTTCGGCGAACACCTGTCAGCCCTGATGCAACCCCTCGAGATCCCGGCCGCCCCCCCATCGCCAACAAGCCACCCCCTACCTCGATGGAGCAGCTGGCCCATCGGTATACCGCCGAATAATCCGCTCGATCTCCCCCGACTGCTTGATCCGCACCAACGCCCGCAGCACCGCCTGGGTCGGCAGCGCCGGGTCACTGCGCACCATGCAGCCCAGCGCCTGCTCCTGCAGCACGGCCAGCACCGGCAGGCGCTGCTCCGGCGGCAACTGACGGTTGAACCACTGCAGCGACAGCTGGTTGCTCACCGCATGCCGGTAACGCTGGGCCTGCAACTTGCGCAGCACCAGCAACTGGCTGCGGCTGTCTTCGCGCTGCAGCCGGCCGCTGGCGAACAGCGGCTCAAGCGTTGGGTAGGTGTAGCCCAGCACAGTGCCGATGGCCTGGGCTGGCAGTGCTTCGGGTGTGCTGGGGGTAGTGTCGCCAGGGCGGCCGACCAGCAGGTCGCGCTGTTCGATCAGCGGAATGCTCCAGACATATTCGCCGGGGCGGTCGGTCAGCCACTGGGTGGCGACGTAGCAGCGCACGTCAATGTCGCCGCTTTGCATGGCCTCCTGCACACGCAGCCGGGCCATCACGTGGTAGCGCGGGGTGATGCCGGTTTCCCGTGCGATGGCCTGGATAATGTCGTAGATGATGCCTTCAACCGGCTGCTCGCGCTCGATGCGCACCAGCGGCATGCTCCAGCTTTCGGCAATGGAAAAACGCAGCTCTGCCGCCCCTGCCAGGCTGTGGGTGGCCCATAACAACAGCATCGCCAGGACTCGCCGCACGCCCCATCCTCCCTGATCAGCCCTGCGCCATGCCTGCCAGTGAGCGTAGACCAGAACCGCAGGGTGCAATTTCCCCCTCGCTCCGCTAGCATTAGCGCTCTTTCCGCCCGCTCCGGTCATGATGGTTTTTTGATGAGTTATCAGGTTCTTGCACGTAAATGGCGCCCGCGCTCGTTCCGCGAAATGGTCGGCCAGACCCATGTGCTCAAGGCTTTGATCAACGCCCTGGACAACCAGCGCCTGCACCACGCCTACCTGTTCACCGGTACCCGTGGCGTGGGCAAGACCACCATCGCGCGCATTATCGCCAAGTGCCTGAACTGCGAAACCGGCATTACCTCCACCCCGTGCGGCACCTGCTCGGTGTGCCGGGAGATCGACGAGGGCCGCTTCGTCGACCTGATCGAGATCGACGCCGCCAGCCGCACCAAGGTCGAAGACACCCGCGAGCTGCTCGACAACGTGCAGTACGCCCCGAGCCGCGGGCGCTTCAAGGTCTACCTGATCGACGAAGTGCACATGCTCTCGACGCACTCCTTCAACGCCTTGTTGAAGACCCTCGAAGAGCCGCCGCCCTACGTCAAGTTCATCCTCGCCACCACCGACCCGCAAAAACTGCCGGCCACCATCCTGTCGCGCTGCCTGCAGTTCTCGCTGAAGAACATGAGCCCGGAGCGGGTAGTCGAGCACCTGAGCCACGTGCTCGGCGCCGAGAACGTACCGTTCGAGGACGATGCCCTGTGGTTGCTGGGCCGCGCGGCCGACGGCTCGATGCGCGACGCCATGAGCCTGACCGACCAGGCCATCGCCTTTGGTGAAGGCAAGGTACTGGCCGCCGATGTACGGGCGATGCTCGGCACCCTCGACCACGGCCAGGTGTACGGTGTGCTGCAGGCGTTGCTCGAAGGTGATGCCCGGGCGTTGCTGCAGGCGGTACGCGATCTGGCCGAGCAGGGCCCGGACTGGAACGGCGTACTGTCGGAAATGCTCAACGTGCTGCACCGCGTGGCCATCGCCCAGGCGCTGCCCGAGGCGGTCGACAACGGCCAGGGCGACCGCGAGCGCGTGCTGGCGCTGGCCCAGGCGTTGCCGGCAGAAGACGTGCAGTTCTACTACCAGATGGGCCTGATCGGCCGACGCGACCTGCCCCTGGCGCCAGACCCGCGTGGCGGCTTCGAAATGGTGCTGCTGCGCATGCTGGCGTTCCGCCCGGCCGACAGCGACGACGCACCACGGCCGACGCTAAAGCCAGTGGGGATCAGCCCGGCCACAGCTGATCCGGCAACACCGGTGGCCGCGGTGGCTACCGTTGCCCCGGCGGCGCACGTTGCAGAGCCAGTGCCGGCACCGGTGGCCAGCGAGCCGCCGCAGCCGGTTGCAGAACCTGAGCCCGAGCCGGCCCCTGCTGCAGAGCCTGAGCCTGCACCGCAAGCGACAGCGCCCGAGCCCCAGCCGGAACCAGAGCCCGAGCCCGTGGAGGAGGTCATCGACCTACCGTGGGAAGAGCCCGCTGCCGCTGCCCAGCCGCAACCCGAGCCGGTCGCGCCTGCGCCAGTCGCCGAGCCCGAGCCTGCGCCCGCGCCGGCTTTCAGCCAGCCCGACTACGACGAGCCGCCGTTCGATCCGTCTGCTTACAACCCGGCAGGCATGGACCGCGATGACGAGCCGCCGGCAGACGAAGACTATTACGCCCCCGACGGCGACCCAGCCGGCTTCAGCTACCTCGACGAGCTGGCCGAGCATGTGCAGGAAGAAGCGCCAGCCAAGGCCCCCGAGCCGCTGCCGGCGTCCAAGCCGGCCACGGGCCTGGCCCTGCAATGGCTGGAATTATTCCCACAGTTGCCTGTCTCGGGTATGACAGGCAACATCGCCGCGAACTGTACGCTGATCGCCGCCGAGGGTGACGACTGGCTGCTGCACCTGGACCCGGGCCAGGGCGCGCTGTTCAACTCGACGCAACAGCGCCGGCTCAACGATGCGCTCAACCAGCAACTGGGCCGCGAGATCCGCCTGAAGATCGAGCTGATCCGCCCCGAGCAGGAAACCCCGGCCCAGGCCGCCGCCCGCAAGCGCGCCGAGCGCCAGAACGACGCTGTGCTGTCGATCGAGCAAGACCCGCTCATCCAGCAGATGATCAAGCAGTTCGGCGCGACGGTGAGGCAGGATACTATTGAGCCTGTAGACGCCCTGGCCAGCCAGGGCCAATAACGGATAACCATGCAGCCGGCCTTGTGCGCGGCTGCATTACATGACCCAGATCGAGGTACTTCCCCATGATGAAAGGTGGCATGGCCGGCCTGATGAAGCAGGCCCAGCAAATGCAGGAAAAGATGCAGAAGATGCAGGAAGAGCTGGCCAACGCCGAAGTCACCGGCCAGTCCGGTGGTGGCCTGGTGAGCGTGGTGATGACCGGCCGCCACGACGTCAAGCGCGTGAGCATCGACCAGAGCCTGATGTCGACTGAAGAAGACGACAAGGAAGTGCTGGAAGACCTGATCGCCGCCGCGCTGAACGACGCCGTGCGCAAGATCGAGCAGAGCAGCCAGGAGAAAATGGGCGGCATGACCGCCGGCATGCAACTGCCGCCGGGCTTCAAGATGCCGTTTTAAGGCGTCCGGCCTGTTCAAGAAGCCGTCGGTGGGTAACCACCGGCGGCTTTTTTATGCCTGCAGGCGCACAGCTCATTTTGAAAGCGTGCTCCATTCCCTGTGGGGGCAACTGTCTTGTGCTTCCTGTTCCGGCCTCATCGCCGGCAAGCCGGCTCCTACAGGTGCGGCTCTGGCCTGAAGTTTATGCAATCTCTGTTGGAGCAACTGTCTTGCTCAATTTTTAAAAGCCGACTCGATTCTTGTGGGAAGCGGCCTTGCCGGGGCGCCGTCCGGTCGAGATAGGGCTGCGCAGCAGCCCCGGCGATTTTGCAGGATGCCGATATTCTGGGGCCGCTGTGCGGCCCAATCTCGACCGGACGGCGCCCCGGCAAGGCCGCTTCCCACAGGATTGCACAGATCCTGAATCTGGCGCTGTACCTGTGGGGCTTTAGCCGCGAAACAGACGACGCGGTGGATGGCACCGGCTTTGCCGGTGTTCGCGGCTAAAGCCGCTCCTACAGGTACAGCGCCGGGCCTGGGGTTTGCACGCCCCCGCGAAGCAGGCGGCGCTATCGGTGCCATGGCAAATTTGACGCTACTGCCCCACGCCGGTATAAACCGCCTCTTACCGATTTATCAGGCCTTTCCCATGAGCTTCAGCCCCCTCATCCGCCAACTGATCGACGCCCTGCGCATCTTGCCCGGTGTCGGCCAGAAAACCGCCCAGCGCATGGCCCTGCAACTGCTGGAGCGCGACCGCAGCGGTGGCACGCGCCTGGCCCAGGCGCTGAGCCAGGCCATGGAAGGGGTTGGCCACTGCCGCCAGTGCCGTACCCTGACCGAGCAGGAGCTGTGCCCGCAATGCGCCGACACGCGCCGCGACGATACCCAACTGTGCGTGGTGGAGGGGCCAATGGATGTGTATGCGGTGGAGCAGACCGGCTACCGCGGGCGCTACTTCGTGCTCAAGGGGCACTTGTCGCCGCTCGACGGGCTGGGGCCGGATGCCATTGGCATTCCGCAGCTGATGGCGCGTATCGATGAGCAGGGCTCTTTCAATGAAGTGATCCTCGCCACCAACCCGACGGTGGAAGGGGAGGCGACGGCCCATTACATCGCCCAGCTGCTGGCCGAAAAGGGGCTGGCAGCCACGCGCATTGCCCATGGCGTGCCGCTGGGTGGGGAGCTGGAGCTGGTGGATGGCGGTACGCTGGCCCACGCGTTTGCCGGGCGCAAGCCGATTTCGCTTTGAGAGCGCCGGGGCTGCAAAGCAGCCCCAAAAGCACCGAAGAACTCAGTACTCGCTCAACGAAAACTCGGTCAGGCAGAAGGTCGGCACACCTGCCGCCTGCAACCGGCGCGAACCTTCAAGCTCGGGCAGGTCGATGATCGCCGCTGCCTCGAACACCTGCGCGCCAGTGCGGCGCACCAGGTTGGCCGCCGCCAGCAGGGTGCCGCCGGTGGCGATCAAGTCATCGAAGATCAACACCGAATCGCCTTCGCACAGGCTGTCGGCGTGCACTTCGAGGAAGGCTTCGCCGTACTCGGTCTGGTAACCCTCGCTCAACACATCGGCCGGCAGCTTGCCCTGTTTGCGGAACAGGATCAGTGGCTTGTTCAGCTGGTGGGCGATGATCGAGCCGATCAAAAAGCCCCGCGCGTCCATGGCACCGATGTGGCTGAACTCGGCTTCGACATAGCGCTCGATGAATTGGTCGGCAACATAGCGCAGCCCGCGTGGCGACTGGAACAGCGGGGTGATGTCGCGGAAGATGACGCCCGGCTTGGGGAAGTCCACTACCGGGCGGATCAGGGCTTTGAGGTCGAAGGTGTCGCTGTGCATGGGGCGGGTATCCTGGAAAAACCAAGGCGCCAGTATACCCTGTTAACGCCCGGGTCAGGATTCCATCGCGCCACCGGCCAGCGCGCACAGCTGGATCGGGTCGAGGATGTGCACTTCTTTACCCTCGGCCTTGAGCAGGCCGTTCTGCTGGAAGCGGGTGAACACGCGGGACACGGTTTCCACCGCCAGGCCCAGGTAGTTGCCGATCTCGTTGCGCGACATGCTCAGGCGGAACTGGTTGGCCGAATAGCCACGGGCGCGGAAGCGCGCCGACAGGTTGACCAGGAAGGTGGCGATGCGCTCGTCAGCGGTCTTTTTCGACAGCAGCAGCATCATTTGCTGGTCATCACGGATCTCGCGGCTCATCACCCGCATCAGCTGGCGGCGCAGCTGTGGCAATTGCACCGACAGCTCGTCGAGGCGCTCGAAGGGGATCTCGCACACCGAGGTGGTTTCCTGCGCTTGGGCCGACACCGGGTAGGCCTCGGTGTCCATGCCCGACAGGCCGACCAGCTCGCTGGGCAGGTGGAAGCCGGTGATCTGCTCTTCGCCGGCGTCGCTCAGGCTGAAGGTTTTCAGGGCGCCGGAGCGTACTGCGTAGACCGAGCCGAAATTGTCACCCTGGCGGAACAGAAACTCGCCTTTTTTCAGCGGACGCCCGCGTTTGACGATTTCATCCAGTGCGTCCATGTCCTCGAGGTTGAGCGACAGGGGCAGGCACAGGGGGGCCAGGCTGCAATCCTTGCAATGGGCCTGGTTGTGTGGGCGCAGTTTGACTGGCTCGGACATAGCTTCAATCCTTGTGGTAAAGCACACATAAGCCGTAAGGGTAACCCACGGCTAGGGTAGTAGGCCAGCGTGCGCATTTTGGGTGCGTGCTGGTGGCGGCCCTGGCAAGGGTGTGCCGGGGCCTTCCACTGTCCATAGTGTGCCTGGCAAGGCGAGCTGTCCATGCGGTGAAACGCCTCAATTACCGCTATATCACCCGGGAAAAACGTTGGCGGTTGTGCTGGGCGAGATAGGCGTCGAACACCATGCACACCGAGCGCACCAGCAGCCTGCCGGCTGGCAGCACACGGATGCCCTTGGGGTCGAGGCTGATCAGGCCGTCGCGCTGCATGGCCTGAAGCTCGGGCCACTGTTCGTTGAAGTAGCCGCGAAAATCGATCAGGAACTGCCGCTCGATTACCTCGAAATCCAGCTCGAAGTGGCAGATCAGTTGCTGGATCAGCGCACGGCGCAGGCGGTCGTCCTGGTTGCACAACAGGCCGCGCTGGGTCGCCAGCTGGGCGCTGGACAGCGCGTCCTGGTAGGTGTTGAGGTCGCTGCTGTTCTGGCAGTACAGGTCGCCGATCTGGCTGATGGCCGACACCCCCAAACCGATCAGGTCGCAGTGGCCGTGGGTGGTATAGCCTTGGAAGTTGCGCTGCAGGGTGCCTTCTTCCTGGGCGATGGCCAGCTCGTCGTCGGGCAGGGCGAAGTGGTCCATGCCGATGTAACGGTAGCCGGCTCCGGTCAGTTGCTCGATGGTGGCCTGCAGCATCTCGAGCTTGGCCGCAGGGCTGGGCAGTTCACTTTCGTCGATGCGCCGCTGCGGCATGAAGCGTTCGGGTAAATGCGCGTAGTTGAACACCGACAGGCGATCGGGTTGCAGGCGGATGACTTCTTCGACAGTGCGGGCGAAGCCTTCCGGAGTCTGCCGGGGCAGGCCGTAGATCAGGTCGAGGTTTACCGAGCGAAACTGCAAGGTACGCGCGGCTTCGGTCAGGGCGCGGGTCTGTTCCAGGCTTTGCAGGCGGTTGACTGCGCGTTGCACGGCCGGGTCGAGGTCCTGCACACCCAGGCTGACGCGGTTGAAGCCCAGCTCGCGCAGCAGGCCCATGGTTGACCAGTCGGCTTCGCGCGGGTCGAGCTCGATGCCGTAGTCGCCGGAGTCGTCGTCCAGCAGGTTGAAGTGCTGGCGCAGGCTGGCCATCAACTGGCGCAGCTCCACATGGCTTAAAAAGGTCGGCGTGCCGCCGCCGAAGTGCAGTTGCTCGACGCGCTGTTTAGGGTCGAGGTGGCAGGCGAGTAGCTGGATTTCCTGCTCCAGGCGCTGAAGGTAGGGCGCGGCGCGGCCACGGTCCTTGGTGATGACCTTGTTGCAGGCGCAGTAATAGCAGATGTTGGCGCAAAACGGCACGTGCACGTACAGCGACAGCGGGCGCGTGGCCCGGCGGCTTTCACGCAGGGCGTGGAGCAGGTCGAACGAGCCCACTTCGCCATGCAGTTGCACCGCGGTCGGGTAGGAGGTGTAACGGGGCCCGGCCAGATCGTAGCGACGGATCAGGTCGGCGTCCCAGCGTAGGTCGTCGAGCATGTGGGTAGTCCCCGGATAGAGCTGCAGTGTCCGGAGTCTAGGGCGGTGGCGGGGAGGGCATGTTGATTTGCATCAAGGGCAGCCGGTGCGTTCGTCAGGCCAACACCGGCCCTTGTAGGAGCGGCCTTGTGTCGCGAAAGGGCTGCGCAGCAGCCCCAGGATCTCTGCGCCCTGCAAAATCGCCGGGGGCTGCTGTGCAGCCCATCGCGACACAAGGCCGCTTCCCACAGGGATCGCATAAGCTTCGAGGCTGCGCTGTACCTGTAGGAGCCGGCTTGCCGGCGATGAGGCCGTTACGGGCAGCACAAGACCGTTGCCCCTAGATCAGCGGTTGCCTCAATGCCCCATCAACCAATGCTGATGTGGCCCGGGTAATGTCCACACCCCGAACAACATCACCATCACTCCGCCGGCCATGCGCACCCCGCGGTTGCGCAGCAGCGCGCCAACCTGCTGCGCCGCAAGCCCGGTGGCCAGCAGCACCGGCCAGGTGCCCACGCCGAACGCCAGCATCAGCGCCGCGCTGTGCAGCGCGTCGCCTTGGCTTGCGGCCCACAGCAGGGTGCTGTACACCAGCCCGCACGGCAGCCAGCCCCACAGCGCCCCCAGCAGCAGTGCCCGGGGCAGGCTTGACACCGGCAGCAGCCGCGTCGCCACGGGCTGCACATGGCGCCACAAACCGCGCCCCAGCGCCTCGATGCGGGTCAGGCCGCTCCACCAGCCGGCCAGGTAAAGGCCCATGGCAATCAGCAGCAGCGCCGCCAGCACTCGCAGCCCGATGGCCAGCGGGCTGCTGGCCAGGGCGACACCGGCCAGGCCGAGCAGCAGCCCGGCGCTGGCGTAGCTCAAGATGCGCCCAAGGTTGTAGGCAATCAGCAGGCGCAAACGGCGGCCGCGTTGCTCGGGGGGAATGGCCAGGGTCAGGGCGCCCATCAGGCCGCCGCACATCCCCAGGCAATGGCCGCCGCCGAGCAGGCCAAGCACCAGGGCCGAGCCCAGCAGGGGGAGCAGGTCAGGCACGCGGGGCAGGGTCCTTGTCGTCGGGCTTTGCGTCTTCGGGCTTTACCGCAGCCTGGTGGCGCGGGTCCTGGTCGTCGAACAGGATGCTGTGGGCCGGGCTTTCCAGGTCGTCGTACTGGCCGCTGTCCACCGCCCAGAAGAAGATGTACACGGCCACGCCAACCAGCAGCAGGGCAGCGGGGATCATCACATAGAGGGCGGGCATAGGGTCTTCCTTCCAGGCGTGGGCGACGCGCAGGTGACGGGGCCGGCAGCGCTGCCCTGGCGGGTCAGGCGCAGGGCGTTGAGCACCACGATCAGCGAGCTGACCGACATGCCGACTGCCGCCCAGACCGGGGTCACCCAGCCCAGCGCAGCGAACGGCAGCATCAAGCCATTGTACAGGCTCGCCCACAGCAGGTTCTGGACAATGTTGCGGCGCGTGCGGCGGGCCAGGGCAAAGGCCTGCACCAGCGCCTGCAGGTTGTTCGACAGCAGCACCGCGTCGGCGCTGGTTTTGGCCAGGTCGGTGGCGCTGCCCATGGCGATGCTGATGTCGGCGGCGGCCAGCACCGGCACGTCGTTGACCCCGTCACCGAGCATCAGCACCTTGCGCCCTTCGCCCTGCAACTGCTTCAGGCGGCTGAGCTTGTCGTCCGGGCGCAGGCCGCCAACGGCCTGGTCGATGCCCAGTTGCGCGGCCACCTCGGCGACCATCGGCGAGCTGTCGCCAGACAGCAGCAAGGTTTGCCAGCCGCGGGCCTTGCAGGCGGCCACAAGGTCCGCGGCGTCATCGCGCAGGCGGTCGTCCAGGCCGAACCAGGCCAGCGGGCCGTGGCGGTCGCCCAGCAGCAGCCACTGGCCGCGTGGTTCGGGTACGGCGGGCACTTCAGTGCCGCTCAGGGCGCAAACGAACGTGGCCTGGCCGATGCGCAGGCGTTGGCTGTCTACCTCGCCTTCCAGCCCCAGCCCAGGCACCGCATTGACCGCCTCGGCGGGCCGCGCGGCACGGCCGAAGGCGCGGGCGATGGGGTGTTCGGAGCGGTTCTCCAGCGCTGCGGCCAGGGCCAGGCACTGGTCGCCATCAAGCCGGCCCAGCGGGCGGATGCTGCGCAGGGCCAGGCGGCCTTCGGTAAGGGTGCCGGTCTTGTCGAAGATCACCGTGTCGATCTGGTTCAGGCCCTCGAGCACATGACCGCGGGTCACCAGCAGGCCGAGCTTGTGCAAGGTGCCGGTGGCGGCGGTCAGCGCGGTGGGGGTGGCCAGCGACAGGGCGCAGGGGCAGGTGGCCACCAGCATGGCCAGGACAATCCAGAATGCCCGCCCCGCATCCAGCTGCCACCACACCAGGCCGATCACCGCCGCCGCCACCAGGCTGAACAGCAAGAACCACTGCGAGGCACGGTCGGCGATTTCGGCCAGGCGGGGCTTTTCCGACTGGGCGCGTTCCAGCAGGCGCACGATGGCCGACAACCGCGACTCCTGGCCGAGGGCCTGAACCTCGACGGTCAGGGTGCTTTCGACATTCAGCGTGCCGCCGGTAACCCGGTCGCCGCTGCGCCGGGGCTGCGGCAGGTATTCACCGGTCAGCAGCGACTCGTCGACGCTGGAGCGCCCGGCGACGATGCAGCCATCGGCGGGGATTACCGCCCCCGGCAGCACCTGCACGCGGTCGGCGCAGCGCAGCTCGCCCAGCAGAATGCGTTCGGCCTGGCCATCGGCGCCCAGGCGCAGGCACGAGGCCGGCAGCAGGTTGACCAGTTGCGCGGTGGCCGCTGCGGTGCGCTCGCGGGCGCGGCGCTCCAGGTAGCGGCCGGTGAGCAGAAACAGTGCGAACATGCCCACGGTATCGAAGTACAGCTCGCCGCTGCCGGTGATGGCGGTCCAGATGCCGGCGCCGAAGGCCAGGGCAATGGCCAGCGACACCGACACGTCCATGGTCAGGTGGCGGGTGCGCAGGTCGCGGGCGGCGCCTTTGAAAAACGGCGCGCAGCTGTAGAACACGATGGGGATGGTCAGAAACAGTGCGACCCAGCGCAGGATGGTATGCATCTCGGGCGACAGGTCGATGTTGAATTCCGGCCAGGTGGCCATGGTCGCCATCATCGCCTGGAACCAGAGCAGCCCGGCCACCCCCAGGCGGCGCAGGGCGCTGCGGTTTTCGGCGGCCAGGTGTTCAGCGGCTTGGTCGGGCTGATAGGGGTGGGCGGCGTAACCGATGTGGCGCAGCTCGGCCAGCAGGCTCGACAGCGGCAACTGGTCGTCGGCCCAGCTGACCAGCAGGCGGTGGTTGGACAGGTTCAGGCGTGCTTCGCTGACCCCGGCAAGGTTGCGCAGGTGCTTCTCGATCAGCCAGCCGCAGGCTGCGCAACTGATGCCCTCGACCAGCAGCGTGGCTTCGGCCAGCTCGCCCTCGTGGCGTACGAAGTTGCGCTGCACGTCGTCACGGTCGTACAGCGCCAGTTCGTCCTGCAACTGTTTGGGCAAGGTCTCGGGGTTGGCGCTGCTGTCGCTGCGGTGCTGGTAGTAATGCTCCAGCCCCCCGGCGACGATGGACTCGGCCACCGCCTGGCAGCCCGGGCAGCAGAAGGCCCGTGGCTCGCCAAGGACCACGGCGGTGAAGCGGCTGCCGGCGGGGACGGGCAGGGCGCAGTGGTAGCAGGGGGTGGGGTGGGTCATTTACATCTCTTCTGGCTGACACAGGCCTGTGTGCAGGAGCGGCCTTGTGTCGCGAAAGGGCTGCGCAGCAGCCCCAACGATTGGTGTCGTATCACAGAAACTGGGGCCGCTGCGCAGCCCTTTCCGACCGGTCCGGCGCTCCGGCAAGGCCGCTCCTACAGGTGCTCGGCGCCTTGAATGGCCTCATCCCCCAACTGCAAGGCCACTCCATGTTCGACCTTCTCCTCCTCGAACAGGCGCCATACATGCTCATCCTGGCTGCCCAGCAGCTCGACGAAGCGCCGCCCCTCGACCTTGTCGTCCAGCTGGCCGACATAGCGGCCAGGCTCGCTGCGGGCCAGTTGCACCTTGCGGTCGCGGTCCGGCTGGGTGGGGGAGATCAGGTTCAGTTCCAGGGTTTGCGGGTTGCTGTTGCCGCTCAGGCGTACGTCCACTTCGCCGGTCAGCTCGTCGAGGTGGATGCTGGCCTTGAGGTTGAGGGTCTGGGCCAGCAGTTCGCGGTCCAGCGAGCGGTTGATGCCCTTGCCGGCCTCGTAGTAGTTGTCGTTGACCAGGTTGTCGGGGTTGCGCACGGCAATGCTGACCATGGTCAGGCTCAGGCACACCGAGGTGGTCAGGATACCGATGATGATCCAGGGCCAGAGGTGCTTGTACCAGGGGCTGGTGGCGGTAGCGGCAGGCATGGTGCTTGGTCTCTCTCAGCGGATCTGTGGGCCGATGAAACGGCTCTTGGCTTCGACCTGTTGGCCGCTGTCGTCGGCGTCCTTCAGGGTGAAGATGATTTCGTTGGTGGTCGAGGGCAGTTTTTCCGGGGCCACCGACAGCTGCACCGGCAGGCTGACGATGTCGCCGGCGGCCACGCGGATCTCGCGCTGGCCGGTCAGCTGCAGGTCGGGCACGCCGGTGGCGTCCAGCACATACACGTGGTCGCGCTGGTCCTTGTTCATCACTTTCAGGCTGTACACGTTCTCGATCCGGCCTTGGGCGTTCTCGCGGTACAGCACGCGGTCCTTGGCCACGTCGAAGCCTACCAGCGAACGGGTGGCGAAGGCGGTGGCCAGGGCGCCGATCATCACCAGCAGCACCATGGCGTAGCCGATCAGGCGCGGGCGCAGCATGTGGGTCTTCTGCCCGGACAGGTTGTGCTCGGTGGTGTAGCTGATCAGGCCCTTGGGGTAGTTCATCTTGTCCATGATCGCATCGCACGCATCGATGCACGCGGCGCAGCCGATGCACTCGACCTGCAGGCCGTCGCGGATGTCGATGCCGGTGGGGCACACCTGCACGCACATGGTGCAGTCGATGCAGTCGCCCAGGCCCTGGGCCTTGTAGTCCGCGTCCTTTTTACGCGGGCCGCGGGTTTCGCCGCGGCGCGGGTCGTAGCTGACGATCAGGGTGTCCTTGTCGAACATCACGCTCTGGAAGCGCGCATAGGGGCACATGTACACGCACACCTGCTCGCGCAGCCAGCCGGCGTTGCCGTAGGTGGCCAGGGTGAAGAAGCCGACCCAGAAGTAGGCCCAGCCGTCGGCTTGCCCGGTGAAGAACTCGATGACCAGCTCGCGCACCGGGGCAAAGTAGCCGACGAAGGTCAGGCCGGTGATCAGGCCAATCAGCAGCCACATACTGTGCTTGGCCAGCTTGCGCAAAAACTTGTTGGCGCTCATCGGCGCCTTGTCCAGCTTCATGCGCTGGTTGCGGTCACCCTCGGTGACTTTCTCGCACCACATGAACACCCAGGTCCATACGCTTTGCGGGCAGGTGTAGCCGCACCATACGCGCCCGGCATACACGGTGATGAAGAACAGGCCGAAGGCGGCGACGATCAATATGCCCGACAACAGGATGAAATCCTGCGGCCAGATGGTGGCGCCGAAGATGTAGAACTTGCGCTCGGGCAGGTCCCACCACACGGCCTGGCGGCCGCCCCAGTTCAGCCACACGGTGCCGAAGTACAGCAAGAACAATGCGGCGCCGCCGACCATGCGCAGGCGACGGAACAGGCCGGTGAAGGCGCGGGTGTAGATTTTTTCGCGCGAGGCGTAGAGGTCGACGGAATCCTTCCCTTTGCTGGCAGGCGGGGTGACGTCATGTACCGGTATTTGCTTGCTCATCATCAAGTCCCACGGCAGTGGAGAAACGCCGCGACCCGTGCTTGGCGGCCGCGGTCTGGCGCGCTCTTACGGCGCTCTGCGGCCCATGATACGCCTGTGATGGCGCGCCGGGGCCTTGCTGCGACACTTAGTCGCGTTGGGTGGCTTGGGTAAACGTGATATGGCGGGTGTCAATTGATCCAGGTCAGGCCGGGCTCGTTTTTATGCTTGAAAGAACGGTGGGAGCGGGCTTGCCCCGCTCCCACCGTTCACCGCATCACTCGGCCTTTGGTGCTTGTTGCTCCTGATGCGACAGGCTGTACACATAAGCCGCCAGCAGGTGCACCTTGTCATTGCCCTGCAGCTGCTCTTGCGCCGGCATCTGGCCCTGGCGGCCGTAGCGGATGGTCTGCTGCAACTGGGCGAAGCTCGAACCGTAGATGAACGCCTGCGGGTGGGTCAGGTTGGGGGCGCCCATGGCCGGGGTGCCCTTGCCCTCGGGGCCGTGGCAGGCCACGCAGTTGGTGGCGAAGATCTGCTGGCCCTTGACCGGGTCGGCCTTGGCGTCGTCAGGCAGCTTGCGCCCGTCCAGGTTGCTCAGCACGAAGGCCGCCACGTCAGCCACGCCTTGCTCGCCGATCACCGTGCCCCAGGCCGGCATCACCCCGTGGCGCCCGCCCATGATGGTGGTCTTGATGGTTTCCGGCTCGCCGCCCCAACGCCAGTCGTTGTCGGTGAGGTTGGGGAAGCCGTAGGCACCCTTGGCGTCGGAGCCGTGGCACACCGAGCAGTTGGAGGCGAACAGCCGAGCGCCCATCTTCAGTGCCTGCGGGTCCTTGGCCACTTCTTCCAGCGGCATGGCAGCGAACTTGGCGAAGATCGGCCCGAAGCGCGCATCGGCCTTGGCCATTTCCTTTTCCCACTCGTGCACGCCGGTCCAGCCGGCCTGGCCGTTGGAAAACTCGGTCTGCTTGTCGTTGTCCAGGTACGAGTAGCCCGGCAGCACGCCTTTCCAGTTGCCCAGGCCCGGGTACAGCACCAGGTAACCCAGGGCGAACACGATGGTGCCGACGAACAGCCAGAACCACCATTTGGGCAGCGGGTTGTCGTACTCCTCGATGCCGTCGAAGGCGTGGCCCACGGTCTCGTCGGTGATCTCCTCGCGCTGGCCCTTGCGGGTCGACAGCAGCAGCCAGGTCAGCGAGAAGATGGTGCCCAGGGTGAGTACGGTGACGTACAGACTCCAGAAGGTTGTCATTGTTGTTTGCTCCCAGAAGCGTTTTTCGCTTGCTCGACGTGGCGGATGGCCTCGGGGTCGTCCGCGAACGGCAGCCGCGTCGCTTCATCGAAGTCCTGCTTGCGCCGCGGGCTGAACACCCACAGCGCCAGGCCCACGAAAGCCACCAGCACCACCACGGTACCCAGGCCGCGAATCATCCCGATATCCATCAGCGTCACCGTTTGCTCTTGATGATGGTGCCAAGGCCTTGCAGGTACGCCACCAGGGCGTCCATCTCGGTCTTGCCCTTGACCGCGTCGCGGGCACCGGCGATGTCTTCGTCGGTGTAAGGGGTACCGAGGGTGCGCAGCACTTCGAGCTTCTTGGCGGTGTCCTTGCCGTCGAGCTTGTTCTCGACCAGCCACGGGTAGGATGGCATCTTCGACTCAGGCACCACGTTGCGCGGGTTGTACAGGTGCGCGCGGTGCCAGTCGTCGGAGTAGCGGCCACCTACACGGGCCAGGTCCGGGCCGGTGCGCTTGGAACCCCACAGGAACGGGTGGTCCCAGACGCTTTCGCCGGCCACCGAGTAGTGGCCGTAGCGTTCGGTTTCGGCGCGGAACGGGCGGATCATCTGCGAGTGGCAGCCCACGCAACCTTCGCGAATGTAGATATCGCGGCCTTCGACTTCCAGCGCGGTGCGCGGCTTCATGCCCTCGACCGGCTTGTTGGTGACGTCCTGGAAAAACAGCGGGACGATTTGCGTAAGGCCACCGATGCTGACAGCGATGACCATGAAGAAGGCCAGCAGGCCAATGTTCTTCTCGACGGCTTCATGCTTCATCAGTGCGCTCCCACGACGACGATCTTGGCGGCTTCCTCAGCCTGTACCGGGTTGGCCGCGCGAACGGTGCGGAACACGTTGTAGGCCATCAGCAGCATGCCCGAGGCAAAGAACGCACCGCCCAGGGCGCGGACGATGTAGCCCGGGTGGCTGGCTTGCAGCGCTTCGACGAACGAGTAGGTGAGGGTGCCGTCGTCGTTGATGGCGCGCCACATCAGGCCCTGGGTGATGCCGTTGACCCACATCGAGGCGATGTACAGCACGGTGCCGATGGTGGCCAGCCAGAAGTGCGCGTTGATCAGGCCGACGCTGTGCATCTGCTCGCGGCCGTAGAGTTTCGGGATCATGTGGTACACCGCGCCGATGGAGATCATCGCCACCCAGCCGAGGGCGCCGGCGTGTACGTGGCCGATGGTCCAGTCGGTGTAGTGCGACAGCGAGTTGACTGTCTTGATGGCCATCATCGGGCCTTCGAAGGTGGACATTCCGTAGAACGCCAAAGACACCACGAGGAAGCGCAAAATCGGATCGGTGCGCAGCTTATGCCAGGCCCCCGACAGGGTCATCATGCCGTTGATCATGCCGCCCCAGCTTGGCGCCAGCAGGATGATCGACATCACCATGCCCAGCGACTGCGCCCAGTCGGGCAGGGCGGTGTAGTGCAAATGATGCGGGCCGGCCCAGATGTACAGGGTGATCAGCGCCCAGAAGTGCACGATCGACAAGCGGTACGAGTAGATCGGCCGCTCGGCCTGCTTGGGCACGAAGTAGTACATCATCCCCAAAAAGCCCGTGGTGAGGAAGAAACCCACCGCGTTGTGCCCGTACCACCACTGGATCATCGCATCAGTGGCGCCGGCGTAGGCCGAGTACGACTTGAACAGGCTTACCGGCAGCGAGATGTGGTTGACGATGTGCAGCATCGCGGTAACCACGATGAAGGCGCCGTAGAACCAGTTGCCGACATAGATGTGCTTGGTCTTGCGCTTGACGATGGTGCCGAAGAACACCAGCCCGTAGGTGACCCAGACGATGGCCAGCAGGATCGCCAGCGGCCACTCCAGCTCGGCGTATTCCTTGGTGGTGGTGTAGCCCATCGGCAGGGTGATCAGCGCGCCGACGATCACCGCCTGCCAGCCCCAGAAGGTGAAGGCGGCCATGCTGTCGGAGATCAGGCGGGTCTGGCAGGTGCGCTGCACCACGTAGTAGCTGGTGCCGAACAGGGCGCAGCCGCCGAAGGCAAAGATCACCAGGTTGGTGTGCAGCGGGCGCAGGCGGCCAAAGCTCGTCCATGGCAGGTCCAGGTTGAGCTGGGGCCAGACCAGTTGCGAGGCGATGAAGACGCCGAGCCCCATGCCAAGGATCCCCCAGACCACCGTCATGATGGCGAACTGGCGGACGACCTTATAGTTATAAGCAGTCGGGCTGATTGCTGTGCTCATGCTAAGGTTCCACGGTTTTGGGTCATTCTTGTTGGTTGAAATCGGCGCCAGTTTCTATAACCACCAGGGTTATGGCAACGCAAGGAGACTTGCGCCGACCCGTGTCCAGGCCCTCTGCACCACCGTCCCGGCGTGATTGGGCTGAACGATTGTACACAAATAAATCTTTGTAATGTGTACCGTTTTTCGCCTTTTTCTGATCGAACGGTCAAGCTTTTTTTACGCGCGGCGTCAGGCTGTGCGCCGCGTCTGCTGCGCTCTTCACAGAGCGAAGCCACTGAGGCAACAAGCTTAGTTGCGTTCGGAGGGGGTGCAAGGGAGGGCCAGGAGCGGGCAGGGGAGAGAGGCCCGTCCGTATCAATGAGGTCGCCATGGCGTGTTGCTGAACGTGACGCCAAGTAGGAATGCTCCTGGTGCTGCGTAGGAGCATTCCTTAACAGCATTTGACCCGGCAAATGCCACCCTCTCAACTGCTACGGTTCCTGTCCAATTCGCGCACAGGGAACCGTCGCCATGTTGCATCCAGGGCTCAAGGCCAACTTCACGCTGGCCTTCGACGAGATCGATGTCGACTTCCAGGTGCTCTCGTTCGAAGGCTTCGAAGCCATCAGCCAGCCATACCGCTTCGAAGTGGAGCTGGTCAGCGAACGCCCCGACATCGACCTGGAAAGCCTGCTGCACAAGCAGGCGTTTCTCGCCTACAACCCGGACGGCAACGGCATCCACGCCCAGGTGTACCAGGTGGCCCAGGGCGACTCGGGCAAGCGCCTGCACCGCTACCGGCTGGTGCTGGTACCGCACTTGGCCTACCTGGCGCATCGCACCAACCAGCGCATCTTCCAGCAGCTGACCGCGCCGCAGATCATCGGCAAGATTTTCGAAGAGCACGGCCTGCAAAGCGATGCCTACCGCTTCAGCCTCGGCACCCCGTGCCCGGTGCGCGAGTACTGCGTGCAGTACGACGAGTCCGACCTGCACTTCGTGCAGCGCCTGTGCGAAGAGGAGGGCATGCACTACCACTTCGAGCACAGCCGCGAAGGCCACCTGCTGGTGTTCGGCGACGACCAGGCGTTCTTCCCCAAGCTCGGCCAGCCGGCGAGCTACGTGCAAGACACCGGCATGGTCGCCGATGAGCCGGTGATCAAGCGTTTCAACGTGCGCCTGGAAACCCGCCCCAGCCGCGTGACCCGCCGCGACTACGACTTCGAGAAGCCGCGCCTGCTGATGGAGGCTGCCTACAAGCTCGGCCAGCCGACCCTCGACGAACCGGATCTGGAAGATTACGACTACCCGGCCGGTTTCACCGACCGTGCCCGCGGCAAGCAACTGAGCCAACGTGCCCTGGAGCGCCACCGTGCCGATTACCAGCAGGCCGAAGGCCATGGCGATGTGCCGCGGCTGGTGAGCGGCCACTTCATGCAACTGGCCGAGCACCCGCGCGTGGAGTGGAACGACCTGTGGCTGCTGACCGAGGTGTACCACGAAGGCAAGCAGCCGCAGGTGCTGGAAGAGTCGGTGACCAGCGACCCCAGCGACGACAAGGACGACTTCCACCAGGGCTACCGCAACCGCTTCTTGGCCACCCCATGGGATGTGTTCTATCGCCCGCCATTCAAGCATCCCAAACCCCAGGTACTGGGCAGCCAGAGCGCCGTGGTCACTGGCCCCAAGGGCGAGGAGATCTACTGCGACGAATACGGCCGGGTGAAGGTGCAGTTCTTCTGGGACCGTGAAGGCAAGGGCATCGAGACCACCAGCTGCTGGCTGCGGGTGTCGTCCAGCTGGGCCGGCGAGCGTTACGGTGGCGTGGCCATTCCGCGCATCGGCATGGAAGTGCTGGTGACCTTCCTCGAAGGCGACCCCGACCAGCCGCTGGTCAGCGGCTGCCTGTACCACGCCGTCAACCCGGTGCCCTACGCGCTGCCGGCACACAAGACCCGCACCACCTTCAAGACCCTGAGCAGCCCCGGCGGCGGCGGCTTCAACGAGCTGCGGATCGAGGACAAGAAAGGCCAGGAGCAGATCTTCGTGCACGCCCAGCGCGACTGGGACCAGAACATCGGCAACGACCAGAAGATCCACGTCGGCAACGAGCGCCACGACACTGTGGTAGCCAACAGCTACAGCAAGTTTCAGTCCGAAGAGCACCGCACCACGCTGGGTGACCGCAAGACCGAGATCAAGGTGGACGACCACCTGACCGTGGGCAACAACCAGCACGTGAAGATCGGCACCGCGCAACTGGTGGAAGCCGGCCGGGAAGTGCATATCAAGGCCGGCGACAAGGTGGTGATCGACGCCGGCATGCAGATCAGCCTGAGCGGTGGCGGCAGCTTCATCACCCTCGATGCCGGTGGCGTGAAGGTGGTGGGGGCGCAGGTGCTGCTCAATGCCGGTGGTGCGCCGGGCAGTGGCAGTGGCATCGGCATTCTGTCGCCATTGTTGCCGGGGGCAGCGGCCACGGCGCTGGCCGGCAAGGTGCCGGAGGCCCCGCAGGTACCGACCTGGCTCGAATTGAACCTGCACTACAAGAACCTCGACCCGGTACCCGGGGCGCCGTACCGGGTGGAGTTCGCCGATGGTTCGGTGAAGGAAGGCAAGCTGGATGACAAAGGCTTTGCGCGGTTGGAGGACGTGCCTTCAGGCAAGGCGATGGTTTATTACGGCGAGGACCCGCGGCCGTTTACTCGCGACTCTGTTGTTTCAGTCGTAGAAACGGATGAAGCCATGAACGCCGAGCTACGCAAGCTGGGACTGGATCCAGACGATGTGGATCTTCAGGCCTTGATTGAGCAACATTCAGGGAGAATGGTATGACAAGCGCTTCGTTACCGATGGATAAGGCTGCCAAGACCGCTTATAAAGACGCTGCAATTGAAGTAGCCAAAGGTATTGCTATGGGAGCAGTACCCATTTTGGGACAGGCGATCGATGCGTATGACACGATTGAGTCCTGCATCGTACTTTATAATGCGGAGACCCCTGATGCTAAAGAGCAAGCAGAGTTCGACTTGGTGTTAGCGTTGATCGGATGGATTCCAGGCCCCGGCGATGGTGTCAAGCGTAGCTTTCGTCTAGTCAATCGAGAACCGGAACGGTATGCACCCGTTCTGTTTGATCTTTTGCGATTTATCCTGTCCGAATGTGGAGTCAAGACCAGTCCTGAGGCGTTGCTGTCGGAGGTTTTTAATGCCAGTGCTCTGACGGCAGAGATTGATGAAGTTATTAAAGGTATCAAAGGTTCTTCAGCCTACAAGGCGCTTCCAAACTGGACTCAGTCTACGATCATAACTGTCTTGGCAGGCGCTCGTGATGGTATGCCCAGACTAGTGAGCGTTGTTGAGAAACGATTGGTAAAGTGGAAGAGGATGCAGCGTAATAACTCTGCGCAGGCAGTGCCTTCAGCGAAGCCAGCGGCCCAAGCAAAACCAGAAAGTAAAGACAAGGTGGTTGCTGCTGATGGTAAAGATGCGCCGGACACTTCGAGAACTAATGATAGTGCTAGGTCTCGTGTTGGGCAGCAAAGCTTGGAAGAGCTGACGAACGCAGCGTTGGGCGTGAGCGGAGAGCATATTGCAGATTATATTTGTGCGTATGAATTTGGTTGGGGAATGGACTGGGATGGCCATGACAAAGGGAGCGAAGGTGTTTGGGTCAAAGGAAAGCCCAGTGCCACTAAAATGGGGAAGATTTCGAAAGGCGGTTTTCCCAAGGCAGATGGTGTTCTATATAAGTTGACGGATCCTGCCAATGGTACTGGTATCGACGCGATCTGGTGTGCAAACCCTGAAAATAACGCAAATAAGCAATTCGCTATTGTAGAAGCAAAGGCCAGCAGGGATGAGGATGGACCAAAATTTGCCAGAACCCATCCGGCGAAGAGAAACCCTTCTGTTGTTTCTAAATTGGGGGTGTCGGGCTTGGGAGACCCAAGCGAGATTCTTGAGCCGATTGAAGGTAACGAATCTACGCAGCAGGGAACCGGCTCAAAAGCCCCCGTCCGGCAAAGGCAAAGACTTGGAAACAATAATGCGCCAGTTAAAGCGCCAGCCAATAAGAGTCAAAAAACAGTTGGCGGTATTTTGGTGCAGATGAGCAGGGAGTGGATAACATCGTGCTTGCGTTCTGGAGTGAAGAATAAGTCGTTGCGGCACAAGATAATGTTGTCTTATGCTCGTCATCTTTTCTTTGCTCCCATTTATCATGCGTCTGGTAGTCCGATGGCTCATGCTCAGGCAATATTGAAGCAGTCGCCTCATGAGGAGCATATGGAGCATGTTGCGTTTCATTATAATGAGTCTGATGTGATGAAGGCTGTGAATGCCAAAAAGACGGCTCTAGAGAAAAAGCATGGTGAGCATAAAAATTTGAAGCAGGAGAAGGCTAGATGAACAGGCGTCAGCAGTTTCTGACTCAAGACTATTATGAAAATATGGTGCGCTTTTTTGATGCTGAGGAAAGCTTTTGGAACACGCAAACCTTAGATGAGGATCATGAGGGGCAAGGTGAGTCTATCAAGGCTGATGAGATAAGGCTCGCTACTTTCAGTGCTTTGTTATTGCGCTATACTGGCGGGGAGGAAATTCCTAAGCTGGAGCCGTTGTTGGAGCGGCTAATTCACCAATGTGAAACCTATCAGCAGTGTCTTGAGTACTCCGAAGGCGTGGAAGGGGTCTCTCCTTTAAATATAAAGGAGTTGCTTGCGCACTATGAGGAGTTCGTTCAAATTGTTAGTTTGTGTATTCTTCTTCATCGCAAGGATTTGTTGGCTCGTTTTGTTAGATTAACCGATCAGGCTGGCTTTGCTGGTGATGACGCACTGTACGAGGAGTTGTTGCGTAAGCAGTTGCCAGATCGGTTTGATGTGGATACTTGGTATCATTCGGCGTATGACTTGCTCATTCAGGTGATAGATGCTGAGACACCGAGCGAAGCTTCGCTCTATCTGCAGAGGTACTGTGCTTCTTGGTACGAGTCGTTTGAGCATGCATCTACGTACTGGCATGATACTCATGCGGAAATTGACGGGTGTGAAGGAAGTTATATAGGGTATTGGGCTTTAGAGGCGGGTGCTGTGGCTTATTTGTTCGATATCGATGATAGTCAGATTACAAGTATGGTTTATCCAAGGGATCTTGTTGAGTATGCTCGATCTTACAGGCCCAAGGATACTGAAGGAATTACTCCAAAGGTGTACGCGGGGGAAGTGTGTACGCGGACAGGTTATTGGTTCAGTCCTGCTAACTCAGACTCGCGTCGTTTCTTCAAGGCGGGGGACACAATGCCTGAGTTTAAAGGCTCTTCATGGGGTGCGACTATCTGGTACTGGTCTGGCGAGGAGTAGGGGGCGGAAGGCCGCCTCACTCGGAGGAGACTTTTGACCTTTCAGTGTTGCGTACTGCATCTAGGCATCCGGCATGGCCAAATCCACGGCCGCGCCGGCTACCGCACCGCCTCCTCGCCATCCCCAGGGATGTGTTCTACCGCCCGCCGCTCAAACACCCGAAACCCCAGGTACTGGGCAGCCAGAGCGCCGTGGTCACCGGCCCCGCGGGCGAGGAGATCTACTGCGACGAGTACGGCCGGGTGAAGGTGCAGTTCTTCTGGGACCGCGAAGGCCAGGGTGACGAGACCACCAGTTGCTGGCTGCGGGTGTCGTCCAGCTGGGCCGGCGAGCGTTACGGCAGCGTGGCCATTCCGCGCATCGGCATGGAAGTGCTGGTGACCTTCCTCGAAGGCGACCCCGACCAGCCGCTGGTCAGCGGCTGCCTGTACCACGCCTTCAACCCGGTGCCCTACGCACTGCCGGCACACAAGACCCGCACCACCTTCAAGACCCTGAGCAGCCCCGGCGGCGGTGGTTTCAACGAGCTGCGCATCGAAGACAAGAAAGGCCAGGAGCAGATCTTCGTGCACGCCCAGCGCGACTGGGACCAGAACATCGGCAACGACCAGAAGATCCACGTCGGCAACGAACGCCACGACACTGTGGTGGCCAACAGCTACAGCAAGTTCCAGTCCGAAGAGCACCGCACCACGGTGGGCGACCGCAAGACCGAAATCAAGGTGGACGACCACCTGACCGTGGGCAACAACCAGCACGTGAAGATCGGCACCGCGCAACTGGTGGAAGCCGGCCGGGAAGTGCACATCAAGGCCGGCGACAAGGTGGTGATCGACGCCGGCATGCAGATCAGCCTGAGCGGCGGCGGCAGCTTTATCACCCTCGATGCCGGCGGGGTGAAGGTGGTGGGGGCGCAGGTGCTGCTCAATGCCGGTGGTGCGCCGGGCAGCGGCAGTGGCATCGGCATTCTGTCGCCGCTGTTGCCGGGGGCCGCGGCCACGGCGCTGGCTGGCAAGGTGCCGGAGGCCCTCCAGAAGCACCGTGCGCGTTATCAGTTGCTTGACGAGAAAACCGGTGAGCCTCTGGTGGGGGCGGCCTACGTGCTCGTACAACCCGACGGGACGCGGTTGGCGGGGTACAGCGATGACAAGGGGTACACCTTCCAGGCCGTGACAGAGGGGCCGGCAGATCTGAATTTGCTGACGCAGCAACTCAAGCCTCAGCCGGTAGAGCAGTTGTTCAGGGCGGGTGAAGCTACGCCTCAGGAACTGAACATGGACCACAAAGATATCTAGTCAGAGGGATGACGCATGGTTTCGCCACGATTGCCAGAACTGCCGCAGGGTTGTACCACTACAAGTATCGAGGGTACGGTGAAGGAAGCTCCGCTGCCGTCGCCCGGGAATAAAAAGTATTTGATGGAAAAGGCCGAGTTTGCCATCAAGTTTCCAAAGCTGGGCATACGAGGCAGTAAGAGCGGGGATGAATATTCCATTGAGCTAAAGCAAATTGTCATGAGCGGCTTGATCAGGGCGGACGAGTACCGTTTTGGCTTCAACTGGGACTACAAGGCTGAGGTGAGTTTTGATATGAGATTTGAGCCGCCCAGGCCGTTTCTGAGCTCCTCTTTAGGCGCGCAGGATCCAGGGCGGCGACATTCATTGACGCCGTTTCCGAAAGGGTTTCTTGGAGGGAAACTCAGGCGGCCTGATATCACAATCGTGAAGGACAAGAATGTCAGGTGGCCGGGGCAAGCGGGTTCGGATCATCAGGGCGTTGTGCATCCGGATAATCTGGAACGTATCGTCGAGGTTAAATTTCCGGGTGATACGCTATATGCTGATCAGCGTAGGGACTATATCGAGATTTCGGGTGGTCCGAAAAAATTCTCGGTTCTGGAGGTGACCGACTGCCGGGATAACGGAGAGCGTGAAAAGGACCGTGAATATAATGCTCAAACCAATCCGACGCTAGCGTCGGACCCCCGGAAGTGGCCATTCCCCGTCGAACGGCCGAAGGAGGCACCGACACCAGTACCCGTTTATGGTCCTGCGCCGACAGCGAAACCCGCTTATCTTGAAGCCTGGACGCTTGCACAAGAAGTGGTGGAGGGGTTGCGTGAGGACGGAAAAAACGCAATCGAGGCCTTGTCTCAAGAGGTAAGGCAGTATTTCGAGGACGTCAGTGCCTGGCTGACGCAGAAAGGTGAGTGGATCCGCCAGGAGGCCGGGAAAGCCTGGGAGTGGGTGAGTGAGAGCACGGGAGAAGTGATGCGATGGACAGATGAGCAGGTGCGAGAGATGTGGAAGGAGGTGCAGAAATACACGGATCTATCCCTTGAGGTGTTGAAGGAGATTACTTGGGTGCAGTGGCTGGGGGGAATCGCCGCGACCGTTGCCTTGGTGGTTATCGTCGTGAATGCACCGACGGTGGTTGCTTTTGTTGCTGCTATTCCAGCATCTCTTATATTCGCTCTTGCGTCTTTGGTTCGGATGGTTCATCTGTTCTGGCCGAAACTTGTGCCTATTCTTAGTGCACCTGCGGCACTTGCTGGTGCGAATGCTTGATGGACATGAAAATGAACAATATTGAGAAAATCAAACAAGAACTCGATAATCTCGAGTTCGACTCTTCTGAAGGTGTTCCGGTAGTCAGGTTGGGCGTGGTCGTCACGCTGTACTTTCGAAATGGCTATACTCCTGAGGTCATAGAGCGCATAGCGGGTTGCTTTAAGAGATTTTCTGAAGAGTTTGGGGGTTCTCTTCGGGGTATGATTTATAAACGATACAAAAAATACTCTAGTAAGGCGCTGGAAAGCGCCCTAGGGGCGATTGCAGAAAAGCCGGGTCTGTTTGAATTATTTTTGAGTAGTGGTTCTTCTATTTATGAAGTGGGGGGGTACAGCTTGGCAGTGCTCAATACCCGTGAAGAACGCGGTGATCGATTTAGATCCTACATAAAAATGACAGTCCCATGGTCGATGCTGGATACACCTGGCGGCGTCGAGCGTTTCCAAGCATGGGTGCAGTACCTCAGTGAGCAAGTGGATGCCGAGCACGGCTATGGCGGTCTTTCCACTTTGTTGCCGTATGACTTCGATAAGTACATGCCTGTCGAATATGAGCTTTCGCAGAAGTATCCGGGGTTAGAGGTCGATACCTTGGCCATGGCCTTTTCGCTGAACCTCATTGGATCGATTAAAGGGGTCAATTGGTTCACTGTCTTGGGGAAAACACTGCTTGAGCGCCTGGGAGGCCCGGATTCGGTACGCCGCAAGCTGTCATCTCAAGGAGGCATCCACTGTTTCGAGTACGGTGGCGGGTTGATCGTCAGGGCCGGTGCCTTGCCTGAACTTGGCTCAACAACGGAAATGCCCAAGCTGTACGTTGCAGCCAACCGCATCTTGAAGCCGTTGCGTGCGTCAGACCCGTATGCGCTGCAATCGTACTCCGAGTATGGCAATGGCTATGACGAGGAACGCTCGCTGCGTTGGTACGCACGCTTCGACCAGGAAGAGCCGACCGCGCAGAGCCCGAGAAAAATTGCTGCAGGGGAGACCTGTACCGATACCGGCTTTTGGTTCAGCCCAGCGCAGGAGAACTCCCGCCGGTTCTTCAACGCAGGCGAGGTCATGCCGGAGTTCAAGGGTTCTCCTTGGGGCGCGACCTTCTGGTACTGGTCCGGCGAGGCGTAGCGAGGCTGCGGCGGCCAGGGCATTGACTTGCACCCGGCCAAAGGTCGGGTGATTCAAGCCGACTTGCCCCGCGATGGCGCTCTGATCGGCGACGCCATCGCGGGGCAAGCCCGCTCCCACAGGGTGTTGTTATTTGGCGGTTACTGATTCAGGCATCTGATCCTGCGACAGGCTGTACACATACGCCGCCAGCAGGTGCACCTTGTCGTTGCCCTGGATGTCGGCCTGGGCCGGCATCTGGCCCTGGCGGCCGTAACGGATGGTCTGCTGCAACTGGGCGAAGCTCGAACCGTAGATGAACGCCTGCGGGTGAGTCAGGTTGGGCGCGCCCATGGCCGGGGTACCCTTGCCTTCGGGGCCGTGGCAGGCCACGCAGTTGCTGGCGAAGATCTCCTTGCCCTTGGCCGGGTCGGCCTTGGCGTCTGCCGGCAGGCTGCGGCCATCCAGGCCGGTGAGCACGAAGGCGGCCACATCGGCCACGCCCTGCTCGCCAATCACCGTGGCCCAGCCGGGCATCACGCCGTGGCGGCCGTTCATGATCGAAGCCTTGATGGTGTCCGGCTCGCCGCCCCAGCGCCAGTCCTTGTCGGTCAGGTTGGGGAAGCCGTAGGCGCCCTTGGCGTCGGAGCCGTGGCACACCGAGCAGTTGGAGGCGAACAGCCGGCTGCCCATCTTCAGTGCCTGCGGGTCCTTGGCCACTTCCTCCACCGGCATGGCGGCGTACTTGGCGAAGATCGGGCCGAACTTGGCGTCGGCCTTGTCCATTTCCTTCTGCCATTCGTTGACGCCGGTCCAGCCGTTCTCGTAGCCCGGCAGGATGCCTTTCCAGTTGCCCAGGCCCGGGTAGAGGATCAGGTAGCCCACGGCGAAAACCAGGGTGCCGACGAACAGCCAGAACCACCACTTGGGCAGCGGGTTGTCGTACTCCTCGATGCCGTCGAAGCTGTGGCCCATGGTCTGGTCGGTGGTGTTGCCCTGGCCCTTGCGGGTGCCGAGCAGCAGCCAGGTGAGGCCGATCAGGCTACCGATGGTCAGTACGCTGATATAGGTACTCCAGAAGGTGGTCATTGCCCGTTACTCCTCACAACGGCAGTCATGACAGGTTCCTGCCCGCTCGGGGGCAGGCGGTCGTCGACGAAGGGCAGCAGGCGCGCTTCGGCGAAATCACGGTCGCGGCGACGGTTGAAGACCCAGAGCGACAGGCCGATGAAGGCGATCATCACCACCAGGGTGCCCAGGCCGCGGATCATGCCGATGTCCATTTCCATCGCATTCACCTCTTGTTCTTGATCGCGGTGCCGAGCACCTGCAGGTAGGCCACCAGGGCGTCCATCTCGGTCTTGCCCTTGACCGCGTCGCGGGCACCGTTGATGTCGTCGTCGGTGTAGGGCACGCCGAGGGTGCGCAGGGTGCGCATCTTCACGTCGGTGTGGCTGTTGTCCACCTGCGCGGCCACCAGCCACGGGTAGGACGGCATCTTCGACTCAGGTACCACGTTGCGCGGGTTGTACAGGTGCGCACGGTGCCAGTCGTCGGAGTAGCGCCCACCTACGCGGGCCAGGTCCGGGCCGGTGCGCTTGGAGCCCCACAGGAACGGGTGGTCCCACACGCTTTCGCCGGCCACCGAGTAGTGGCCGTAGCGCTCGGTCTCGGCGCGGAACGGGCGGATCATCTGCGAGTGGCAGCCCACGCAACCTTCGCGAATGTAGATGTCGCGGCCTTCGAGCTGCAGCGCGGTGTAGGGCTTCATGCCCTCGACCGGCTTGTTGGTGACGTCCTGGAAGAACAGCGGGACGATTTGTGTGAGGCCGCCGATGCTGACGGCGAACACCATCAGCAAGGCCAGCAGGCCGACGTTTTTCTCGATGACTTCATGTTTCATCAGGCAGGTCTCCTCAAGCCAGCTGGGCGTTCGCAGGGGCGGCGTCGAGCGCCGGCGAACGCACGGTGCGCCAGGTGTTCCAGGCCATCAGGAACATGCCGCTGAGGAAGATCGCGCCGCCGACGAAGCGCACGACAAAGCCTGGGTGGCTGGCCACCAGGGTTTCCACGAACGAGTAGGTGAGCGTGCCGTCGCTGTTGACCGCGCGCCACATCAGGCCCTGGGCGATGCCGTTGACCCACATCGAGGCGATGTACAGCACGGTGCCGATGGTGGCCAGCCAGAAGTGCGCGTTGATCAGCCCGATGCTGTACATGCGCTCCTTGCCGAACACTTTCGGGATGGTGTGGTACAGCGCGCCGATGGAGATCATCGCCACCCAGCCGAGGGCGCCGGCATGCACGTGCCCGATGGTCCAGTCGGTGTAGTGGGAGAGGGCGTTGACGGTCTTGATGGCCATCATCGGGCCTTCGAAGGTGGACATGCCGTAGAACGCCAGCGAGACGACCAAAAAGCGCAGGATCGGGTCGCTGCGCAGCTTATGCCAGGCCCCCGACAGGGTCATCATGCCGTTGATCATGCCGCCCCAGCTCGGTGCCAGCAGAATCAGCGACATCACCATGCCCAGCGACTGTGCCCAGTCGGGCAGCGCGGTGTAGTGCAAATGATGCGGGCCGGCCCAGATGTACAGGGTGATCAGCGCCCAGAAGTGCACGATCGACAGCCGGTACGAATACACCGGGCGTTCGGCCTGCTTGGGCACGTAGTAGTACATCATCCCCAGGAAGCCTGCGGTCAGGAAGAAGCCCACCGCGTTGTGGCCGTACCACCACTGCACCATGGCATCGGTGGCGCCGGCGTACACCGAGTACGACTTGGTCAGGCTGACCGGCAGCTCCAGGTTGTTGACCACATGCAGCAGCGCCACGGTGAGGATGAACCCGCCGAAGAACCAGTTGCCCACGTAGATGTGCTTGGTGGTGCGCTTCATCAGCGTGCCGAAGAACACGATGGCGTAGCACACCCAGACGATGGTGATCAGGATGTCGATCGGCCACTCGAGCTCGGCGTACTCCTTGGAGCTGGTGTAGCCCAGCGGCAGGGTGATGGCGGCGAGCAGGATCACCAGTTGCCAGCCCCAGAAGGTAAACGCGGCAAGCTTTGGCGAGAACAGGGTGGTCTGGCAGGTGCGTTGCACCGAATAATAGGAGGTGGCGAACAGGGCACAGCCACCGAAGGCGAAGATCACCGCGTTGGTGTGCAGCGGCCGCAGGCGGCCGAAGCTGGTCCACGGCAGGTCGAAGTTCAGTGAGGGCCAGGCGAGCTGGGCGGCGATGAAGACGCCGAGCCCCATCCCGACGATGCCCCACACCACCGTCATGATGGCGAATTGGCGGACCACCTTGTAGTTGTAGGCGGTACTGCTGGTTGTGTTCATGTATGGGTTCCCATCCACGGTTATTGGCAGGCTATACAGCGAGGCAAAGCATGATTAATGGGCAAAGTGCCGGTATTGACGGGGATCAATGGGCGCAGATTGCAAATGCCCCAGGCTTGCGCTGCGATCCACCCAAGGTCGGCGGCGATCACGGCGTTTCCCCGTGGTTGATCCTGGCCCACGGCGCCGGCGCGCCGATGGACAGCGGGTTCATGGACGAAATGGCGCAAAGGCTGGCCGCGCTTGGCGTAGGGGTGGTGCGCTTCGAGTTCCCGTACATGGCCCAGCGCCGGCTTGACGGTGGCCGCCGGCCGCCCAACCCGCAGAAGGTGCTGCTGCAATGCTGGCGCGAGGTGTATGCCCAGGTGCGGCCATTGGTCGCAGGGCGGTTGGCGGTGGGCGGCAAGTCCATGGGCGGGCGCATGGCCAGCCTGTTGGCCGATGAGTTGGGGGCTGATGCGCTGGTGTGCCTGGGGTATCCGTTCTATGCCGTGGGCAAGCCGGAAAAACCGCGGGTCGAGCACCTGGCCGGTTTGCGCACGCCGACGCTGATCGTGCAGGGCGAGCGCGATGCGTTGGGCAATCGGGAGGCGGTGCAGGGGTATGAGTTATCGCCGGCGATCGAGGTGAGCTGGCTGGTGGCGGGGGACCATGACCTGAAGCCGCTGAAGGCGTCGGGGTTCAGCCATGAGCAGCATCTGCAGGCGGCTGCAGCAAAGGTGGCGGGGTTCTTGCGGGAATAGGTGGGAGGTAATCGCGGGGCAAGCCCGCTCCCACGTGGGAGCGGGCTTGCCCCGCGATGGGGCCTGCGCTTAGTCGCGGTACTCGCACAGGTAGGCGGTATCCACGGCCACCTTCAACTGGAACTTGCTGTCGGCGGCGACGTTGAACTTGTCGCCGGCGTTGAAGGTTTCCCAGTTGTCGCTGCCCGGCAGTTTCACGGTCAGGGCGCCGGACACCACGTGCATGATCTCGCGCTTGGCGGTGCCGAACTCGTATTCGCCCGGGGCCATCACGCCGACCGTAGCCGGACCTTCATGGCCTTCGAAGGCGATCGACTTGACGGTGCCATCGAAGTACTCGTTGACCTTGAACATGGGCGACTCCTGAAAAAAGGCTGAAAAAAAGGGCTGGCCAGTATGCCCAAGGTCAACCCTTGCGTCATCTGTTTCAGGCGCTGCCCGCCGGCAGGCTCAGGGGCAGCAGGCGCGCGGTGTTGCGCGCGTCTTCCAGGGCCCGGTGCTGCTGGCCGGTAAACTGCAGTCCGGCCAGTTGCAGGGCGCTGTTCAGCCCAGCCGGGCGCTGCAGATGGCGGGCCTTGGCGAAGCGCTGCTTGAGGTTGATGTGCGGCAACTGCGCCAGCAGGCTGAGCACCTGGTGCTGCTGCCACTCCTGAAGCAGTTGCTTGCGGTCGTAGTCGCCCCAGCTGACCCAGGCCTGCAACTGCCCCTGGTGATGCATCAGCCAGCGTTCGAACTGCGCCCACACCTCGGCGAAGGGTTCGGCGCTGTCGACGCTGGCCTGGGTGATATGCGTGAGTTCGCGGCAAAACGGCGTCAGCTGCGGGCGCCGGCGCGGACGCACGAAGCGCTGGAAGTGGTCCACCTCGCGCCCCTCGCGGGTTACCAGGCTTGCGCCGATTTCAATGATTTCCATCTCCGTGACCGGCCAGCCGCCGTCATCGGTGGTGGCTTCCAGGTCGATCACCAACCAGTGGCCCATGCCAGGCTCCCTTTCAATACAGGTGGTTTGCGGGTGCTCGACCACGCAGGCCTGTAGAGCGTAGCCAAACTCGTCGCCCGCGGCATCCCCTGGCACTTTGGCATATCCAGCGGTTGTGCCTGCCCCGGAAAACGCCTAGCTTAAGCGCATCCAGGCCAATACCCTCGATGAGTGCCCCGTCTTGATCCCACTGCCACGCCTCAACTTGCCCTCCTTCCTGCTGCTGTTGGCCGCATCGCTGGTAGCGGGCCTCATCCAGGCTGGTGAGGTGGTCGAGGTGAAGGTCGGGGCCGCGCACTTCCCGCCCTACACCGTGCGCCCCGAGCAGGGCGCCGACACCGGCCTGCTGCCGCAACTGGCCGAGGCACTCAACCGCCTGCAGGGGCAATACCACTTCGTGCTGGTGCCCACCTCCATCCCCCGGCGTTTCGGCGACTTCCAGCAGGGCCGCACCGACCTTGCGATCTTCGAGAACCCGCTGTGGGGCTGGCAGGATATTCCGCACCAGAGCGTCGACATGGGGCTGGAAGACGCCGAGGTGTTCGTCGCCCTGGCCGCGCGTGGCCAGCACTATTTCGACAGCCTCGAAGGCAAGCGCCTGGCCCTGTTCAACGGCTACCACTACGCGTTTGCCGGCTTCAATGCCGACCCGGCCTACCTCAAGCAGCGCTACCGCGCGACCCTCACCTATTCCCACGACAGCAACCTGTCGATGGTCGAGCGCGGGCGCGCCGACATGGCCCTGGTCACCCGCTCGTATCTCAGCGATTTCTTGCGTCGCAACCCGGGCAGTGGCCAGGCGCTGATGGCTTCGCAGCGGGTCGATCAGGTCTACCACCACTACGCGCTGCTGCGCCCCGGCGCGCCGATCAGCCCCGCGGCGTTTGCCGGGCTGATGCGCCAGCTGCGAGAAAACGGCGAACTGCTGCGCATCTTCCAGCCCTTTCGAATCACCGTAGAGGCGCCGCAGGACTAAATCCGCAGGGCCTGGCCGCGTTCTGGAAGGTGAGCCTTTCTTTCATTTTCGTGAGCCAAGACCATGCCGTTCTATACCGCTTCGCAGCCCCTCGCCGCGCCCCGCTGGCGTACCTTGCAGGCCGATGAAGGCGATTGCCGCCTGAGCCTTGCCCTGGAGGGCAGGCCCTTGATCAGCGTTCGCCTGGCGGCGGGCGAGCCCCTTGTCGTGCACCTGGAACAGCTCTGCCCCGAGCGCCCCGAGCAGGCCCTGTGGGCTGCCTGCTACTGGTTGCTGTCCCGCGACCCGGCCTGCCAGCGCCTGGCCTGGCGGCTGCCGCAAGCGGTCCCTCAAGCGGTTGCCAGCGGCCTGCTGCTACCCGGCGCACAGCCCGGCGAGTACCTGTGTGAGCGCACCCTGTTCTGGCAGTTGCCGCAACCCTGGCTGGGCCAGTTGCCTGCTGGCGTTTACCCGCAGCAGATGCAGTTGAGCAACGGCAAGCGCCACCCCCGCCGTGCGCCCAAGCCCCGGGGGGAGGTGTACCGGCGCTTCGATGTGCGGCTGGGGGCCTGGGTGTCGTTGCGCACCCTTGAGGTCGATCAGGACCTTGAGCGCTTCAACCGCTGGCAGAACAACCCGCGGGTGCTGCAGTTCTGGCAGGAGGGCGGCACGCTGGCGCAGCACCGCGAGTACCTCGAAAAGCTCGACGCCGACCCGCACACCCTGACCCTGATCGGTTGCTTCGACGACCAGCCGTTCGCCTACTTTGAGGCGTACTGGGCCAAGGAGGACCGCATCGCGCCGTTCTACCCGGCCGACGACTACGACCGCGGCATCCACATGCTGGTGGGCGAGGAGGCGCACCGTGGCCCGCACAAGGTGGCCAGCTGGCTGTCGGCGCTGGTGCACTACCTGTTCCTCGACGACCCGCGCACCCAGCGGGTGGTGGCCGAGCCGCGCGCCGACAACGGCAAGATGATCGGCTACATGCACGACCAGTGCTTCCACTGCGAGAAGGAATTCGATTTTCCGCACAAGCGCGCGGCGTTGATGATCCTGGGGCGGGAGCGGTTCTTCGATCGCTGCAAGCTGGCGTGAAGCTTATCGCGGGGCAAGCCCGCTCCCACGGTGACTGCGTGGGAGCGGGCTTGCCCCGCGATCAAATCTTCAGTTTTGGCGGCTGCTCTTGCGGCAGTGGATCAGCGCATCGCGAATCATGAAGTTGACCAGCGTTGGCGACACTCCCAGCTCCTTGGCGATGTCTTTCTGCGGCACGCCATGCAGGCGGTACATCTCGAAGGCGTAACGGGTGCGTTGGGGCAGTTCGTTCAGTGCCTCGGCAATGTCTTCGAGGGCCGCCAGGTTGATGTGCGTGGCTTCCGGCGAGGCGTTCTGGATCACCACGTTCAACCCTTCCTCCTCGCTGCCGGAGTACTTCAGCTCCATGGCCTGCTTGCGGTAGTGGTCGATGGCCAGGTTGCGCACGATCTGGAACAGGTAACTGAGCTGGGCCTTGAACGACGAGGTGATCTGCGGCGCGGAGCTGAGCCGGAAGAACGCATCCTGCACCACATCCTCGGCTCGGGAGCGGCAACCGGTAATGCGTGCGGCGATCTTCACCAGGATGCTGCGATTGTCGACGAAAGCCTGGAGCAGGGGTGAATCGCACTTACTTGTGGACATTGGTTCCGCCATGGAATTTTCACCTGGTCTCAGAGAGGGAGGGAGGCCATCCCGGCAAGGGGAGGCCGCCTGCGACGTGCGACAAATTATTCAAGATGATAATGATTGTCAAATACGGAAGTTAATGATTCTTCATTTGAATTCGTTCTAAGCGCAAAGCCATGACACTTGCAAGCGCGCGAGGGGGCCGCCTTTGCGCCTTGGCCACACGCGTTAATTTCTTGCCCTGCCCATCCGTTCCCTTGTGTACATCCGGTTGCCGAGCGCTGCCCGCCTGAACGGCGCGGTACAGCCCAGGCACGACTCACCCCAGACACTGGCAGGAACATTCCATGACGGACGCCTTCGAACTCCCGCACTCGCTGGTCCAGGCCCTGGCGCAACGCGCCTCCAGCACCCCGGACCGCATCGCCTTGCGCTTTCTGGCCGATGCGCCTGGCGAGCAGGCGGTGCTCAGCTACCGGGACCTCGACCAGCGCGCGCGCGCCATCGCTGCGGCGTTGCAGGCCCGTGCCGGCTTCGGTGAGCGCGCCGTGCTGCTGTTTCCCAGCGGGCCGGACTACGTCGCGGCGTTCTTCGGCTGCCTGTACGCCGGGGTGATCGCGGTGCCGGCCTACCCGCCTGAGTCCGCCCGCCAGCACCACCAGGAGCGCCTGCTGTCGATCATCGACGACGCCCGGCCGCGCCTGTTGCTGACCGTTGACGCGCTGCTGGGCACCTTGCAGGGCCTGGAGGCCCTCGACGGCGAAGATGCTCCGGCGTTGCTGGCGGTCGACGGCCTCGACCCGGCGCTGGCGGGGCAATGGCAGGCGCCGGCACTGGCTGCTGACGACATCGCCTTCTTGCAGTACACCTCGGGTTCCACTGCGCTGCCCAAGGGCGTGCAAGTCAGCCACGGCAACCTGGTGGCCAACGAGCAATTGATCCGCCAAGGCTTTGGCATCGACCTCAACCCGGACGATGTGATCGTCAGCTGGCTGCCGCTGTACCACGACATGGGCCTGATCGGCGGCCTGCTGCAACCGATCTTCAGCGGCGTACCCTGCGTGCTGATGTCGCCAGGCTACTTCCTCGCCCGCCCGCAGCGCTGGTTGCAGGCCATCAGCGAGTACGGCGGCACCATCAGCGGCGGCCCCGACTTCGCCTACCGGCTGTGCAGCGAGCGGGTCAGCGAGGCGGCCATGGCCGAACTCGACCTGAGCCGCTGGCGCGTGGCCTACTCGGGCTCCGAGCCGATCCGCCAGGACAGCCTCGACACCTTCGCTGCCAAGTTCGCCGGCTGCGGCTTCGCTGCCGGCAGCTTCTTTGCCAGCTACGGCCTGGCAGAGGCCACCCTGTTCGTCAGCGGCAGCCGCCGTGGCCAGGGTATCCCCGCGCTTGAGGTGGACGCCGAGGCGTTCGCCGGCAACCGCGTCGAGCCGGGCAGCGGCAGCGTGTTGATGAGCTGCGGTTACCCGCAGCCCGGCCACCCGGTGCGCATCGTCGAGCCGCAGCAGCTTGCCGTGCTGGGCGACAATCAGGTGGGCGAGATCTGGGCCGGCGGCCCGAGCATCGCCCACGGATACTGGCGCAACCCCGAGGCCAGCGCCCGTACCTTCGTGCCGATGGACGGCCAGACCTGGCTGCGCACCGGCGACCTGGGCTTCATGCGCGAGGGTGAGGTGTTCGTCACCGGGCGCCTGAAGGACATGCTCATCGTGCGCGGCCAGAACCTCTACCCGCAGGATTTGGAAAAAACCCTCGAGCGCGAAGTGGACCTGTTGCGCAAAGGCCGGGTGGCGGTGTTTGCCGTCGACGACCAGGGCGAGGAGGGCATCGGCGTTGCGGTGGAGATCAGCCGCAACGTGCAGAAGGCCCACAGCCCCGAATCGCTGATCAACACCCTGCGCCGAGTGATCGCCGACGCCTGCCGCCAGGCCCCGGCAGTGGTGCTGCTGCTCAACCCCGGTGCGCTGCCCAAGACCTCCAGCGGCAAGCTGCAGCGCTCGGCCTGCCGCCTGCGCATGAATGACGGCAGCCTGGACTGCTATGCAAGGTTCCCGAGCGCCGAGTCGGCACAAGCCAGCGAAAGCACCGGTGACGCCTTGCAGGCCCGCATTGCTGGCATTTGGCGTGAGCTGCTCAAGGTTGAGGCCGTAGCGGGCGATGACCACTTCCTGCTGCTGGGCGGCAACTCCATCGCCGCCACCCAGGTGACTGCACGCCTGGCCGATGAACTGGGCATCCAGCTGAGCCTGCGCACCCTGTTCGAGGCGCCGACCCTGGCCGAGTACAGCGCCGCCGTGGCCGCCATCCTCGCCGAGGGCGGCAATGCCAACGCCGCCATTGCCACCCAGGCCCGCGACCAGGCGCTGCCCCAGTCGCTGGCGCAAAACCGCCTGTGGCTGCTGTGGCAACTGGAGCCGCAGTCCGCCGCCTACAACATTCCTGCCGGCCTGCACCTGCGTGGCGAGCTGGACGAAGCGGCGCTGCAAGCCAGCTTCACGGCGCTGGTGGCGCGCCACGAATCGCTGCGCACGGTGTTCGACGAGGTCGATGGCCAAGCCGTGCAGCGCATCCTGCCGAGCCTGCCGTTCAGCCTGCAACGCTACGACCTCGAAGGCCTGGAGCCGGCCGAAGTGGCCGCCCGCCGCGAAGACGAGGCCCAGCATCCGTTCGACCTGCGCCAGGGCCCGCTGCTGCGGGTCACCCTGGCACGGCTGGATGACGAAGAGCACCAGCTGTGGGTGACCCTGCACCACATCGTCGCCGATGGCTGGTCGCTGAACATCCTGCTGGACGAATTCGCTCGCCTGTACGCAGGCGCAGGCCAGGCCGAACTGCCAGGCTTGCCGCTGGGTTACGCCGACTACGGCAACTGGCAGCGCCAGTGGCTGGCCGAAGGCGAGAGCGCCCGCCAGCTCGATTACTGGAAAGACAAGCTGGGTGACCAACTGCCGGTGCTCGACCTGTGCACCGACCAGCCCCGTGGCAGCCAGCAGCACAACCTGGCCGCGCGCCACAGCGTGAAGGTGCCGGCAAAGCTGGCCGGCGCCCTCGAAGCGCTGGCCCGCGACCAGCAAGCCAGCCTGTTCATGGTGTTGCTGGCCGGCTGGCAAGCGCTGCTGCACCGCTACAGCGGCCAGGGCGATATCCGCGTTGGCGTGCCCAATGCCAACCGCCCACGCCTGGAAACCCAGGGCATGGTCGGCTTCTTCATCAATACCCAGGTGCTGCGCGCCGAGCTCGACGGCCGCCTGCCGTTCGCGCAACTGCTGACCCAGGTGCGCCAGGCCACCCTCGAAGCCCAGGCCCACCAGGACGTGCCGTACGAACAACTCATCGAAGCGCTGCCCCAAGCCCGCGAACAGGGCCTGTTCCAGGTGATGTTCAACCACCAGCAGCGCGACCTGTCGGCCTTGCGCCGCCTGCCGGGCCTGCTGGCCGAAGAGCTGGCGTGGCACAGCCGCGAAGCCAAGTTCGACCTGCAACTGCACAGCGAGCAGGACCACCAGGGCCGCCTGACCCTGGCCTTCGACTACGCCGCCGGGCTGTTCGAGGCCAGCACCATCAAGCGCCTGGCCGGCCACCTGCTGGCGCTGCTCGAGCAGGTGTGCGCGCAGCCGCAACTGGCCCTGGGCGAGGTGCAACTGCTCGACGCCGCCGGCCATGCCCAGCTGCTGCAGTGGGGCCAGGCGCCACAGCCGGCGCCCCGGCAACTGCTGGTGGAGCAGCTCAATGAGCAGGCGCGCCTGGCCCCCGAGCGCACCGCGCTGCTGTGGGACGGCGGCCAGCTCGACTACGCCACCCTACACCAGCAGGCCAACCGCCTGGCCCACTACCTGCGCGACAAGGGCGTCGGCCCCGACACCTGCGTGGCCATCGCCCTGGAGCGCTCGCCGCAACTGCTGGTGGGCCTGCTGGCCATTCTCAAGGCCGGCGGCGCCTATGTGCCGTTGGACGTCGACTACCCGGCAGAGCGCCTGGCCTACATGCTCGCCGACTGCCAGGCCGGGCTGCTGCTCAGCGACAGCACACTGCTGCAGCAACTGCCGCAAGTCGAGGGCGTCAGCGCCATCGCCCTCGACCAGTTGCACCTGGACAGCTGGCCAAGCCAGGCCCCGGGCCTGCACCTGCACGGTGACAACCTCGCCTACGTGATCTACACCTCCGGCTCCACCGGCCAGCCCAAGGGCGTGGGCAACACCCATGCCGCCCTGGCCGAGCGCCTGCAATGGATGCAGCACCACTACGCGCTGGGTGACAGCGACGTACTGATGCAAAAGGCGCCGATCAGCTTCGATGTGTCGGTGTGGGAGTGTTTCTGGCCGCTGGTGACCGGCTGCCAGCTGGTGCTGGCCGGCCCCGGCGAGCACCGCGACCCGCAGCGCATCGCCCAGTTGGTGCAGCAATACCAGGTGACCACACTGCACTTCGTGCCGCCATTGCTGCAGGTGTTCGTGCAGGAGCCGCTGGCAGCCGGCTGCACCAGCCTGCGCCGGCTGTTCAGTGGCGGCGAGGCGCTCAGCGCGGCGCTGCGTGACCGCGTGCTGCAACTGCTGCCACAGGTGCAGTTGCACAACCGCTATGGCCCGACCGAAACCGCCATCAACGTCACCCATTGGCATTGCCAGGCGGTGGATGGCGCCCGTTCGCCCATCGGCCGCCCGCTGGGCAACGTGCTGTGCCGGGTGCTGGATGACGAATTCGAAGCGACCGCGCCGGGCGTGCCTGGTGAGTTGTGCCTGGGTGGGGCGGGCCTGGCCCGTGGCTACCTGGGCCGCCCGGGGCTGACCGCCGAGCGCTTCGTGCCGCAGCCTGATGGCGACGGCGCGCGGCTGTACCGCAGTGGCGACCGCGCCCGCTGGCATGTGCGCAGCGAATCGCTGGACTACCTGGGCCGCCTCGACCAGCAGGTGAAGGTACGCGGCTTCCGTGTCGAGCCTGACGAAGTGCAAGCGGTGCTGCTGGCCCAGCCGGGTGTCGAGCAGGCCCTGGTGCTGGTGCACAAGGACGCCGTCGGTGCGCAGCTGGTGGGCTACTACAGCGGCGTCGAGCAGAGTGCCGCACTGCTGGCCGCACTGGCCGAGCGGCTGCCGGCCTATATGGTGCCGGCGCAGCTCATTCACCTGGCGCAGATGCCCCTGGGCCCAAGCGGCAAGGTTGAGCGCAAGGCACTGCCGGCGCCGGTGTGGCAACAACGCGAGCATGTCGAGCCGCAAAGCCCGCTGCAACAGCAGGTGGCGGCCATCTGGCGCGAGGTGCTGAACCTGCCGCAGGTCGGCCTGTTCGATGACTTCTTCTCCCTCGGCGGCCACTCGCTGCTGGCCACCCAGATCGTCTCGCGCACCCGCCAGGCACTGGACGTCGAGCTGCCGCTCAAAGCGCTGTTCGAAGCCAGCGAGCTGGGGGCGTTCAGCGCCGAGGTGCAGCGCCTGCAAAGCAGTGGCGCGCGCAACCAACAGGGCGTGATCGCCCGGGTCGACCGCCGCCAGGCCGTGGCGCTTTCGTACTCGCAACAGCGCATGTGGTTCCTCTGGCAGATGGAGCCGGACAGCCCCGCCTATAACGTCGGCGGCATGGCGCGGTTCAAGGGCGCGCTGCACGTGGACGCCTTCGAGCGTGCCTTGCAGGCACTGCTGGTGCGCCACGAAACCCTGCGCACCACCTTCCCCAGCATCGACGGCAAGCCGTACCAGTGCGTGGCCGACGACGCCAACCTGCAGCTGCACTGGCACGACTTCAGCGCGCTTGGCGCTGAGGTATGCCAGCAACAGCTGCAACAACTGGCCGACGAGCAGGCGCACCAGCCGTTCGACCTGGAGCGCGGGCCGCTGCTGCGCGCCTGCCTGGTCAAGGCCGACGAGCGTGAGCACTACTTCGTGCTGACCCTGCACCACATCGTCACCGAAGGCTGGGCCATGGACATCTTCGCCCGCGAACTGGGCGAGCTGTACGAAGCCTTCGTCGACGAGCGTGAATCACCGCTGGCGCCGCTGCCGGTGCAGTACCTCGACTACAGCGTCTGGCAACGCCAGTGGCTCGAAGGCGGCGAGGGCGCCCGCCAGCTGGATTACTGGAAAGCCCGCCTGGGCGACGAGCACCCGGTGCTGGCCCTGCCGGCCGATCGCCCGCGCCCGGCGGTGCAGAGCCACCGCGGCGAGCTGTACCGCTTCGACCTCGACCCTGCCCTGGTGCAGCGCGTGCACGCCTTCAACAGCCAGCGCGGCGTGACCCTGTTCATGACCATGACCGCCACCCTGGCCGCGCTGCTGCACCGCTACAGCGGCCAGCGCGACCTGCGCATCGGCGCGCCGGTGGCCGGGCGCATTCGCCCGGAAAGCGAAGGGCTGATCGGCGCCTTCCTCAACACCCAGGTGCTGCGTTGCGAGCTGGACGGGCAAATGAGCGCAGCAGCGCTGCTGGAGCAGATGCGCGAAACCATCGTCGATGCCCAGTCGCACCAGGACCTGCCGTTCGACCAGTTGGTGGAGGCCTTGCAGCCGCCGCGTTCCAGCGCCTACAACCCGCTGTTCCAGGTGATGTGCAACGTGCAGCGCTGGGCCTTCCAGCAAAGCCGCGAACTTGCCGGCATGCAGGTGGACTACCTGGTCAACGACGCCAGCGCCACCAAGTTCGACCTGTACCTGGAGGTCACCGACCTCGACGGCCGCCTGGGGTGCTGCTTCACCTACAGCCGCGACCTGTTCGACCAGCCGCGCATCGCGCGCATGGCCGAGCATTGGCAGCAGTTGCTGGTGGCCCTGCTGGACAACCCGCAGCAACGCCTGTGCGAACTGCCGATGCTGCTCGAAGCCGAGCAACAGGAGCTGATCGGCCAGTTGCAGGGCCAGCAGGACTTCGAGCTGAACCAGACCATCCACGGGCTGTTCGCCGCCCAGGCCGAGCGCAGCCCCGAGGCGCTGGCGCTGACATTCGCCGGCCAGCACCTGAGCTACGCCGAGCTGGACCAGCAGGCCAACCGCCTGGCCCGCGCCCTGCGCGAGCGCGGTGTAGGCCCGCAGGTGCGGGTGGGCCTGGCGCTGGAGCGCTCGCTGGAAATGGTGGTGGGCCTTCTGGCCATCCTCAAGGCCGGCGGCGCCTACGTCCCGCTGGACCCGGAATACCCCCTCGACCGCCTGCACTACATGATCGAGGACAGCCGCCTGGGCCTGCTGATTGGCCAACGCGGCTTGCTCGATGCACTGGGCGAACTGCCTGAGGGGGTGGCCAGCTGGTGCCAGGAAGACGACGCCGCGCAGCTGTCGGCTTACAGCGCCGCGCCGCTTGACAACCTCAACCTGCCTGGCCACCAGGCCTACCTGATCTATACCTCCGGCTCCACCGGCAAGCCCAAGGGCGTGGTGGTCAGCCATGGTGAGATCGCCATGCACTGCCAGGCGGTGATCGCCGAGTTCGGCATGCGCAGCGACGACTGCGAGCTGCACTTCTATTCGATCAACTTCGACGCCGCCAGCGAGCGCCTGCTGACGCCGCTGCTGTGCGGCGCCCGCGTGGTGCTGCGCGCCCAGGGCCAGTGGGGCGCCGAAGAAATCTGCCAGCTGGTGCGCGAGCAGCAGGTGAGCATCCTCGGCTTCACCCCAAGCTACGGCAGCCAGCTGGCCCAGTACCTGGGCGGGCAGGGCGAGCAGTTGCCGGTGCGCCTGGTGATCACCGGCGGCGAGGCGTTGACCGGCGAGCACCTGCAACGTATCCGCCAGGCCTTTGCCCCGCAGCAGTTCTTCAACGCCTACGGCCCCACCGAAACCGTGGTCATGCCGCTGGCCTGCCTGGCCCCGGAGCAACTGCCGATCGATGCCGGCAGCGTGCCGATCGGCCGGCTGATCGGGGCGCGTACCGGCTACATCCTCGACGAGGACCTGGCGCTGTTGCCGCAAGGCGGCATTGGTGAGTTGTACATCGGAGGCGCCGGCTTGGCCCAGGGTTACCACGACCGCCCGGGCCTGAGCGCCGAGCGTTTCGTCGCCGACCCGTTCAGCCAGGCCGGCGGCCGCTTGTACCGCACCGGTGACCTGGTGCGCCTGCTTGCCGATGGCCAGGTGGAATACGTCGGCCGTGCCGACCTGCAGGTGAAGATTCGCGGGTTCCGCATCGAGCTGGGCGAAATCGAAAGCCGTCTGCAGGAGCACGCCGATGTCGACGAGGCCGTGGTCCTGGCCCTCGACCTGCCGGGTGGCAAGCAACTGGTCGGTTACCTGGTGTGCAAGCAGGCCGCTGCCGGCAGCGAGGCCCAGGCCGCGCTGCGTGAGGCGGTCAAGGCCGACGCCCGCCAGCACCTGCCGGACTACATGGTGCCCGCGCACCTGGTGCTGCTGGCCAGCCTGCCGCTGATGGGCAACGGCAAGCTCGACCGCCGCGCGCTGCCAGCGCCGGACCTGGAGCAGGCGCGCCAGCACTATCAGGCCCCGGCCAACGAACTCGAAGAGCAACTGGCGCAGGTTTGGCGCGAGGTGCTGAACCTGCCGCGCATCGGCGTGCAGGACAACTTCTTCGAGCTGGGCGGCGACTCGATCCTGTCCATCCAGGTGGTCAGCCGCGCCCGCCAGCTGGGGCTGCAGTTCACCCCGCGTGACCTGTTCCAGCACCAGACCATCCAGACCCTCGCCGCCGTGGTCACTCACAGCGAGGCACCGGGCGATATCGAACAGGGCCCGCGCCAGGGCCGTACCGGCCTGACGCCGATCCAGCACTGGTTCTTCGACAGCGAGGTGGTGCAGCCGCAGCACTGGAACCAGGCCGTGCTGTTGCAGGTGCGCCAACCCTTGCAAGCCGAGCTGCTGGAGCAGGCCCTGGGGGCGCTGGTGCAGCACCACGACAGCCTGGGCCTGCGCTTTGCCCAGGTGCAGGGCCGCTGGCACGGCGAGTACGCCCAGCCGGCTGTGCAGCCGTTGCTGTGGACCGCCACCGTGGCCAGCTTCGACGACTGCCAGGCGCTGTACACCGACGTGCAGCGCAGCCTCGACCTGGAACAGGGCCCGCTGCTGCGTGCCTTGCTGGTGAGCGACGGGCAGGGCGCGCAGCGCCTGCTGCTGGCGATCCACCACCTGGTGGTGGACGGGGTGTCGTGGCGGGTGCTGCTGGAAGACCTGCAGGCGCTGTACCGCGGCGCCACCCTGGCCGCCAAGACCCACGCCATGGGCGACTGGGCCGCGCGCCTGGCCAGCTATGCCGGCAGCGATTCGCTGCGCGACGAGCTGGGCTGGTGGGAAAGCCAGCTGGGCAGCGTGCGCCACGAGCTGCCCTGCGATCACCCGCAGGGCGGCAACCTGCACCGCCATGCCCGCAGCCATGCCATCGAGTTGAGCGTGGAGCAAACCCGCCAGCTGCTGCAACAGGCGCCGGCGGCCTACCACACCCAGGTCAACGACCTGCTGTTGACCGCCCTGGCCCGCACCCTGTGCCAGTGGAGCGATGACCCGCAGGTGCTGGTGCAGCTGGAGGGCCACGGCCGCGACGGCCTGTTCGAGGACATGGACCTGACCCGCAGCGTCGGCTGGTTCACCAATGCCTACCCGCTGAGCCTGAGCCCCGAGGCCGGCGACAGCGAGGCGGCCCGCGCCGCGTCGATCAAGCGCATCAAGGAGCAACTGCGCCAGGTGCCGCACAAGGGCCAGGGTTACGGCGTGCTGCGCTACCTGGCCGATGACGCGGCCCGCGAGCGCATGGCGGCGTTGCCCCAGGCGCGCATCACCTTCAACTACCTGGGCCAGTTCGACCAGCAGTTCGACGACGCGGCGCTGTTCCAGCCGCTGGACGCCCCGGCCGGCCTTGCCCACGACCTCGACGCGCCACTGCCCAACTGGCTGAGCATCGATGGCCAGGTGTACGGCGGTGCCCTGCAACTGCGTTTCAGCTTCAGTGCCGAACGTTATGAACAAGGCACTATCGCAGGCCTGGCCGATGCTTATCGCCAGGAGCTGCTGGCGCTGGTCGAGCATTGCCTGGCCGACGGCAACGGCAGCTTCACGCCGTCGGACTTCCCGCTGGCGCAACTGACCCAGGAGCAGATCGACGCATTGCCGGTAGCGGCCGCGCAGATCGAGGATGTCTACCCGCTGACGCCGATGCAGGAAGGCCTGCTGCTGCACACTCTGCTGGAACCGGGCACCGGCCTTTACTACATGCAGGACCGCTACCGCATCAACAGCGCCCTGGACCCCGAGCGCTTCGCCCAGGCCTGGCAGGCCGTGGTGGCGCGCCACGAGGCACTGCGCGCATCGTTCAGCTGGAACGCCGGCGAAGCGATGCTGCAGATCATCCACAAACCCGGGCAACTGGCGCTGGACTACCAGGACTGGCGCGGCCAGGACGACGCCGTGCAGGAAGCGCGCCTGCAAGCGCTGCACAAGCAAGAGCGCGAGGCCGGCTTCGAGCTGCTGCGCGAGGCGCCGTTCCACCTGCGCCTGGTGCGTGTGGCCGATGAGCGCTACTGGTTCATGATGAGCAACCACCACATCCTCATCGATGCCTGGTGCCGTTCGCTGCTGATGAACGACTTCTTCGAGATCTACCAGGCGCTGGGCGAGGGCCGCCAGGCCCAACTGCCGGTGCCGCCGCGCTACCGCGATTACATCGGCTGGCTGCAGCGCCAGGACCTGAACGAAGCGCGCCAGTGGTGGCAAGCCAACCTGGCCGGCTTCGAACGGGCCACGGCAGTGCCCAGCGACCGGCCGCTGCGCCATGACCACGCCGGTGACGGCATGGTGGTGGGCGACTGCTATACCCGGCTTGAGGCCAGCCAGGGGGCGCGCCTGCGCGAACTGGCCCAGGCTCACCAGCTGACCGTCAACACCTTCGCCCAGGCGGCCTGGGCCCTGACCCTGGCACGCTACAGCGGCGAGCGTGATGTGGTATTCGGCGTGACCGTGGCCGGGCGCCCGGTGAGCCTGCCGCAGATGCAGCGCACCGTCGGCCTGTTCATCAACAGCATCGCCCTGCGCGTGCAACTGCCGCAGCCGGGCGAGAGCCGCAGCGTGCGCCAGTGGCTGCAGGGCTTGCTGGAGCGCAACATGCAGTTGCGTGAGTACGAGTACCTGCCGCTGGTGGCCATCCAGGAGTGCAGCGAGCTACCCAAGGGCCAGCCACTGTTCGACAGCCTGTTCGTGTTCGAGAACGCCCCGGTGGAAACCGCAGTGCTCGACCATGCCCAGCACCTGAATGCCAGCTCCGACTCCGGCCGTACCCACACCAACTTCCCGTTGACGGCGGTGTGCTACCCGGGCGACGACCTGGGCCTGCACCTGTCGTTCGACCAGCGCTACTTCGACTTCGCTACCGTCGAGCGGCTGCTGGGCGAGTTCAAGCGCCTGTTGCTGGCGCTGGTGGAAGGCTTCGACGGGCAGGTGGATGCTCTGCCACTGCTGGGGGCAGACGAACAACGCTTCCTGCTGGACGACTGCAACCGCAGCGAACACGCCTACCCGCTGGAACGCAGCTATATAGAGCTGTTCGAGGCCCAGGTGGCGGTGCACCCCGAGCGCACCGTGGCCCGTTGCCTGGAGGCATCGTTCGACTACGCCGGGCTGAACCTTGCCGCCAACCGCCTGGGCCATGCCCTGGTGGCGGCCGGGGTAGCGGTCGACCAGCCTGTGGCGCTGCTGGCCGAGCGCGGCCTGGCATTGCTGGGCATGATCGTCGGCAGTTTCAAGGCCGGCGCCGGCTACCTGCCGCTGGACCCAGGCCTGCCATCGGCGCGCCTGCAACGCATCGTCGAGCTCAGCCGCACGCCGGTGTTGGTGTGCAGCGCCGCCTGTGCCGAACAGGCGCGCCAGTTGCTGGACGAATTAGCCGGCACAGTGCGGCCCACGCTGCTGGTGTGGGAAGAGGTGCAGGCCAGCAACGTGGCCACGGCCAACCCTGGCATCTACAGCGGCCCGGGCAACCTGGCCTACGTGATCTACACCTCCGGCTCCACCGGTTTGCCGAAAGGGGTGATGGTCGAGCAGCGCGGCATGCTCAACAACCAGCTGAGCAAGGTGCCGTACCTGGCCCTGAGCGAGCGCGACGTGATCGCCCAGACCGCCTCGCAGAGCTTCGACATTTCGGTGTGGCAGTTCCTCGCAGCGCCGCTGTTCGGCGCCACCGTCGAGATCGTGCCCAACGCTATCGCCCACGACCCGCAGGGCCTGCTGGCCCATGTGCAGGCCACCGGCATCAGCGTGCTGGAAAGCGTGCCGTCGCTGATCCAGGGCATGCTCGCCAGCGACCACCAGGCCCTGGACGGCCTGCGCTGGATGCTGCCCACCGGTGAGGCGATGCCGCCGGAGCTGGCCGCGCAGTGGTTGCAGCGTTACCCGGGCATTGGCTTGGTCAATGCCTACGGCCCGGCCGAGTGCTCCGACGACGTGGCGTTCTTCCGCGTCGATGCCGCTTCGACCCAGGGCAGCTACCTGCCGATCGGCACGCCTACCGACAACAACCGCCTGTACCTGCTAGGCGAAGACCAGGCCCTGGTGCCGCTGGGCGCGGTGGGTGAGCTGTGCGTGGCCGGCACCGGTGTTGGGCGTGGCTATGTGGGCGACCCACTGCGCACCGCGCAGGCGTTCATCCCGCACCCGTTCGGCGCGCCGGGCGAGCGCCTGTACCGCACCGGCGACCTGGCCCGCCGACGCCCGGACGGGGTGCTGGAGTACGTTGGCCGCATCGACCACCAGGTGAAGATCCGCGGCTACCGCATCGAGCTTGGCGAAATCGAGGCGCGCCTGCACGAGCAACCCGAGCTGCGCGATGCCGCAGTGGGGGTACAGGAGGGCGTCAACGGCAAGCACCTGGTGGGCTACCTGGTGGCTCATCAGGGCGTCGCCGCCGACGCCGCGCTGCTCGACCAGCTCAAGCAGCGCCTGCGCGCCGAACTGCCGGAGTACATGGTGCCGCTGCACTGGGGTTGGTTCGACAACCTGCCGCACAACGCCAACGGCAAGCTCGACCGCAAGGCGCTGCCGGCCATCGACATCGGCGGCCAGCACAGCCAGGCTTACCTGGCGCCGCGCAGCGAGCTTGAACAAACCCTGGCCGGCATCTGGGCCGATGTGCTCAAGGCCGAGCGGGTAGGGGTGCGCGACAACTTCTTCGAGCTGGGCGGGCATTCGTTGCTGGCCACGCAGATCGCCTCGCGGGTGCAGAAGGTGCTGGCGCTGAACGTGCCGCTGCGGGCGATGTTCGAGTGCAGCACGGTGGAGGAGCTGGCCGGTTACGTCGAAGGCCTGCAGGCCAGTGCGCTGGACGAGGACAAGGTCGACCGCTTGAGTGACCTGATGGCGGAGCTGGAGGCGTTGTAACAGGCCAGCTTTCAAACCATCGCAGGGCACCGTGGGAGCGGGCTTGCCCCGCGATGGGCTTTTGCCAGCATGTCAATGCCGCCGGCATGGATGCTACCCTGCGCCGCTTCACAGCCGCACCGCGCAAGGACTTCAGGTTTCATGGACGACAGCCTGCACGCCGCCCGTCTGGGCGATTTCATATTGCACCCGCCGTTGGCGGCCGAGCTGGTCAGTGGCCTGGTGGAGGCTGCGGTCTATGCCGCTGCCGCCGTCGCGGTGGGTGCTGCCATTGGTGGTGCGGTAGTGGCAGTGGTCGGGACCGGTGGCACAGCCGCGTTCCTCACCCCGCTGATCGCCGGCGTGATCGTCAGTGCCGCAGCCAGCCTGCCGGCGGGCGAAGACAAGAGCATCGGTGATCACATCAGCGACTTCAGCAACTGGGTCGGCAATTCGATGTTCCCGCCCGAGAAGCACGGCGAGATCACCAGCGGTTCCCACGACACGTTTATCAACGGCACTGCTGCAGCACGCGCAGCGGGTGTGCCGGGCCCTCCGGATGCGCAGTCGGCGCCGGCAGAAGAACCGTCCATCCTGGAAAACATCGGCAGCTACGCCATGCTCGCAGTCGGCATGATGCCGCTGGTTGGCCTGGCGCAGGACATCGACAGTATCTTCAACCCACCGGTGACTACACCGAAAGCGCCAGGCTCGGTGGATGCGCTCGAGGATACAGTCACCTGTGACAAGCACCCTCCAGAACCTGGGCAGTTCGTCGCCCAGGGCTCGGACAAGGTGTTCATCAATGGCCAGCCAGCTGCCCGGGTGGGGGACAAGACTACCTGCGATGCGCCTATCGGCATGCAGTTTTCGCCCAACGTGCGCATTGGCGGCGGTACGGTGACGGTGCGCGATATCCACGACGGCAAGAGTGCGGCGGCGAAGATCATCGGCCTGGTGGCCGGGATGCTCATTGCCCGTCGGGGCATGCTCAAACGGGGTTCGGCCTGCGGTGTTGGCAACCCGGTGCTGCCGTCTACCGGGGCCAAGTTCCAGGCGGGGCCTGCGGACCTGGACTTCACCCTGGCGGCGCTGTTGCCGATCAGTTGGGCGCGTCGTTACGACAGCACGGACCTGCGTACCGATGGCTTGTTCGGCATGGGCTGGAGTGTGCCTTACGAGGTTTGCCTGGAGCGCGTAGAGCATCCGCAGGGCGGTGAGCTGTGGGTTTACACGGACGAGCAGGGTACCCGGCTGGAGTTGGGCCGCCTGCAGGTCGGCAGCGCGTTCGTCAGCATCCTCGATGGCCTGGCGTTCTTTCATCAGGATAATGGCTTGACGGTGGTTGAAAACATCAACACCGGGCTTTACCAGGTATTTCATAACGACCCGCTGGATGCCAGGCGCTCACGGCTGGTCAAGGTTGGCGATCGCAACCTCAATTGCCTGGAATTGTTCTACGACGCCGAGGGGCGTTTGCAGTTTCTCGGCGACAGCTTCGCCCGTGTGTTCATCGAACTGAGCTACCCGCTACAGTCGCGTCGTGTCTGCGAGGTGAACAGGCTTTTGCTGGGCTCTGGGCAAGCGTTCGCCGTCGAGCAGCGCGAATGCCTGGCCCGCTATCGCTATACCCCGGCCGGGCAACTGGCACAGGTGGAAGATGGCCAGGGGCAGGTATTGCGCCAGTTCAGCTACACCGAGCAGGGCCTGATGACCAGCCATACCCTGCCAAGCGGTGCGACGCGCCATTACCAATGGGCATGCTTTACCCCGCCAGCAGTGCCTGCAAGGCCCAGTAGCCTGGACGGCACACCCTATGAAATGCCGCCGTTGCTGGAGCCGCAGCCCAGGCAGCAGTGGCGTGTGGTGCGCCACTGGGGCAGTGATGGTGAGGACTACCGCTTCGCCTATGACCTGGAAAATGGCCATACCCAGGTGACCGACGGCCTGGGGCGGGTGGAGCATTATCACTGGGGCGCGCTGAACGAGATCCATACCCATGTGGACGCGCTGGGTCAGTGCTGGCGGCATGATTACGTTGGTGGCTTGCTGCGGCGCAGCCTCGATGCCGGTGGTGGGGAATGGCGTTATGACTACGATGGCCTGGGGCGTCTGGTTTCGACGGTCGACCCGCTGGGGCGCGTGGAAAGCATCAGCTACACCGAGCATTGGGCCTTGCCGACCCGTTTCACCAATGGCGCAGGGCAGGTGCGCCGGTATGCCTATGATCGGCATGGCAACCTGCTGGTGGAGACCGACCCTCTGGGGCAATCGACTCACTACACCTATGACCGGCAAGGGCGGCTCGAGCGGGTGGTCGATGCGGCAGGCAAGGAGCGCTCTTTCGCCTGGACTGCCCGCGGCCAGTTGAGTGTCTCGCGTGACTGTTCAGGGCATCAAACCCACTATCGTCATGACGCCCGTGGCCACCTCAGCGAGCTGCGCGATGCCGAAGGTGGGATCACACGTTTCAGTTACGACTCACGTGGGCGCCTGCGGCAGCGGGTACAGCCCGATGGCAGGGCGGAGCAGTTCGAGGTGGATGCAGCCGGCCAGTTGACCTGTCATACCGACCCGGCCCAGCGTGTGACGCATTGGCACTACGACGCCAGTGGCCGTTTGTTGCAGCGCATCGATGCCATGGGGCGAATCGTGCGACTGACATGGGATGCGTACGGTCGTTTGCAGCAGCTGGAAAACCCCAATGGCGAACAGTATCGCTTCCAGTGGGATGCACTGGACAGACTCAAGGCCCAGCGTAATCTCGATGGCGGCGGGTATACCCTGGCCCACGATGTGTTGGGCAATGTCACACGGACTTTGCTGCACCCGGCAGGCGACGCAGCGTCGGGTACTGCGCCTGACCCGCTGCATCCTCAAACTGTCGACTACCAGCACGATGCCGTCGGGCGTGTGCTGCACAAACGCACTGCCGATGGCGAAACCTGCTACCGCTACGATGACGCGGACAACCTGCTGTCGATTCGTTGCAGCGATCAGGCCGGGCAAACCCGGCAACTGGACTTCAGCTATGACGCACTGGGTCGCCTGCTCAGCGAAAGCCAGGGGGCGGGCCGGATCAGCTACCGCTATGACCCGCTGGGCAACCTGCAGACATCCATCCTGCCGGACCAGCGCCGCATCAACTACCTGCGCTATGGCAGCGGTCACCTGCACCAGATCAACCTCGATGGCCGGGTGATCAGCGATTTTGAGCGGGACAGCCTGCATGACGAAGTTCTGCGCAGCCAGGCCGCGCTGGTGACGCGAACACGATACGACAGCAGTCGGCGGGTGGTGCTGAAGGCCGTTGAGCAATTGGATGCCTCGCTGGCCTGCCTGCCGTTGCAACAGCGCGGTTATGAATATGACGCCAGCGACAACCTTGTGGCAGAGGTGCTGACCCAGATACGACAACCAGGCGGCTATCAAGGCAGCGTGCGTTACGACTACGGGCCGACCGGGTTCGTGCACAGCGCATTGAGCCAACTGCCCCGGGAGCGTGGCCAAGCCAGTGAGCACTTCGGTTACGACCCTGCGGGTAACCTGCTGGATGGTTATCAGGTCAATGCACGGGTAAGGCATGACCAAGTGGTGGTGTTTGAGGACTTGCGCTATCGCTACGATCACTTTGGCCGCCTGCTCGAAAAACGCAGTGGTAACCGCTTGCTGCAACACTTCGAATATGACGCCGAGAACCGCCTGGTGTGTGTGCGGCAACAGCGCGGGCCGCTTCGGGAGCGGGTCGAATTCAGCTATGACCCGCTGGGCAGAAGAGTGGAAAAACGCCTGTACCGTGAAGGGCACGATCAGCCGGTCAGTCGCTGTGAGTTCCTCTGGCATGGCATGCGCCTGCTGCAGGAGCTGCAGGACGGCAAAGCTAGCTTGTACCTGTATGTGGACTCGGAGCGTCATGAGCCGCTGGCCAGGGTGGACGGTGCGCCTGGCCAGGAACAGGTGCTGTATTTCCACACCAACCTGGCGGGACTGGCGGAGCAATTGACCGATGAGCAAGGAGCGTGTGTCTGGTACGGTGATTTTCGTGTGTGGGGCGGCTGCCGCGACGAATGGCATGCCCCCGAGCAGGCCAGCCAGCAGAACCTGCGCTTCCAGGGGCAGTATCTGGATCGCGAAACGGGCCTGCACTACAACACGTTCAGGTTCTATGATCCGGATATCGGGCGCTTCACCCAGCCAGATCCGATCGGGCTTCAGGGTGGCTTGAACCCGTACGCTTATGCACCCAATCCGTTGTTGTGGATCGACCCGCTGGGCTTGAGAAAGTGCGGCGGTGGATTCAAGACCGCCGATGCGGCAGCGCGGGCGGCATTGAGCAAGTACAACCCGATGTCCATCTTCAAGAACCGTGAGTATGGCGGCATCATCTTCAAGGCCAAAGATGGCAGTTTTGGTTTCACCCGGGGTCGAATAGGCAGTGGCCGTACCGCACCGTCGTACAACACCTCTGCCCGCGGCTTGCCCAAGGGTGCAACACCGGCTGGCCAGTACCACACCCACGGGGCGTATTCGGACAGCGGTTTCAACCGCACCAACAAGGCGGGGGACGCCTGGGACAGTGATGCATTCTCGCCGGCCGATATCGCCATACACAACTCGGCCAGTCGGCACTTCCCGAATTTCAGCAATTATCTGGGAACGCCAAGTGGGCGATTCCTGAAAATATTTGGTCAGGTCAGTGGCCCCGGCGACGCGGTGCCTTTGTGAGGAGAACAGGGTGATGGCAAGTTTGATCAGGCTCGATAAAAAATACACCCCGTTCTTGTTCAAGGCGATCGAGGCGGTGCGTGCAAGTGATCTGGTCCGCTCGGGCAGGTATGACGTGGAGAATTTCAACATCGCCTTCGAAGATGTACTGCACGAGCGCGACGGGGTGCAGTACTACACCGTCAGTTTCTATGCCGAGGAGGTCACAGCGCAGAACTGGATGACGGCAACCGCCGCTGAGGTGGGTGGGGTGCATGTGGACATCGATGCCGGCACCCGGCAAGTCATCCGTGTGTATGGGGATCGATGAGCGGGCCGTCAGATACCGGGCAGAATGAAGACGTGCTCATCGTGGGCCGAGATTCGTTGAGCGAAAGATTGCTGATCAGCAAGGCGCGACGCTATGCCTCGACGTTGGAGGGCGTTGATGTCTATCAGGTCGTCTTGCTCGACGATGAAACGCTGGCATGGCAGCGCCTGGCTCTGACGCGTATGCGCTCATTTGAAGATGTGGGCCTGCAGGCGCGCCTGGCGCATCCCGTGGCGCCTGCTGCGTTGCACCGCGCAATCATTGCGCTAACCGGGCTGACAGGGGCGTTTTCTGGTTGGGTGGTGTACGAAGGCGTGGTGGGCGTAGCGCTGCAAGGCCGTGATTTCGACTGGTTTCTGCAGCGTTACCTGACCAGTCACTTGAGTTGCGATCTGTCACTCGCTTTCGAGTCGCCAGATACCGTCTTGTGTGTGAATGACAATGAGTACGATGTGACGTTGCACTACCTCTGGCGCTAATGATGGCTTATTAATGGGTGACATCTGAAGGGCAGGCGGCTCAAGGCGCACGGTGGTGAATATCGATGTTTCAGGATGAAGTGTTACAGCGCCTTGGTGCGGCCATGGAGCAGGGCAAGGCCCGGGGCTACGACGAGTTCATCGTGCTGGATGGCGTGCCCTGCTTCCGGCAGTTTGCCCTCAAGTTGAAGCCGCAGGGCTACCTGGCCTACGTCTTCACGGTGGCGCAAGCGCAGATGGATGTGATTGAAGATTGCGATACAGCCGAGCAGAGCCTTTACGCCGCGTTCGCCGACGCCGTGGCGTTTTTGCACGCCAACGGCGCCGACCTTTCAAGGTTCAGGGCATTCAAGGGTAATTGCCCTATCTGACCCTCGTGCCGATTAACGCTTGCCGAGAATTTTCCCCAGCATCTCCGGCCGTGGCGCACCTTGCTGGCTCTGCAACTGCCCCTGTTCATCCTGGTAGAAGATCGCCGGTGTGGCGGCCAGCCCCAGCTCCTCCATCAGCGCCATGTTGGTATCGAGCTTCTTCTGCACCGCCTCTGGCACCTTGTCCAGCGCCTTGAGGGTGCTGGCCTTGCCGGCCTTCTCGTGCTCTTGCAGGGCTTTGGCCGGGTCCTTGGCGGCCAGCAACGCGGCCGACTTGCCGGGGCTGTCCTCGCGGATGATGCCGACCATGATATGGCGCAGCTGCACCTTGCCCGACTCCACCCACGGCCGGGCCTGCTGCCAGAACATGTTGCAGTACGGGCAGTTGGGGTCGCTGAACAGGTAGACGATGCGCGGCGCGTCGGGCTTGCCGTCGGCGATCCAGGCGGTGTTTTCCATCTTCGCCCAGATGGCCTTGCTCATGGGGGCGTACACCAGCTTTTGCAGCGGTTCTGCGCTGAGGTCCTGGCCTTGCTCGTCGAACAGGCTACCCACCAGCACGTGCTTGCCGTCGGGGGTGAGGTACAGGGCGATGCCGTTGTTCTGGTACTCGGCGGCGTAGCCGCGCAGGCCGTTGGGGGCATCGAAGCTGCCCTTGATCACTGCGCCCTTGGCCTGGAGTTGCTGGATGGCCTTGGGCAGGTCCTCGGCGTGCAGCAGCGGGCTGGCGAGCAGGGTAAAAGTGAGGGGCAGCAGGGCGGTCAGGCGCATGTCAGTTTCCTTGTGGCGCGGGGGCGTCGCTGGGGTCGAAGGGTTCCAGGGCGTGGCGCAGGCTGGCCCGCGACAGCTCGCCCAGGTGGCTGCCGACCAGGCGCCCGTCGGCGTTGTAGAACAGCGTGGTGGGCAGGGCCATGGAGCCGACCTTGCGGGCCAGTTCGCCACTGCCGTCGAACAGCACGTGGGACAGCATCAGGCCGGTGGTTGCCATGAAGGTGCTGACGTTCTCCGGGGTTTCGCCCTGGTTGACGAACAGGAACGTCACATGCGGGTAGTCGTGCTGGGCCTGTTGCAGCACCGGCATTTCGCGTCGGCACGGCGGGCACCAGGTGGCCCAGATGTTGATGACCAGCGGCTTGCCGCGGTAGTCGTGCAGGGCCACGGCCTGGCCGCGGCTGTCGCGCAGGCTCAGTTGCGGCAGTTCCGTGCCCTTGCTGTACAGGTGGCTGGAAAAGCTGCCCAGTACCCAGAACAGCGCGCCGCTGAACAGCGCCCAGCCCAGCGGACGGCGCAGGCCGGGGCGGCGCCAGCCTTGCCAGAGGGTGCCGAGCACCACGCCGAACAGGCCGCCCCAGAGCAGGAAACCGCCATCGCGGATGTCGATGACCTGCAACAGGTCGTCGCGGTACATCGGCCAGTAGGCCAGCACGAAACCCAGGCGGGCGAACAGCAGGCCGAGCAGGAACAGGTTGAACAGTGCCGACTCGGGGTTTTCACCGCCACGCTTGGCCACGCGCCAGCCCACCAGGCTGGCGATGCCCAGCGCTGCGAGCAGCAGCAGGTGGTTCAGGGCCATGGTCAAGGGCCCGAGGGTGACGGTCAGCATCAGCCTTGGCTCCTGGTCTGCGCCCAGTGCTGCAGGAAGGCTGCGGCATCGACCTCGCCAGTGATGCGCCGGGCGCGGCGTTCGTCGCCTTCGGGGCCGACCCACACCAGGCTGGGCGGGCCGGGGACCTGGTAGCGTTGCAGCAGCTCGCGGCTGGCCGGGGTGTCGGCGGTCACGTCCAGGCGCAGCAGGTGCACGCCTTCAAGGCTTGCCTGCACGTCGGGGCGGGCGAATACCTGTTTTTCCATGACCTTGCACGACACGCACCAGTCGGCGTAGTAGTCCACCAGTACCCACTGACCGCGGGCCTTGGCCGCGTCCAGTTCACGTTGCAGGGCGGCGGGGGTGCTGACGGTGGTGAAGGCGTCGTGGCTGGCAGCGGGGGCGCTGCCACCGGTCTTGGTGGTGAAGGGTTGCAGCGGTTGCCACAGGTCGTTGCCACCTGCAGCAGCGCCCACCAGCAGCAGGCCGCCCCACAGCGCACCGAGCAGTGGTACCGCACGCAGGGCCGGCAGGCGTTGCAGGGCCGGCCAGGCGGCCCAGCCCAGAGCGATCAGCCAGGCGCCGGCCAGGGCCAGCAGCAGCGGGGCGGGCAGCAGGTTGCGCAAGGTGTACAGGGCCATGGCCAGGAACACGAAGCCGAACACGCCCTTGACCAGGTTCATCCAGGCGCCGGGGCGCGGCAGGTAACGGTTGCCCAGGGTGACCAGCAACAGCAGCGGCACGCCCATGCCCAGCCCCAGGCTGAACAGCACCAGCGCGCCTTGCAGCACATCGCCGCTCTGCGCGATGAACAGCAGCGCACCGGCCAGCGGCGCGGTCATGCACGGGCCCATCAGCAGCCCCGACAGCGCGCCAAGCAATGCCGCGCCATACAGGTTGCCGCCACGGGCGCCGCGCCCGGCCTGGTCGAGGCGGTCGCGCAGGGCGCCGGGCAGTTGCAGTTCGAAGGCGCCGAACATCGGCAGGGCCAGCAGCACGAACAGCGCCGCCAGGCTGCCCAGTAACCAGGGTTGTTGCAGCCAGGCCTGCAGGCTGGCGCCCAGCAGCGCGGCGACCACCCCCAGGGCGGCGTACACCAGGGCCATGCTCAGCACGTACACCCCGGCCAGCACCCAGCCACGCCGGGCGCTGGCGCCGTTGCCCAGCACCAGCCCGGCAAGGATCGGCAGCATCGGCAGCGAGCAGGGGGTGAAGGCCAGCAGCAGGCCCAGGCCGAAGAACGCCAGCAGGCTCCAGGCGAGGCTTGCGTGTTGCAGGTTGCTGGCCAGGGCCTGGTCGCCGGCCAGCGTTGCGTCTGCCGCTTGCGCGCCGCCAAGGGCAATGGCGGTGGTTTGCGGCGGGTAGCACAGGCCGGCATCGGCGCAGCCCTGCCAGCCCAGGCGCAGCTCGCCGGAGGCGTTGGCCGGTATCAGCAGTTCGAGCTGCTGGCGGTAGACGGCGCTGTCGCCGAAGAATTCGTCGTGGTGGTTCTCGGCCTGCGGCAGTTGCGGGTGCTGCTCAGGGGGCAGGCCGTCGAATTTCAGGCGCTTCTGGTAGAGGTAGTAGCCGTCCTTGATCTGGAAGTACAGGCGCATCTGGCCGTCCGGGAGGCGGTCGTGGCTCAGTACGAACGCGTCATTGACCGGCAAAAAGTCCGGTTTGACGGCAAAAGGGTTGGCCTGGAGCGGGCCGGCGAGCAGGAATGTCAGCAGGAGGAGGAAAACACGCATGTCGACGCCTTGGCAGAACTTGGAATGAGGGCATGCTGGCCGGGGGGTATTAACTCAAGGTTAACCGGCCTGCCTGAATGGCTTGATCTTATCTCAAGGCATGCGCCTGGAGGTGTTTGGGCCTGCCTCAAGACAATGCCCGGCGCACCCGAAAACGGTACATAATCCCCCCTTAATGCCCACCCTGTGCAATGCCCGCTTCCCCCCCCCCCCGGAGACCCACCCCATGCACGTTCTGCTCTGCGAGGATGACGACCTGATCGCCAGCGGCATCTGCGCCGGCCTTTCGGCCCAGGGCCTGACCGTGGACCGGGTGGCCAGCGCCTCGCAGGCCCGGCAGATGCTCCAGGCCGCGCAGTTCGACGTGATGATTCTCGACCTTGGGCTGCCCGACGAAGACGGCCTGAAACTGCTGCGCCGCCTGCGCCAGCAAGGCGAGACCCTGCCGGTGCTGGTGCTCACCGCCCGCGATGCGGTCACCGATCGGGTCGACGGCTTGCAGGCCGGCGCCGACGACTACCTGCTCAAGCCCTTCGACCTGCGCGAGCTGGCCGCGCGCCTGCACACCCTGTTGCGCCGGGTGGCCGGGCGTGCGGTGAACCTCATCGAGCATGGTCCGCTGGTCTACGACCCCAGCAGCTGCGCCGCCACCCTGGCCGGCCAGCCGGTGGACCTGTCGCGGCGCGAGCAGGCGTTGTTGCAGGCCTTGCTGCAGAACCCCGGCCGGGTGCTGTCCAGCGAGCAGCTCAAGGACTGCGTGTACGGTTTTAGCGACGAGGTCGAGAGCAACGCCCTGAACGTGCATATCCACCACCTGCGGCGCAAGCTCGGTAACGGTATTGTCGAGACCGTGCGCGGCCTGGGCTATCGCCTGGGGCCGGCGCAGGCGCCGGGGGAGGCGGCCTCATGAGCCTGCGGGTACGCCTGTCGCTGATCCTCGGCAGCGTCTTCATCGTCATCTGGGTGCTGGCCGCGGCCTGGATGCTGCGCGACCTGCGTCAGCAGATGATGTTTTCCCTCGATCAGCGCCTGGTGGCGTCGGCGCGCATGGTCGCCGGGCTGGTCGACCAGTTGCCGCAACCGCTGGCGGCCAAGGGCGAGGATGCGCACTTCTCTGCCGACCAGCTCAGCGTGCCGGACGGCATGGCTTGCCAGGTCAGCTCGCTGCGTGGCGAAATCCTTGCCAGCAACCACAAGCACGACGGCGCCATGGACGACCAGCGCAGCGGCTTCCGTGACCAGACCATCGACGGCGCGTCGTGGCGCACCTTCACCTACAACCACGGCGATGTGCGCATCACCACCGCCGACCGCCACATGGAGCGCGAGGCGCTGAACCAGTCGATTCTGCTGGCCGCCTCGGCGCCGGTGCTGATGGCGCTGCTCGGTAGCCTGGGGTTGTTGTGGATCGGCCTGGGCAAGGGCCTGGCGCCACTCAACCGCATGCGTGACGCTTTGCGCCGCCGGCGTGCCGACAGCGTCGAGCCGTTGCAGGTGGGCAACCTGCCAAGCGAGCTGCAGCCGTTGCTCGATACGCAAAACCAGCTGTTCCTGCGCATCGCCCAGACCATCGAGCGCGAGCGGCGCCTGACCGATGACGCCGCCCACGAGTTGCGCAGCCCGCTGACCGCGATCAAGACCCACCTGCAGGTGGCGCGCATGACTGACGGTGCGGTGCGCGAGCAGGCTTTGGAACATGCCGAGCAGGGCACCGACCGCATGCACCGCACCCTGGAGCAGTTGCTGATGCTGGCGCGGGTGGAGGGCAGCCTGTCGTTCGACGACGGGGTGCAGTGCAGCGCCGAGCAGGTGGCGTTGCAGGCCATCCAGGATGCCGGTGGCGGTGACAACCGGCGCATTTTGCTGCACCTGCCGGATGAGGCGGCGCGGGTTTACCTGGGCATGCCGGCGCCATTGGCGGTGGCGGCGCTGCGCAACCTGCTGGACAACGCCCTGCGCCACGGCGGCGATGCGGCGGTGGAGCTGGATGTACAGGCGCTCGATGGCCAGGTGGACTTCGTGGTGCGTGACCATGGCCCGGGCATCCGCCAGGAAGACCTGGCGCACCTCACCGAACGTTTCTGGCGCAACAGCCAGAGCGGTGGCTGCGGCCTGGGCCTGGCCATCGTCCAGGCGATTGTCCAGCGCTGCGCCGGCAGCCTGCGTTTTGACAGCCAGGCCGATGGTTTGCGGGTGTGCCTGCAGGTACCGGCACGCACTGTTGGCTGAAGCTTCGGCCTGCGCTACCCCTGTAGGAGCCGGCTTGCCGACGATAGGGCCCGCCCAGGCGGTGCATCATTCTGGCTACCGGCCTCATCGCCGGCAAGCCGGCTCCTACAGGGGTAGCGCAGGCATGGCTGAACAAATCCCGCAGCAAGCGCTAAATCCGCACCCCGCCCAAGCGTTTTCCAAGCGATAAGCTCCCGACACACATCCGGTTACAGGACGCGTGGCGGGCACATCCGCTTGCTTGCGAGGGTTTCTCCATGTCCACCGCGTCCAGCCTTGCCCGGGCCCTGCCGGCCAACGAGCCCCAGGCCCTGTACGAATTCGCCGACTCGCCGCTGCTGCTGCGCCAGCAGCAACAGGAGTCCAACGCCCGCAGCTACCCGCGGCGCATCCCGCTGGCGCTCAAGCGCGCCCGGGGCATCCATGTGGAAGATGTCGAAGGCCGTCAGTTCATCGACTGCCTGGCCGGCGCCGGCACCCTGGCCCTGGGGCATAACCACCCGGTGGTGGTCGAGGCCATCCAGCGCGTGCTGGCCGACGAGCTGCCGCTGCACACCTTGGACCTGACCACCCCGGTCAAGGACCAGTTCGTCCAGGACCTGTTCGCCCTGCTGCCTGAAGCGCTGCGTCGCGAGGCGAAGATCCAGTTCTGCGGCCCCACCGGCACCGACGCGGTAGAGGCGGCGCTCAAGCTGGTGCGCACCGCCACCGGGCGCAGCACCGTGCTGGCGTTCCAGGGCGGTTACCACGGCATGACTCAGGGTGCCCTGAGCCTGATGGGCAGCCTGGGCCCGAAGAAGCCGCTGGGCGCGCTGCTGAGCAGCGGCGTGCAGTTTTTGCCATATCCCTATGACTACCGTTGCCCGTTCGGCCTCGGTGGCGAGGCTGGCGTGCGTGCCAACCTGCATTACCTGGAAAACCTGCTGAACGACCCCGAGGCCGGGGTGGCGCTGCCGGCGGCGGTGATCGTCGAGGTGGTGCAGGGCGAGGGCGGTGTAATTCCGGCTGACATCGAGTGGCTGCGCGGCCTGCGCCGCATCACCGAACAGGCCGGCGTGGCGCTGATTGTCGACGAGATCCAGAGCGGCTTTGCCCGTACCGGCAAGATGTTCGCCTTCGAGCACGCCGGCATCGTGCCGGACGTTGTGACCCTGTCCAAGGCCATTGGCGGCAGCCTGCCGCTGGCGGTGACGGTGTACCGTGACTGGCTCGACCAGTGGGCGCCGGGCGCCCACGCCGGCACCTTCCGTGGCAACCAGATGGCCATGGCGGCGGGCTCGGCGGTGATGCAGTACCTGGTGGAGCACCGCCTGTGCGAACACGCCGAGGCCATGGGCCAGCGCTTGCGCGGGCACCTGCAGACGCTGCAGCGCGATTACCCGCAGCTGGGTGACATACGCGGGCGCGGGCTCATGCTAGGCGTGGAACTGGTGGACCCGGCGGGCGAAGTGGATGCCCTGGGGCACCCACTGGCCCACCGTAGCCTGGCGCCGAAGGTGCAGCGCGAATGCCTGCGCCGTGGCCTGATCCTCGAACTGGGTGGCCGGCATGGTGCAGTGGTGCGCTTCCTGCCGCCGCTGATCATCAGCGCCGAGCAGGTCGACGAAGTGGCCGGGCGCTTTGCCGAGGCACTGCGGGCGGCGTTGGCCTGAGGTATTTGGGGCCGCTTTGCGGCCCATCGCGGCACAAGGCCGCTCCTACAGGTAGGGCGCAAGGTTCAGGCTTTGCGCGATCCTGTGGGAGCGGCCTTGTGCCGCGATGGGCTGCAAAGCAGCCCCACTGTTTCAAACAGTCAATCAAAGGTACGCCCGGCACGCCAATACCCCATCAGGGTCAAGCTCTCCCGCGCCAACCCGCGCTCCTTGATCAGGTAACGGCGAATATCCATCACCGTGCCCGACTCCCCGGCAATCCAGGCATAGAAGTCGCCTTTCGCATCACTGGCCAGCTCCCAAAGAATGCGCTGGTCGATATCGATATCCTCCAACTCCACGGCCTTTGCCACCTGCACCCCAGGCAGGTTGGCCAGCTCGTGCACGGCATGGTGCATGCCTTGCCCGTGTTCGCAGCGCAGCAGGTCGCGGGGCAGCCAGTGCAGGCGGGTGGCGGGGCTGTGGCGCAGGGGCAGGCAGTCGCTCTCCAGCGGCACTTCGATGAACGCTTGCACCTCGCGCTGCGGCGCGTGGTCGGCCAGTTGTTCGAGAATGCCGGCGATTGCCGGCAGGGCGGTCTCGTCGCCCACCAGCAAGATGCGCTGGGCGCTGTGTGGCGGCTTCCACTCGTAGCCACCGGGGTCGCGGTGGTAGGCCAGGTTGGGCGCGACCATCTGCAGGCGGTTACCCACCTGCGCCGTGGTAGCCCAGGCCGAGGCCGGGCCGTTCACCCCGTGCACGACGAAGTCGACGTCCACCTCCAGCGCTTCGCGGCGCAGGGCGCGGATGGTGTAGGTGCGCATCGGCGGTGTGTGCTGTGGCGCCAAGTCGCGGCGCGCCTGCTGCCATTCGCCGTCCTTGGGCAGGTTGGGTGGCGCGCCGGCAGGGGTGGGGAAGAACAGCTTGATGCGCTGGTCGGGCGCCAGGGTGGTCATTTGAGCCACGTCGGCACCGGTAAACACGTAGCGGCACAGCGAAGGGCTCAGGCGCTCGATGGCCTTGAGCTCGATGTCGAAGATGCTGTAGGCGGTGGCCTTGCTTGGGCGGATCAGGCGTGAAAGCAGGGAGGTCATGGGCTTGCCTCTGGCAGCGGGGGATACTCAACAAACGAGTGCCTGGCCTGCTGAATTAGCTGGGCCGGGCGCGCCGTTAAATTTCCCCGCCCAGCGTACGTCCTAGCTTGGATAGAAGCCGCAGCAAGCACAGACGAATCGAGGCGCAATGACCATTTCCCGAAGAGGTTTCATCGCAGGCCTGGCAGTGGCGGGCGCTGCCGGCACGGCGGCCTATTACGCGCATAAAGAGCTGACCCACGACCCCGAGGACGACGTCGTCACGCCTGGCGAGGCCAGCGTGGAGCTGGCCGATTACAGCGGTCAGGTACTGGCGGATCTGCTGCGCGGGGTGTGGGATATCCGTTTCGAAGGTGCCGACGGTGGCCTCGATGGCTTGCCCGTCCACGGCGTCGAGATGTTCCTGGACGTTGCCACCAAGGGCCGTGGGCTGCGTGGCTTCGTCGACACCGGTGCAGGTCTGCGCGCAGAGGCGCAGCCTGCCTACCGCGTGCTGGGCGATCTGGTCGGAGCCGGCACCGGCGAGGTGCGTTGGCGCCTGGTGGGCCGTGAGGGTGGCGTTGACTACGAGTGTGTGGCCAGCCTGGACGAGGTGTGGGGCGAATTTGCCAACGCCGGCAGCGGCACCTTGAGCGTGCGCGTGCAGCGGCTGGACCGGCCGCTGACATGGGTGCAGCAGGACAGCCGCCTGGTTGCGGTCAAGCGTCTGTTCCCCGAGGCCCGCGAGCGCTTGCCCTATACGTCGGCGATGCTGGCCTGGGTGATCGGTGCCGAGCACCGCTTGTTCCACCAGCTGTGGCACGCTACCCGTGACCAGTGGCACAAGCTGTCGACGGGTAAGCAGGATGCCTTGCGTGGCCTGGGCTGGCAGCCCGGCCCGCGCGATCTGGAACGCGATGCCCGCGGCCCGCGCAAGCACCGCAATGGCTCGGGGATCGATTTCCTGTTCATGCACCGGCACATGCTGATGCACGCGCGCACCCTGCAGGATTTGCCGTCCTGGCAGCGCTTCCCACTGCCACAACCGGCAGTGGAGGCCGACCGCGCAGGCTTTGCCCGCTACTACGACAACCACGATGGCTACCGCGTGCCGCCCCCCTGGCAGGCCCCTGGTGACCAGGCCTACGGGCAGTGGGTGGGGGCGATCAAGGCCGGCGAGACTTTCTGCAGCAATTTCCAGGTGTGGGAATCGCAGTACCAGGACCCGCTGTACCTGTCGAAGCTGTCGTTGGGGGCGCTGGGGTCGGAGCTGGAGATGAACCTGCACGACTGGCTGCACATGTGCTGGGCGACCGTACCGCGCGACCCCAGCAACGGCGCACCGGTGCCGTTCGCCCGTGACCAGTCGGACTTCGCTGCGCGTTGGTTCGAGCGCGAAAACGACTTTCTTGGCGACCCGTTCTCGTCCCACGTCAACCCGGTGTTCTGGGCCTTCCATGGCTGGATCGACGACCGTATCGATGACTGGTTCCGCGCCCAGGAACGTTACCACCCAGGGCAGGTCACGCGCCTTGAGGTCAACGGCGTGCCCTGGTTCGCCCCGGGGCGCTGGGTGGAGGTGGACGACCCCTGGCTGGGGCCGGACACCCATGGTTGCAGCACCCAGCCAGGCATGCGCCCGGGCAAGTCTGTGGAGATGGATGTGGAGGTGATGAAGCTGGCCTTGCGCATCACCTTTGGCGAGGAGGGCAAGATCGATGGGTTTTTGCGCAAGGTGCCGCAGCGGCCATGGTATGCGCGGCATTTGTCGATGAAGAATATTGTTTCTTGAGCGGGGATTGGGTGAGGGCTGCAAGGTGTTCGACGCAAGCCTTGCAGTGCCTGTGAAACCGAGCGCCGCCCGCGCGGCGCTCGATCTTGAGAGGGCGCTGCAATATTTTCGCCGAACCCCCTGTTGGCCCTGACCCTCCCTCGAAAGGGATATCCCCTATATCCCCTGCGCCTCCCACCCCCCACCCAATGCCTTGTACAACGCCACGCTGCCCTGCAAGCGGGCCAGGCGCAGCTGCGCCTGTTCGTCCTCGGCCAGGTACAGCGTGCGCTGGGTTTCAAGCACGCTGAGCAGGGTCTCGGCGCCGGCGCGGTAGCGCTGCTGGGCAAGGTCGAAGGCGATGCGTGCCTGGGCCACTTCCTCATCCTGCCACTGGCGCTGGCGCTCCACGCCGTCGATGGCGTTCAGGGCTTTCTCCACATCACCGAAACCATTGACGATGCTGGCGCGGTAGTTCTCCAGCAGCTCCTGCTGTTCGGCTGTGGCCAGATCGCGCTCGGCACGCAGGCGGCCGTTGTTGAAGATCGGCGCGGTCAGGCCGGCGGTGAGGGTGTAGTAGGGGCTGTCGAGCAGATTGGCGAAGGTCCGTGCGCCGCTGCCCAGGCTCGCGCCCAGTACCAGGCGTGGCAGCAATGCGGCGCGGGCCACCTGCACGTTGGCGCTGGCTGCGGCCAGGCGCGCTTCGGCGGCTGCGATGTCCGGGCGTCGGCTCAGCAGCTCGCTGGGCACACCGCTGCCAATGCCGGGCCAGCGCAGGGCGTGGATGTTCTGGGTGCTGGCTGGCAGCTGCTGTACCGGGTCGCCCAGCAGCGTGGCCAGGGTCACGCGGTTGTCCTGGCGGCGCTGCTCCAGCAACGGCAGCTGGCGCTGTTGGGCGGCCACCAGGCTGCGCTGTTGGGCCAGCTCCAGGCGGGTTGCCGAGCCCGAGCGTTCGCGGGCCTCGACCACCCCGAGCACATCGCGGGCGTTTTCCAGGTTGAGCCGGGCGATACGCAGCTGTTCATCCAGGGCCAGGCCCTGCAGGTAGCTGTCGGCCACCGCGCCGAGCAGGGTCAGCTCGACGGTCTGACGGTCGAAGCGGCTGGCGTCGAGGCTGCGCAGGGCGCTGTCGCGGGCGGCGCGCAGGCCACCCCAGAAGTCGATTTCGTAGCTGGCGCTGAGCTGCAGGCCAAACGAGGTGCTGGTGCGTTCGCTGCTGCTGGCGTCGAGCTGGTCGTTGCCTTCGCCGCGCAGCAGGTGCTGGCGGCTGCTGTCCAGGCCCAGTTGCAGTTCGGGCAGCAACGGGGCACCGGCGATGATCGCGCTGGCCTGGGCCTGGCGCACCCGCGCGGCAGCGGCGGCCAGGTCGTGGCTGTTGCGCCGCGCGCGCTCGATCAGTTGGTCCAGTTCAGGGCTGGCGAACGCTTGCCACCATTGCCCGTCTGGCTGTGCTTGCAAGGCCTGGGCGGGCCCTTGCCAGGCGGGGGGCGGGGTGATTGCGCTGGCCGGCGGCGGCGGGCTGCTGCAGGCGGCCAGGCACAGGCTCAGGGTCAACAGGCTGATACGGCTGGGGATTGGCATGGACTATTCGCTGGTAAGGGCTTTGACCGGGTCGAGACGGGCGGCCTTGCGTGCCGGCATGAAGCCGAATAGCACGCCGGTGATGACCGCGCAGGCGAAGGCGCCGACGATGGCCGGCAGGGCGAAGGCCACGGCGATGCCGGCCAGCAAAAGGCCGGCGCCTATCGCCAGGGCCAGCACGATGCCGGTGACGCCGCCAACCATCGACAGCATCACCGCCTCGGTGAGGAACTGGCGCAGGATGTCGCGCTGGCGGGCGCCGGTAGCCATGCGGATGCCGATTTCGCGGGTACGTTCGCGCACAGTCATGAGCATGATGTTCATTACCCCGATGCCGCCCACCAGCAGCGAGATCGCGGCAATCGCCCCAAGCATCAGCGACAGGCTGTTCTGGGTGCGCGCCTCGGCCTGTATCAATGCGGCGTCGTTGGTCAGCTCGAAGTCGTGCTTGCCCTGGTGGCGCTGGCGCAGCAAGCGGTCGATGGCCTGTTCGGTTTCGCCCACGCGGCTGGAATCCTGTGCGGCAATGGCGACGTATTCGGGGTCGCGGCTGCCGAACAGGCGGATGGCAGCGGCGGAGTAGGGCACGGCGATGCGCTCGTCGGCGTTTTCGCTGCCGGAGCTGGCGCCCTTGCCGAGCAGGATGCCGATCACCTGGAACGGCACGTTGCCGATCAGCAGGTATTGGCCGATCGGGTTGCTGCCTTCGCCGAACATCTTGTCGCGGACCTTCTGCCCGATCACCGCCACTGCCGCGCCGCTGGCTTCGTCGGCTTCGGTATAGAAGCTGCCTTCGACCACCGGCCAGTTGAAGATTTCGGGGAACCAGGTGTTGTTGCCGCCCACATAGAACTGCTGGCTGTTGTTGCCCTGGCGCACCATCAGTTTGTCGCCGATCACTGGCATGGCGTGGGTGACCTGGGGTAGTTCGCCGATGGCGGCGACATCGTCCAGGGTGACGATGCCGGCGGGCTCGCGTTCAGTGGCGTGCTTGCCGTTGAGGTAGAGAATGTTGGAACCGAAGGCGGCCATCTGCGCCATGACCTGGCGTTTGCTGCCTTCGCCCACCGCCAGCATGACCACCACCGAAGCTACGCCGATGACGATGCCAAGCAGCGTCAGTGCGGTGCGAAAGCGGTTGATCCACATCACCCGCCAGGCCGCCTGCAGGGCTTCGACCAGTTCGCCCTTCCAGGCGCCTTTAAGGGTGGCGCCGCGGTCCAGGCGCTGGCGCAGATCAATGGCCTGCAACTGCTCGCGCGGCGCCTGGGCAGGCTGCCCGGCGGCCGAGTCGCTGACCATCTGCCCGTCGCGGATCTCGATCACCCGCTGCGCACGGGCCGCCACTTCACGGTCATGGGTGATGAGGATGATCACATGCCCTTGGCTTGCCAGCTCGTCGAGCAGGGCCATCACCTCGGTGCCGCTATGGCTGTCCAGGGCGCCGGTAGGTTCGTCGGCGAGGATGATATGGCCGCCGTTCATCAGGGCGCGGGCAATCGACACGCGCTGTTGCTGGCCGCCAGACAACTGGTGCGGGCGGTTGCCGGTACGGCTGGCCAGGCCCAGGCGTTCGAGCAGGGCGCGGGCGCGGGCGTGGCGTTCGGCAGGGGGAATGCCGGCGTAGATGGCCGGCATCTCGACGTTTTCCTGGGCGGAGCCCGAGGGGATCAGGTGGTAGCCCTGGAACACAAAGCCAAAGGCCTCGCGGCGCAGCCAGGCCAGCTCGTCGCTGCCCAGCTCGGCCACATCACGGCCGGCGAAGCGGTAACTGCCGCAGGTGGGGCGGTCGAGGCAGCCGAGGATGTTCATCAGGGTCGACTTGCCCGAGCCCGAAGCGCCGACGATGGCGACGAATTCACCGGGGTGGATGCTCAGGCTGATACCGCGCAGCACCTCGACTGTGGGCGAGTCGATGCCGCCGTAGACCTTGCGGATGTCGCACAGCTCGATCAAAGGAGTGCTCATGTCAGCTCCCGCTGGCGGCTGGTGCACCGATCACCAGGCGCTCGCCCTCGCGCAGGCCGTCGAGTACCTGCACGCGCAGGCGGTCGCTCAGGCCCGTGCGCACCTGGCGCGCCTCGACCTTGCCATCGCTGTTGAGCACCTGGGCCAGGCGCAAGCCCTCTTCGGCGGTGTCGCCCAGCGCCGCCAGCGGCACGCTGAGTACCTGGCTGGCAAGGCCGGAAACGAAGAACACCTGGGTGGTCATCTCGGCCATCAGCGCGCCGTCGGGGTTGTCGACGTCCAGCAGCACGGTGTACTGCACCACCTTGCTGCCGGTGGTCCCGGCGCTGGCGCTGGCCGGGCTGCCGCCACCCTGGCTGGCTTGCTCCAGGGGCTTGGGCGGTATCGGCAGGATCTGCCGCACGGTGCTGGCCCAGCGGCGCTTGCCGCCGGACAGGGTGGTGAAGTAGGCGCTCATACCGGGTTTGACCTTGCCGATGTCGGCCTCCGACACCTGGGCCCACACGGTCATTGGCGACAGCCGCGCGATACGCAGGATCAGCGGCGTTTGCTGCTGGGCGTTGAGGGTCTGGCCTTCGCGGGCGTCTACCGCCACTACCGTGCCGCTCATGGGGGCGTAGATGCGTGTGTAACCGAGTTCGGCTTCGGCGCTGCGCAGGCTGGCCTGGGCCTCAAGAATCTGCGCCTGGTACATCTGGATGCGCGCCTGGGTCACCTTCAGCTGTGATTCGGCGGTTTGCAGGTCTTCCTGGCGGGTGGCGCCGCTGGCGGCCAGGTCACGCTGGCGCTTGAGCTGTTGTTGGGCGAGCTGATGCTGGGCGCGTTGCTCTGCCAGCTGCGCCTTGAGGTTTTCGATGGAGTAGCGGCCGGCGTCCAGGGCGGCCTGTTGCGTGGACGGGTCGATCTCCACCAGCAACTGGCCTTGCTTCACCGGGTCACCGGCCTCCACGTGCAGCTTGCGGATTTGCCCGGAAGCCTGGGCGCCGACATCCACGTAGCGCCGGGGCTGCAAGGTGCCCAGAGCGGTGACGCTGCTTTCGATGTTGCTGCGGGTTACCGGCACGGTGCTGACCGGAGCGCCGCCCAGCGGCAGGGTTTTCCAGGCTAGCAGGCTGCCCAGGCCCAGCAGGCCAAGGGCGGCCATCAGCAGGCGGCGACGGGTGTCGGGTGTGCGAGTCATGCGGGCTTCCAACCGGGGTTGATCGAGCGAGGCGGTGGTGGATTGCACTCGGGGTCCCAGTTAAACGAAAGCGCCGCGTGCCGATTTACCGCAGCGGGTGCTTCTGCTCCATGTTGCTGAGAATCATTATAATTTGTAAGATCGCACCTTGATATCAGCCTACCCGCTGCCTGTGCCTACAGCGCTTGCGCAGGGAGACGCCAGGTGCCGTCGTGGAACATTACTATCGCGAATTGGTGAGTTTTCTCTGTGCCCGCCTGGGTAATCGGCAGGTTGCCGAAGACGTCGCCCATGATGCCTACCTGCGGGTGCTGGAGCGCAGCGAGGGTGAGCGCATCGAACACCCGCGGGCGTTTCTTTACCGCACCGCGCTGAACCTGGTGGTCGATCGCCATCGGCGTCACCAGGTGCGCCGGGCCGAGCCGCTGGAAGTACTCGACAGCGATGAGCGCTGGCACAGCCCGGCGCCGTCCCAGCGCATGCAGTTGGACCAGCGTCTGGCGCTGATGCAGCAGGCCCTGGACGAGCTGAGCGCGGCCTGCCGCGAGTGTTTCCTGCTGCGCAAGCTCGATGGCCTGTCGCATCAGCAGATCGCCGAGCGGCTGGGTATCTCCCGCAGCCTGGTGGAAAAGCACATCGTCAATGCCATGAAGCACTGTCGCCAGCGTATGCGGCAGTGGGAAGGTTGAAAATTTCCCATGCTGGCAACTTGATTTCCCGCAGTTTCACGACAACGCTCTAGAAAGACCGCCCGGGCAGCCAGCCTGCGGCTTGCCGGTGCCGGCGCAGTCCTGGTCATGGAACCCTCACACCTGACTGCCCGGGTTCGGACGATGGCCAACAAATCCCTGCGTATCCTCATCGCTGACGAGCATCCTGAACAGCGCCTGCAACTGGAACGGCTGCTCAATGGCCTGGGCTACTACCGCATCGCCCCGGTGGAAAGCTTCGACGAGCTGCAGCGCCTGGTGCACAGTGCCCTGCAACCCTTTCACCTACTGCTGGGCAATATCGAGCTGGCCAGCCACGCCGGCGTCGACCTGGCGCGGTTCTGCCGGGTCAGTTCGCAGATCCAGCATGCCTTGCTGTACCACTCCAAACAGATACGCGTGCCGACAGTGCCGCCGGGCGAGCGCCAGGCGGTGAGCGTGAGCCTGCCGCGTGCACCCGATAACGACGCATTGCAGGCGTTCATGGCGATCATCGACATGCCGCTGGTGGTGGGGCAGGTGCCGCTGCCCGAGGCGTTTGCCGCAGGTGCGGGGCGTTACCCCCGGCGCATGAACTTCGGCCACACAGTGTTCAGCCGTAGCTCCTGAGCGGCCTGCAGGGCTGGCATTTGCTATCCTCTTGGCCTTTTGCCGACCTGCGGAACTGCCATGACTGCCATCGATACCGCCCGCGCGCCCCGTTTCAGCCGCGGCGACCACCGGACCCTGGGCCTCGCGGCGCTGGGTGGCGCCCTGGAGATCTACGACTTCATCATCTTCGTGTTCTTCGCCCTGACCCTGAGCCAGTTGTTCTTCCCGCCCGAAATGCCCGAGTGGCTGCGCCTGCTGCAGAGCTTTGGCATCTTCGTCACCGGTTACCTGGCAAGGCCCTTGGGCGGCATTCTCATGGCGCATTTTGCCGATCATCTTGGGCGCAAGCGGGTGTTCAGCCTGAGCATCCTGATGATGGCGCTGCCTTGCCTGCTGATCGGGGTGATGCCGACCTACGCCGACATCGGCTATGCCGCGCCCTTGATTCTGCTGGCCCTGCGCATTCTGCAGGGGGCGGCGGTGGGGGGCGAGGTGCCGAGTGCCTGGACCTTCGTCGCCGAACACGCGCCTGTGGGGCGGCGTGGTTACGCCCTGGGCTTCCTGCAGGCCGGGCTGACCTTCGGCTACCTGCTGGGCGCGCTCACCGCCACGGCGCTGGCGCAGTTGTACAGCCCGCAGGAGATCCTCGACTACGCCTGGCGCTACCCGTTCCTGCTCGGTGGGGTGTTTGGCGTGATTGGTGTGTGGCTGCGCCGCTGGTTGAGCGAGACGCCGGTTTTCCTGGCCCTGCGCGAGCGCCGGGAGCCGCCGGTGAGCTTCCCGCTGCGCAGCGTGCTGAATGAGCACCGTCGGGCGTTGATCCCGGCGGCGCTGCTGACCTGCGTGCTCACTTCGGCAGTGGTGGTGCTGGTGGTGATCACCCCCACGGTGATGCAGCAGCGCTTCGGTATGATCGCCGGCCACACCTTCGCTCTGAGCAGCGTGGGGATCGTCTTTTTGAATATCGGCTGCGTGCTGGCCGGGCTCTTGGTGGACCGTATCGGCGCCTGGCGCGCGCTGATGCTCTACAGCCTGTTGCTGCCGCTGGGTATCGGCGCGCTGTATGCCAGCCTGGTGGGGCAGTGGGGCGCGACCTGGCTGGCCTACGCCCTGGCCGGGCTGTCGTGCGGGGTGGTGGGGGTGGTGCCTTCGGTGATGGTCGGGTTGTTCCCGGCGCAGATCCGCGTGTCGGGCATCTCGTTCACCTATAACGTGGCCTATGCCCTGTGGGCCAGCACCACGCCGCTGGCGCTGATCGCGCTGATGCCGTGGAGCCCGTGGGTGTGTGTCGGCTTTTGTCTGATCATGGGCACGGTGGGGCTGCTGACGGCGCTGTACTTCGGGCGTCGCGAGCCGCTGGCCTTTGCCGCAGAGCCGGCGCCGATCATGTGTGGTGACAAATGAGGGGCTAGTGCCGGGCCTCGGGCGGGGCAGACTTCCGGGTGATTGGAATAACCAATTGGCCAAAAATAACCTGGAAGGTTAATTTCTCATGGAAAAGAGAACGCCCCATTGCCCGCCCTTCAAGGAGCTTTGAAATGAAATGTCCACTTTGTGGTGGGGCTGAGTTGGTCGCCGAAGCGCAGGACATGCCGTATCGATACAAGGGGCAAACGCTGTTGATTGCGGATATCCGGGGCGATTACTGCCCGGCATGCGGCGAGGGAATATTGAATATGGAGGAGTCAGGGCGTATCAGCGACCTGATGCTGGCCTTTAACAAGCGAGTCAATGCGCAGGCTGTCGACCCAGGCTTCATCGCCACCATCCGACGTAAGTTCGACCTCGACCAGCGCGAAGCCGGCGAGATCTTCGGCGGTGGCGTCAACGCCTTCTCCCGCTACGAAAACGGCAAGACCCGCCCGCCGGTGGCGCTGATCAAGCTGTTCAAGCTGCTCGACCGCCACCCCGAGCTGTTCGAGGAAGTACGCCGCGCCTGATACGAAAAAGCCCCCGGGCCGCAAGGCCTGGGGGCTTTTTTTGGCGCAAGGGCAGGGGCCTTACATGTTCGGGTAAGTCGGCCCGCCGGCACCTTCCGGGGTGACCCAGGTGATGTTCTGGGCCGGGTCCTTGATGTCGCAGGTCTTGCAGTGCACGCAGTTCTGCGCGTTGATCTGGAAGCGCTTGCTGCCGTCTTCCTGAGCCACCACCTCGTACACGCCGGCCGGGCAGTAGCGCTGCGCCGGTTCGTCGTACAGCGGCAGGTTGCTGGCGATCGGGATGTTCGGGTCGGCCAGTTTCAGGTGGCAGGGTTGTTCCTCTTCATGGTTGGTGCTGGAGAGGAATACCGAGCTGAGCTTGTCGAAGCTGAGCTTGCCGTCGGGTTTCGGGTAGTCGATCTTCTTCGAGTCGGCCGCAAGCTTGAGGCAGGCGTAGTCCGGCTTGGTGTCGTGCAGGGTGAATGGCAGCTTGCCGGCGAACCAGTTCTGGTCGATGTAGTTGAACGCGCCACCGAACAGCGGGCCGAACTTGTGCAGCGCCGGGCCGAAGTTGCGGCTGGCGAACAGCTCTTCATGCAGCCAGCTGGCCTTGAACGCGGTGACGTAGCCATTGAGCAGGTCGCCGCCTTCGCTGCCGGCAATCAGTGCGTCGGCCACCGCTTCGGCGGCGAGCATGCCGGACTTCATTGCGGTGTGGCTGCCCTTGATCTTGGAGAAGTTCAGGGTGCCCAGGTCGCAGCCGATCAGCGCGCCGCCGTTGAACACCATCTTGGGCAGCGAGTTCAGGCCGCCCTTGCAGATGGCGCGGGCGCCGTAGCTGATGCGCTTGCCGCCTTCGAGGTACTGGCTCATCACCGGGTGGTGCTTGAGGCGCTGGAACTCGTCGAATGGCGACAGGTAAGGGTTGGCGTACGACAGGTCGACGATCAGGCCGACCACCACCTGGTTGTTTTCCAGGTGATAAAGGAACGAGCCGCCGGTGTTGTCGGCGCTGACCACGTCCAGCGGCCAGCCGGCGGTGTGCACCACCAGGCCCTGCTCGTGCTTGGCCGGGTCGATTTCCCAGATTTCCTTGAGGCCGATGCCGTAGTGCTGCACGTCGGACTCGTTGTCCAGGTCGAAGCGCTTGATCAACTGCTTGCCGATATGACCGCGGCAGCCCTCGGCGAACAGGGTGTATTTGGCGCGCAGTTCCATGCCCGGGGTGTACAGGCCGTCTTTCGGGTTGCCTTCGCGGTCGACACCCAGGTCGCCGGTGATGATACCGCGCACCACGCCTTGCTCGTCGAACAGCGCTTCCTGGGCGGCGAAGCCCGGGTAGATTTCCACGCCCAGGTTCTCGGCCTGCTGGGCCAGCCAGCGGCACAGGTTGCCCAGGGAGATGATGTAGTTGCCCTGGTTGTGCATGGTCTTGGGCACGAACAGGTCAGGCACCTTGGTGGCGCTGCCGGCATCCTTGAGCACGTAGATGTCGTCGCGCTTCACTTCGGTGTTCAGCGGCGCGCCGAGCTCTTTCCAGTCGGGGAACAGCTCGTTCAGGGCGCGGGGCTCGAACACGGCGCCGGAGAGAATGTGGGCACCGACCTCGGAGCCTTTCTCGACCACGCAGACGCTGATCTCGCTACCGGCTTCGGCGGCCTTCTGCTTCAGGCGGCAGGCGGCCGACAGGCCCGCCGGGCCTGCGCCGACGATGACCACGTCGAATTCCATGTATTCGCGTTCCACTGGTTCTCTCCTACTCATCAAGGCTCGTGCTGTTGCTTTGTCTTTTTTGGGTGTGGGGACGGTCATGCGCGGCTGACTGGGCTGTAGCAGCGGGAATGACGGACTACACCGTTTTGTCTTGGCCGCGCATTATATCTACACCACTTGGCGGGTCCAATACAAACGTTTGTTTGAATTTGCCGGAGCCCAGTAAAATCACAGGAGCGCGGCTGGAGGCTGGCCAATTTGCCGTATTGACCCGATTGGGTGTTACGGTCAAGATACGAGCGCTTTTACGCTCGCCGTAGGCTGTCCGTCGGGCGCAGGTGCACCCCTAAAGACCAGGCGTGGAGCAGGGTTTACGGGCCGAATCAGGTTTTGTAGTGGAGTCTACACGCCACGACAGAAAATGACCCGCGGGTTTTGCCCTCGGGGTCTGAACAAGACTGATCGGTCATGTGATGGTTTTCCTTAAATCTACCTGCTGCGCTACGTTTTCAGAGGTGCCCTTGTACCCACGCGCATTCGCCGGGCAGTCCCCAGGCGATCTTCTTTTCACCGGAGAGTAACGAGGAATCCATGAAGGTTCTTGTAGCTGTCAAACGAGTGGTCGACTACAACGTCAAGGTTCGCGTCAAGGCGGACAACTCCGGCGTCGACCTTGCAAACGTCAAGATGTCCATGAACCCCTTCTGCGAAATCGCCGTGGAAGAGGCCGTACGCCTGAAAGAAAAAGGCGTTGCCACCGAGATCGTCGTGGTCTCTGTCGGCCCGACTACCGCTCAGGAGCAGCTGCGTACTGCCCTGGCCCTGGGTGCCGACCGCGCCATCCTGGTCGAAGCCGCTGACGAGCTGAACTCCCTGGCCGTGGCCAAGGCGTTGAAAGCCGTTGTCGACAAGGAGCAGCCACAGCTGGTCATCCTCGGCAAGCAGGCCATCGACAGCGACAACAACCAGACCGGCCAGATGCTGGCCGCGCTGACCGGCTACGCTCAGGGCACTTTCGCCTCCAAGGTTGAAGTGGCAGGCGACAAGCTCAACGTCACCCGCGAAATCGACGGCGGCCTGCAGACCGTTGCCCTGAACCTGCCGGCGATCGTCACCACCGACCTGCGCCTGAACGAGCCGCGCTACGCGTCGCTGCCGAACATCATGAAGGCCAAGAAGAAGCCGCTGGAAACCGTCACGCCAGATGCGCTGGGCGTAACGCTGGCCTCCACCAACAAGACCATCAAGGTTGAAGCCCCGGCTGCCCGCAGCGCTGGCATCAAGGTCAAATCGGTGGCCGAACTGGTCGAGAAGCTGAAGAACGAAGCGAAGGTAATCTAAATGACTATCCTGGTTGTCGCTGAACACGAGAACGGTGCCGTAGCCCCGGCCACCCTGAACACTGTCGCTGCTGCTGCCAAGATCGGTGGTGATATCCACGTGCTGGTTGCCGGCGCAAGCGTCGGTGGCGTTGCCGAAGCCGCCGCCAAGATTGCCGGTGTTGCCAAGGTGCTGGTCGCTGATAACGCCGCCTACGCCCACGCCCTGCCGGAAAACGTCGCGCCGCTGATCGTTGAGCTGGCAAAAGGCTACAGCCACGTGCTGGCCCCGGCCACCACCAACGGCAAGAACATCCTGCCGCGCGTTGCCGCGCTGCTGGACGTCGACCAGATCTCCGAGATTGTCTCGGTCGAAGCTGCCGACACCTTCAAGCGTCCGATCTACGCCGGTAACGCCATTGCCACCGTGCAGTCGAGCGCCTCGGTCAAGGTCATCACCGTGCGTACCACCGGTTTCGACGCCGTGGCCGCCGAAGGTGGCTCGGCTGCTGTCGAAGCTGTCGCTGCTGCGCACAATGCCGGCATCTCGGCCTTCGTCGGTGAAGAGCTGGCCAAGTCCGATCGCCCAGAGCTGACTGCTGCCAAGATCGTCGTTTCCGGCGGGCGCGGCATGGGTAACGGTGACAACTTCAAGCACCTCTACGCACTGGCCGACAAGCTCGGCGCCGCCGTCGGTGCCTCGCGCGCCGCGGTCGACGCAGGCTTCGTGCCCAACGACATGCAGGTCGGCCAGACCGGCAAGATCGTTGCGCCGCAGCTGTACATCGCCGTTGGTATTTCCGGCGCGATCCAGCACCTGGCTGGCATGAAAGACTCGAAAGTGATCGTTGCGATCAACAAGGACGAGGAGGCGCCGATCTTCCAGGTGGCCGACTACGGCCTGGTCGCTGACCTGTTCGAAGCGGTCCCAGAGCTGGAAAAGCTGGTCTGATCCGCCGGCTTCACCTATAAAGAAGCCCGGCCCCTGTCATGGGGGCCGGGCTTTTTTATGGAAGACGAGGAGTGCGGGGCATGGCGTTTGGTTGGAGTTCAAGGGTGCTGGCCGGTGCACTGGCGTTGCTGTCGGCCCCGGTGTGGGCGGTGGGCAAGTGCGAGCGCCTGGTGGTCACCGGTAGCCCGGATGCGCCGCCGTATTCCTGGCAGGACCCGCAGGACCCGACCCACCTGATCGGCGCCAACGTCGACCTGCTGCGCCAGGTGGCGGGCGAGCTGGGATTGAAGGTGGAGGTACTGCATGCCGGCAAGCGCGAGCAGGCACTGGAAGAGGTGCGCAGCGGGCGCATGGACCTGCTGCTCGATACACCGATGCAGGTCACCCAGCTGACCGCGCTGGACTACATTCACCCGCCGTTGCAGCTCAACGAATACCTGGTATGGACCCGCCACGACGCGGTGCTGGAGTTCAACGGCCCGGCGGACCTGGCCCGCTACAAGGGCAGCGTGTCGCAGAAGGCGCGCCTGACCCCGGCCTTCGAGGCGTTCGCCAAGGCCCAGCTCAAGCTGGACCCTTCGCAAAACCTGACCCAGGCGTTCCAGAAGCTGGTGCTGGGGCAGGTGGACTATGTGCTGGCCGGGCGCTACTCGGGCATGGCCCTGGCGCAGAGCCTGGGGGTTGGCGACAGCCTGATCGCCCGTGGCCTGCCGGTGGACCGGCCGGGGCTGTACCTGGCGGTTTCGCATAACTCAGCGTGCAACGACAGCTGGCTGCGCGGGCGGTTGGCCAAGAAGCTCACCGAGCTGCCGATTTCCGGGGCCTCGGAGGCGGTGCTGCAGCGTAACGTGGAGCGCTGGAAGGCGCAGATGCAGCCTGTGGTGCAATAACCGGCTGTTCTGTACCGGCCTATGCCTTGATGCTCACTCCGCCCCCGCCCGCCACTCGCGCACGCTGAGGTTGGCCTTGGCCCCGATGCTCAAAAACGGCTGCGGCGGCAGGTTCTTGGGCGCCTCATAGCCACGGAAGATCTCCACCATCGGCGAATTCAGCCCCATGGCCGCTTCCGCCGCGGCAATCCCTGCCGCCGTCGACTTCGACGCCCCCAGCCCATTGCACGCGCACGCTGCAAACAGCCCCGGTTCGATTTCGCCGAACGCCGGCACGCTGTTCAGCGTCAGCGCCATCGGCCCGCCCCAACGGTATTGCATCTTCACGTTCAAAAGGCCCGGGAAGCGTGCAGCGAACTTGATGTCGTGGATGCGCCCGGCACTGCGTACATGACCCTCGTTGATCTCAAGCCCGGCGTGGTAGCTGTAGCGCGAGCGGATCAGCAGGCGGTCGCCATCCGCGCCGCTCACTCTGCGCACCGTGGTGCCCATGGGCAGGGCCGGGGTAGCCGCCCAGTCGCGCTTGCCCGCCAGGCGCTTGGGGTCGAATGGCTCGCTCATCGAGGCGTAGGTGAACACATGCAGCAACTGGCCACGGAACAACCCGAAGCTTTGTGCATGGCCGTTGTTGGCGAGGATGATGCGCCCGGCCTGCACCGCGCCCTTGGCGGTCTTCAGCAGCCAGCTGCCGGCCTGCTTCTCGAATGACTTCACCGCGCTGTTTTCGTAGAGCGTAACCGGCGCCTGGAAGCTGTCGGCCACCGCGCGGATGTACGCCGCCGGCTGCACCATGAGCGTGCCCGGCATGTACAGGCCCGAGGTGTACAGGGCGCTGCCGGTCACCGCCTGGATGCCCTTGGCGTCGAGGATCTCGTGTGCCTCGCCCAACCCCTGCAACTGCCTGGCGTAGGTGTTGATGTGGGTGTCGCCCTTGTGGCTGATGGCCACGCTGTAGCGCCCGCAAGGGTCGAGGATCTCGCGGCCCCAGCCATATTGCCCGGCCATGTCGGTGGCCAGGGCGATGGCCGTGCGGTACAGGGTGATGTCACGCCGGGCGCGTTCGTTGGAGGTATCGCCGAAGTCCTGCGAGCTGACTTCGTGGGGCAGATCGATGACGAACCCCGAGTTGCGCCCGGTGGCGCCTTCGCCCACCACCCCGGCTTCGAGGATGGCGATGCGCAAGGTCGGGTCGAGCTGGCTCAGCCTGCGCGCTGCCGAGAGCCCGGCAAAGCCGGCGCCGATGATCGCCACGTCGGCGTTGATGTTGTCGTTGAGGGCGGGGCGCGGCTGGCGTGCCGGCAGCAGGCCGACCCAGCCTGACAGGCTGTCGTTACGCGGGAATTTCCTGGCCTTGTACATGGTTGTGCTCCAAAGGTTCAGGCCAGGCTGGCTTCGAGGGCCAGCAGCGGGGCCAGCGCGGCCTCAAGGGTGGCGGCTTTGTCGGCGCCAAGGCGCGCCAGCGGGCGGCGCGGGTTGCCGGCGCCGTAACCGGCCAGCTCGGCACCGGCATACACCGACTGCACGTAGTCGCCCTGCCAGATCAGCGACATTGCCGGCTCGATGTCGCGCCACAGGTCGCGGGCGCGGTCCCATTGCTTGTCGAGCGCGGCATTGACGAATGCCACGCAACTGCGCGGGGCCATGTTGGCGCCGCCCCAGATCAGCCCGGCGGCGCCGGCATACAGGGCGTAGGGCACCAGCGGGTCGGCGCCGTTCATGGTCGGCAGGCCGGTGCGAATCAGCGCGGCCTGGGCGGCCAGGTCGCCACTGCTGTCCTTGACCGAGACGAAGTTGGGGATCTGGCTGAGCTGTTCGAACAGCGCCGGGGTCACTTCCACACCCACGGCCTGCGGCACGTTGTAGCCGATGACCGGCAGGCCGGCGCTGGCAACCGTGGTGTAGAAGTCGATGATGCCCGCATCGTCGGTCGGGCCCTCGAAGAATGGCGGCAGCACCATCACCCCGTCGGCGCCGCAGTCGGCGGCGTGGCGGGTGCGCTCGACCACTTCATCGGCCAGCAGGGCGGAGGTCTGGGCGATGACCCGGGCGCGGCCGTTGATCACCTTGGCGCCGAAGGCCACCAGTTGCTCGGACTCGTCCTTGCTCAGGTACACGTGCATGCCGGTGCCGGAGCTCAGCACGAAGCCCTGTACGCCGGCTGCCAGGTAACGCTCAATCAACGCCTCGAAGCGGGCGAAGTCGATCTTGCCCTGGGCGTCGAACGGGGTGGTAATGGCCAGGTTGATACCGGGGAACTTGAAGTTGGACATCGCGGTTTAACCTCTAATTGTTTTGTATAAGTGTTGTTTTCAAGGTGCAGAAGCCCGCTGGCGCAATGGCCAGTTTTATTCAAACTTCAGCAGGGTCTGGGCGAGGTCAGATAAAAACCTCAGGGCCGGTCATGGCGCTGAGGTAAAGAGTAGGGAAGGGGCGTGAAGTACAACAGCAACATTTAAGGTTATGAATTGATGAGCTGAGGTTATCTATCGGCGTTGTCGTCTTCCAGTGCTTCGCCTTCGAACTGCTCTGCCAGCCATTCGCGCAACTTGCAGCAACTGGGGTCGTGGCTGCGGGTTTCGTTGAAACTCAGGTAGTGCAGGGTATTGCGGTGTACCAGGCGCTCTTCTACCGGCCGTACCAGCAGCCCTTGTTCCACCAGCGGGGCGACCAGGTAGTGCCAGCCCAGGGCCACGCCCTGGTGGGCCAGGGTCAGTTGCAGCAGCACGTTGAAGTCGTTGGCGCTGAACAGCAGCGGTGCGTGGCTGGCGCGTTGGGCAAAATCGACCTCTTGATAGGCGAACCAGACCTTCCAGTCGACGTGCTCGGCCACCTGCGAGCGGCCGTAGGGGCTCAGGTTCAGCAGTGCGCTGTCACGGATGCCCTCGAGGGTCGCCACCTCGGGGTGCTGCGCCAGGTACTGCGGCGTGCACACCGGGTAGATCACGTCGCACATCAGCGGCTGGCTGTGGTAGCCGTCGCCGCCCTTGGCCATCTTGCAGATGATGATGTCCGGGCGCAGGCCGTTCTCCAAAGTGAGGAAGTTCTGCGTCACCACCAGGTCCAGGTCGATCTCCGGGTAGGCTTCGAAAAACGCCGGCAGCCGCGGCCCCAGCCAGAAGTTGGCGAACGCCGGCGAGCAGCACAGCGTCACCCGCTGTTTGGGCAACTCGCTGTTGCGTACGCGTTCGGCGGCCTGGGCAATATTGGTGAACGACAACTGCACCGCATCGAAGAAGATCGCCCCGGCGGCGGTCAGCTCCACCGCGCGCCCGGCGCGGCTGAACAGCTCGGCGCCCAGGTGCTCCTCCAGCTCGCGGATTTGCCGGCTGATGGCCGCCTGGGTCACGCACAGCGCCTCGGCGGCGCGGGTGAAGTTCTGGTAGCGGGCGGCGGCAACGAAGGCTTTCACTGCCCGCAGCGATGGCATCTTGATCAGTGTCTGATCCGGTTCGGTATGTTTGACCATAACAAGAGGTAATCAATAGACCTTATAAAATGTCGATTCTGGTGCCGTTGTAGCGGGCCATAGACTGTTGCTCAGGCAACAAGGCGGACACTTTCGAGACTATCCGAATTCAAGTGTTCAATGAAACCGCTTTGTTGCCGGCGTAGGCAGTTGATCGGGAGTCATTATAAAAGTGAGCCATATCGCCGATGTATTGGAGTTGCTGAGACAGTGCAGGGCGCAACAGGGCCTACGCGTTTCTCTGCTTCAACTGCTGCTTTATCTGGAGCCTGAGCTTGCGCGTGTCGCCCCATGAACCGCTCATTCAAAAGCACCCTCAAGACCAAGAACCTCACCTACCTTTCCCGTGGCAACCCGCAGCCAACTGGCGGTGTTGCCCAGCGGGTGGCCCTTGTGCTGCACGATGGCTTCTCGCTGATGGCGTTCTCGGCGGCCATGGACGCGCTGTGGACCGCCAACCACATCGCCAACACGCTGATCTTCGAGTTGCAGGTGGCCGGGGAGGGCGAGCGGGTGGCCAGTGACGTTGGCATCCACATCCCCGTGACCCAGCCCCTGGGCACTTTGCAGATGAGTGCGCTGGACTGCGTGCTGGTGTGCGAGCCCGAAGGGGTGCACCTGACCCGCCACCGTGGGCGGCGGCGCAACAGCCGGGCTTGCACCGCCGGGGTGGCGGACCTGATGCTCGGCCTGCTCGCCGTCAGTTGCGAGCCGCTGTTGCTCAAGGCCGTGCAGGAGATGCTGCTGTGGCGCCGCGGTGGCGAGCGCGAGCAGGCCTCGACCCTGACCCCGGTCATCGACCGGGTGCTGCCCACCTGCCTGCAGGCGGCCCTGGAACTGATGCGCACCCATGTGGAAGCGCCATTGGGCATGGAAACCATCGCCCGGCGCGTCGGGCAATCCCGGCGCCAGCTGGAGCGCGACTTCCGCCGCCATGTCGAGGCCTCACCGACACGCTACTACCTGGAGCTGCGCCTGACCCACGCCCGCCAGTTGCTGCTGCACACCGAAAAGTCGCTGACCGAGGTTTCCCTGGCCAGTGGCTTCGTCAGCACTGCGCATTTCTATCGGCGTTTTCGCGAGCTGTTCGCCCTGGCGCCGAAGGAATTTCGCCTGCGCGCCAGGCGTGCGGCCAATAGCCTCAACCCTGCCTGACCCATTACAACAACAGCGCAAGGATGACCGACCATGACTTCGCCTTACTCCATTGCCCCCGATGCCCGCCGTATCGACCCCGCCCGCCAGCGCGCTGCGAGGCTGAAGGCCGACGGATCGGCGGATGACAACGACCGTGTCGAAATCGGCCCGACACCGCTGGCCTTCGCCGAATGGGCCCGGCTGGGGCTGCAACCCCCGCATTTGCCGAGCATGCGTGCGTACCGCTTGCAACGGCTGGTACAACAGCTGGTGGCCCGCGACCTGGGCGGCATCCTGCTGTTCGACCCGTTGAACATCCGCTACGCCACCGACACCACCAACATGCAGTTGTGGACCGCGCACAACCCGGCCCGCGCCTGCTTCGTGTCGGCCAGCGGCCATGTGGTGTTGTGGGACTTCCATGGCTGCGGGCACCTGTCGGCGCACCTGCCGCTGGTCAGCGAGCTGCGCAGTGGCGCGTCGTTCTTCTACTTCGAGTCCGGCGAGCGAACCGAGGAGCATGCCGGCAAGTTCTGCGCCCAGGTGGACGAGTTGTTGCGCGTTCATGCTGGCAGCAACCGCCGTCTGGCAGTGGACCGCATCGAGGTGGCTGGCTTGCGTGCCCTGGATGCGTTGGGGGTACAGGTGTGCAACGGCCAGGAGGTGACCGAGTTCGCCCGGCTGATCAAGGGCCCGGACGAAATCCTCGCCATGCGCTGCGCGGTGGCCTCGTGCGAGGCGGCCATCGGCGAGATGCGCGAGGTTATGCGCGCCGGCGCCACCGAGAACGACGTATGGGCGGCGCTGCATGCGGGTAATATCCGCCGTGGCGGCGAGTGGATCGAAACCCGCATCCTGAGTTCGGGCCCGCGCACCAACCCCTGGTATCAGGAGTCCGGGCCTCGGGTGCTGGGGGATGGCGACCTGCTGTCGTTCGATACCGACCTGATCGGCGTGTACGGCTTCTGTGTGGACATGTCGCGCAGTTGGATCTGCGGTGACCGCGAGCCCACGGCTGAGCAGAAGCGTCTGTACCGCATCGCCCATGAGCACATCCACTACAACACCGCTCTGGTGCGCCCGGGCGTTGGCTTCAGCGAACTGACCCGCAGCGGCCACCGCCTGCCCGAGAGCTGCCGCGCCCAGCGCTATGGGGTGATGTTCCATGGGGTCGGGCTGTGCGATGAATACCCGAGCATCCGCTACCCGGAAGACCTTGAGTCCCATGGCTACGAAGGCGAGCTGCAGCCGGGCATGGCGCTGTGCGTCGAGGCCTATGTGGGGGAGGTGGGCGGGCGTGACGGTATCAAGCTGGAGAACCAGTTGCTGGTTACCGAAGCGGGCTGCGAGGTGCTGACTCACTACCCGTTCGAAGATAGCTTACTGCGCGGCTGATGCCCGTTGCAGGCCATGAAGCGTCCGTTTGCGGCGGTTTTGGCCTGCGCCTTGCGGGCATCATTCATCAACGCAGCAGATGATCTGTTTGATCGATGCTTCGTATAGCGAGCTGCACCGGTGCTGTTCTGACGGAGTTCGGCGCCTGTTATGGCCCCACCGCCGGCAAGCCGGCTCCTACAGGGACCACGCAATACCTGTAGGGGCCGGCTTGCCGGCGATGGGGGCAACACTTCCCCGCAGCCAGATACGCAAATCCCCGCCAACAAGGTTACTATTGCCGCTTTGCGCGCGAACCCTCTGCCATGAGCGTTCGTGGCTCTCACCCAGTCATCAGGCGTAAGAGGCTCAATCGGCTTGAATACACGTTTCTTAGCAATAGCCCTGGCCATGGCCGGCCTGGCGGGCTGTGCCAACGACCCCGCTCCCCAGGAGCAGATGCGCCTGTCCGAGCAGGCACTGGAGCAGGCCAAGGCGGTCGGCGCCAGTGAGCAGGTTCCTGAGTTCAAACTGGCCGAAGACAAGCTGGCCCGTGCCAAGGCCAACATGGCCGGCGAAAGCTACCGCGATGCCCGCATGCGCGCCGAGCAGGCCGAACTTGATGCCCGGCTGGCCGAGGCCCGGGTGCTGACGCAAAAGAGCGAAGAGCAGTTGCTGGTGGTGCAGTCGCGCATCAAGCGCCTGCGCAAGCAACTGGAGGTGCAGCCATGAGCCGCTTCAAGCCAATGGCTGCACTGGCCCTGATGGCCCTGGTCGGGTTGCAGGGGTGCGCCAGCCAGCGCAGCGAGTCGGCGCTGGATGACGCCACCGCCGCATTCCAGAAGGTCAAGGACGACTCCGACGTGCTGCGCAGCGCGCCGCGCGATGTGATCCGCGCCGGTGAGTCGCTGGGTCGGGCAGATCGTCTGGCTGGCTATATCGGCACCGGCAGCGATGTGCGCCACTATGCCTACCTGAGCCAGCGCTACAGCGAAATCGCCGCCGAGCATACGAAGCTTGCGCTGAATCAGGAGCGCCTGGCCAAGCTCGACCTTGAGCGCCAGCGCCTGCAGCTTGCACTGCGCGAGGCCAAGCTGGCCAGCGTGCAGCAGCAGGGCAAGGTGGTTGAAGCGCAAATCGCCGCGCTGGCCTCTGAGCAAAGCGATCGCGGCCTGGTGATGACCTTGGGCGATGTGCTGTTCGATACCAACCAGGCCGAGCTGAAAAGCTCCGCCAGCCGCACCGTGCTCAAGCTGGTGCAGTTCCTCCAGCTCAACCCGCGGCGCATCGTGCGCATCGAGGGCTACACCGACAGCACCGGCACCCCGGAAGACAACCTGCGCCTGTCCCGCGAGCGCGCCCAGTCGGTGGCCGACATGCTGGTCGACCTGGGGGTGAAGGAGTCGCGCATCGAAGTGCTCGGCTATGGCGACCAGTACCCGGTCGAGGCCAACGCCTCGGAGCGTGGCCGGGCGCAGAACCGTCGGGTCGAGATCGTCTTCTCGGACGAAAAAGGTAAGCTCTCGCTGGCGCGTTGAGGGCCAGCTCCTGCAGGCGACGCAAAACCCTGTAGGAGCCGGCTTGCCGGCGATGAGGCCCTAGTATGGTGTTTCAGAAATACCGCTGAAAATCTGAGCTAGGCTCTGTAGAAGCCAACTCTCCAAGGGCATCGACATGGGTCGACCAGCAACCGTCATTACCCTTTCCGAAACCGAAAAGTCAGAGCTGCTACGCCGCATCAAGCTCCGTAAAGGCGCTCAGGACGCTCGGCTGCGTGCGCAGATAATCCTAGCCTGTGCCGCAGGCGAGTCAGGCAATGACATCGCTCAGCGCTTGGGGACGAGCAAGGATGTAGTGTCACGGTGGCGTCAGCGCTTCTCAAAGTTGGGGCTTCTGGGGCTGAACGATGAACCGCGCTCTGGCCGGCCTCGCACCATTTCCGATGAGCAAGTTCAGCAAGTGGTAAACCAAGTGCTGCAAGGCAAGCCCGACGATTCCAGTCATTGGAGCACGCGACGGATGAGTCGTGAGACGGGCCTGTCTCCTGCAAGCGTGATGCGCATCTGGCACGCGTTCGGGATCAAGCCGCACTTGGAAAAGACCTTCAAGCTTTCCACTGATCCGTTGTTTGTCGACAAGGTTCACGACATCGTTGGGCTCTACTTGAACCCACCCGAACGAGCCTTGGTGTTGTGCGTTGATGAAAAGAGCCAGATCCAAGCGCTGAACCGCACACAGCCGGGACTACCGCTTTCCCCAGGTAACCCTGCAACCCGCACACATGACTACAAACGACACGGAACGACCTCGCTGTTCGCCGCCCTGGATGTGGCAACCGGTGAGGTGATTGGCCGACTCAAACGACAACATCGCAGTACTGAGTTCCTTGCCTTTCTAAGGGAGATCGATGTGTCAGTACCTGCCGATATGCCGATCCATCTGATCATGGACAATTACGCAACTCACAAGACCGACAAAGTCAGGGCGTGGCTTGCGGCGCGACCGCGCTACAACATTCACTTCACGCCGACCTCGGCATCTTGGTTGAATCTGGTTGAGCGGTTTTTCTCAACGCTGAGCGAGAAGTGGATCAAGCGGCAGGCACATGTCAGCGTTAAGGACCTGGAGGCGTCGATCGAGTATTACCTGGAAACCTACAACCAGAACCCGAAGCCATTTCGGTGGCACAAAAAGGCCGAGGACATCCTTGCCTCAGTCGCTCGCGCGGCGCGAGCGCTGGGCAAATGATTTTCAGCGGTATTTCTGAAACACCACACTAGGCTTTGTACGAAAAGTGCCTGCGCGACGATCATGCTGCGTTGAAAACAGGCTCGGAATGCTCATTTACAACCCGTAAACTCCGCTTCCTCGCCTGTTTTCGCCTTGCCTGACCGCCGCTCGGCGACTTTTCGTACAAACCCTTGCAGGTGCTACGTTGCGCTGGTCGGCTGTTCACCGTTTCGCTGTAACGCAACTGTATTGTTGACTAATCTGTGATCTGTCCCAGTACACTTTGCAACTGTTACGGTATTCTGGCCTGGCTGTAGGCCACACAAGAACAACGACCTGTCCGCGCTTCGAGACCACGCCATGACCAACCTGCTGCTGTACCAGCGCATTGCCCAGCAACTGGCCGATGACATCCGTCGTGGTGTCTACCAGCCAGGCGAGCGGGTGCCCTCGGTACGCAAGATGAGCGCCCAGCTCAATGTCAGCCACGCCACCGTGCTGCAGGCCTACGCCAACCTCGAGGACCAGGGGCTGATCCGCGCCCGCCCGCAGTCGGGCTACTACGTGCACCAAACCCCGGCACTGACTGCACAGACCCCGGACATCGCCCGGGTCGAGCGTCCGGGGCTGGTCACCCGGGCCAGCATCATCCAGCAGGTACTCACCGAGGCGCGGCGCGACGGGGTGTTCCCCTTTGGCGCGGCAGTGCCGCATGTCGACTACCTGCCGGTGCGGGCGTTGCACCAGCAGCTGGCCAAGGTTACCCGCTTTCACAGCCCGCGCGCATTCAGCTACATGTTCAGCCCGGGCTTCGAGCCGCTGCGCCGGCAGATCGCCATCCGCATGCGCGATGCCGGGGTGCTGGTGGACCCGCGCGAGGTGGTGGTCACCCATGGCTGCGTCGATGCCCTGCAGATGGCCCTGCGCGTGCTCACCCGCCCAGGCGACCTGATTGCTGCCGAGTCGCCGACCTACTATGGGTTGCTGCAACTGGCCGACCTGCTCGGCTTGAAGGTCATCGAGATCCCAAGCGACCCGTCCACCGGCATCAGCCTGGAGGCGTTGCAACTGGCGGCCAACCAGTGGTCGATCAAGGCCCTGGTGCTGACCGCGCGGCTGAGCAACCCGCTGGGTGGCACCATCCCCGAAGAGCGGCAGAAGCAGCTGCTGCGCCTGGCCTCGGACTTCGACATCCAGATCGTCGAGGACGATATCTACGGCGAGCTGATGTTCGAGCAGGGCCGCACCAAGGCGCTCAAGGCCTACGACCGGCTTGACCGGGTAATTTACTGCTCGAGCTTCTCCAAGACGCTATCGCCGGGGGTGCGGGTAGGCTGGATGATCGCCGGCCGCTACCAGGACGAGATCCAGCGCCTGCAGACCTTCACCACCCATTCGGCCTGCAGCGTCACGCAGATGGCCGTGGCGGCCTACCTGGAAAACGGCGGCTACGATCGCCACCTGCGTTACATCCGCCAGGAGTACCGCAAGAACCTCAGCGCCTACCAGTTGGCGGTGCAGCAGCACTTCCCCGAGGGCACCCAGATGACCCGCCCGACTGGCGGCTTCATCCTGTGGATCAGCCTGCCTGGGCGAGTGAACACCCAAGAGCTGCATGTGCGCGCGCTGGAGCAGGGCATCAGCATCGCACCCGGGCTGATCTTCAGTAACACCGAGCAGTTCAACCACTGCATTCGGCTCAACTGCGGTATTCCCTGGAGCAAGGAGGCCGAGCGCGCGGTGATTACCCTTGGCCTTCTGGCCCAGCAATTGTGCAGGGAGTCGACAGTCTCACTTTTGTAGGCTTGTCAGAAGGGCAGGGAACAGGGAGCATACGCGTTTTTAGACTCTGCCGCGGTTGCCATGAAAGCGTTACCCTCCCTAATCCTTGCCCTGTGTTTTGCGATGCCGGCCTTGCCCATGGGGCAGGCAATGGCAGCCGAGCCTGCGGCCAAGGTACAGGCCAAGCCAGCAGCCAAAGCGCAAGGCAAGCCTGCCGCGAAGGCGCCGGCCAAAGCCAAGCCAAAAGCCCAGGCCAAAGCCAAGGCAAGGCCGGCGAGCAAGGCGGTCGCCAAACCCTTGCCCAAGGCCAAGCTCGACCTGAGCCTGCCCAAGGGCATGGTCAACAAGCTCGAGCCGGACGTCGGCGACGCACCGGTGGTGCGCAAGCCGTTGCTGCCGTCGATGTTCCCCGCCAAGCCCGAGTCCGACAGCAGCCCGTTCCAGCTCAACGGCCGGCTGATCAGCAACGAGATGCAGCTGCAGATGCGCAACGACAGCCGTCGTGATGTGGAAGGCGCAGCCATCGATTTCGAATTCCGTAACTGACTGCCGGGTCACCGACGATTTCATCTGTCTGGCAATTTCAAACGTATGTTTGAGCGGTTAGTATCCAGGGACGTTCGTCCCGTTCTGCTTCTGGGAGTCCTGTGTTCATGAATTGCCGCGAGGGCTGTGGTGCCTGCTGCATCGCCCCGTCCATCAGTTCGCCGATCCCTGGCATGCCGCAGGGCAAGCCGGCCGGTGAACGCTGCCTGCAGCTCGATGTCGACAACCTGTGCATGCTGTTCGGCAAGCCCGAGCGGCCCAAGGTGTGCGGGGGCTTCAAGGCTGAGGTGGAGGTGTGTGGCAATGATCGGGACGAAGCCATCCGGATCATTGGTTGGCTGGAGCAGATGACGGCGGCGTGACAGGTTGGATCTTCGACAAAAGGAACAAGATGATGAGATCGATCAAGCGTATCGCCCTGCTATGTGGCCTGGGTGTGGTGCTGGCGCCGAGCGCCTGGGCCGAAAGCTGGCAGGTGGCCAAGGACGAGGAGGGCATCAAGGTGTCCTTGAGCGAAGTGGCCGGCTCCAAGTACAAGGCCTACCGCGGCGTGACGGTGATCAAGGCGCCGCTGGCCAAGGTCAAGGCGTTGCAAGAGGATGTGGCCGGCGCTTGCGCCTGGGTACACGAATGCAAGTCGCAAAAATTGCTCAAGCACGAAGGCGACCAGAGCTGGACCTACACCCAGTTCAACACGCCGTGGCCGGTGACCCCGCGTGATTCGGTGCTGCGCGTGACCACTGTGCAGGAGGCTGACGGCAGCGTGACTCGTACATTGAAGGAAGAGCCGACCTACCTGCCGGAGGAGAAGGGCTTTGTCCGGGTCGCCCAGGTGGAGGGGTTCTGGAAGCTGGTGCCCAAGGGCGACAGTACCGAGGTGACTTACCAGGTGCACACCGAGCCGGGTGGCAGCGTGCCGTCGTGGTTGGCCAACAAGTTCGTGGTGGATGCGCCGTTCAATACCCTGAAGAGCTTGCGCGAGCGGGCTGAAAAGAACTGACCGGCAGGCCCGGCCCTATCGCCGGCTTGCCGGCGATAGGGCCGGGCCCGCAAAGCCAATGAAAAAGCCCCGGCATCACTGCCGGGGCTTTTTCATTTCAGCGCCAGGGCGCTTACTTGCGGTCTTTCAGCTCGACGATATCGCGCTGTTGCTCGCCGGTGTACAGCTGGCGCGGGCGGCCGATCTTGTACGGGCCGGAGAGCATTTCCTTCCAGTGCGAGATCCAGCCCACGGTGCGTGCCAGGGCGAAGATCACGGTGAACATGCTGGTCGGGATGCCGATGGCCTTCAGGATGATGCCCGAATAGAAGTCGACGTTCGGGTACAGCGAGCGCTCGATGAAGTACGGATCGGTGAGGGCGATCTCTTCGAGGCGCATGGCCAGTTCCAACTGCGGGTCGTTCTTGATGCCCAGCTCGCCGAGCACTTCGTCGCAGGTCTGCTTCATCACGGTGGCGCGCGGGTCGCGGTTCTTGTACACGCGGTGACCGAAGCCCATGAGCTTGAACGGGTCGTTCTTGTCCTTGGCCTTGGCGATGTACTTGTCGATGTTCGACACGTCACCGATTTCATCGAGCATGGTCAGAACGGCTTCGTTCGCACCGCCGTGGGCCGGGCCCCAGAGTGCGGCGATACCGGCAGCGATACAGGCGAACGGGTTGGCACCCGAAGAGCCTGCCAGGCGCACGGTGGAGGTGGAGGCGTTCTGCTCGTGGTCGGCATGGAGGATGAAGATCCGGTCCATGGCCTTGGCCAGCGTCGGGCTGATCGGTTTGATCTCGCACGGGGTGTTGAACATCATGTGCAGGAAGTTCTCCGCGTACGACAGGTCGTTGCGCGGGTACATCATGGGCTGGCCCATGGAGTACTTGTAGACCATCGCCGCCAGGGTCGGCATTTTCGCGACCAGGCGAACCGCGGAGATTTCGCGGTGCTGCGGGTTATTGATGTCCAGGGAGTCGTGGTAGAACGCCGACAGGGCGCCAACCACACCGCACATCACCGCCATCGGGTGAGCGTCACGGCGGAAACCGTTGAAGAAGGACTTCAGCTGCTCGTGAACCATGGTGTGGTTTTTCACGGTGCTGACGAACTGGGCCTTCTGCTCGGCGTTCGGCAGTTCGCCGTTGAGCAGCAGGTAGCAGGTTTCGAGGTAGTCGGATTTCTCGGCGAGCTGTTCGATCGGGTAGCCGCGGTGCAGCAGGATGCCCTTGTCGCCGTCGATGTAGGTGATCTTCGACTCGCACGAGGCGGTCGCCATGAAGCCTGGGTCAAAGGTGAAATGACCGGATGCCCCCAACCCGCGGACGTCGATTACATCGGGACCAACGGTGCCGGTTAAAATGGGCAGCTCTACGGGGGCATTGCCCTCGATGACCAACTGCGCTTTTTTGTCAGCCATGTGGCCTCCTATTAATGCTTGAAATCATCAGACAGACCCCCCACGCAGGGCCCGCACCACTATAGAGGGATAAAAACGAATGTCAATTTGCCTAAAGGCTGGTTGAAACACCGCCTCAAGGCTGATTTTTCAAGAAATTGTCGCCCGTTTACGCCTTTTGTTCACTAAAGGCAATGCGCTATTCGGGCTAGCCCCTTGCGTTGTCATGAGCAACCTAACTGTCTATACTCGGCAGCCGACTCCCAGAGGCTTTCTTGCCTGACCCGCTGGGTGTCGTCGCTCTCCTGGGTGGTGGGTACCTGACCAGTACACTTACCAACAACTTTGCCCTGTTCGCTAGGGGCTCTTCAGTGTGAAAAAAGCCGTGAAAAGCCAACGACCTGTAAACCTAGACCTAAGGACCATCAAACTCCCGATCACCGCATACACGTCCATTCTTCACCGCGTTTCCGGCGTCATCCTGTTCCTCGGCCTTGCCATCATGCTTTACGCACTGGGCAAGTCGCTGGGTTCCGAGGAAGGCTTTGCCGAGGTGAAGGCGTGTCTGACCAGTCCGCTGGCCAAACTGGTGACCTGGGGCCTGCTGTCCGGCCTGCTGTACCACCTCGTCGCAGGTGTGCGCCACCTGATCATGGACATGGGTGTCGGTGAGACGCTGGAAGGCGGCAAGCTGGGCTCGAAAATCGTGATCGTCATCTCCGTGGTGCTGATCGTTCTGGCAGGAGTTTGGGTATGGTAACTAACGTCACGAACCTCTCGCGTTCGGGCCTCTATGACTGGATGGCACAGCGCGTGTCGGCGGTCGTTCTCGCGGCTTACTTCATCTTCCTGATCGGCTACCTCGCCGTTCACCCAGGCATCGACTACGCCCAGTGGCATGGTCTGTTCTCCAACAACGCGATGCGGATCTTCAGTCTGCTGGCACTTGTCGCACTGGGCGCTCACGCCTGGGTCGGCATGTGGACCATCGCCACCGACTACCTGACGCCGATGTCGTTCGGCAAGTCGGCGACTGCGATCCGTTTCCTGTTCCAGGCTGTATGCGGCGTTGCGATGTTCGCGTACTTCGTCTGGGGTGTGCAGATTCTCTGGGGTATCTGATTCATGGCTAACATTCCAACCATTTCGTTCGACGCCATCATCATCGGTGGCGGCGGCGCCGGCATGCGCGCTGCGCTGCAACTGGCTCAAGGCGGCCACAAGACCGCAGTAGTCACCAAGGTGTTCCCGACCCGTTCGCACACCGTTTCCGCCCAGGGCGGCATCACCTGCGCCATCGCTTCGGCCGACCCGAACGACGACTGGCGCTGGCACATGTACGATACCGTCAAGGGTTCCGACTACATCGGTGACCAGGACGCTATCGAATACATGTGTCAGGAAGGCCCGGCTGCGGTGTTCGAGCTGGACCACATGGGCCTGCCGTTCTCGCGTACCGAAACCGGCCGCATCTACCAGCGCCCGTTCGGTGGCCAGTCCAAGGACTTCGGCAAGGGTGGCCAGGCTGCCCGTACCTGCGCAGCTTCCGACCGTACCGGTCACGCGCTGCTGCACACCCTGTACCAGGGCAACCTGAAGGCAGGCACCACCTTCCTCAACGAGTACTACGCCGTTGACCTGGTGAAGAACCAGGACGGCGCTTTCGTCGGTGTGATCGCGATCTGCATCGAAACCGGCGAAACCATGTACATCAAGTCCAAGGCCACCGTACTGGCCACTGGCGGTGCCGGCCGTATCTACGCCTCCACCACCAACGCCCTGATCAATACCGGCGACGGTATCGGCATGGCCCTGCGTGCCGGCGTGCCGGTGCAGGACATCGAGATGTGGCAGTTCCACCCGACCGGCATCGCCGGCGCCGGTGTACTGGTCACCGAAGGTTGCCGCGGTGAAGGTGGTTACCTGATCAACGCCCACGGCGAGCGCTTCATGGAGCGTTACGCGCCGAACGCCAAAGACCTGGCCGGCCGCGACGTGGTTGCCCGTTCCATGGTCAAAGAGATCATCGCCGGCAACGGCGTGGGCCCGAACAAGGACCACGTACTGCTGAAGCTGGACCACCTGGGCGAGGAAGTGCTGCACAGCCGCCTGCCAGGCATTTGCGAGCTGTCCAAGACCTTCGCCCACGTCGACCCTGTGGTCGCGCCGGTACCGGTCGTGCCGACCTGCCACTACATGATGGGCGGCGTTGCCACCAACATCCATGGCCAGGCCATCACCATGGACGCCGAAGGCAAGGACCACATCATCCCGGGCCTGTTCGCCGTAGGCGAAGTGGCGTGCGTATCGGTTCACGGTGCCAACCGCCTGGGCGGCAACTCGCTGCTCGACCTGGTGGTGTTCGGCCGTGCTGCCGGCCTGCACCTGGAAAAAGCCCTGTCCGACGGCGTGGAATACCGCGACGCCAGCGACACCGATGTCGACGTTGCCCTGAACCGCCTGAACAAGCTCAACGAGCGTACCAGCGGCGAAGACGTTGCCAGCCTCAAGCGCGAGCTGCAAAGCTGCATGCAGAACTACTTCGGTGTGTTCCGTACCGGCGAATACATGCAGAAGGGTATCGAGCAACTGGCCGGCCTGCGTGACCGCATCGCCAACGTCAAGATCAACGACAAGTCCCAGGCCTTCAACACCGCGCGTATCGAAGCGCTGGAGCTGCAGAACCTGCTGGAAGTCGCCGAAGCTACCGCCATTGCGGCCGAAGCCCGTAAAGAGTCCCGCGGCGCCCACGCCCGTGAAGACTTCGAAGACCGTGACGACGAAAACTGGCTGTGCCACACCCTGTACTACCCGGGTGAGAAGCGCGTTGCCAAGCGCGGCGTCAACTTTGCGCCGAAGACAGTTCCTGCCTTCGAACCAAAAGTCCGGACTTACTAAGGGTGGCTGCTATGTTGAAAGTCGAAGTTTATCGCTACAACCCCGACACCGACTCGGCCCCCAAGATGGAGTCGTTCGACGTCGATACCGGCGGCAAGGACCTGATGGTTCTGGATGTGCTGGCGCTGATCAAGGAAAAGGACGAGGGCTTCTCGTACCGTCGCTCGTGCCGTGAAGGCGTGTGCGGTTCCGACGGCATGAACATGAACGGCAAGAACGGCCTGGCCTGCATCACCCCGCTGTCGGGCGTGGTCAAGGGCAACAAGCTGGTGCTGCGCCCGCTGCCGGGCCTGCCGGTCATTCGTGACCTGGTCGTCGACATGAGCATCTTCTACAAGCAGTACGAGAAGGTGAAGCCGTTCCTGCAGAACGACACGCCGGCTCCGGCCATCGAGCGCCTGCAGTCGCCGGAAGACCGCGACAAGCTGGACGGCCTGTACGAGTGCATCCTGTGCGCCTGCTGCTCGACCTCCTGCCCGTCGTTCTGGTGGAACCCGGACAAGTTCCTGGGCCCGGCTGCTTTGCTGCAGGCCTACCGCTTCCTGGCCGACAGCCGCGACACCAAGACCCAGGAGCGCCTGGCGTCCCTGGATGACCCGTTCAGCGTATTCCGCTGCCGCGGGATCATGAACTGCGTGAACGTCTGCCCGAAGGGTTTGAACCCGACCAAGGCAATCGGCCACGTACGTAACATGCTGCTGCAAAGCGGCACCTGATTCAAAACGTTGTAACTGCAGCATGCCGAGGTGCGGGTGGTGAGCCCGCACTGAGGTAAAACTCGGGCAAGGGCCCACAAAGCCCGCGCCCATTACCTATGAAGATATGAGACCAGCAGGGGCTTTCCGGGCTGGTACCCGGAAAATCAGCAGGATCCAGGTGGCGTGGTTCAGTCGCTGTGTTCGGACTTTTCCATGTTTTCTATGGCTCTCGCCGATCAGTCCCCTAACCGAGGGTGACCAAGCATGCAAGAAAGCGTGATGCAGCGCATGTGGGAAAGCGCCCACCTTTCAGGTGGTAACGCTGCATATGTGGAAGAGCTCTACGAGCTCTACCTGCACGACCCTAACGCTGTGCCAGAAGAGTGGCGCACCTACTTCCAGAAGTTGCCCGCCGACGGCAGCACCGCTACCGATGTATCGCACTCGACGATCCGCGACCATTTCGTATTGCTGGCAAAGAACCAGCGCCGCGCCCAACCGGTTTCCGCCGGGAGCGTGAGCACAGAACACGAGAAGAAGCAGGTTGAAGTGCTGCGACTGATCCAGGCCTATCGTATGCGCGGCCATCAGGCTGCCAAGCTCGACCCCTTGGGGTTGTGGCAGCGCCCTGCGCCCGTAGACCTGTCGATCAATCACTACGGCTTGACCAATGCCGATCTTGATACGACCTTCCGTGCCGGCGACCTGTTCATCGGCAAAGAGGAGGCGAGCCTACGCGAAATCTTCGAGGCACTCGAGAAGACATATTGTCGCACCATTGGCGCCGAGTTCACCCACATCGTCGATTCCGAGCAGCGCAGCTGGTTCCAGCAGCGTCTCGAAAGCGTCCGTGGCCGCCCTGATTTCTCCGCCGACGTGCAGACCCACTTGCTCGAGCGCGTCACGGCCGGTGAGGGCCTGGAGAAGTACCTGGGCACCAAGTACCCGGGCACCAAGCGTTTCGGCCTGGAGGGTGGCGAAAGCCTGATCCCGATGCTGGACGAGATGATCCAGCGCTCCGGCTCCTACGGCACCAAGGAAGTGGTCATCGGCATGGCCCACCGTGGCCGCCTGAACGTGCTCGTCAACACCTTCGGCAAGAACCCGCGCGAGCTGTTCGACGAGTTCGAAGGCAAGAAGATGAACGAGCTGGGCTCCGGTGACGTGAAGTATCACCAGGGCTTCTCCTCGAACGTGATGACCCCGGGCGGCGAAGTCCACCTGGCCATGGCGTTCAACCCTTCCCACCTGGAAATCGTCTCGCCAGTGGTGGAAGGCTCGGTTCGCGCCCGTCAGGACCGCCGCAACGACACCGTTGGCGACAAGGTCCTGCCGATCTCGATCCACGGTGACGCAGCGTTCGCCGGCCAGGGCGTGGTCATGGAAACCTTCCAGATGTCGCAGACCCGCGGTTTCAAGACCGGCGGTACCGTGCACATCGTGATCAACAACCAGGTTGGTTTCACCATCAGCAACCCGCTGGATGCGCGCTCCACCGAGTACGCCACCGACGTTGCCAAGATGATCCAGGCGCCGATCCTGCACGTGAACGGCGATGACCCTGAAGCCGTACTGTTCGTCACCCAGCTGGCCATCGATTACCGCATGCAGTTCAAGCGTGACGTGGTCATCGACCTGGTCTGCTACCGTCGTCGCGGCCACAACGAGGCCGACGAGCCGAACGGCACCCAGCCGCTGATGTACCAGCAGATCACCAAGCAGCGCACCACCCGCGAGTTGTACGCTGACGCGCTGATCCAGGCTGGCCGCATCGATGCCGAGCGCGCCCAGGCCAAGATCGACGAGTACCGCAACGCGCTGGACAACGGCCTGCACGTGGTCAAGAGCCTGGTCAAGGAGCCGAACCGCGAGCTGTTCGTCGACTGGCGTCCGTACCTGGGCCACGCCTGGACCGCGCGTCACGACACCCGCTTCGACCTCAAGACCCTGCAAGAGCTGTCGGCCAAGCTGCTGGAGCTGCCGGAAGGCTTCGTCGTGCAGCGTCAGGTGGCGAAGATCTACGAAGACCGTCAGAAGATGCAGGCCGGTGGCTTGCCGATCAACTGGGGTTATGCAGAGACCATGGCTTACGCCACCCTGCAGTTCGAAGGTCACCCGATCCGCATGACCGGCCAGGACATCGGCCGTGGCACCTTCTCGCACCGTCACGCAGTGCTGCACAACCAGAAGGATGCCAGCACCTACGTACCGTTGAAGAACCTGTTCCCGGGCCAGCCACGTTTCGACCTGTACGACTCGTTCCTGTCGGAAGAGGCGGTACTGGCGTTCGAATACGGCTACTCCACCACCACGCCGAACGCGCTGGTGATCTGGGAAGCCCAGTTCGGCGACTTTGCCAACGGTGCGCAAGTGGTGATCGACCAGTTCATCACCAGCGGCGAGCACAAGTGGGGCCGCCTGTGCGGTCTGACCATGCTGCTGCCACACGGTTATGAAGGGCAGGGCCCGGAGCACTCCTCCGCGCGTCTGGAGCGTTACCTGCAGCTGTGCGCCGAGCACAACATCCAGGTCTGCGTACCGACCACCCCGGCACAGATCTACCACCTGCTGCGCCGTCAGGTCATCCGCCCGCTGCGCAAGCCGCTGGTGGTGCTGACTCCAAAGTCGCTGCTGCGCCACAAGCTGGCCATCTCGACCCTGGAAGACCTGGCCGAAGGCTCGTTCCAGACCGTGATCCCGGAAATCGACGCGATCGATCCGGCCAAGGTCGAGCGCCTGGTGCTGTGCAGCGGCAAGGTCTACTACGACCTGCTGGAAAAACGCCGTGCCGAAGGCCGCGAAGACATTGCCATCCTGCGTCTGGAGCAGCTGTATCCGTTCCCTGAGGATGACCTGGTCGAAATCCTGGCCCAGTACACCAACCTCAAAGCTGCGGTGTGGTGCCAGGAAGAACCGATGAACCAGGGCGCCTGGTACAGCAGTCAGCACCACATGCGCCGTATCCTGGGCCGCCACAACAAGGCACTGGTCCTGGAATACGCCGGCCGCGACGCTTCCGCCGCGCCAGCCTGTGGTTACGCATCGAAGCACGCCGAACAGCAGGAAAAACTGCTGCAAGACGCCTTCACTGTCTAACGCCTTCGCGCACCTGAAACCGAATTTAAGGAAACACTGATAATGGCTATCGAGATCAAAGCCCCAACCTTCCCGGAATCGGTCGCCGACGGCACCGTTGCCACCTGGCACAAGCAGCCGGGCGACGCCGTCAAGCGTGACGAGCTGATCGTCGACATCGAAACCGACAAGGTCGTCCTGGAAGTCCTGGCCACCGCCGACGGCGTGCTGGGTGCCATCGTCAAGGGCGAGGGCGACACCGTCCTGTCCGACGAAGTGCTGGGTTCGATCGTTGAAGGTGGTGCTGGCGCCGCCGCACCAGCCGCTGCTGCTGCGCCTGCTGCCGCTCCGGCCGCTGCCGCCGCCGACGCTGGCGAAGACGACCCGGTTGCTGCACCTGCTGCACGCAAGCTGGCCGAAGAAAACGGCATCGACCTGGCGACCGTTGCCGGCACCGGCAAAGGTGGTCGCATCACCAAGGAGGACGTCGTCGCCGCCGTCGCCAACAAGAAGTCGGCCCCGGCTGCCGCTCCTGCTGCCAAACCAGCTGCTGCCCCTGCTGCTGCAGTGGTCGTCGCTGCTGGCGATCGCACCGAGAAGCGCGTGCCGATGACCCGCCTGCGCGCCAAGATCGCCGAGCGTCTGGTCGAAGCCCAGTCGAACATGGCCATGCTGACCACCTTCAACGAAGTCGACATGACCGAAGTCATGGCCCTGCGTTCGAAGTACAAGGACCTGTTCGAGAAGACCCACAACGGCGTGCGCCTGGGCTTCATGTCGTTCTTCGTCAAGGCCGCTACCGAAGCGCTGAAGCGCTACCCGGCAGTCAACGCCTCGATCGACGGCAACGACATCGTCTACCACGGCTTTGCCGACGTCGGCGTCGCTGTTTCCAGCGACCGTGGCCTGGTGGTACCGGTGCTGCGCAACGCCGAATCGATGTCGCTGGCCGAGATCGAGAACGGCATCGCCACCTTCGGCAAGAAGGCCCGTGACGGCAAGCTGTCGATCGATGAAATGACCGGCGGCACCTTCACCATCACCAACGGTGGCACCTTCGGTTCGATGATGTCGACCCCGATCGTCAACCCGCCGCAGGCCGCCATTTTGGGCATGCACAACATCATCCAGCGCCCGATGGCCATCAACGGCCAAGTGGTGATCCGCCCGATGATGTACCTGGCGTTGTCCTACGACCACCGCCTGATCGACGGCAAGGAAGCGGTAACCTTCCTGGTGACCATCAAGAACCTGCTGGAAGATCCGTCTCGCCTGCTGCTGGACATCTAATCAAGCAGTCACAAGTTGCAAGCTGCAAGCTTCATGTAGAAGCGTGTAGGCTTGCAGCTTTTGGCTTGTAGCTAGTTGCTGATAAGGAAGCTTTTATGACCCAGAAATTCGACGTAGTGGTGATTGGTGCAGGTCCTGGCGGCTATGTGGCTGCCATCAAGGCCGCCCAACTCGGTCTGAAGACTGCCTGTATCGAGAAGTACACCGACGCTGAGGGCAAGCTGGCCCTGGGCGGCACCTGCCTGAACGTAGGTTGCATCCCGTCCAAGGCGCTGCTGGACAGCTCCTGGAAGTACAAGGAAGCCAAAGAGAGCTTCAACGTCCACGGTATCTCCACTGGCGAAGTGAAGATGGACGTGGCCGCGATGGTTGGCCGCAAGGCTGGCATCGTGAAGAACCTGACCGGCGGCGTTGCCACCCTGTTCAAGGCCAACGGCGTGACCTCGATCCAGGGCCACGGCAAGCTGCTGGCTGGCAAGAAAGTCGAAGTCACCAAGGCTGACGGCACCACCGAAGTCATCGAAGCCGAGAACGTCATTCTCGCTTCCGGCTCGCGCCCGATCGACATTCCGCCGGCTCCGGTCGACCAGAACGTCATCGTCGACTCCACCGGCGCCCTGGAATTCCAGACCGTTCCAAAGCGCCTGGGCGTGATCGGTGCCGGCGTGATCGGCCTGGAGCTGGGCTCGGTATGGGCTCGCCTGGGTGCTGAAGTCACCGTGCTGGAAGCCCTGGACACCTTCCTGATGGCTGCCGACACCGCCGTGTCGAAAGAAGCCCAGAAGACCCTGACCAAGCAAGGCCTGGACATCAAGCTGGGCGCTCGCGTCACCGGCTCGAAAGTCAACGGCAACGAAGTCGAAGTCACCTACACCAACGCCGAAGGCGAGCAGAAGATCACCTTCGACAAGCTGATCGTTGCGGTCGGCCGTCGCCCGGTGACCACCGATCTGCTGGCTGCCGACAGCGGCGTGACCATCGACGAGCGTGGCTACATCTTCGTCGACGATCACTGCGCCACCAGCGTACCGGGCGTGTTCGCCATCGGTGACGTGGTACGCGGCATGATGCTGGCGCACAAGGCCTCGGAAGAGGGCATCATGGTCGTCGAGCGCATCAAGGGCCACAAGGCCCAGATGAACTACGACCTGATCCCGTCGGTCATCTACACCCACCCGGAAATCGCGTGGGTCGGCAAGACCGAACAGGCGTTGAAAGCCGAAGGCGTTGAGGTTAACGTGGGCACCTTCCCGTTCGCGGCCAGCGGCCGTGCGATGGCAGCCAACGACACCGGCGGTTTCGTCAAGGTCATCGCCGATGCGAAGACCGACCGCGTACTGGGTGTACACGTGATCGGCCCATCGGCTGCCGAGCTGGTACAGCAAGGCGCGATCGCAATGGAATTCGGCACCAGTGCCGAGGATCTGGGCATGATGGTCTTCAGCCATCCAACCCTGTCCGAAGCGCTGCATGAAGCAGCGCTGGCGGTGAATGGCGGCGCCATTCACGTCGCCAACCGTAAGAAGCGTTAATTATAAGAAACCACGGCGGGCTGCCCGTCGTGAGTCTTGCGTGCATGACTCACCGCGGAACGTCCGCCGGACCGGATCACATGGGATAACCCGGGGTCAACGGTCACAGGTGGTGCGGCGCCAGCAATGGCGCAGCGCCGAAGCGCAGTACCTAACGAAGACGGTAAAAAGCATGAATCTTCACGAGTATCAGGGTAAGCAGCTGTTCGCTGAATACGGCCTGCCAGTTTCCAAGGGTTTCGCAGTCGACACCCCTGAAGCTGCAGCAGAGGCCTGCGACAAGATCGGCGGTTCGGAGTGGGTCGTAAAGGCTCAGGTCCACGCCGGTGGTCGCGGTAAAGCGGGCGGCGTCAAGCTGGTTCGCAGCAAGGAAGACGCCAAGGCGTTCGCTGCACAGTGGCTGGGCAAGAATCTGGTTACCTACCAGACCGACGCCAATGGTCAGCCAGTTTCCAAGATCCTGGTCGAATCCTGCACTGACATCGCCAAAGAGCTGTACCTGGGCGCTGTAGTCGATCGCTCGAGCCGCCGCATCGTGTTCATGGCCTCCACCGAAGGTGGCGTGGACATCGAGAAAGTCGCTCACGACACCCCCGAGAAGATCCTCAAGGCCACCATCGACCCGCTGGTCGGCGCTCAGCCGTTCCAGGGCCGTGAGCTGGCATTCCAGCTGGGCCTGGAAGGCAAGCAGGTACAACAGTTCGCCAAGATCTTCGTAGGCCTGGCCAAGCTGTTCAAGGATCACGACCTGGCCCTGCTGGAAGTGAACCCGCTGGTGATCAAGGCCGACGGCGACCTGCACTGCCTCGATGCCAAGATCAACATCGACGCCAACGCCATGTACCGTCAGCCTAAGCTGAAGACCTTCCACGACCCGTCGCAGGACGACGCCCGTGAAGCCCACGCTGCCAAGTTCGAACTGAACTACGTAGCGCTGGAAGGCAACATCGGCTGCATGGTCAACGGTGCTGGCCTGGCCATGGGTACCATGGACATCGTCAACCTGCACGGCGGCAAGCCAGCCAACTTCCTCGACGTGGGCGGCGGCGCTACCAAAGAACGCGTTACCGAAGCGTTCAAGATCATTCTGTCCGACAGCAATGTCGCGGCCGTACTGGTCAACATCTTCGGCGGCATCGTTCGCTGCGACATGATTGCCGAAGGCATCATCGGCGCCGTGAAAGAAGTCGGCGTTAAAGTACCGGTTGTTGTCCGTCTGGAAGGCAACAACGCCGAACTCGGCGCCAAAGTACTGGCAGAAAGCGGTTTGAACATCATTGCTGCAACCAGCCTGACCGACGCTGCTCAACAAGTTGTCAAAGCTGCGGAGGGCAAGTAATGAGCGTCCTGATCAATAAAGACACCAAAGTCATCTGCCAGGGCTTCACCGGCTCGCAGGGTACCTTCCACTCCGAACAAGCCATCGCCTACGGCACCAAGATGGTTGGCGGCGTGACCCCAGGCAAAGGCGGCACCACCCACCTGGGCCTGCCGGTGTTCAACACCGTGAAAGAAGCCGTGGAAGCCACCGGCGCTGACGCTTCGGTGATCTACGTTCCGGCTCCTTTCTGCAAGGACTCGATCCTGGAAGCCGCCTTCGGTGGCATCAAGCTGATCGTCTGCATCACCGAAGGTATCCCTACCCTCGACATGCTGGACGCCAAGGTCAAGTGCGACGAGCTGGGTGTTACCCTGATCGGCCCTAACTGCCCAGGTGTCATCACCCCGGGCGAGTGCAAGATCGGCATCATGCCAGGCCACATCCACCTGCCAGGCAAGGTCGGTATCGTGTCGCGCTCCGGCACCCTGACCTACGAAGCTGTCAAGCAGACCACCGACGCCGGCTTCGGCCAGTCGACCTGCGTCGGCATCGGCGGTGACCCGATCCCAGGCTCGAACTTCATCGACATCCTGAAGCTGTTCCAGGAAGACCCGAAGACCGAAGCGATCGTCATGATCGGTGAGATCGGCGGTTCGGCTGAAGAAGAGGCTGCTGCCTACATCAAGGCCAACGTCACCAAGCCAGTGGTTTCGTACATCGCTGGTGTTACCGCTCCGGCGGGCAAGCGCATGGGCCACGCTGGCGCCATCATCTCCGGCGGCAAGGGCACTGCGGACGAGAAGTTCGCCGCCCTGCAGGACGCTGGTGTGAAGACCGTGCGTTCCCTGGCTGACATCGGCAAGGCCCTGGCCGAGCTGACTGGCTGGGAAGCCAAGAAGTAAGTAACACGCAATACCCCCCACGCAGACAGAGGCCACCCTAGGGTGGCCTTTGTTTTTTTACCGCTGCAGGCCGCCGGATGGGCGGGTGAAGGCCAGCGACAGCACGTCCGGTAGCGAGTGGTCGATGTGCTTGAGCAAGGCGTAGCCGACCCCTGAGATCCCGGTCATCAGCCCAAGCTGCGGATACGCTTGGCACTGCAGCGCATCATCGTGCAGGTAGTCGCTCAGCGCTGCGCCTCGCAGGCGTGCGATCTGCTCGATGGCGCCCTGGTCGCCTTGCGCATGATGGAAGCGGTCCAGGCACATCAGGTTGCCAAAATCGCCATGGCAAAGGGTGTAGCCGTCGTTCAATCCGCCAGCCCGGAGGTTGTCCAGGCAGCAGGTGATATCGTGGTTCACTACCGCAGCCAGGCTTGGCGGCAGTTGCGCCCCCAGGCACTCACGCACAGCCAGCCGTGCCAGCAGAATACCGGCGTCCCCGTGGCACCATTTGCTTGCATGCCGCGCTTGGCGGCATTCGCGCAGATCCAGCCAGAAGCCCTGGTCCTTGAGGGCGTTTTCCGCGCTGACATAACCTTCGATCAAGGGCACGATCCGGCTGTCGCGGGTTGCGCCATAGGCTTTGCACAGCGCCAGGATCACCCCTGAAAGGCCATGGGCGAGCCCGCTCAACACGGTCGAGCCGTCGCGGTGGTGCAGCCGGCCATCATCGCCCAGATACAGGGTGCGGGCGATCTGCTCGAGGCGCTTGTCGATGGCGTGGGCCAACTGCGCCGTTGGCGCGCAGCGGTGCAGTTCGGACAGCAGGGCCAGGGCGCCGCTGCTGCCGGCGATGAAGTCGATGTCGAAGGCGTCGCAGGGCAACGCGCAAAGCTGTTCCTGCAGCCTCTGCAATGGCTGGTCGTACTGCTGGGTAGGGGCCAGCACCTGGCGATGCCATAGCAGGTAGAGGTGGCCAGCCAGCTTCTGGTAGCCGCCGCTATCGGCGCCAGCGCCGAAGGCCTGCCGGGTGCTGGCCAGGGACCCGAGTATCTGGTCGGTGCGCTGCAGATAGCGCCGGTCGGCGGTGACCTGATACAACCCCAGAAATAACAGCCCAAGCCCCGCGATCCCGGAATACAGGTCGTTGCCCATCACCGTCAGGTAGGGCTTGCCGGTGACGCCGTGGGTCTTGAAGGTGAGCCAGCGGGCGCCTTGGTCTTCGTCGGTGATCAGCAGGTCTTCTATTTGCCCGGCAATGCGCTGGGCCGCCTGCAGCGCCAGGGCAGGGCTCAGCGGCGAGGCATGGCGGCCGCTGTGCGCGGCGTTCAGCGGGCACTGGGCACCTTGGCGGCGGTTCAGGCATTGGTCGAACACCGCCATTTGCAGCTTCTTGTCGGCCGGGCCCAGCGACTGGATCTTGTGCCGGCAACCTTGCAAGGGGCTGTGTTCGAGTATCAGCGCGGTATCGGCGCCGACTGCCGTGCCGAGGGAGCAGCTATTGATCGGCAGTTCGAAGCGGGGAATGGCCAGTCGCTTGAGATCTTCGACCTCTGCCTTGAAGGCCGCGCCGTGCAACGGCTTGTCGATGGCATCCGACCACAGGGTAGCGAGCAGCAGTTCTCGGTCGAGCTGGTTCTGCATGAACCTTGGGTGCAGGCCAAGGGCGATGAAGTCGACATAGCGCTGGGTATTCTTTACCAGAATGCGCGTGCTTAGCTGTGCGGCATTGCACTCCAGGTGCTCGAGCAATGCGTCCCGGTGGCTGCAGATGGCGTCATAGGCAAATTCGAAGCCTTCGCGCAAGGCGGGCAGGTAGGGGGTCGGGTCGGTGGCGCTGGCGAACGGTTGGTGTTGAACCGGCGCCTGGCGCTGGGCCGACGATTTACGCAGGTGGTAGAAACCCTTGTCCTGCACCAGTGTCTGCCGGGTGATCGCCAGCTGCGACTGCGCGCTCAAGGCGCTGACATCGTTCAGCGCGTGTTGCGCATAAGGTACGAAGCCGGTGGCGAAAATCGACTCCCGGGCCATCCGCTGGGCACTGGCCAGCGCGCCCTCCAGCGGGGCGGCGTTCAGTGTGGCGCCAAGGGGCGCGGTAAACAGGCACTCCAGGTCGATCATCACCGGGCTGCAGCCGTGGGCAATGATGTTTTCGAAGTGGAAGTCGATGCCGTTGAATGCGTGGATGAGTGCAATCTGCGCGCCCAGGCGTTGGTAGAACAAGGCCCGCTGCGGGGGTGACTGGCACGGGACGTGGGGGATTTTCTCGACCCAGCAGTGATCGGCGCCCACGAGCAGCCTCGGCGAGAAACAGTCGAACCAGTCGCTGCCGGTTCGGCGCCGCAGCAGCGCCAGGCTCTCGTTGTAGAAGCGCATCTCATGATTGCGCCTGGGCTTGTAGATGAAGCTGCTGGTGGCGCTGGTCACTTCGCAGACGGTCTGCTGCCGGCCATGGGGGTCGCCCAGGCCCAGCCGGATCGTGTCGATCTGCTCCAGCGCGCAGGCGAAGCGCTTGCGCAGTGCCGGACGGTCGGCAAGGTAGTGGCGGATAACGCTGAACAGGTAGTGGGTGATGTCTTCTAGGGTGTCGAACAGCAGGTTGAACAGCACCGGATAGCTCGACGCGAGGTCAGCGACCCTGGCAGGTGCTTGCAAACCTTCGCTGAACTGACTCAGGGTAAAGCTTGGGTCGGCCAGTATCCGATGGTTGAGCGCATGGACCAGGGTTGGCTCCGACAAGCGGCGCACGGTGTTTCTCACGTAGGGGCGCAGCCCCTCGAGCACGGTCGTGCTGTGCAGCGCGTCAGCCACCTGTGGGTAGGCCGGGTGCTTGAGAAAACGCTCGGTGAAGTAACGATGAAAGCACTGTTCAAACCAGAAAAAGGCAGACTCATCCGGCTGCGCGTCGAGGCAAGCGGGCAGGCTCAGCAGCTGGGCGAGGTTGCGCTGGTAGCGCAGTACCGCTGGGTGATGCGCATCTGTGCTGGGGCCGGGCGCGGGCTCGCTGCCCACCCGTTCGAGCAGTTCGCTGCGGGCCATGCCGAAGTAGTGCCGGGTGTTCTGGTCATGGCTGTGCAACAGCGCCAGGTTGGAACGAAACAGCGCGGTCAGGGGGGTAGGCAGGCGTGCAGGGTCGCTGCGTTGGGAAAACGGCAGGATGTTGCAAGACATGGGAAGGGCTCGCAGGGCGGCGGTCACGGGGCAGGGCAGAAGCAAGGCGGGCCCTGCTTCTGCAGGCATTGATTTACTCAGCGATGCACAGGATGGAGGTGCAGCCCTGCGAGCTGCACTCCACGTTGGTCACCATCGCCATGTCGTTGGTGTTTTCCTGCTCGGCGTGGAAGGCCTGGAACTCGCTTTCGATATCGCCGGACATTTTCAGGATTGCTTCGCTCATGGTTTCACCTCTGGTTGATTAGGCACCCGTTTTGAGTGCGACATCACATTAACCACGGGGCGTAAGGGCGATCAGCGTGAAAGCTGTCCCTGCCACAAACCGCTTGCCTGGCCGGTGTTGCGCCGAGCGGGCGCAACGTAGGGAAAGTCGATGGGTTCGATAGGTTTTTTCTGGCAGTCGGCCGGGGCTGCGCCTGTCATTCTGGGTGCAGCACAAAGACAGCCAGACGACAAACAGCTACGCACATCGGACAAACAGCACCGTTACAGTGCGTTTGGTCGGTAAAACGGTTAATCTACGCGCTCACTCTGTGCCCGTACCCCAAAAGGGAACGACACGCTAAACGGGTCTGGCTCACCAAGCCGGGCAACATTTCCCTCATTCATGGGGAAATTTCCTCTCGAATCCCGATTTCAGCAGTGTGGTACTACCCTAAATGAAAGTTCTCAAAGGCCAGGATATCCTGGCGCTTGGCTTTATGACGTTTGCGCTTTTCGTAGGCGCCGGCAACATCATCTTCCCGCCGATCGTCGGCCTGCAATCCGGGCCTCACGTATGGATGGCAGCCCTGGGCTTCCTGGTCACCGCCGTGGGCCTGCCAGTCATCACCGTGGTTGCCCTGGCCAAGGTCGGCGGCGGCATGGACGCCCTGAGCAGTCCGATCGGCAAGTTCTTCGGCGGCCTGCTGGCGGCCGTGTGCTACCTGTCGGTCGGCCCGCTGTTCGCCACCCCGCGTACCGCCACCGTGTCGTTCGAGGTGGGTGTGGCGCCGCTGACCGGTGAAAGCCCGACCGCGCTGTTCATCTACAGCCTGGTGTACTTCGCCGTGGTGCTGGCCGTGTCGATGTACCCGGGCAAGCTGCTCGATACCGTCGGCCGCTTCCTCGCGCCGCTGAAGATCATCGCCCTGGCCGTGTTGGGCATCGCCGCCTTCGCGCTGCCGGCCGGTACCATCGGTGAGGCGCAGCCGCAGTACGTCGCCGCGCCGTTCTCCCAGGGCTTCATCAATGGTTACCTGACCATGGATACCCTCGGTGCACTGGTCTTCGGCATCGTCATCGTCAACGCCATCCGCTCGCGCGGCGTGGAGTCGCCGAAGCTGATCACCCGCTACGCCATCATTGCCGGCCTGATCGCCGGTGTTGGCCTGGCGCTGGTGTACATCAGCCTGTTCCGCCTGGGTGCGGGCAGCCATGACATCGCCGCCGACGCCACCAACGGCGCCGCGGTGCTGCACGCCTATGTACAGCACACCTTCGGTTCGCTGGGCAGTGGCTTCCTTGCTGTGCTGATCGCCCTGGCGTGCCTGGTGACCGCGGTTGGCCTGACCTGCGCCTGCGCCGAGTACTTCAGCCAGATCCTGCCGCTGTCGTACCGCGCCCTGGTGGTGATCCTGGCCGGCTTCTCGCTGCTGGTATCCAACCTCGGCCTGACCAAGCTGATCATGTTCTCGATCCCGGTGCTGACGGCGATCTATCCGCCCTGCATCGTGGTGGTGGGCCTGAGCTTCGTCAAAGAGCTGTGGAACTCGCCGGTCCGCATCCTGGCGCCGGTGATGCTGGTGTCGCTGCTGTTCGGCCTGGTCGATGCAATCAAAGGCAGTGGCCTTGCACACTGGCTGCCGGATGCTGCCGCCCACCTGCCGCTGAGCGAGCAGGGCCTGGCCTGGCTGGTGCCTTCGGTCATCACCCTGGGTGTGGCCGTGGTCTGCGACCGCATGCTCGGCAAGCCGCGCGAGGTGCTGGCTTGATGGATTGAAGCCTGGAGGGCGGCACCGGCCACAAGCCAACAGGGTGCCCGCCGCAGGTGGAAATCGAAAACCCCGTGTCCTGTGAAGGCGCGGGGTTTTTTATTGCCTGTGATGACGCTATCGCGGGGTAAGCCCACAGACATGGTCAGGCCTGCTCAGTATCTGTAGGAGCCGGCTTGCCGGCGATAGGGCCGGTACAGGTGAACGATGGCACCGGCTGCGCCGGTGATCGCCGGCAAGCCGGCTCCTACAGGGATCGCGCCAGCTTCATGTCATTTGAGCAAGACAGTTGCTCCGACGTCTGAAGGCCGTCGATTTTTTGCATGCCGCGTGCCTTTTGTCGAATCCGGGCGTCGAAAGCCGGTCTGTTTCTCTTTTACGGGATACCTGCATGAGCTTCATTCAAAGCAATCTGGGCAACCTTCTGGCCGCCTGCTGGTTCGCCATCTGCTGGGGCGGCTATACCCGCTACGCCCTCTGGAAGGGCCGCGACACCGCGTGCCTGGCCAGCGTGCTGCACCTGTACCGCGAAGACTGGATGCGCCGCATGCTGCTGCGCGACAACCGCATCGCCGACGCCAGCGTGATTGGCAACCTGGAGCGCAATGCCTCGTTCTTCGCCTCCAGTACCCTGATCATTCTCGCCGGTATCCTCACCGTGCTCGGCGCCTCGGACCGTGCGCTGTCGCTGCTGGCCGACCTGCCGCTGGTACAACAGGCCTCCCAGGGCATGTCGGAAATCAAGCTGCTGTGCCTGGCGACGGTGTTCGTCTACGCCTTCTTCACCTTCAGCTGGTGCATGCGCCAGTACAACTTCGCCGCAGTATTGGTGGGCTCGGCGCCGATGATCGGCGAGCGCCAGGTCAACGAGCAGGAGCGCAATGCCTTCGCATTGCGGGCAGCGCGGGTGCTGTCGCTGGCGGCCAACCAGTTCAACCTGGGGTTGCGCTCTTATTACTTCGGCATGGCCATGTTGAGCTGGTTCATCAGCCCCTGGTTGTTCATGGTCATGAGTGTGGGTGTGGTGTTCATTCTTTATCGCCGGGAGTTTCACTCCCATGTGCTGGAAGTGATGGTGTTCACGCCAACGCCGCAGGCAATGGAAGCCAGCAGGGAAACTTCTACAACACTTAACTGAAGCGTTTCATCTTGGAATGTCAGGCACAAAAAAACCCGACAAAGTCGGGTTTTTTTGTCGCTGCCAATTACTGCTTGGCAGGCTCGCTCGGCGCAGCCGGTGCGGTTTCCGGTGCCGGAGTGGCAGGGGCGGCTTCTTCAGCGGCTTTCTGCTGCGCTTCGGCCTGATCTTTGGCGGCTTCGGCGTTTTCCTTGGCGGCGTCGTTCATTTTATCCTGAGCTTCGCCCATCTTTTCCTGGGCTTGCTCGGCGTGTTGCTGTGCGTCCTGGGCCTTGTCTTCGCTCGCTTTATCGCAAGCGGCCAGGCCCATGGTGGCGGCCAGCATCAGAGCAAAAGCAAAAGGTTTACGCATGGGGTGTCTCTCCTGGGTGGAATAACTTTACTTGTACCTTCGAACACACCTCCATCGGATTAGTTCCGCAAAAGTTACAGATATATAACCACCTGGCCTATATAGACTTTTTTGCGGTTTTATGCAGTGAGGGGTAAATGAACGAAACGCCTTTGATGGCCATGGCCGAGCGTTTTCTCTCGGCCCTTAAACATTGTCAGTTATTGCAGATGCGCGTTGAACGGGCCGATGCCGAAGGCATCACCTTGCTGCTGCCCTGGTCACCGGCCATCGTCGGCAACCCGCAGACCGGCGCAGTGCACGGCGGGGCGCTGACCACGCTGATGGACACCACCTGCGGTATGGCCACCCTGTGCGTCTTGCCGCAGTTCGAGGTGTGCCCCACGTTGGACCTGCGCATCGACTACATGCACGCAGCCGAACCGAACAAGCCCATCCATGGCCACGCCCAGTGCTACCGGGTTACCCGCGACGTGATCTTCACCCGTGGCAGCGCTTACCAGGACGATCCGGCCCACCCTATCTGCCAGGTGGTGGGGACCTTCATGCGCCTGGGGCCGGACATCAAGGGCGGCATCCGCTTCGCCAACACCCTCAAGGAGTCACGCCCATGATCCCGCCAGGGGTGCGTCTGCAGTTGAACCAAGCCCACGCCCGTGGCGGCTACGGCCCGCTGCTGGCGTTGATCCCTTACGCCGGGCTGATCGGTATCGAGTGCCAGCGTCAGGGCGATGACCTGCTGTTCCGCCTGCCGGCCAACGAGCACAACATCGGCAACCCGTTGCTGCCGGCCATTCACGGTGGGGTGATCGCAGGGTTCATGGAGCTGTCCGCGGCGCTGTACCTGCTGATTTTCAGCGACAGCGCGAGCATCCCGAAGATCATCGATTTCTCCATCGACTACCTGCGCGCCGGCCACTACCGTGACACCTTCGCCCAGTGCCAGCTCTGGCGCCAGGGTCGGCGGGTGACCAACGTCGCCATCACTGCCTGGCAGGTCGATCGCGACACGCCCATCGCCACTGCCCGTGCGCATTTCAAGATCGAACCGCAAAAGCCCTTGAAATAGTCCGGCATGCCCCCATCTGCTGGTCATCCGCCGCAATAAGTTGGCCCACCGGGTCGCCAGGCGCCAAAACCAACAGATCGGAGTTTGAAGACGATGAGTGTGGAGACTCAAAAAGAAACCCTGGGCTTCCAGACCGAGGTCAAGCAACTGCTGCACCTCATGATCCATTCGCTGTATTCGAACAAGGAGATCTTCCTGCGCGAGCTGATCTCCAACGCCTCCGACGCCGCCGACAAGCTGCGTTTCGAGGCCCTGGCCAAGCCCGAGCTGCTCGAGGGTGACGCTGAGCTGAAGATCCGCCTGAGCTTCGACAAGGCCGCCAATACCGTCACCCTGGAAGACAACGGTATCGGCATGAGCCGCGAAGACGTCATCGCCCACCTGGGTACCATTGCCAAGTCCGGCACTGCCGACTTCATGAAGAACCTCACCGGCGACCAGAAAAAGGACTCGCACCTGATCGGCCAGTTCGGCGTGGGCTTCTACTCCGCGTTCATCGTTGCCGACAAGGTCGACGTGTTCAGCCGCCGCGCCGGCCTGCCGGCCGCCGAAGGCGTGCACTGGTCGTCCAGGGGCGAGGGTGATTTCGAAGTTTCCACCGTCGAAAAACCACAGCGCGGCACCCGCATCGTCCTGCACCTGAAAGCCGGCGAAGACGAGTTCGCCGATGGCTGGCGCCTGCGCAACGTGGTCAAGAAGTACTCCGACCACATCGCCCTGCCGATCGAGCTGCCCAAGGAACAGGCCGAAGCCGCCGAGGGTGAAGAAGCCCCTGCGCAGGAATGGGAAACCGTCAACCGCGCCAGCGCGCTGTGGACCCGTTCGCGCAGCGAGGTCAAGGACGAGGAGTACCAGGAGTTCTACAAGCACATCGGCCATGACTTCGAGAACCCGCTGGCCTGGAGCCACAACAAGGTCGAAGGCAAGCTCGAATACAACTCGCTGCTGTACGTGCCGGCCCGCGCGCCGTTCGACCTGTACCAGCGCGAAGCACCACGCGGCCTGAAGCTGTACGTGCAGCGCGTGTTCATCATGGACCAGGCCGAATCCTTCCTGCCGCTGTACCTGCGCTTCATCAAGGGCGTGGTCGATTCCAACGACCTGTCGCTGAACGTGTCCCGCGAGATCCTGCAGAAAGACCCGATCATCGATTCGATGAAGACCGCGCTGACCAAGCGTGTGCTGGACATGCTTGAGAAGCTGGCCAAGAACGAGCCTGAGCAGTACAAGGGCTTCTGGAAGAACTTCGGCCAGGTGCTGAAGGAAGGCCCGGCCGAAGACTTCGCCAACAAGGAAAAAATCGCCGGCCTGCTGCGCTTTGCCTCCACCCACGATGACAGCGGCGAACAAAGCGTTGCCCTGGCCGACTACCTGGCCCGCGCCAAGGAAGGCCAGGACAAGATCTACTACCTCACCGGCGAAACCTACGCGCAGGTCAAGAACAGCCCGCACCTGGAAGTCTTCCGCAAGAAAGGCATCGAAGTGCTGCTGCTGACCGACCGTATCGACGAGTGGCTGATGAGCTACCTCAGCGAGTTCGACGGCAAGTCGTTCGTCGATGTCGCCCGCGGCGACCTGGACCTGGGCAAGCTGGATTCCGAAGAAGACAAAAAAGCCCAGGAAGAAGTCGCCAAGGACAAGGAAGGCCTGGTCGAGCGCCTGAAAGCTGCGCTGGGCGACAGCGTCGCCGAGGTGCGCGTGTCGCACCGCCTGACCGACTCGCCGGCGATCCTCGCCATCGGCGAGCAGGACTTGGGCCTGCAGATGCGCCAGATCCTCGAAGCCAGTGGGCAGAAGGTGCCGGACTCCAAGCCGATTTTCGAGTTCAACCCAAGCCACCCGCTGATCGAGAAGCTGGACCACGAACAGAGCGAAGACCGCTTCGGCGAGCTGTCGCACATCCTGTTCGACCAGGCCGCACTGGCCGCCGGTGACAGCTTGAAGGACCCGGCAGCCTATGTGCGCCGCCTGAACAAGCTGCTGGTCGAGCTGTCCGCCTGACCTGATGCAGACAAAGCCCGCTTCGGCGGGCTTTTTTTATTTAAGGTGTCCCGTCGCGTCCCGTAGGAGCGGGCTTGCCCCGCGATGAGGTTGTACCGTCTAGAATTTGCCAAACCGTGAACGCCCCAGGAGAGCTGAATGAGCAAAGTCATCGTCGAATCGCTGGTCTATCACCTGTCCGGCAAGACCTACGAAAGCCGCCTGGTCTACGAGCCTGGTGCGCTGGGCCGCCCGGGCCTGGTGATGGCGCCGAACTGGATGGGCATCGGCGAAGGCGCCGAGCGCATCGCCAAGGAAGTGGCCGAGCAAGGCTACGTGGTGCTGATCGCCGACCTGTACGGCCAATCGGTGCGCCCGTCCAATGCCGATGAGGCCGGGGCGGCGATGATGCCGTTGAAGAACGACCGCGGCGAACTGCGCAAGCGCATGCAGGAAGCCCTGGCGCAGTTGCTGGGCCAGTCCAAGGCCCTGCTGGAACCGGGCAAGGTGGCCACCTTTGGCTTCTGCTTCGGCGGCTGCTGCGCCCTGGAATTGGCCCGTACCGGCGCCGACCTGCGTGCGGCGGTGTCGTTCCACGGTACCCTGGACACCCCCAGCCCCGAAGACGCCAAGCGCATCAAAGGCTCGGTGCTGGTGCTGCACGGCGCTGCGGACCCGCTGGTGCCGAAGGAGCAGTTGCCGGCCTTCGAGGCAGAAATGGACGCTGCCAAGGTTGACTGGCAGTTGCTGAGCTATGGCGGTGCGGTGCACTCGTTCACCGACCCTAACGCCAACGTGCCGGGCAAGATGCAGTACGACCGCCGAACCTCCGAGCGCGCGTTCCGCGCGATGCACAACCTGCTCAAGGAAGTGTTCCAGCGCTGATGCGCAGGGGGCTGCCTTGCAGCCCTTCGCGGGTAAACCCAGGTTGGTGCTGGCTTGAGGTTGCACATAACCCCGTGGGAGCGGGTTCACCCGCGAAGGGTCGCAAAGCGGCCCCAAATCAACGCGGTAACTCGATCCGCGAATATTCCCCCGGCACCACCGGCCAATCCCCCGCAGCCCATTTCACCCGGGCCTGCTCGATCAACTCCGGGTCACTGGCGACAAAGTTCCAGTTCATCCGCCGCGGCCCATCCAGTGGTGCGCCGCCGATCAGCACCAGCTGGCACTCTTCCTCGGCGTACAGCACGGCTTCCTCACCTTCCGGCAGCACCACCAGGCTGCACGGCTGCACCGGCTCGTCATCCAGCATCAACTCGCCCTCCAGCAGGTACAACGCGCGCTGGGCATGCTCGTTCGAAACGCTCAGGGTGGTTGCCGGCTGCATCTGTACATGGGCATACAGGGTAGGGGAGAGCACCGGTACCGGTGATGTCAGGCAGAAGCCTGTGCCTGCGATCATGCAGATACGTACCCCAAGGGTGTCACTCACCGGCAGGCTGGCCGCCGGGTGGTGGCTGTAGCTCGCCGGGCCCTGCTCGTGCGCCTGGGGCGAGGCCAGCCACACCTGCAGCCCATGCAGCCGCGAACCGGCTGCGAACACTTCGGCGGGCGTGCGCTCGACATGGGCCACGCCCGCGCCTGCGGTCATCCAGCTGACTTCGCCGGGTTGTACGCGCTGGTCCGAGCCCAGGCTGTCCTTGTGCTGGATTTCGCCCTCGAACAGGTAGGTGAGGGTCGACAGGCCGATATGCGGGTGTTGGCGGATGTCCATGCCGTGGCCCGGGGCGTAGTCGGTTTCAAGCATGTGGTCGAAGAACACGAAGGGGCCGACGCTGCGGCATTGGGCCGACGGCAACGGGCGCAGGATCGGCTGGCCCTCGACCGATTCGGCGCGGGGGCGGATGACCAGGGGGCGGTTCATGGGTGGGGCTCCGGGCGGTGAGTGCCCCAGCATAACGGGTCGCAGGCCGCTGCTGAACCGCTGCAATGACTGGTGGGTCTACTCTTTTCCCAATCTTGAAGGAGGCGTCGATGATAACCCGTGCGTTGGCCGGCCTGCTGCTCTGCGGCTACCTGCCCCTGGCAGCCGAGGCCCGCGAATACCGCTACAGCGATGCCCACCTGCACTACGTGGACTTCTTTCAGGAAAGCGAAGGTATGCCGGCGCTGCTTGCCGCCATGGACGCCGCCGGGGTGGAGCAGTCGATGATCTCGGGCATTCCGGTGGCCAAGAAATGGCACGAGGACGAGCCCAAGCGCCCTCGCTACTACGCCGGTGACGATGCCGACGCCTACTGGTACAGCGCCACCGACCTGTACGTGGCGGCGGCACTGCAGCCATTGGCCCCTGAGCAGCGCAGGCGCTTCCACCCGTTTCTCACCGGCTTCAACCCGGTGGACAAGAACGCCGTCAGCCACATCGAGCGCATGCTCGAACTCTACCCAGGGCTGTGGCAGGGTATCGGCGAGGTGTTCACCCGTCACGACGACCTTACCGCCCTGACCAGCGGCGATACGCCGCGGGCCAACAACGAGGCGATGACCCGCATCTACCACCTGGCCGCCGAACGCGACCTGCCGGTGCTGCTGCACTCGAATATCACCTCCAAGCGCGAGCGCAACCCGCTGTACCTGGCTGAAGTCGAGGAGCCGCTGCGCAACCACCCGCATACGCGCTTTATCTGGGCCCACGCCGGCAGCAGCCTGGAGATCCACCGTCACCAAACGAAGATGGACTTTCTGCTGCCGGTATTGAGCCGGCTGCTGGAGAGTTACCCGAACCTGTACGTCGACCTGTCCTGGAGCGTGCTCGAGCCGTACCTGCTGGATGAGCACGGCACGCCGCGCAAGCCATGGCTGGCGTTGGTCGAGCGCTTCCCCGAGCGCTTCATGCTGGGCTCGGATGTGGTCGGCCGCTTCGACGGTATCGGCGAGCAGATGCACGGTTTCAAGCCGTTTCTCGATGCCTTGCCAGAGGCGGTGGCACGCAAGGTAGCGCGGGATAACTTCCTGGCTGTGTTGCCCAAGGCTGCAAAGCCGGTGAAGTAGCGTTTTGATATTGCGTTTTCGTCTTACGCAAATTGCCAATCGCCCGATACCTTCTTTATGCGAAGGAACGATCACTTTTGGGAGGGAGCCCGAATGAGCCTCAGACGTTTGAACATCGCGCCGCGCGCCAGCCTCGGCTTCGGCATCATGGCCCTGCTGGTGGTGGCGCTGGGCGCCCTGGCGCTGAAACAGATGACCGACATGCGCCAGCAGGCCGAACAGGTCGATGACAACTGGCTGCCCAGTGTCATCTCGGTAGGGCGCATGACCCAGGACGCGCTGCGTATCCGCGCCCTGACCCTGCGCCTGCTGGTCAACACCGACAGCGCCGCGCAGCAGCAGAACACCGCCCGTATCGACGAGATCAAGACTGGCCTGAGCAAGGCCCAGGCGCATTACGACGCGTTGATCGTGCTGCCCGAGGAGCGCACCCTGTTTGACCGCTACCAGGCCTTGGAGCAGCAGTACATGGGCCTGCAGTCGCAGGTGGTGCAGTTGGCTACCCAGGGCAACATCGGCGCCGCCGCCACCCTGGTCAATGGCGAGATGAACCAGATCGCCGACCAGATGACCGCCACGCTCAACGAGCTGATCGAGCTGAACAACCAGCATGCCGGGCTCGCCACCACCATGGCCGAGGCGGTCTACAGTGGTGCGCGGGTCTGGGTGGCCGGGCTGCTGCTGGTGGCCCTGACCCTGACCGTGGTGCTGGCCCTGGCCTTGACCCGCAGCATCGTGAGGCCTCTGGGGCAGTCGCTGCAGGTGGCCGAAACCGTGGCCACCGGCGACCTCACGCCGCAGATCAGCGTGCAGGGCGATGACGAGCCGGCGCGCCTGCTGGCCGCGCTCAAGCGCATGCAGCAGAGCCTGCGCGAGACCATCGGGCGGATTTCCGATTCCGCCAGCCAGCTGGCTTCGGCGTCCGAAGAGCTCAGCGCGGTGACCGAGGATGCCACCCGGGGCTTGCAGCAACATAGCCTGGAAATCGAACAGGCAGCCACGGCGGTGAACCAGATGACCGCTGCCGTGGAGGAAGTGGCGCGCAATGCCGTGGCGACGTCCGAGGCGTCGAGCGAGTCCGACCGTATCGCCCGCCAGGGCCGTGAGCAGGTGCAGGCCACGGTGACCGCTATCGAGGCCCTGGCCAGCGGCGTTGCCGGCAATGCCGAGGAAGTCGGCCAGTTGGCCGCACAGGTGCGCGATATCAGCAAGGTGCTGGATGTGATTGGCGCCATTGCCGAGCAAACCAACCTGCTGGCGCTCAACGCCGCCATCGAGGCTGCACGGGCGGGGGAGGCCGGGCGTGGCTTTGCCGTGGTCGCGGATGAGGTGCGGGCGCTGGCCCACCGTACGCAGGCCTCGACCCGCGAAATCGAGCAGATGATCGTTGCCATTCAGGGCGGTGCCGAGCGCGCGGTGCAGGGCATGCAGCACAGCGATGCCCAGGCCCGATCGACCCTGGGTGGGGCGCATGCCGCCGGGGCGGCGCTGGAGGCGATTGCCGAAGCCATCGGCCAGATCAACGAGCGCAATCTGGTGATCGCCAGTGCTTCTGAGGAGCAGGCGCAGGTGGCGCGGGAGGTGGATCGTAACCTGACCACCATCCGCGACCTGGCGCATCAGTCTTCGGCTGGCGCCGAGCAGACCAGTGCGGCCAGCCAGGCGCTGTCGCAGCTGGCGGTGGACCTCAATACCCTGGTGCAGCGGTTTTCGGTGTAGGGAGGTTATCCAGTCACTGTGGGGGCAACTGCTTTGTGCTACCTGTACTGGCCTCGTCGCCGGCAAGCCGGCTCCTACAGGTACAACGTAGCCTTGCAGAAACGGTCACTGTGGGAAGCGGCCTTGTGTCGCGATGGGCTGCGCAGCAGCCCCGACAATTTTGCATGATGTCAAAATCCCGGGGCCGCTGCGCGCTCCTTTCGCGGCACAAGGCCGCTCCTACACAGGGTTGTGTCGCGGCTGAGGTACAAACAAAAACGCCCCGGCCTAGGCCGGGGCGTTCTGCTTCAACGCATCAGGCAATCACTTGCCGGTCCAGCGCTTGAGTACCAGGGTGGCGTTGGTGCCGCCGAAGCCGAAGCTGTTGCTCATGACCGTGTCGATCTTCGCGTTTTCTTCGGTTTTGCGCAGTACCGGCAGGTCGGCGACCTCTGGGTCCAGCTCGTCGATGTTGGCGGAGCCGGCGATGAAGTTGTTTTCCATCATCAGCAGGCAGTAGATCGCCTCGTGCACACCGGCGGCGCCCAGCGAGTGGCCCGACAGGCTCTTGGTCGAGCTGATCTTCGGCGCGTTGGCGCCGAACACTTCACGCACACCTTTCATTTCCGCAACGTCACCGACCGGGGTCGAAGTGCCGTGGGTGTTAAGGTAGTCGATCGGGGTGTCGACGGTGGACAGCGCCTGCTGCATGCAGCGGATGGCGCCTTCACCGCTCGGGGCAACCATGTCGTAACCGTCGGAAGTCGCGCCGTAGCCGACGATTTCGGCGTAGATCTTGGCGCCACGGGCCAGGGCGTGTTCCAGCTCCTCGACCACGACCATGCCGCCGCCGCCAGCGATGACGAAGCCATCACGGTCGGCGTCGTAGGCGCGCGAGGCCAGTTCCGGGGTTTCGTTGCGCTTGGTCGACAGGGCGCCCATGGCATCGAACAGGAACGACTGGCTCCAGTGCTCTTCTTCACCGCCACCGGCGAAGACGATGTCCTGCTTGCCCCACTGGATCTGCTCCAGCGCGGTGCCGATGCAGTGTGCCGAGGTGGCGCAGGCCGACGAGATCGAGTAGTTGATGCCCTTGATCTTGAACGGGGTGGCCAGGCACGCCGACACGGTGCTGCCCATGGTGCGGGTGACACGGTACGGGCCGACGCGCTTGACGCCTTTTTCGCGCAGGGTGTCTAGGGCTTCCATCTGGTTCAGCGTGGAAGCGCCGCCGGAGCCGGCAACCAGGCCGGTGCGCGGGTTGGAAACCTGCTCTTCGGTCAGGCCGGAGTCCTTGATCGCGTCCTGCATGGCAAGGTACGCGTAGGCGGCGGCGTGGCCGACGAAGCGATAGACCTTACGGTCGATCAGCTCTTCGAGGTTGAGGTCGATGGAGCCGGAAACCTGGCTACGCAGCCCCATTTCCTTGTATTCCGGGTTGTAGCGGATACCCGGACGGCTGTTGCGCAGGTTTTCGGTGACGGTAGCTTTGTCATTGCCCAGGCACGATACGATGCCCAGACCAGTGATAACGACGCGGCGCATGCGAATAACCCTTAGAAATTGTCAGTGGAGGTGAACACGCCGACCCGCAGGCCTTCGGCAGTGTAGATCTCGCGGCCATCGACGCTGACCGAGCCATCGGCGATGGCCATGTTCAGCTTGCCCTTCAGGACGCGCTTGATGTGAATGTTGTAGGTGACTTTCTTGGCGCTAGGCAGTACCTGGCCGAAGAATTTCACTTCACCCGAACCCAGGGCGCGGCCGCGGCCTGGCAGGCCCTGCCAGCCGAGGAAGAAGCCGACCAGCTGCCACATGGCGTCAAGGCCCAGGCAGCCTGGCATCACCGGGTCGCCTTCGAAGTGGCAGGCGAAGAACCACAGGTCCGGATTGATATCCAGCTCGGCGACCAATTCACCTTTGCCGTACTTGCCGCCTTCTTCGCTGATGTGAGCGATGCGATCGACCATCAGCATGTTCGGGGCGGGCAGTTGCGCATTACCTGGGCCGAACAGCTCACCGCGACTGCAGCGCAGCAGGTCTTCCCGGGTAAAGGCGTTTTGTTTGGTCATGCGAGCTCCTCAATAACCCCCTGTGGCAGGGGATGAATCTTCCCGGCCGGCCCGAAACGCTTTGCATCCGGGGCGGCAGCCTACAGGTAGACTATTGCGTTGTGGTGAAAGTCACAGCGCACCTGGCAAATGAAGTACAGGTGTGCACTGAAATGTTATTTTCAGGGCCGGCGTCGGTCCTGTCCAGTCTTTAAGACTGCCGCACTTTAGCATTTATCGCCAGTCGCGGCTGTCCGACCGGGTAACCAATGGCCCAATGTGCGCTGCAGGTCGGTGCGTTTGAATGGTTTGCTCAGGTAATCGTCCATGCCGGCGGCCAGGCAGCGTTCACGGTCGCCCTCCAGTACGTTGGCGGTCAGAGCGATGATCGGCAGCCCGGTGCCTTGCGGCAGCAGGCGAATGCGCCGGGTGGCTTCGTAACCGTCCATCAGCGGCAGGCGGCAATCCATCAGTACGGCGGCAAACGGCTGCTGGCCGACCAGCTCGACCGCCTGGGCGCCGTCCATGGCCAGGCCGACCTCGAAGCCCAGGCTGCGCAGCATGGCTTCGATCACGCTCTGGTTGACCGGGTTGTCTTCCACCAGCAGGATCCGCTCGCCAGCGTGGCCGGGCAACTCTGCCGGGGCCGCGCCTGGCGGTAGAGCCGCCGGGCTGTTCGACAGCGCCAGGGGCATTTCCAGGGTGAAGGTCGAGCCCAGCCCTTCGCGGCTTTCGGCGCGTAACTGGCCACCCATGCGCTCGGCCAGGGTGCGGGCGATCGACAGGCCCAGACCGGTGCCGCCGTAACGGCGCGAAATCGAGCTGTCGGCCTGCTGGAAGGCCACGAACATCATTTCCAGGCGGTTGCTGTCGATGCCGATGCCGGTGTCACGCACCGCACAGGTGAACCACAGCAGCTGGCGGTCGAGCAATTGCCAGCGGGCCTCCACCGCCACTTCGCCGTGCTCGGTGAACTTCAGCGCATTGCCCACCAGGTTGAGCAAAATCTGCCGGATGCGCGTCGGGTCGCCGACCACCTGCTGCGGCGCCGGGGCCTGCGGCAGTTGCAGGCGCAATGTGAGGCCGCGTTGCTGGGCGGTGTGCTGGAACGACTGCACGCTGCTGGTGATCAGCTCGGCGAGGTTGAAGTCGATGTGTTCCAGCTCAAGCGTGGTGCGCTCGATCCGCGAGAAGTCGAGGATGTCGTTGATCACTTTGAGCAGGTGGCCGGTGGACTCGCTGGCCACGGCGGTGTACTCGGCCTGCTCGCCGGTCAGGCGAGTGGTCTCAAGCAGTTGCAGCATGCCCAGCACGCCGTTCATGGGCGTGCGCAGTTCATGGCTCATCATCGCCAGGAAGTCGGACTTGGCGCGGTTGGCCTGCTCGGCCTCCTCGCGGGCCTGGATCAGTTGGCCCATGGCCTGCTGCTGTTCGTGGGCGGCGTGGTCCAGGGCGCTGGCCAGGTTGTTGATGTGCCTTGCCAGGTGGCCCAGCTCGCTGTCGTCGACCACCGGCAGTGGCGAGTTGAAGTCGCCCTGCTGGATGGCCTTGACCGCATGGCCCATGTCGCTGATGGGCTTGGACAGGCTCATGGCCAGGCGCCGCGCCAGCAGGAAGGTGAACAGCAGGGCGAACAGCGCCAGGATGCCGGCCTTGATGACGATTTCCTGCTGGCGCTGGCTGAAGGCGTCGTCCGACATGCCGACGATCACCCGCCCCAGGTAGTCGTCACCGATGCTCGGCAACTGTGGCTTACCCTGCAAAAAATCGTTGTCCAGGCGAATCTGCTGCAGGCGGATCGGTGCCTGGAACACCTCCACGCGCTGGGCGCGGTTCTGGCTTTCGTCGGGCTGCTCGACGTACACCAGGATGTGATTACGGCTGTCCTGCACTTCAAGAAAGCGCACATGGGGGATGCTCAGGGTGGCGCGCATCAGGCTGTCGAGCACTTCGTTGTTGCCCGAGATCACGCCGTATTCGGAGGCTGGGGCCAGCTGGTTGGCGATCAGTTGCCCAGTGTGGTTGAGCTCCTGGCGCAAGTCCTGGATACGCACGAAGGTGAAGAAGCTGATCAGCAGCAAGGTGAGCAGCAGGGCAGGGCCCAGGCTGATGATCTGGGTACGGGTATGGATATCCCAGCTCAGGCGTTTGCTCATGGGGTGGGTTCTCCTGCGGCCAGGGCCTTGGCGGCGGCGCTGGGCTCGATGGCTTCGAGGCCCAGGGCGCGGGCGACCTGCTGGTTGCCGCTGACGCCGAAGCGCGCGGGGTAGAGGCTGCGCGGCCAGCGCGCTGGCGGCTGGTCGAGCAACTGCTCGAGCACGGCCAGCCAGTCGTCCTGGTCGCTGTAGGTACTGGCCAGGGCGCCGGCACGCACGAACCCTGCGTTGGGGCCGATCAGTGCCATCTGCCGGCCGTAGCTGCTCAGCAGCACGTTCTTGGCGGATTTGGAGTTGTACAGCTCGGGGTCATCGAGCCCCAGCAGCACGTCGCTGTTGGCCAGCAGGTGTTGCAGCGGGCGGCTGTCGCGAAGGTCCGGCCAGTCCTGGGCGACGATCTCCAGCCCCAGGGGCTCGGCGGCCTGGCGCAGTTCGTCGAGCAGAAAACGGCTTTGTTCAGCGTACAGCACACCAATGCGCCGGGCCTGCGGCAACAGGTAGTGGGCCAGGCGCAGTTGCCGCGCCAGTGGCGGGTCGCTCCACAGCAGGCTGAGGAACGCCGGGCGTGACTTTCCCAGGCGCTGCTCGGCCTGTACCCGGCTGACCCGCAGGGCCAGCGCCGGTGGGCCTGCGGCTTCACCCAGGCGCCAGTCCAGCGCCGGTGCGTCGAGCAGAATCAACCGGGTGTCGGCTTTCAATTGGCCAGGCTTGGGCAGTTGCGCCACCTGGCGAAACGCCACCTTGTCGTGGGGGCGGCGCTGCTCCAGGGCGCTGACGAAACTGCGGATGCCAGGCTGGTCCTCGGCGCCCACCAGCAGGATTTCGCTGGCAGACAGCGACCCCAGTGGCAGCAGGCACAGCAGCAGCAAGCGCAGCAGTACGCTCATCAGAACTCCAGCTCCGCACTGACGCTCAGGCGGTGGCGACTGTCGTAGCGGTTCTGCACCAGCGTGGTGGGTTCGTCGTCCAGGCGCTGTTGCCACAGCGCGGCCAGCTCCAGATTGCTGCCCTGCACCTTGAAGCGCTTGGCCAGGCGCAGGTCGATGCGCTCGTAGCGATACTCGTTGAGCGCGTCGTCACCGTAATAGAAGAGCGCGCTCGACCAGCCATCGCCCCATTCGCGCAGCCAGCCGGCCGAGCCGCTGTTGCGGGCGGTCAGGCGGCTGTCGGCCGGGTTGCTGGCCCAGGCGTCGACGTAGGCATAGGTCAGGCGCAGCCGGTCTCGGCGGCTCACGCGCCAGTCGAACTGCGCCTCGCTGCCGCTGAAGCGCGACTTGTTGGCGTTGCTGGCGATGTACTGGTTGTTCTTCAACGGCTCGCTGATCATGCCGGTGATCTCGTCGTAGAACAGCTTCACGTCCATGCTCAGGTCGATGTCGCTGAAGTAGCCGTTGTAGCCGAGTTCACGCGAGCGCATGCGCTCCTGGTCGAGGTTGCCCGGGCCGCGGGTCTTGACGAAATATTCAGCGTTCTGCAGGCCGTACAGGTTGGGCGACAGGTTCTTTACCGTGTAGCTCCAGTTGACGTTGTTCTCGAACATGTCCGGCGAGCGGATGGCCTCGGAGTACACTGCGCGCAGGCCGTGGCGCGGGGTGATCAGGTAGTTCACCGCCACCCGCGGGGTCAGCGAGTTGCCCGACAGCTGGGATTTTTCGTACATGGCGCCGCCCTGGACGATCCAGTGCTCGTCGGCGCGCCATTCGAGCTGGCCGAACAGGCGCCAGGTCTGGTCGTCGAGGGTGCCGTTGAAGTAGGTCTGCGAGTCGGCCTTGTCGTAGCGGTAGTTCATGCCGCTGACCAGGCGCAGGCTGTCCGTCAGGCTCAGGGTATCCTGCACTTCCAGGTCGTAGCGGGTTTCGCGGGTGCTCTGGTCGACGTTGCCGCAGACGGTGTTGCTGCCGCCGGCATTCCACTGGTTCAACACTTCCTGGCGCAGGGCGTTCAGCGCCGGGTCGCTACTGGTTGGCGGGCTGCCGGTAAACAGGTTGCGCGCAACTTGCTCGGCATAGTTCGAGTTGAGCTGCCACAGCCGTGTCAGTTCGGGGCTGAAGGCGATGGCGGCATCACAGGCCCGCCACACCTGCTGGCGGTCGAAATGCTGCGCCGAACCCTGCACATACAGGCTGTGGTCGGGGTTGAAGTCGATGTTCCAGCGCACCGAGCCTGCGTAATCCTTGGCGTTGACGTCGGCGTCGTTACCGGCGCGGTAGTTGCCGAACACCGGCTGGTAGGTGTAGGGGCGCTGGTTGCTGCCTTCCTTGGCTGCCAGTTGCCATTCCAGGGTCTGGTCTGGCGCAAGGTAGTGAATGGCATTGAGGTTGATGCGGTTGAGCCGGCGGCTGTCGCGGTAGTCATGGCCGAACTGGTCTTCGTCGAAGCCGTCGTCCTGCTGGCCCGACACCGACAGGCGCAGGTCGCCGCCATCCCAGCCCAGGCCGTGGCTTACGTAGTAGTCATTGATGCCGTCCTGGCCGCGGGTCATCTTCAGACGGGTGCCGTGGCTGTCGGCCGGGTTGCGGGTGAGGATGTTGACCACCGCCATCAGCGCGTTGGCGCCGTAGCTGACCGTATTGGGGCCGCGGAACACCTCGATGCGCTCGATATCTTCCAGCGCCACCGGGATGTCGCTCCAGTCCACCGTGGCCAGGCCCGCGCGGTACACCGAGCGGCCGTCGATCAGCACCTGCATGCGCCGGGCATCGTTGACGTTGCTGCCGTGGTAGTTGACCGTGGGCTGGTTGCCGGCACCGTAGCCGATCATCATGCCCGGCACCAGGCGCAGCAGCTCGGGGATGTCACGGGCGCCGCTGGCGCGGATCAGCTCGCTGTCGAGCACGGTCATGCTGCCCGGCACGGCGGCCGGGGATTGTTTCAGGCGGGTGGCGGTCAGAACCTGAGGCAGGTCCTGGTTGTCGATGAACAGGTCGTCGGCAACGGCCGGCCCGCCGAGCAGGGCAGTCAGCAGGAGCAGGCGAGGGTAGGGGGGCGTGCCAGGGAACACGGTACTACCTTGTTTCAAAAATGAATCAGGCATGTTAACCGACCGCGCGGGTTTTGCCAGCGCAACCCGCGTGATCACCTGTAGGAGCCGGCTTGCCGGCGATAGGGCCGGGCCTGGCACCGAATCTGTGTCGCCCTGATCGCCGGCGAACCGGCTCCTACAGGATGAGGCAGGCACTGGTTCTGTCGCATGTGGCCCGTATAATGCGCCGGTCGCCACTTACTTTTACTGGTTAACGGATTGGATATGACTGAACAGCACCCTGTTGCAGTTCTTGGAGGCGGAAGCTTCGGCACCGCCGTGGCGAACCTGCTGGCAGAAAACGGCCACCCCGTGCGCCAGTGGATGCGCGACCCGGCCCAGGCCGAGGCGATGCGCAGTAACCGTGAGAATCCGCGCTACCTCAAGGGCATCCGCCTGCACGATGGCGTCGAGCCGGTGAGCGACCTGCTGCCGGTGCTGCAGGGCAGCGAGCTGGTCTTCGTGGCCTTGCCCTCCAGCGCCCTGCGCAGTGTGCTGGCGCCCCATGCCGAGCTACTGGGCGGCAAGTGCCTGGTGAGCCTGACCAAGGGGATCGAGGCGCACAGCTTCAAGCTGATGAGCCAGATCCTCGAAGAGATCGCGCCCAAGGCCCGTATCGGCGTGCTGTCCGGCCCCAACCTTGCCCGCGAGATCGCCGAGCACGCCCTCACCGCCACGGTGGTGGCCAGTGAAGACGAAGCGCTGTGCCAGCAGGTACAGGCTGTGCTGCACGGCCGCACCTTCCGCGTGTATGCCAGTGCCGACCGCTTCGGCGTCGAGCTGGGCGGCGCGCTGAAGAACGTCTACGCGATCATTTCCGGCATGGCCGTGGCCCTGGGCATGGGCGAGAACACCAAGAGCATGCTGATTACCCGCGCGCTGGCCGAGATGACCCGCTTTGCCGTAAGCCAGGGCGCCAACCCCATGACCTTCCTCGGTTTGGCCGGAGTGGGCGACCTGATCGTCACCTGTTCCTCGCCCAAGAGCCGCAACTACCAGGTAGGCCACGCCCTGGGCCAGGGCCTGACCCTGGACGAGGCCGTCAACCGCCTGGGCGAGGTGGCCGAAGGGGTCAACACCCTCAAGGTGCTCAAGGCCAAGTCGCAAGAGGTGGGCGTGTACATGCCGCTGGTGGCCGGCCTGCATGCCATCCTCTTCGAAGGCCGCACTCTGGCCCAGGTGATCGAGCACCTGATGCGCGCCGAGCCCAAGACCGACGTCGATTTCATTTCCACCAGCGGTTTCAACTGAACGAAGGAGCGACACATGAACGATACGCCGCAAAGCGCCCAGCGCGAGTCGATCATCCTGCGGGTGCTGTGGATGCTGGTGTTCCTGGTGGTATGGCAACTCGCCGAGTTGCTGCTCGCAGGCCTGGTGCTGGTGCAACTGATCTACCGCCTGATCTACGGCGCGCCCAGCCTCAGCCTGATGAACTTCGGTGACAGCCTCAGCCAGTACCTGGCGCAGATCGGCCGTTTCGGCACCTTCCACAGCGAGCAGAAGCCCTGGCCGTTCGCCGACTGGCCGGCCCCGCGTGCCCCCGAAGGCGAGGCCCCCCACAGCGTGGCCCCGGCGCCGCACCCGGTGCGCGACGAGGAGCCCAAGCTGTGAAGCTGTGGGTGCTGCGCCACGGTGAAGCCCAGCCACGGGCCAACACCGACGCCGAAAGGCGCCTGACCGAGCATGGCCGCGAGCAGGTGCTGTTCAGCGCCGCACGCCTGCTCGGCCTGCCGCTGCAGGCGATCATCGCCAGCCCCTATGTGCGCGCCCAGCAAACGGCCGCCTTGGTGCACGATGCCCTGGGCTTCGCCGAGCCTGTGCGCACCGTGTCGTGGCTGACCCCGGAAAGCGACCCGCAGCAGGTGCTGAGTGAGATTGAGCAGTTGGGGCTCGAGCAGGTACTGCTGGTCAGCCACCAGCCCTTGGTAGGTTCGCTGGTCAGCCTGCTGGAGCATGGCCATCGCCAGCAACCGGCGCCCATGAGTACCGCCAGCCTGGCGCAGCTTGAGGGCGAATGGCCCCTGGCGGGGCTGATGACCCTGCGCGCCCTCCACCATTCGCAATAACCCGCAACTGACATTTTTGCCAGTTGTAGCCCGTTCAGCCGGCTTGCTAGCGTTATCGCCAGCACATGATGACGCTGGCGTTCGGGGAGATGGGCATGATCGGGCGATGGATGGAACTGGTGTGTTCGGTTGACCTGCAACCCACCCTGGAGAAGGTTCAGGACGATCAACTGCTGGAGTTTGCCGAGTACAGCCTGTTGCGTGACAGTGCCGATGCCAAGATGTACCAACTGATGGCATCGGTGCGTGGGCGCCAGGGTACCGTCGCAGATGCTTCGTTCGATGGTGAAGCAGAGCTGCGCCGCCTGCAGGACGCCAGCCAGCGCATGGCGCACCTGCTGCAAACCAGTTGCCTGGCGCTGCGCCGGCTGCAGTTGGAGTACCAGGACCAGCGCCTGGCACGCGAGGCGTTGGAGCATCAGTTGGCCTATGTGCAGGCCTGCCTGCGCCGCTCCATGGACAGCTTCGGAAAGTTCTGATTGACCTGATCGCCGTTGGTGATGACCTTTCCGAACGTTGCCGCCGCCCTTTGCCTTGCCGACAATGGGCCATCACTCCCCCGAGCAGAGCAGGCGGCCATGTCGCAGCAGATCTTCTTCGCCCACGCCAACGGCTTCCCCTCGGCCACCTACGGCAAGTTGTTCAGCGCCCTGGCGCCGGACTACGCCGTGCAGCACCTGGCGCAGCACGCCCATGACCCGCGCTTTCCGGTGAACGACAACTGGCAGAACCTGGTGGACGAACTGCTGCATCACCTTGCGCAGCAGCAGGCGCCGGTGTGGGGCGTCGGGCACTCGCTGGGCGGTGTGCTGCACCTGCATGCGGCGCTGCGCTGCCCGCAGTACTACCGCGGGGTGGTGATGCTCGACTCGCCGGTGCTGACCCGTGCCGACCAGTGGCTGATCCAGGCCGCCAAACGCTGGGGGTTCATCGACCTCATCACCCCGGCCGGCCGCACCCTGGGCCGGCGCGAGGTGTTCAGCGACCGGGAAAGCGCCCGGCGTTACTTCACCGGCAAGACCCTGTTCCGCCATTTCGACCCTGAATGCCTGGAAGCTTATCTGGAGCATGGGCTGGAGGAGGCCGAAGGCGGCCTGCGCCTGCGCTTCGACCCGGCCACCGAAATCAGCATCTACCGCAGCATCCCGCACGCCAGTCCCTTGCCGCCGCGGCAGATGCAGGTGCCGCTGGCGGTAGTGCGCGGCACCCACAGCCGGGTGATCCGCCGCCACCATGCCCTCGGCGTGCGCGGCATGGCCCAGGGGGAGTACCACAGCCTGCCGGGCGGGCACATGTTCCCGCTGGAGCGGCCGCTGGATACCGCCAGCCTGCTCAAGGGCCTGTTCGACCGCTGGGGGCAGGCATGAGCCCGCAAGTGGAGGAAGTGCGCCTGGCGCTGGGCCATATCGAGCTGGCCGCGCACCTGTTCGGCCCCGCCGACGGCCTGCCGGTGATCGCCCTGCACGGCTGGCTCGACAATGCCAACAGCTTCGCCCGGCTGGCGCCGCAACTGAAGGGCTTGCGCATTGTTGCCCTCGACCTGGCCGGGCATGGTTACTCCGAGCATCGCCCACCTGGCGCCGGCTACGCCCTGGCCGACTACGCCCATGACGTGCTGCGGGTCGCCGAGCAGTTGGGCTGGCAGCGCTTCGGCCTGTTGGGGCATTCGCTGGGGGCGATCATTTCGGTACAACTGGCGGGCGCCTTGCCCGACCGAGTCAGCCACCTGGCACTGATCGACGGCGTGATCCCGCCCACCGGAGCCGAGCAGGACGCCGCCGAGCGTTTGGGTATGGCGCTGCAGGCGCAACTGCGCCTGGATGGCAAGCGCAAGACTGTCTATACCTCGCTGGACGAAGGCGTCGAGGCGCGCATGAAGGGCATGGTGGCGGTCAGCCGCGAGGCTGCCGAGCTGCTGGCCCGGCGCGGCCTGATGCCGGTGCCCGGTGGCTACAGCTGGCGCAGCGACAGCCGCCTGACGCTGCCCTCGCCGCAGCGCCTGGCCCAGGCCCAGGCCATGGCCTTCGTGCACCGGGTAACGTGCCCGGCCTGCCTGGTGGTGGCCGCCGACGGCATGCTGGCGCGCCACACGCAGCTGCTGGAGCAGCTACCCTTCCAGCAGGTGCTGTTGCCGGGTGGCCATCACCTGCACCTGAATGACGAGCATGGCGCAAGCCTTGTTGCAGACTGTTTCAATCGCTTCTTTGGCTTTCCTTGACTTGCACCGGGCAAGTGTCGAGGCTTGGCGGGTTGAAAGGGAGACAACCATGTACATGCCAGACATCCATGCACCCAAGCCCCGCAGCCACGAGGGCTGCCGATGAGCACACCTTCGTTGTTGCGCGGCGCCATCGCCGCCTGCCTCGCTGCCGCCAGCCCGCTACTGTGGGCCGGCAACCTGCCCGTTCCGGTTGACGCCAAAGTGGTCGACCAGCGCCCAGCCGTTGCCCAGGAGCGGGTTTACCCCATGGGCCCACTGCGCAAGATCAGCGGCCGGCTGCGGGTCGAAGACAAGGTCGAAAGCCGTGGCCAGGTCAGTTCGGTCACCTACGAGCTACCGGTCGAGCGCAGCGCGCGCGAAGCCTTCACCAGTGCCCGCGAGGCGTTGCAGCAGGACGGCGGTTACCCGCTGTTCTGGTGCCAGGGCCGCGACTGCGGCGAAGCCAGCCTGTGGGCCAATGACGTGTTCGCCAACGCCCGCCTCAATGGCGGTGACGAGCAACAGGCGTTCATCCTGCTGCGCCGCTCCGCTGAAGAAGCCGACACCCTGGTGGCGCTGTACAGCGTCACCCGTGGCAACCGCCGCGCCTACCTGCATGTGGAGGAGTTCGTCGCCGAAAGCCCGCTGGGGGACATCCTGCCTACAGCTGCCACGGTGCTGCGCGAGCTGCGTGACACCGGCAAGCTCGACTACCCCGACCTTGCCCAACCCCAGGATAACTGGGCCGCGCTGCTGGCCCGCAGCCTCAACCTCGACAGCACCCTGCGCGCCAGCCTCAGCGGCAAGGGCGCCGAGGCCTGGCGCGAGCAGTTGATCAAGGCCGGCGTGCGCAGCGCCCGACTTGAAGTGGGCGATGCACCTACCGATGGCCTGCACCTGGAGCTGATCCGTTGAGCGAGCGCCCCATGCCCAACACTGACCGCCTGCTGGTGCAGATCCTGCTGCTGGCGCTGCTCGGCGCGGCGCTGTGGGTGATGGCGCCGTTCATCTCGGCGTTGCTGTGGGGCGCTATCCTGGCCTTCGCCAGCTGGCCGCTGATGCGCCTGCTGACCCGCCTACTGGGTGGGCGCGAGACCCTCGCCGCCAGCCTGCTGACCACGGCCTGGATCCTTATCGTGGCGCTGCCGCTCGTGTGGCTGGGTTTCAACCTGGCCGACCATATCCGCGATGCCACCGCCTTTGTGCGTGACATTCAGGTCGAAGGCCTGCCCGATGCGCCGGCCTGGGTAGCGGGCATACCCTTCATCGGCGAGCGCCTGGTCGGTTGGTGGCAATCCCTCGACCAGCAGGGCGCGGCCTTGCTGGCCTCGGCCAAACCGTACCTTGGCCAGGTGGGCAACTGGCTGCTGGCACGCAGCGCACAGATCGGCAGCGGTGTGCTGGAGCTCACCCTGAGCCTGGTGTTCGTGTTCTTCTTCTACCGCGACGGCCCGCGCCTGGCGGCGTTCGTGCAGCGCCTGCTGCAGCGGCTGGTGGGCGATCGCGCCGAGTATTACGTCGAATTGGTGGCCGGCACTGTGCAGCGGGTAGTCAATGGCGTGATCGGCACTGCTGCAGCCCAGGGCCTGCTGGCTCTGATCGGCTTCCTGATTGCTGGAGTGCCCGGGGCCATCGTGCTGGGCCTGGTGACCTTCATGCTCAGCCTGATCCCCATGGGCCCGCCGCTGGCCTGGGTACCGGCCACCGGTTGGCTGGTGTGGAAGGGCGAGTACGGCATGGCGGTGTTTCTGGGGATCTGGGGCACCTTCGTCATCAGTGGCGTGGACAACGTGCTCAAGCCCTACCTGATCAGCCGCGGCGGCAACCTGCCGCTGGTGATCGTGCTGCTGGGGGTGTTCGGTGGGTTGCTGGCGTTCGGCTTCATCGGGCTGTTCATTGGGCCGACTTTGCTGGCGGTGGGGTATAGCCTGCTGCTGGACTGGAGCCGGCATTCGGCGCAGCGTTGAGTCCAGCGTTCCCCTTGTTGCTGATGTGTAGTTTGGGCTGGCGCCATCGCTGGCAAGCCGGCTCCTACAGGTATTCGCGATAGCCAAAACAACGCGTTCCACTGTAGGAGCCGGCTCGCCGGCGATAGGGCCGCTACAGGCAGCATAAGTCAGCCGCTCCCACTATCACCCGTGGGAGCGGGCTTGATCCCAGCCTCAATACTTCCAAGTTACTGAAGCAGTCAGATTGCGCGGCGCACCAAAGTTGGTGGAGCCCGCCGACTGGTACAGCGACAACAGATACTTGCGGTCGAACACGTTGTTCAGGTTCAGCGCCGCGCTCCAGTGCTGGTCGAACTGGTAGCTGCCCATCAGGTCCACCAGTGCATAGGCCTCCTGGCGCACCCGGTGGTTGCCGTCGGCCTCGGTCGCGCTCTGCCACTGCACCCGGGTGCCCACCTTGGCCTGGGGCGCCGCCGGCAGGCGGTAGGTCAGGCTGCCGCGCAGGGTATGGCTGGGCACGTAGCGGCGGGTCTTGTCGCCGTTGTGGTCCTCGATGTGCACGTAGGTGTAGCCGGCCGCCAGGTCCAGGCCCGGCAGCGCTTCGCCGGAGGCCTCAAGCTCGATGCCGTGGCTGTCGTTGTCCTCGCCGCGGTAGGCGTACTGGCCGTTGATGATCTGGCCGGTGGTCACCGCCACGTTCTGCTGCTCGGTCTTGAACAGCGCAGCGCTGACGTTCAGGCGCTCGTCGAGCAGGCTGCCCTTGATACCCACCTCGCTGCTGGTGCCTTCCAGCGGCTCGATCACCCCGCCTGCGCTGCTGCGCAGGTACTGCGGTTTGAAGATCTCGGTCCAGCTGGCGTACAGGCTCCACTGCTCGGTCAGGTCATAGACCAGCCCGGTGTAGGGCGTAACCTTGCCGTGCACCCGGGTGTCGTGGGCCGAGCCGTAGCCCATGCCTTCGCCGTCGGCGCTGAGCATGCGTGCACCGGCGATCCAGTGCAGGTCGTCGCTCAGGCTCAAGCGCGCCCCGGCGTAGACGCTCTTCTGCCGGTCGGTGAAGTGCTGGGTGTTGAGCTCGTCGGTGTAGGTCAGTGCCGGCAGCGGCACGTTGCCGGCCAGGGCGTCTTCAAGGTTGACGAGCTGGTTGCCGCTGGCGCTGGCGTAATGGCCGCGCTCGTCATGGCGGCTGCGGCCGTAGTTGGCGCCCAGGGTCAGTTCATGCTCGCGGCCGAACAGGGCAAACGGGCCAGACAACTGCGCCTCGCCGGTGAGCTGGTGCTCGGTGCTGGTGGTGCGGTTGATGTAGGCGAATGCGTCGTCGGCGGTGAAGGGGATGGCGTACAGCATCTGGGTGTCCTGATGCTGGTTGGTGCCGGTCACGGTGAGCTTGCCGTGCCAACCGTCGCCGAAGTCGTGGGCAAGTTCGGCGAAGGCGCGTTGGGTGTGGATGTTCCAGTAGGTCCAGGGCTGGCCGATGCTGGCGCTGCGGCTGCTGTAGTGGATCGGGTTGCCGGCGAAGTCGGCCATCGGCAGGGCGCCCCAGGTGCTGCCGTTGGAGTCGCTTTTCTGCTCCGAGAAACCCAGGGTGAGGGTGTCGGCGTCGCTCAGGTCGAACGCCAGCAGGCCGGCGGTGACATTGATTTCGTGGCTGTAGCGGTCCAGGTACGAGTTGCCCTTGTCGTGGGCGTAGATGAAGCGCCCGCGCACCTTGCCGTTGTCGGTCAACGGGCCGCTGACATCGAAGTCCACCCGGCGGTTGTCCCACGAGCCGACGCTGGTGTTGATCTGCGCCTGGAACGCTTTGGTAGGGCGCTTGCGCACGAAGTTGACCGTGGCCGACGGGTTGCCCGCGCCGCTCATCAGGCCGTTGGCGCCGTGCAGCACATCGATTTGCTCGAACTCGGCCAGGTCCTGGTCGCCCAGCAGCACGCCCGAGGAAAACGGCATGCCCATGCCGTCGAATTCGAAGTTGTCGATGGTAAAACCGCGCGAAGTGAACGCGGTACGGTCGGTCTCGAACTGCTCCACGGTGACAGTGGGGGCGTTGCGCAGGGCGTCCTTGACGCTGTTGAGCTTGAAGTCGTCGATCTGTGCGCGGGTCACGGTGGACACCGCCTGCGGGGTTTCCTGCGGGCTCAGGCCCAGGCGCGTGGTGCTGGCGGCCGGCCTGCCCTGGTAGCCGCGGCTCAAGGCCTCGGCGTCGCCGAGCTGGTACTGGATTTGCGTCGGGGCCAGGGTCACTTCGCTGCCGGCGCCGGTTTCGACCGGCACCAGGTACAGGGTTACCGCATCGGTGCGGGCGAAGCGGTAGCCGCTGCCCTGCAGCAGGCGCGCCAGGGCCTCGTCGGGGGAATAGCTGCCGACCACCGCGGTGCTGCGCAGGCTGGCGTCGACATTGCCGTCCAGCAGCACGTTCTGCCCGCACTGTTGGCTGAACACCAGCAGTGCCTGGCGCAGGGGTTGCGCCGGAATGTTCAGCGCCAGCCTGTGCGCACTGGCCGCCTGGGCCGGTGCCGCCTGCGCAGGCAGCATGCCCACCAGCAAGGTGCAGGCCAGCGCGGCGCTCAGTGCGTTGCGCTGCCAGCGTGGATGGAGGGTGGTGTACGGCGTGTGTCGTGTAGCCATTCAGGCGAGCCCCATGCAAATGCAGATATGCGAATAACTCTCAGTCCGCTTGAAGACGCATGGGGTGTGGAAATGTCTGATGGCGATGTAAAAAATTTTCAGGCGGGGTAGAGCAGGGTGACCAGTTCGGTGTAGCGCGTGGTGCGCACGGCCAGCGCGCGGGACAGTACATCGAGCATCTGTTCGGGGTGTTCCAGGTTGAGGATCAGGCTGACCCGGCGCGCGGCCAGTTGCTTGTCCATGATGAAAATCCGCCCCTGGCGCCAGCGCTGCAGCTCGTCCACCACCGTTGCCAGTGGTTCGTTGAAGAACACCAGGCGCCCGCTGCGCCAGGCCAGCGCCTGTTCAAGCTCGGCGTGCTGAATGTCGCCGGTGGCCGCCTTGCTGAAGCGCAGTGCCAGGCCTTCACCCAGCTCGGTCTGCTGGCTGGCCGTCAGTACCTGCACCTGCTTGCGGCTGACCGCCAACTGCGCCTCGGCGTGTTCGCACGAAAGGCAGAACTCGGCCTCGGCGGTACGCAGTTGCCCGGCTTTGGTGCTGATGCTGAAGTCGCCGGCATCACTTGGGCGCACGCTGAAATAGGCCTGGCCGTGCAGCAGTTCGACGGCGCGGCGGGTGGCGCTGAAGTCCAGGTTCAGTGCCGTATGCCCGGCCATTTCCAGGGTGGAGCCGTCGGGCAGTTGCACCACCCGCCGTTCGCCCACCGCAGTGCGCAGGTCGGCGAACGGTGCGTCAACGCCCTTGAGCCACAGCGTGCCGGTGCCGGCGGCCAGCGCCGCGACGCCAGCCGCCAGGCCCATGCTGACGAAGCGTCGGCGCGACAGTTGCGGCGCTGCCGGCGCCGCGGTAACGGGTTGGGGTTTGAGCAATGCAGAGAGCGCCCACAACTGCTCAAGCTCGGCGTAGGCCTCGGCGTGGCGCGTATCGGCCGCCATCCAGGCGGCCCAGGCGTCACGTTGTTGCGCGCTGGGCGCGCCACCGTGCAGCAGGGCGAACCAGGCGTTGGCCTGGTAGCCGATGTCATCGCCAGTGGCGGGGTCGAGCAGGGGCGATTGGCTGTTCATGGGCTCTGGGCTGTGCGGGCAGTTCACCGGGGCATGCCTTTTTTCAGCAGCTCCAGGGCCTTGACCATGCGGCTGTAGGCGGTCTTGGGCGAGATGCCCAGGCGCTCGCCGATATCGACGTAGGTCATGCCTTCGACACGCACCATCAGGAACACCTCGCGGCAGGGGGCGGGCATATTCTGGATGACTTGGTTGAGCGCGGCCAGTTGCTGGTTGGCGATGGCGGCCTGCTCGAGGGTGACGCTGGGTTGGACGGCGGCGGTCGCCTCTTCGCTGTCCAGCGGTTCGCTTTTGCGGTGCTGCTGGCGGCGGGTGTGGTCGATGAACAGGTTGCGGGCGCTGGAGAACAGGTAGGCGCGTACGTTCTCGATGCGGCTGCGGCCGAGTTGTTCGCCTAGGCGGATGAAGGTGTCCTGGGTCAGGTCGGCGGCGGTTTCCTTGCAACGCAGGTGGCGGTCCAGGTAGGCCTGGATTTCCTCGCGATGGGCCAGGTAGAGGGCCTTGAGATCTGAGCTGGACATGGTGGGGGCCTGGCGGGCTGACGATGACGAGGCGGCACGGTAGCACAAATGAGAATTGCTTTTATTGGTATTTGTTGGGGGTGAGGGGATTTTGTGGGGCGTTGGCTTGCTGGCGATTGGGGGCTTGTGGGTGATTTATATATTGGGGGTATGCTGTGGTTTGTTTGTTTGTTTGTTTGTTTGTTTGTTTGTTTGTTTTGAAAGTTGTATGCGCATTCATTATTTGTAGTGACGCTAATTCACCTTTCCGCCCTTACGGCGGGTAACTTTTTGAGGGATCAAAAAGTCACCAAAAAATCCTCGCTCCATTCATACGGCCCCTGCGCTTCGCTCCGGGGTTCCCTCACTCCGGGCTTGCTCCGGGGGTACGCGCCGACGGGCCGTCCCTGGCCCGATCGGCGCTCGACCGGCATCCATGCCGGTCGCCCCCCTACGCAATCCCTGCGTTCGGCCTCCTGAAGTCGCGAAGTTAGGGGCGGCGCCTATCAGTACGCAGCTCGGTCGCTAGTTGCCACCGTGGGAACTCAGGATTGAATCGCGGGGCAAGTCCGCTCCCACGCTTGAATTTGGTACGCACAACTAACGTGGGAGCGGGCTTGCCCCGCGATTGCGTCAGAAAAAACAACACATCAATAACAATAAAACCAACATCCCAGCTCTTGATCTGGCTCTTGATCTGGCTCTTGATCTGGCTCTTGATCTGGCTCTTGATCTGGCTCTTGATCTGGCTCTTGATCTGGCTCTTGATCTTGCTTCTAAGCGCGCGATAGCCCAGGCAACACAAATCGCGACTTCAGGAGGCCGAGCGTAGGGATTGCGTAGGAGGGCGACCGGCATGGATGCCGGTCGAGCGCCGATCGGGCCAGGGACGGCCCGTCGGCGCGTACCTCCGGAGCAAGCCCGGAGCGAGGGAACCCCCGAAGCGCAGCGTAGGGGGCCGGATGATGGGAGCCAGCGTTTTTTGGTTACTTTTTGTCGCGTTTGACAAAAAGTGACCCGCCGTAAGGGCGGAAAGGTGACGAAAAGCGCGCATCGTCAATGAATGCGCATATATCTCCAAAAGCAATCACCATAAGCCCCGAACCCGAACCCGAACCCGAACCCGAACCCGAACCCGAACCCGAACCCGAACCCGAACCCGAACCCAAAACCTTTACGCCCTCTTTACGCCCCACCCCACCCCCATCTCGCCCCTTTACCCCCCAAGACAATCCCCCCAAAGCGGCCCACAAGCCGAACCAAGGGAGATCACCTCATGTACATGCTCGACGGGCTGTCACTGCTACTGGCAGTGGCATTGGCGATTTACCTGCTGGTAGCGCTGCTGCGCGCCGATCGCAGCTAAGGGGCAGCCATGCACAGTTACGACTACCTGTTGCTGCTGGCGTTCTTCGCCATCGTGCTGCTGCCGGCGCCCTGGCTCGGGCGCTTCTACTACAAAGTCATGGAAGGCCAGCGCACCTGGCTGACCCCGCTGCTCGGCCCGGTGGAGCGCGGCTGCTACCGCCTGGCCGGGGTCAACAGCGAGCAGCAGCACAACTGGAAGCAGTACACCCTGGCCCTGCTGGCCTTCAACCTGGCAGGTTTCGCGCTGCTGTTCGCCGTGCTGCTGCTACAAGGCAGCCTGCCGCTGAACCCCCAGCACCTGCCCGGCCAGGAATGGTCGCTGGCGTTCAACACCGCCGTCAGCTTCATGACCAACACCAACTGGCAGGCTTACAGCGGCGAAGCCTCGCTCAGCTACCTGAGCCAGATGCTCGGCCTGACCGTACAGAACTTCGTCAGCGCCGCCACCGGCCTTGCCGTGTTGGTCGCCCTGTGCCGCGGTATCGCCCGGCGCAGCACCACCGGCCTTGGCAACTTCTGGGTCGACCTGACCCGCGCCACCCTCTATGGGCTGCTGCCGCTGTGCCTGCTGCTGGCGCTGCTGCTGGTGTGGCAGGGTGTGCCGCAAACCTTCGCCGACTACGCCCACGCCATCACCCTGCAAGGCGCCAATCAGCCCATCCCGCTGGGCCCGGCCGCCAGCCAGATCGCCATCAAGCAACTGGGCACCAACGGCGGCGGCTTCTTCGGCGTCAACTCGGCGCACCCGTTCGAAAACCCCACGGCCTGGAGCAACCTGTTCGAGGTGGTGTCGATCATCCTCATCCCGGTGGCCCTGGTGTTCACCTTCGGCCACTACGTCAAGGACCTGCGCCAAAGCCGCGCGATCATCGCCTGCATGCTGGCGCTGTTCCTGATTGGCGGCGGCACCGCGCTGTGGGCCGAATACCAGCCCAACCCGGCGCTCGACAGCGCCCAGGTACAGCAAGGCCCGCCGCTCGAAGGCAAGGAGAGCCGCTTCGGTACCACAGCCTCAGTGCTGTGGACGGTGACCACCACCGCCGCCTCCAACGGCTCGGTCAACGCCATGCACGACAGCCTCAACCCGCTGACCGGCATGGTGGCCATGGTCAACATGATGGTTGGCGAGGTGATCTTCGGCGGTGTCGGCGCAGGCCTGTACGGCATGCTGGTGTTCGTGCTGATCGCGGTATTCCTGGCGGGGCTGATGATCGGCCGCACCCCTGAATACCTGGGCAAGAAGCTGCAGGCCCGCGAGGTGCAACTGCTGGTGGCCACCCTGCTGGTGATGCCGGTGGGCGTGCTGGTGCTCGGCGCCATTGCGGCCAGCCTGCCAGGGCCTGCCGGAGCGGTGAGCAACCCCGGCGCCCATGGCTTCAGCCAGTTGCTGTACGCCTACACCTCGGGCGCCGCCAACAACGGCTCGGCCTTCGCCGGCTTCGGTGCCAACACCCCGTTCCACAACATCATGATCGCCCTGGCCATGCTCATCGGCCGCTTCGGCTACATCCTGCCGGTGCTGGCCCTGGCCGGCAGCCTTGCGGCGAAAAAGAGCGCGCCCCAGGGGCTCAACAGCTTCCCCACCCACGGCCCGCTGTTTACCGGCCTGTTGCTGGTGACCATCCTGCTGGTGGGCGGCCTGACCTTCCTGCCGACCCTGGCCCTGGGGCCGATCGCCGAACACCTGAGCCTGGGTTTCTGAGGAATACACCATGAACATGCCCATTCCTGAAGTGAACGCGCCGCAAAGCGCCAAGGACCAGACCCGCTTCGCCGCCCTGTGGCGCCCGGCGCTGCTGCAAGCCTTCGTCAAGCTTGACCCGCGCCAGCTCAAACGCTCGCCGGTGATGCTGGTGGTGGCCCTGACCGCGCTGCTGACCACCGTGCTGTGCCTGGACCCCGAGAGCGGCGTAAGCACCGGCGTGGCGGTGCAGATCGCCCTGTGGCTGTGGTTCACCGTGCTGTTTGCCAACTTCGCCGAAGCCCTGGCCGAAGGGCGCGGCAAGGCCCGCGCCGACAGCCTCAAGGCCGGCAGCCAGGGCCTCACCGCCCAGCGGCGCAGCGCCGACGGCAGCTTCGAGGCCGTTGCTGCCGGCCAACTGCGCAAGGACGACGTGGTGCGGGTGGTGGCCGGCGAGATGATCCCCGGCGACGGCGAGGTGCTCGAAGGTATCGCTGCGGTCAACGAGGCGGCCATCACCGGCGAGTCCGCCCCGGTGATCCGCGAGTCCGGCGGCGACCGCTCGGCCGTCACCGGCAACACCCGGCTGGTGTCCGACTGGCTGCTGATCCGCATCACCAGCAACCCCGGTGAGTCGACCCTGGACCGCATGATCGCGCTGGTTGAAGGCGCCAAGCGGCAGAAGACCCCCAACGAAATCGCCCTGGACATCCTGCTGATCGGCCTGACCCTGATCTTCCTGATCGTGGTGGTCACCCTGCAGCCGTTCGCCCGCTTCGTCGGTGGCAGCCTGCCGCTGATCTTCCTGGCCGCGCTGCTGGTGACGCTGATCCCCACCACCATCGGCGGCCTGCTGTCGGCCATCGGTATCGCCGGCATGGACCGCCTGGTGCGGCTGAACGTGATTGCCCGCTCTGGCCGCGCGGTGGAGGCGGCCGGCGATGTACACACACTGATGCTCGACAAGACCGGCACCATCACCTTCGGCAACCGCCGCTGCAGCGCCCTGCACGCCGCCCCTGGCATCACCGCGAAAGAGCTGGGGGAGGGCGCCTTGCTGGCGTCGCTGGCCGACGACACCGCCGAGGGCAAGTCCATCGTCGAGTTTCTGCGCCAGTTGCATGACTTCGTCGAGCCCTCTGCCGGGCAATACGAGGCCATCGCCTTCAGCGCCGAAACCCGCCTGTCGGGCATCGACCTGCAACAGCGCAACTACCGCAAGGGCGCGGTGGATGCGGTGCTGGCCTTCGTCGGCATGCAGCGCCTGGAAATGCCCGTGCCCCTTGCCCGTGAAGTGGAGCGCATCGCCCAAAGCGGTGGCACGCCGTTGCTGGTGTGCGTCGACAAGCGCCTGCTTGGCGTGATTCACCTCAAAGACGTGGTCAAGCCCGGCATTCGCGAGCGCTTCGCCGAGCTGCGCAAGCTGGGTATCCGCACCGTGATGGTCACCGGCGACAACCCGCTGACCGCTGCTGCCATCGCCGCCGAGGCCGGGGTGGACGACGTGCTCGCCGAAGCCACCCCCGAGAAGAAGCTGGCGCGCATCCGCCAGGAGCAGAACGACGGCCGCCTGGTGGCCATGTGCGGCGACGGCGCCAACGACGCCCCGGCCCTGGCCCAGGCTGACGTGGGCATGGCCATGAACGACGGCACCCAGGCCGCTCGCGAGGCCGCCAACATGGTCGACCTGGACAGCGACCCGACCAAACTGCTGGACGTGGTGCAGGTGGGCAAGGAGCTGCTGGTCACCCGTGGCGCCCTGACCACCTTCTCCATTGCCAACGATGTGGCCAAGTACTTTGCCATCCTGCCGGCACTGTTTGCGGCCATTTACCCGCAGCTGGGGGTGCTCAACCTGATGCACCTGGCCAGCCCGCAGAGCGCGATTCTGTCGGCCATCGTGTTCAACGCGCTGATCATCATCGTGCTGATCCCCCTGGCGTTGCGCGGGGTACGGGTGCAGGCCGCCAGCGCCGCCCACCTGCTGCGGCGCAACCTGCTGATCTACGGCCTGGGCGGCATCGTCGTGCCGTTTGCCGGGATCAAGCTGATCGACGTCGTGCTCAATGCCCTGCACCTGGTCTGAAGGAGAGACACCATGAGCACCTATGTACGCCCGGCCCTGAGCCTGGTCTTGCTGATGACCCTGGTCACCGGCGCGCTGTACCCCCTGGCGGTGACCGGCATCGCCCAGCTGGCCTTCCCCGAACAAGCCAACGGCAGCCTGGTGCGCGACGAGCGCGGCCAGGTGCGTGGCTCGGCCCTGATCGCCCAGGAGTTCAAGGGCGATGGTTGGTTCCAGTCGCGGCCATCGGCCGGTGCCTACGCCACCGTGGCCAGCGGCGCGAGCAACCTGGCGCCGAGCAACCCGGCGCTGGCCGAGCGGGTCAAGGGTGATGCCGCAAGCCTGTACCAGGCGCAGCAAGGCCCAGTGCCCCAAGCCCTGCTGACTACCTCCGGTAGCGGCCTGGACCCGCACCTGCCGCCAGAGGCCATCGCCTACCAGTTGCCCCGTGTGGCAGCCGCGCGGCAAGTGAGCGAAGCGCGCTTGCAAGACCTGGTGGATGAGGCCACGCTGCACCCACTGATCGGGCCGCCGGTGGTCAACGTGCTGGCGCTGAACCAGGCGCTGGAGCGGTTGGCGCCCCTGGCCGGGCACTGATAATGCCCGTGTAGGAGCGGCCTTGCCGGGGCGCCGGACCGGCCGGAAAGGGTCGCGCAGCGGCCCCAGGATTTCAGCGGCATTGCTGAAATTGCCGGGGCTGCTTTGCAGCCCTTTCCGGCCGGTCCGGCGCCCCGGCAAGGCCGCTCCTACAGGGACCGCGAGATTGCCCAGAACTAAGGATCAAACATGAGCAACCCCACCCGCGCCGACGCCCTGTTGGCCGGCCTGCCGCGCGAAGGCCGTGGCCGGCTCAAGGTGTTCCTCGGCGCCGCCCCCGGGGTCGGCAAGACCTTCGCCATGCTCCAGGCCGCCCACGCCCAGCAGCGCCAGGGCGTGCAATTGGTTGCCGGGGTGGTCGAGACCCATGGCCGCAGCGAAACCGAAGCCCTGCTCGGCGGCCTGCCACAGCAACCGCTGCTGCGCAGCGAGTACCGCGGCGTGCAGCTCGAAGAAATGGACCTCGATGGCCTGCTCGAGGCCGCCCCGCCCTTGGTGCTGGTGGACGAGCTGGCCCACAGCAACGCCCCCGGCAGCCGCCACGCCAAGCGCTGGCAGGACGTGCAGGAGCTGCTGGCCGCCGGCATCGACGTGTACACCACGGTCAACGTCCAACATCTGGAAAGCCTCAACGACAAGGTGCGCGACATCACCGGCGTGCAGGTGCGCGAAACCTTGCCCGACTGGGTACTGCAGGAAGCCTTCGAGCTGGTGCTGATCGACCTGCCGCCGCGCGAGCTGCTGGAGCGCCTGCGCGAGGGCAAGGTGTACGTGCCCGAGCAGGCCCGCGCGGCCATCGATGCGTTCTTCTCGCAGACCAACCTCAATGCCCTGCGCGAGCTGGCCATGCACACCGCCGCCGCCCAGGTGGACGCCGACCTTGCCAGCGGCTACCGCCAGCGCGGCCAGGAAGCCCCGGCCCTGCGTGGCCGGTTGCTGGTGGGCATCGACGGCGACGAGCAGGCCGAGCGCCTGGTGCGCCACGCCTGCCGCGTGGCCCAGCGCCGACACCTGCCGTGGAGCGTGGTGCACGTGGACAACGGCCGGCTGCGCGACGAAACTGCCCGCCATCGCTTGCAGGCGGCCCAGCAACTGGCCGAGCGCCTGGGCGGCGAGGTGGTGCTGCTGCGCGCTGGCGAAGTGGCGCGTACGTTGATTCAGCACGCTGCCGAGCGCCGTGCCAGCCTGGTGCTGGTGGGGCAGTCCCGCGACCTGCTGCGCCGGCGCCTGTTCGGCGCGGGCGTGGCCGCACGGCTGCTGCGCGAAAGCCATGGCCTGGAAGTCAACGTGCTCGACCGTGACGCCGAGACGCCTGCTGCGCGGGCAGCCGTCAAGCGCGTGTGGGTGTGGCGCCACTACCTGCTGGCGCTGTTCGCCACGGTGCTGGCGGCGGGCTTGGCATGGGCGGTCTCCAGCGTGCTGGCGCTGCCCAATATCTCGCTGGTGTTTCTCGCTGCGGTGCTGCTGGTGGCGGTGCGCAGCAGCCTGGGGCCGGCGCTGGCCTGTGCGGCGCTGTCGTTTCTGGCCTATGACTTTCTATTCATCCCGCCGAACTTCTCGCTGAGCATCCAGCGTGAAGAGGACGTGCTGACCTTGGTGTTCTTCCTGCTGATGGCCGCGCTCACCGGCAACCTGGCCGCCCGCCAGCGCCGCCAGTTGCAGGCCCTGCGCGAAACCCAGGCGCAGACCAATCAGTTGCTCGACCTGTCGCGCCGGCTGACCGTGGCCACCGACCGCCAGGCGGTGTTCAGTGCTGCCGGCCAGCATCTGGACGGCTGGCAGGGCGTGCAGGTGTGCTTGCTCGAGCGCAGTGGCGACGGCCTGTTGCAGGTGGCCGGCGGCCACTCGCCAGCCTTCACCGACAACGAGCGTGCCGCCGCCGAGTGGGCCTGGCAGCATGGCCAGGCCGCAGGCTTTGGCAGTGACACCTTGCCCCACGGGCGCTGGTGGTGGTGGCCGCTGGCTGTCGAAGAGCAGCCCCTGGCCCTGCTGGGTGTGCGCCCGAGCGACGGCGAAGCACTCAGTGCCCAGCGCCGGCGTCTGCTGATGGCCCTGGCCCAGCCGCTGGCCCAGGCCCTGGCCCGGGCACGCCTGGGCGAGCAGCTGGAGGCCGCGCGCCTGCATGGTGAAACCGAGCAGTTGCGCAGTGCGCTGCTGGCCTCGGTGTCCCACGACCTGCGCACCCCGCTGACCGCCATGCGTGGCAGCATCGACAGCCTGCTGGCACTGGGCGAGGCGATCCCCGCCGACGACCGCCGCGAACTGCTCGAAGGCACCCGCGACGAAGCCGAGCGCCTGGACCGTTACATCCAGAACCTGCTGGACATGACCCGCCTCGGCCATGGCGGCCTGAAGCTGGCCCGCGACTGGGTGGCCCCGGCCGATATCGTCGGTAGCGCGGTGCACCGCTTGCGGGCCGTGCTGCAGCCATTGCAGGTCAGCACCCAGGTGCCCGCCGAGTTGCCGCTGTTGTATGTGCACGCCGCGCTGATCGAGCAGGCACTGGTCAATGTGCTGGAAAACGCCGCGCGCTTTTCGCCCGCCCAGGGGCGTTTGGAATTGCGGGTATCGGTGCAGGACGAGCAACTGCACCTGGCCGTCAGTGACCAGGGCCCCGGTATTCCGCTGGCCGAGCGCGAGAAGATCTTCGACATGTTCTACACCGCCGCCCGGGGTGATCGGGGCGGCCAGGGCACTGGCCTGGGCCTGGCGATCTGCCAGGGCATGATCGGTGCCCATGGCGGGCGCATCCTGGTGGGTGAGGGCATCGATGGCCAGGGCACCTGCATCACTCTATGCTTGCCGCTGCCCACCCAACCCGCCCCCGAAAGTGAAGCCCCATGAGCCAAGCCGCCACCCTGCTGGTGATCGACGACGAGCCGCAGATCCGCAAGTTCCTGCGCATCAGCCTGGTATCCCAGGGCTACAAAGTGCTGGAGGCCGCCACCGGCGGCGAGGGCCTGGCCCAGGCCGCGCTGGGCAAGCCGGATTTGGTGGTGCTCGACCTCGGCCTGCCGGACATGGACGGCCAGCAGGTGCTGCGCGAGCTGCGCGAGTGGAGTGCGGTGCCGGTGCTGGTGCTGTCGGTGCGGGCCAGCGAGGTGCAGAAGGTCGATGCGCTGGATGGCGGCGCCAACGACTACGTGACCAAGCCGTTCGGCATCCAGGAGTTTCTGGCCCGGGTGCGGGCGTTGCTGCGCCAGGTGCCGCAGGTGGGCAATGTGGTTGCGGCGGCGAGCTTCGGGCCGCTGGTGGTGGATTTTGCCTTTCGCAAGGTGACCCTTGATGGCGCCGAGGTGGCGCTCACGCGCAAGGAGTATGCGTTACTGGCGCAACTGGCCGGGCACCCCGGGCGGGTGATTACCCAGCAGCAACTGCTCAAGGATATCTGGGGGCCGACCCATGTGGACGATACGCACTACCTGCGCATCGTGGTGGGGCATTTGCGCCAGAAGCTGGGGGATGACCCCACCGCGCCCAGGTTCATCATCACCGAGGCGGGGGTGGGGTACCGGTTGGTGGCGCCCGCCATATGAAAGTTGTTAATTATTTATTGAAATTTTAAGATGATTCGATAATGGCGATAACTGATAATGCATGGTCCGCGAGGTATGGGTTTTTGGATGTTTAGAAGGTCGTCAGAAGTGAAAAGACTATCGGTTTTTTTCGGTTTTTATATCCTGTTTTAAATGCAGGGGTTTCGGATTTGATGCTGCTTGTTGTTGGTGTTTTAGCACTTTTTGGCGGCTGGTGCGTTGGGAGTATTTTTGTGCTTTAGTTGGATCTGTTTTTTGACTAATATTTATGTTAAGGGATGTTTCGATGATGTTGTCGAGGCTTGGTAGGCGCGTGGTGTCTGCGGTGTGATGTTGGAGCTTGTGGAAGCTTGCGTTGCCCCTAGTGGTGAGCGATAATGAGCTTTTCATAAGTGGAATTGTCTTGGATGACTGGTTTCAATATTGTTGGTGTGCCGTACGATATTTTTGAGAAGCCTGGTGAGGAGTTCCAGTCAGAGTCAAGGGCGGCAGTGGAGTGGTTGAGATCGCTAGGTGTCTCAACCTCAGCGGACAGGTATCATAAATACATTTCCCAGCTAGACTATAAAGGATCTTCGCGAAAGCAGGATGAAAATTCAGCTTTCCGAGATTATTTGAACGCCCATGGCGAATTGCATGATCTTGTGAGGGTTTGGAAATCCCTATTGAGCCTCGACTCTGTGCAGTATGTTGATACCTTGAAGAAAGTGACTTCTGGTCAAGCCTATCGAAATGTCGCCGCACAAGATCCTGCAAGAGACTTTCTTTTTGAGCTGTCTGTTGCTTCAAGACTCATAGCGGCTGGCTATGAAGTTTCCCTTAACCAGATTGCTGACATTGTGGCACATGTAGATGGTCGTAAGCTCTACGTTGAGGCTAAACGCGTTCGCTCTCTGGATAAGCTGCCAAAGCGCGTGGCTGATGCAAATAAGCAAATTAAGCTTCGTTTGGCTCAGGATAAGTCGAGCAGGTCTAGAGGCATGGTTGCAGTAAATCTTACAGACATTATTAATGCGGGAAGTAAGATAGGTGTTGCACCTGACGCAAGTGTGCTTCAGCGCGAGCACTCGCAGCAATTGAATGATTTTTTAGTGAGGAATGTGGCTAGCATTGAAAAGGGGATGGCAAATAACTGTCTTGGTGTCTTGGCTGAGTATACCTTGCATGGAGTCATCCACTCAGACTTTGAGGTGGACCCAAGAGCTGTAATTTTCAACTGCCGGGGTGCTACTTTTCGACCGTATGAGAAAATTTTGGCCTCTAGTGACCGTACTTTCATCAGTGATGTGCTTCCAAAGTTAGCGAATCAGCGGCTGTAGAGGGTGCATTAATTTCAAACTTTGCAAGTGCAGCCTCCATCCAAGGTTACCGCTTTGGAGCTTGTGCTGTGCTTGTATAGGTTTGGCTATTGTTCTTCGTACAGCGGTACTCCAAAAGCTTCGCTCCTGCGCCATACTGCGAGGTGATGCGATCCCTGTAGGAGCCGGCTTGCCGGCGATGCAGGCGCCGCGGTGGATGGCACCGGCTTTGCCGGTGATCGCCGGCAAGCCGGCTCCTACAGGTGGGCGCGGTTGTCAGATATCCAGCTCCAGCGCCAGCAGCTCCTGCACGGTCTGGCGGCGGCGGATCATGCGCAGGTTGCCTTGCTCGATGAGGAACTCCGGCAGCAGCGGGCGGCTGTTGTAGTTCGACGACATCGACGCGCCATAGGCGCCGGCATCGTGTATCACCAGCAGGTCACCGACCTTGGCCGGGGGCAGGTCTTGCGGGGTCAGCTCCTGGTCGTTCTGGGTGAACACATCGCCCGACTCGCACAGCGGCCCGGCCACCACGGTCGGCTGCAGCGCACCGGCCAGCGGCTGGCCGTCGGCGTCGTACAGGCTCATGCGGTGGTAGGCGCCGTACATGGCCGGGCGCATCAGGTCGTTGAAACCGGCATCCACCAGGATGTAGTGGCGCTCGCCCATCTGCTTGACCGCACGCACCTCGGCCACCAGGTAACCACACTCGGCTACCAGGTAGCGGCCCGGTTCGATCTCCATGCGCACGGGGTGGCCGAGCAGGGCCTCGACTTCCGCCCGTGCCACTGCCCAGGTACGGGCGTAGCGGGCCAGGTCAACTGGCTGGTCGCCGTCGCGGTAAGGTGTGGACAGCCCGCCCCCGATGGAAAAGGCTTCGATATCGGTGCCCAGCTGGCGGATCAGCCCGACCATGGCGCTGGCCACGGCCTCCAGGTGCTGGTAGTCCACCCCCGAGCCGATGTGCATGTGCACGCCCACCAGGTGCAGGCCGTACTGGCGGATGCAGGCCAGGGCCTCGTCCAGTTGCTCGTGCCAGATGCCGTGCTTGCTGTTCTCGCCGCCGGTGTTGGTCTTGCGGCTGTGGCCGTGGCCGAAGCCCGGGTTGATGCGCAGCCATACGCGGTGGCCGGGGGAGCGTTCGCCCAGCTGGCGCAGCATGTCGATGGAGCCGGCGTTGACCTCGATGCCGGTCTCGACCACCCGCGCCAGGGTCGGCTGGTCCAGTACGTCACAGGTCAGCACCACGCCTGCGTGCTCGCCGCCTACCTGGGCCCCGGCGGCGAAGGCGCGTTCCATTTCACCCAGCGACACCGCATCCAGCACCAGCCCGCGTTCGCGGATCAGGCGCAGCACGTGCAGGTTGGGGTTGGCCTTTTGCGCAAAGCGCACGGTGTCGAAGTGCTGCAGCAGCTGGTCGATGCGCTGGTTGATGGTGTGCGCGTCGTAGGCCCACAGGGGCGAGCCGTGTTGGCGGATGGCGTTGGCGAGCAGGGGGAAGGTCATGGGGCGGTCCTGTGAGTGGATGCGCCGAGCATGAGGTAATTGTTGGATCCATAAAAATAGCTATTTTTAGCTTAGCGATTCATATTTGATATGTGTCCATGTGTGGGGCACGTGGGAGCTGAATGTTTGAAAGCTGGCGCGATCCCCGTGGGAAGCGGCCTTGTGCCGCGATTGGGGCGCGTAGCGGCCCCAGGGGCTCGGCATCATGCAAAATCGCCGGGGCTGCTGCGCAGCCCAATCGCGACACAAGGCCGCTTCCCACGGGGATCGCTCACGGGTAAGCCTGTTTCATTTGCCCCTGCCATAAACCTTTGTCGGCCAATGTCCATGAACCTCACCCTGCGCCACCTCGAAATCTTCCGCGCCATCATGGCCGCCGGCAGCGTCACCGGCGCTGCACGCCTGCTGTTCACCTCGCAACCCACCGTCAGCCGCGAGCTGGCGCGCATGGAGCAGGTTACCGGGCTGAACCTGTTCGAGCGCGAAGGCGGGCGCCTGGTGCCCACTGCCCAGGCTCTGCTGCTGATCGACGAGGTGGAGCGCGCCTTCGTTGGCCTGGAGCGCATCGACCGCTTCGCCCAGGCCATCCGCAACTTCGAGCATGGCCGGCTGGCCATAACCTGCCTGCCGCTGTTCTCGCAAACCTTGCTGCCCAAGGCCTGCCAGCGCTTTCACCAGCAGCACCGCGGGGTCAGCGTGAGCATCACCGCACAGGAGTCGCCGCTGCTGGAAGAATCGCTGGTGGCCCAGCAGCACGACCTGGGCCTGACCGAAGTGGAGCAGGTTCCCCGCGGCGCGGTGGGCGAGTTGCTGTTCAGCGCCGACATGGTCTGCGTGCTGCCCCAGGGCCACCCGCTGCAGGCCAAGCCGGTGCTGGCGCTAAGTGACTTCGATGAAGTCGACTTCATCAACCTGGCCAGCCTCGACACCTACCGCCAGCAGCTTGACCAGCACTTTCGCGCCGCCGGGGTGAACCGCCGCACGGTGATCGAAACCACCAGTGCGGCCTCGGTGTGCGCCATGGTGCGCCAGGGGCTGGGTGTGGCGATCATCAACCCGTTGAGCGGCTTGGAGGCGGGGCAGGGTGGGCTGCTGATGCGCCGCCTGAGTGTGTCGGTGCCGTACCGGGTGATGTTGATTCGCCCTGAGCACCGGCCGGCGTCGGCAGTGACGCAACCGTTCTGCGCAGCACTGCGCGAGCAGGCCAGGCAGATGCAGGCAAGCCTGGCGGGCGGGCAGTAAGGGCTGAATAAAACGGGCAAAAGCTTGGGCAGGTTTATCTTTACCGCCAACCTGCCGATAACGGCAATTGGCTCTACTTCTGCCCTTGCGCAAGGACGCACTGCATGAACCCAACCGCTTCTGCTTTACCCCAGACCACCCACAGCAGCAATCAGTTGCTCCTGCCACTGGCGATGATCGCGTGCCTGGTCGGCATGGTCGAGCCCATGCCATTGGCAATGACGCGCTTGCTGCTCGAGGTCTTCGATACCAGCGTGGAGGGGGTCTGGTCGCTGAGTGCCAGCTACAACCTGGCATTTGCCCTGGCCCTGCCGCTGATGGGTTATTGCTGCGATCGCGTGCAGCGCAGGATGCTGTTGTTGCCGGCGCTGGTCATGCTTGCGGCCAGCACCTTGGCCATGGCCTGTACATCCTATTTGGGGCTGGCCATTGCCTCGCGGGTAATGGCGGGCATTGCGGCGGCGGCCATCCTGCCTGCGCTGCTGGCCATCGTCGCTGACCAACTGGCGCCGGCGAAGCGGGTGGCGGCTTTCGGGCTGGTGGTCCTGGGCCTGACCCTTGGCAGCAAGCTCGGGCCGATGCTCACCGGCATGCTGGCGCAGCCACTGGGCTGGCGCGGCCCGCTGGTGCTGCTCAGCGCTGCCTGCCTGGGTGCCATGCTGCTGGCTGCACGTGGCGTGCCGCAGGAGCCTGCACAGCAACCGGCAGCGGCCACGGCAGGCGTATCCGGCCGCTGGTTGTGGGTGCGGCCGCTGCTGGCCATGGCGGCCTGGCACGGCCTGGGTGCGCTTGGGTTGATGGTTTCGGGGCAGTTGCTGATGGCCGATATGGATTTCACTGCCCAGCAAGCCAGCAAGATGGCCTGGGCTTATGTGCTGGGTATGGCGCTGGGCAATCTTGCGGCGGGCTGGGTACGCCGCCGACTCGGCCGTGACGAAGACCAGGTGCTGCTGGCGGTGCTGCTGCTGGCCCTGTCGGTGGTTGCCTTCGTGCTGCTGCCGCGTACGTTCCTTGTCGGCCTGCTATGCCTGGGTGCCTGGGGGCTGGCGCTGGGGTTGGCGGTGCCGGCGGGTTTGGCGGTGCTGGTCGGCCGCGCGGGCGCCGGCACCGGCAAGGTGCTGGGCTGGTCGCTGATGTTCAATGCGCTGGCGGTGGCGGTGGGGCTGCCGCTGGCCATCTCGCTGCTGATGAGTGTCGGCCCGGCGCTGCTCGGGGCAGCGCTGGTGGCCGGGGTCGGGTTTGGGCTGTGCCTGGCAGCGCGCGACTGGTTCGTGACCCGCTGAGCGCCGAATTGCCCTGAGCGGCATTCGCTTGTAGGGGCGCGCGACGAATGCCTGACCCCGCTGGCAGGGCTGTCAACCCGGGCATGGGCTTTATTGACTGTACAGGGCCCGCTCGACATCCACTGCCCGCCAGCGGTAGAGCGTGCCGTCGTGGTCCCGCCAGTGAGCGCTCTGCCCCAGGGCGTTCTGGGCCTGGGCCTGGGCGATGAGCGTCAAGCAGTAATGCTGGTAGCACTCGAAGTTGCTTTTCGCATTGCTCACGTATTTGCCACGGAGCCTGAAGTCGTAGACCGGGTATTTGGTCGCAATGACCGAGTCAATTACTGCGCAGGTGTGAGGGGCCAGGAATGCTGCAACCTTGGAGGCGAACGCGACGCCCAGCTGCGGCAGCGCGTTGAGAGTGCTTATCGCCTGGCCATACAGATGGGCGACCAGAAGCCGCTTGGCTTCTCTGATGACAGTGGCGGCATTGTTGTGGCCGAAATCCGCCAGGCCCTTTGCCCGATAGGTCTGTCCGTTGCGCTGGATCAGGTAGCCGTTGACCGCCGCTCCAACTTTGGCTAATGCCCGGCCGGGGTTGTGCTTGCCGTTGGTACCTGAATAGTGGCCCCAATACAGTGTGCTCAAATAGCCCATCAATACCTCCTCGTCCTGATCGGACCCAAGCAACCGGGCGTGATGCGCTTCCAGCGCATGGGAGGTGGTGAACGCCAGGGGGCGAGGCGCCGACAGGCAACCGCCAAGCCCCACCATCGGATAGACGTAAGCGTCGCGGTATTTTTTCAAGTCCATACAGGGCTCCTGTGAGGGTTCAGCGGCATGTGGCTGTGGCATATCCATCAGCTGAGCTCAGTGAGTGAAAACCGGTGCCTGCAGTTTAAGAGATGGCAAAAGGCTTGCTAGCTCGGCAAGTCGATCTACGCTCTTTCTACTCGCCTGTTGCGAGGCGCTCAGGGCGTGAACACAGGTGAAGTTCTTTGTGTGCGATGAGCTGATTGAACGGACTGCCTGACAACCAACGGAGGGGCCTGACGATGCCGGTACCGACTGCGACCGCGAATCCCGATCACTATCTTGTATCCGCCAATGGCCTGCTTGGCCTGCCGCCACGCAGCCCCTTCGAGGCGGTAGAAAAGATACTTTCTCGAGCAGCCGGACAGCGCCCTGAACAGGGTCTGCTCATTCATTTTCATGGTGGATTGAACGCTCGACAGTACGCACTGGACAAGATTGTTGCGCCGCTGACCGACACTTACCTGCAGGCGGGGTGTTACCCCCTGTTCTTTGTATGGGAGTCGGGCTTCAGCGAAGCCATCCTCAATAACAAGGATGAACTGTTGCAAGACCCGGCCTTTCGCGAGCTGGTAAAGAAAGTGTCGGAGTGGGTGTTGAGCAAAACCACCCTCAGTGGCGTGTTTGGCTTCAGGGGGGCTGATGGTGCTGCGGTCGCTGACATTGACCGGTTTCGCCAGGAATATGACCGTTGGTTTGCACAAGACAAGACCCAGGCCAACCCTCCTGGTGAGCATTTCGGCGATCTGGCTGCGCCTGGGGCGGGTACCAAAGCAGCTGCCCTTGATGAAGACCAACTGGCCCAGGAAATCGAACAGTCACTGGATGGCGATCCCGCTTTCAAGGACGCCCTCGAACAGGCGTACAACGCGTCGGTTCCGCCTGGCGATGTGGTGACCAAAGGGGTTGGAAACGGCCAGGCTGCCAAGGTTCTGCTATTGAGCGAGGCGGCACTGAACGACATGTTTCCCGGCGCTGGCGTGGCCAACACGCGAGGTGTGTTCACCTGGTGGGGGGTCGCCAAGTTTGTCGCCAAGCTGGTCATTGCGGTAGGGGGGCGATACAAAAATGGTACCGATCATGGATTGCACTGCACCGTTGTCGAGGAAGTGCTGCGCAAGGCGTATGGCGACTTGATCGGCGCGACCGTGTGGAATCAGATGAAAAAGGACACGCTGGACAGTTTTGCAAGTACGGCCAACAGCTGCGGCATGGCAGTCGTTAAACGATTGAAGGTCATGGAAGAGGCGGGTGCGCAGTTTAAAAAACTGACCTTGGTTGGCCATAGCACCGGCGCCATCTACATCTGCAACTTTCTGGACATGGCAAAAGCCGTGGGGCTCAAGACGCGGATCGAAGTGATCTTTCTGGCCCCGGCGCTGACCTGCGCGCGGTTTGCCGACGCCATCGATGTCCATCAGCACCAAGGGTTGGCGCGCTTTCGCATGTTCGCCATGCAGGATGCTCTGGAAAGCCAGGATCGAATGCTGGCCCCGCTTTACACCCGCAGTTTGTTGTATTTCGTATCCGGTCTGCTGGAAGGCCAGGTAGACAGCGACGGTGAATGGCAGGGTGTGATCGGCATGCCGTTGGTGGGAATGGCGCGTTTTTACCAAGGGGTGTCTTATGCGCAGTATCCCGAGGTCGCTAAAGTGAAGGCCTATCTTGGCGCAGCACCCGGCCGGGTGGTCTGGTCGGCGGTCAATGATGCAGGCAACGGCCTGAACAGCCAGGCGGCACGGCATGGTGATTTCGACAACGACCCCGCAACCTTGAAGTCCATTCAGTTCATGATTGGGCAGTGAGTACTTGCCATGGCAGCGTCCGACTATGCGATCCTCGTGGGTATTTCCCATTACAGGGATGAGAAGAAGTTCCCGCCCCTCAAGGGCCCCTCGAATGATGTTGCGCGCTTTCGCGAATGGCTTTTGTCACCGCAGGGTGGTGACATACCCGAGGGCCAGGTGACTGCTCTGACCTCTCCAGACCCGGCCATGCCTGGCCAGTGGGTCCCCAATCGCGAGTTGTTTGCGCAGCGCTTCAATGAGATAGCACTGGATCGCAATACCGGTGAATTCGTTCGGCGGGAAGGGCGGTTGTACCTTTACTTCTCGGGCCATGGGTTCTCCAGGTTGACGGATGACAATACCCGGGCGGCGCTGTATGGCGCCGATAACCTGGGCAAGTATCAGAGCAACCTGGCCGGCACCTTGTATGCTGAGGCGGCCAAACGTGCCCGGCTGTTTCGTGAAGTGGTCCTGATCATGGATTGTTGCCGGGATACCGAAAGCAATGTGGACTACAGCGCTCCGGACCTGAACCTGTTCGAGCACGCCAACACCGAGGGCGTGCAGATGTTCTCGATCTATGCCGCGCCGAAACGGGGCAAGGCTCAGGAGCGGGAGTTGCCAGGCAGTGGTGGGCTGTTTGTCGGCCTTATGACCAATGCACTGCTACGTGCTTTGCAGGAAGCACCGTGCGATATCGTCGGGCGGGTTCCTGGCAGGGTGCTGACACAGTACATAGGCATGAACTGGGTTGACTGGTATCCGCAGTCCACGCCCCCGTCCCCCCGTGTCATTGGTCCGGACAGCGAAGACATGTTCTTTCGGTCCGGCCAGCGGCTCGAGATTCAGTGCTTTGTACTTCCCAAGGTCGGGTCAGGCGGTTTTGCGCTGCGCTTGCGGTCGGCTTCGCTGAACGCCGAGGGGGTCGTGAGGGAGAAGGACATCGTTTGGCGAGATGCAAATCTTGCCTGGCAGTTGACGCTCAAGGTCGACACCTTGGCCGATGGGGCGCGGGTGTTCGAATTGGCCTTGCCGGCGCAGGAACATGAACTGCAGTCCGACATTTCGCAACGCAAATTCGTCCCGGGAGCTCAGCATGTCATTGAAATCTGACCACGCCCGGTTGTCTTACAGCGAGACGGGTGACGACTTGTTCGGGCTGTTCGAGCAGGAGCTGTTCAACACGGCCAAGGTGCCCACCACCGTTGCGACACAGGATGGCGCTGCCGAGCTGTATCTGGTCGACAGCACCTATGCCCTGGTTGGCCAGGGCATAGGCAGCATCGTAATGGACCTGGCTCCTGGGCCCTATCAGATTCGCCAGCGGGTAGGTGATACCGAGAGCGTCCACGAGTTTCAGGTTTGTGCCGCAGAGCCGGCAACCCTCACTCTTCCTTTGCTGGATTTTCCCACGCCGATTCCGTTGCCTGGCTCCGCTCTTTCCAGCGGCTCGGGGTTGGAGTATCGAGTCCTGGACGCCCAGCCGGGCAACTTCCGTCTGTTGCTTTGGACGCCGGTACCTGACGAGCCGGCCGACGATGTTCTGGGGCTGGCTCTGGAACACCTGAGTCTTGAGACGTTCAATGGCCGAAGCAGTGTGGCGCTGGCTGCCCAGCGTACACAACATAGCGCCTGGACTTGCCTGGATTTGCAGCCAGGCAGCTATGTACTGGCGCAGAAAACGGCGCAAGGCCGCCGCTGTTTCCTCCCGCTGCGCATTGCCGAAGGGATGGTGACGTCGGTTTACCTGGTACAGTTGCGCGATGGCAATGGCCAGCCGGTCCCCTTGGAGTTACAGCACGCAGCGATCACCCTGCTGCCTGCGACGCTCTATGGCGAACAGTTGATCGGACCGTTGCGCCGCCTGGAAGCTGCGCGCAAGGCATTGGCGCTGGGGCGCAACGTGCGTGGGTGGTCGGCCTGGGATACCACCGGCAACCTGAACAACCCTCTGCTGGCGCTGATTGATGGGCAGTTGGAGGACCTTGCCGAGCTTGGCAGTGTATTGGGTGACAGCGAGCAGATGGCTTCGGGGCAAGCGCAGGCCGAGGTGCTCGGCGCGCCGCCGGTGCTGCGCCGCAGCTGGAGTCGATTGCTGCAGACACCCGCTGGCAATGAAGCGCTGCAGGGTTTGTTTACGTTCGACTACGAGGTGGAGGGCTCCTACTGCTGGTTCATCTGGAGCCAGGTGGTCGAAGCTGCGGACAAATCGCCCACAGTCCAGGGTGCAGCGCCAAACCCTTTGGGCCTTGTACAAATGCTGGCGCATCGCTTCACATGGCTTCACAAGTTCATCGCGCCACCCAATCTGACGGAGCAAAACCTGAATGCACCGACCTATGAGGAGCTGGTCGGGTTATTCGTCTGGTTTGTTGAAAACCCCGGAACCCGTAGTCTGCTGATCAAAACCTATAAATCAGCATGGGATGCCCTCGACGGCGAGATGGCTCCAGCGGTGCAACGCATTTGCAGGGCGTTTGAGACCATGGATGATGGCGCGTTGGTCAAGGCGATGGGTGGGCGGGCAGTGCTCGTTCGTTCGGCGTTGGATAGCCTGGGCTTTCCCAAGGCGCGTCGTGAGCAATACGCGCGATCACTGCTACGCCTGTTGGTCAAACAGTTGGATGAGAACGATCGCCAGCGTCTGGGCAGCTTCGTCAATGTCGCGAAATGGCTTTTCGAGACTGCAGATACTCCGCGTATTCCTCAGGACGGGCTCGAGCATCGGGATTGAGGATGCATGGCTTATCTGAAAATGTTCCCGCACTACGCCGGCCCGCGCACCCAGCACCTGCGTTGCGCCTGACGAGGAGCGCTCAGACCCATCGCCCGGTATCAGCACGGTCAATGTTGGCAGACGTAACGGCAATCCCCCTCTAGATTCGGGTGGCGCACTGGAAGCCCCGAACAACAATAACGAGGGACCCGACCATGTCCACCGCCACCCAAGCGTCGAATGCCTGGCGCATCCTGTTTTTGCTGTTTCTGGCCAACCTGTTCAACTTCGTCGACCGCACCATCCCCGCCATCATCATCGAGCCGATCCGCCTGGAATGGCACTTAAGCGACTTTCAGATCGGCCTGATCGGCACCGCCTTCACCCTGGTATACGCCATCGCCGGCCTGCCGCTGGCGCGCATGGCCGACACCGGCTCGCGCAGCAAACTGATGGGCTGGGGGCTGATGGCCTGGAGCGGATTGACCGCGGTGAACGGCATGGTCGGCAGCTTCTGGAGCTTTTTGCTGGTGCGCATGGGCGTAGGTATCGGCGAGGCCAGCTATGCGCCGGCCGCAAACTCGCTGATCGGCGACCTGTTCCCCGCCGGGCGGCGGGCGCGGGCGATGGGCATCTTCATGCTCGGCCTGCCGCTCGGGTTGCTGCTGGCGTTCTTCACCATCGGCGCCATGGTGCAGGCCTTCGGCAGCTGGCGTGCGCCGTTCTTCATCGCTGCCGTGCCGGGGGTGTTGCTGGCGCTGTTCATCTTCACCATTCGCGAGCCTGTGCGCGGTGCGGCAGAGGCGGTGGCCATCGCCCAGGGGCCGATCGACCGGCCGCTGCGCCGGGTGTTGAGCGTGCCCACCTTCGCCTGGCTGGTGCTGGCGGGGCTGACCTTCAACTTTGCTTCATATGCCTGCAACTCGTTCATGGTGCCGATGCTGCAGCGCTACTTCGCGCTGCCCCTGCACGATGCGGCGGTGGCCACCGGGGTTATCGTCGGCCTGTCCGGGCTGGTGGGGCTTACGTTGGGCGGCTGGGTGGCGGACAAGGTGCACCAGCGCTTTGCCAATGGCCGGCTGATGTTCGCCGTGTTGAGCATGGCGGTAGCCACCCTGGCCACCGCCTGGGCGCTGCACGCCGGGCGTATCGAGCTGGGGCTGTTCGTGGCGGTGTTCGGGCTGGGCTGGCTGTTTTCGTACAACTTCTACACCTGCGTGTACACCGCCATCCAGGACGTGGTGGCGCCGCAACTGCGGGCCACGGCCATGGCGCTGTACTTTGCCGGGCTGTACCTGCTGGGCGGCGGGTTGGGGCCGGTGGTGGTGGGCGGGCTGTCCGACCATTTTGCCGTGGCGGCCATGCAGGCGGCGGGGGAGGTGGCCATGGGCGAGGCGTTCAAGGCCCAGGGGCTGCACGATGCGATGTACCTGATACCGGTGGCGCTGCTGCTGACCTTGGTGTTTTTGCTGGCGGCTTCGCGGTGCTTTAGTCGTGATGCGCGGCGTATGCGCGAGGGGATGGTCGAGCAGGCTGAGGCAGCTGGGCGGGTTGCCGAGGCCTGACTTGTGTGGCGCCTGACAGGGCCCTATCGCCGGCAAGCCGGCTCCTACAGGGGAATGCGCGCCTCTGCAGGAGCCGGCTTGCCGGCGATAGGCCGTAACATGCAGCACATCCCTCCAAGACCTGTACCCCTCATTCCCCTAGGTTCCTGACCTCCGCGAAGGCTCAAACACGCCGTTTATCCCAAAGGTGGCATAACGCCGTATAGCGGGTTGATGTTTGGAGTTGCGAAGTATTACCATTCACGCCTTCGCTCTGAATTAATTTAAAAGTCAGGATTTCACGATGGCGTCCCGCTTCCCGTCGCGCCCAGCCCTGCTGGCGCTTTGCTGTTCCGTAACGCTGATGGCGCAAGCCGCCGAACCGATCCAGCTGGACGCTACCGACGTCAACGCCGACGCCGTCAAACCCACCCCCAATGCGCTGCCCGAAGCATTCGCCGGTGACCAGGTGGCCCGTGGCGGGCAGATGGGGTTGCTGGGCAACCAGGACTACATGGACACGCCGTTCACCATGACCAGCTACACCTCCAAGGTGATCGAGGACCAGCAGGCCGAGGACATCGGCGACGTGCTGGCCAACGACCCGTCGGTGCGTGAGTCGTTCGGTTTTGGCAACCAGTCCAAGGTCTTTGTCATTCGTGGCCTGCCGTTGGCCGGGGACGACATTTCGTTCAACGGCCTGTACGGCATTCTGCCGCGGCAGATCATGTCCACCGACGGGGTGGAGCGGGTGGAAGTATTCAAGGGCCCGAACGCCTTCCTGAATGGCGTCAGCCCTACCGGTACCGGCCTTGGCGGCAACGTCAACCTGCAGCCCAAGCGCGCCGGCGACGAGCCGACCCGCCGCTACACCCAGGACATCAGCAGCGACGGGCGCATTGGCGAGCACCTGGATATCGGCCAGCGCTTTGGTGAAGACAACCGCTTTGGCGCGCGGCTGAACCTCAGCCAGCGTGAGGGCGAGACGGCTGTCGACGACCAGGACCAGCGCACCAAGCTGTTCATTGCCGGGCTGGATTACCGCGGTGACGGCTTCCGCGTGTCCACCGACTTCGGCTATCAGAAGCAGCGCATCAACCACCTGCGCAATTCGGTGCGCCCGGGTACTGCCACCCAAGTGCCCACCGCGCCGGATGCCGACCACAACTATGGCCAGAACTGGAGCTACAGCGAGTCGGAAGACACCTTCGGCATGCTCCGTGGCGAATGGGACCTGAGCGACAGCTGGACTGCCTACCTGGCCGGCGGTGCGCGGCATAGCCGTGAGCAGGGCACCTATGGCACGCCGGTGCTGGTAGGCAACAGCGGTGCTGCCACCATCCAGGCGTCGGACATCGTCCACGGTGAAGACAACACCAGCTTCAGTGCCGGCCTGAACGGCCATCTGCAGACTGGCCCGTTCAGCCACCAGATCGCACTCGGTGCCACCACCATGTGGACCGAGCAACGAAACGCCTATGTCTTCTATGGTGCCCGCGGCACCAACATCTACGACACCCAGCCGATTGCCAAGCCCACCACTCCCTCCAGTTGGGGCGGTGATATGGGCGACCCAGGCGTGACTGGCAAGACCCGCAATCGCAGCATCGCGATCTCCGATACGGTCGGCATGTTCGACGACCGCTTGTTGCTGACCTATGGTGTGCGCCGCCAGCAGTTGCGCGTTGAAAACTACTATTACGACGGTACCTCCACTAACCCGTCACTGGATGGCAGCCGCAATGGCGCACCCTACGACAAGGGCGTGACCACGCCGGTCTACGGCATCGTGTACAAGGCCACCGACAGCATCTCGCTATACGCCAATCGTATCGAGGGTCTGGCCCAGGGGCCGAGTGCACCAGCCGGCACCTTGAACGCCGGTACCTTGTTCCCGCCAGGGCGCACCAAGCAGCTCGAGGCCGGTATCAAGCTCGACAAGCAGACATACGGCGCCAACTTGGCCGTATTCCGCATCGAGAAGCCATCCGACGGCTACCGCTCGGGTGATCTCTATGTCCGCGACGGCGAGCAGGTGAACAAGGGCATCGAGCTGAGCGTGTTCGGCGAGCCGATCAAAGGCCTGCGCCTGATGGCTGGCGGTACCCGCATGAGTTCCGAGCAGAAAAAGACCTTGAACGGTGCCAACGATGGCAACGACGCCATCGGCGTACCGACCTTCCAGCTCAACGCCAGCGTTGACTGGGATGTCCCCGGCGTACCAGGCCTGGCGCTCAACGGCCGCATGCTGCGCACCGGTGGCCAGTATGTGAACGCGAACAACACCCTCAGCCTGCCCACCTGGAACCGCTTCGACGTCGGCGCCCGCTACAAGCTGAAGGTGTCGGAAAAAGACCTGACCCTGCGGGTGAATGTGGAAAACCTCACCGACAAGAACTACTGGGCCTCGGCCAACGGCGGCTACATGACCCAGGGTGATCCGCGGTTGGTGAAGTTCTCGGGCACTATCGACTTCTGATCGGTCCGCCCCCTGTAGGAGCCGGCTTGCCGGCGATCACCGGCGCAGCCGGTGCCAGCCAACGCGTTGCCTGCTTCGCGGGGCAAGCCCGCTCCCACGAGGTAAGCGACGCGCTGCTGATCCAACGGCAAAAGCCAATGCCCCAGGCCAATCACCGGCCCGGGGCATTTGCACTTCAAGGCATGCGTGGCAGCTCGTTGGGCCGCAGGTCGAACACCAGCACCTCGGCATCCCGGCCATTAGCCAGCTCCAGCAACTGCTCCTGCCTTACCCGCACGCCGTCACCTTCCTGCAACCGCCGGCCGTTCAGCTCGACACTGCCGCGGGCCACGTGCACATAGGCATGACGGTTTCTGGCCAGCTTCAGGGTGGCGTGCTCGTCGCCGTCGAACAGGCCGGCATACACCCGCGCATCCTGGCGCACCTGCAGCGAACCCTGGTCGCCGTCCGGCGAGATGATCAGGCGCAGCTTGCCGCGCTTCTCATCGGCGCTGAAGTGCTGCTGCTGGTAGCGCGGCGTCGCGCCCTTGACTGCAGGCACAATCCAGATTTGCAGGAAGTGCACCGGCTGCGCCTGGCTGTGGTTGAACTCGCTGTGGGCCACGCCACTGCCGGCGCTCATCAGTTGCACGTCACCGGGGCGGATCACCGAGCCGGTACCCAGGGTGTCCTTGTGTTCCAGCGCGCCTTCGAGCACGTAGGAGAAAATCTCCATGTCGCGGTGCGGGTGCTGGCCGAAGCCGTTGCCTGCGGATACACGGTCATCGTTGATCACCAGCAGGTCGGAAAAACCCTGTTGCTCGGGGTCGTAGTAGCCGGCGAACGAGAAGGTGTGGGCCGATTTCAACCAGCCATGGTTGGCCAGGCCGCGTTGGTCTGCGTTGCGAACGGTAAGCATGGTTCATCTCCTATGAGGTCAGGCCTGAGTGCCTTGTATGGAGTGAACTTTACTGTCCTTTACTGAGGCTAAAAATCGGCTGAAAGGAGAATGACTGTCTCTCCATGATGGACAATGGCGCGCCCCCTGTAGGATCCGGCCTGCCGGCGATCACCGGCACAGCCGGTGCCATGCACTGAGTCACTTGCATCCCGGCAGCGGCATCAAGCCTGCTAGCGGGGTTCACAGCGACTGTTCATAGACAGCCCGCATGGCGTGCCAGGTGTGTTCATCGGCAGGTATCAAATGCTCGATGCGCAGCGACGCCACGCTGATGTCCATCGGCATGCCAAAGGTGGTGAAGGTGGACAGGAAGCGCAACTCACCCTCGCCAACCCGCACGCGGGTCAGCACCACCGGCGACAGTGGTGCCTCCAGCGCCCGTGCAGGCGGGGCTGGCAAACCTTGCAGGCGCTCGGCCAGTTCAGGGTTACCCAGCGCTTCCCGCGCCGCCCGCTGCCAGGCGATGGCGCGTATCTCATCGGCATTGACCAGGTGATCCCCCAGCCCGCCCGGGCGCAGCAGCGTGTCCAGCAGGTTCAGGCCTGTCTCGTTGCCCGGCGCCACGCCGGCCATGGCGAACAACAGCCCGGCGCTGGCATTGGCGGCAGTGATATTCCAGTTGCTGGCGATGACGATGGCCGGCGCCGGGTTGTTGGCCTGCAGGATGTGTTGCACCGCGTCGTTAACCATCTGCAAAGCCGGCGCGTCGGGAGCTGCGGCGCCGTAGCGCGGCGCATAGCCTGCGGCGAGGAACACCGCGTTGCATTGCTCCAGCGGCACGTCCAGGGCACTGAGCAACGCGTGCAAGGTGGCGGGGCTGGCCTTGGCGCGGCCGGTTTCCACGCAGCTGAGGTGGCGTTGCGAGAGGCCGGCGAGCAGCGCCAGGTCCAGCTGGCTGAGCCCGGCCTGGCGGCGCAGGCGGCGCAGGTGGTCGCCTGCTTCAGTGGCGGGCGGGTGCGTGGGGTGGAAGGGGAGAGGGCTCATGCTTCGACTCTGGCTGTCCTTGGGTGAAGCGTCCATGACCTGTGAGGTCATTGAGGCGGGGCAGACTCTATCACTAGTGTGTGGGGGAGGTTGAGCAAGGAGACCAGCATGAAGGATGCAGAAAACAGTAGCGGCCTCGTGGGCGCGGGCTTGCCCCGCGATGCCAGCAGCGGCGGGGTGGAAGGCACCGATTTCGCCGGTTCGCGGGGCAAGCCCGCTCCCACGCCATACCCGGTAGGGCGGTGGGTGGCGTTGGCGGTGTTGCTTGGGTTCGCGCTGTACACCGGCTGGACCATGCTCAACGCGCAGCAGTCGTTGATTGCCTTTGGGCTGGAACTGATGAGCCGCCCGGACACGGCACAGGTAGTGATCGACCTGTACCTGATGGCAGGGCTGGGGTGCATCTGGATGGCGACTGACCACCGTGCGCGGGGTGGTTCCTGGATGGGCGTGTTGCCTTATCTGCTGCTGACGGCGGTGTTCGTTTCGGTCGGGCCGCTGTTGTACATCGTGGTCAGGGGCTTCTCAAGGCGGTATGCAGCATGAGCAACGCCATGGCTGTATACGCCTGCTGCGTGGTGGTGCTGTTCTTCAAGATGCTGGCGATCTCTTGCTACCAGGGCTACTACCGCCTGCGCTATCTGGTGTTCATCAATGCAGAGGACGCCGCAGTGTTCGGGCGCGTGGCGCAGCCGGCTGAGCGGCCTGAGGTGGAGCGGGCGACGCAGGCCTGGCGCAATGACCTGGAGAGCATCCCGATGTTCGTCGCGTTGGGTGGGTTGGCGGTGTCGCTTGAAGCGTACGCTGCCGTCACCGTCTGGCTGTGCCTTGTCTTCACCCTGGCGAGGGTGCTGCACACGGTGACTTATCTGGCTGGCAAGCAGCCTTGGCGAACGCTGAGTTACGGGGTGGGTACGCTGTGCCTGATCGTGTTGGCTGGGCTGGTCATCAGCCGGGTGGTGGTTGGGTGGCCAACATAGGGGCGTGATGGCGGCTTTGTGGGAGCATCTTTCTTGTGCTGCCTGTTCCGGCCTCATCGCCGGCAAGCCGGCTGCTACAGGTACGGCACTGACCTGAAACTCATGCAATCCCTGTGGGAGCGGCTTTAGCCGCGAAGCAGGCGCCGCGTTAGATGGCACCGGCTTCGCCGGTGTTCGCGGCTAAAGCCGCTCCCACAGAATCTTCGTTAAATCAACGAGTTGTGATTTTTTCCAAAGGAGCCGCTCGAAACACATTGGAAGGCTCGAGCGGGTTTTACCTGTTCGTGCTAGAGGTGATGGCTACGCATGTCGAGCGGCTTACAAACGCTCAGGCAGGGTATTGGTAGCATCCAGTTTGGGTTCGTTGTCGAGAAGCTTGGTGCGCCAGGCCGGCAGATCGGCGGCGTCTACATCCAGGCGCTGGAGCCACTGGTCTGCCGACCAGCCGACCAGGCGCAGTTCGCCGTCATGGGAGCCGCCGTGCAGTGAGCCGACGGTCGTGTAGCGGATACTTTTGAGCACATGGTTCAACAGGACATAAGCTGCCGGCCTAGCATCATCGGCATCTCCCCCGGCCGGGTAAGCTCCAGCTTGAATCACCACACCTGCACCGTAGTCGTAGAAGGCAAAATGACTGGACGGAAGTTGTGCGCGCAGCGCCGCGAGCCCGCCGGCCTGCGCCACGCGCGCCTGGTCGAGTACGGTCAGCCAGCTGACAGTCTTGATCTTGGTCGGTTTGAACTCTGGGATGTTGGCCAACAGTCCAGCAGTACCCACGTCCACTCCCGGCATTCGGGTGGCCATAAACGCTTCGGTGGGCTCGTTATCATCCTTGTTCGTCACGGAAAGATTAAATGCATGCCCGGCATAGCCCTGCTCTGGAGCCAGCCGACGTGCGAAAGCGAGGAGTAGACGCAGGAAGTTCAGCGGGTGTTGCTCCTGATACAGCAGCGGTACGGAGAACTCCAGTACGCTCAAATCGTCCCCCATTTTTGCTTCCCAGCCACGCTTGCCGTAAACATCGAATAGCCACGCGCTGGCGTCCTGGGGTTGTCTACCACTGGTGTAGTAAAAGCTGAGGTGGTCGTCCTCATCCATTGCGCCTATCAGCTCGCGCAGCGGCTTTGCCTTTGCGTAGGCAGTCAGTGGCTTGCCCTGCGCAGGCTCCTCACGCCAAAGCCAGGTTAATTGTGGTTCGGCGCAGCGCCTGAACTCATCGAAACAATGACAAATCGCTTCGCGAACCAGAGGAGTGTGTGCTCCCTTGAAATACAGTGTGCCTCGCAGGCAAAGCACGGCGCCGATGTAGTCTTCGGGGCCACCCTTCATCAGCAGGTTGCCGGGTAACTCCACTATCTGAGGCTGATTGAGCAATGCCTCGGCCAGTTTGAATTCTGCATCCATGTGACGTCCTCCAAATCAGTAGGCGGGGATCATTGGGCGAGGTGTGCGACCACGGCTTAGGATGTATACCAGAGCGCCTGCGGCCGCAGCAGCCCAGCCCACCTGCTCAACGGGGACTTTTGACTGCTGGTTTTCCTGGCTACAGTCACAGTCTGTGGATTTCATTACGACGACCTTGTTCTTGTTGCCGGCAATTTTTGCGTAGGCATCGGCCTGGCCTCTGTTGGGCGGATCAGGCGGAAACTTCATCTCCACCACCTGCTTGATATTGTCCTGCGTCGGCGGCTTTCTCGGGTCTTTCACGATCACGACATCTGGCCGACGAATCATACCTTTGCCAGGTTTGAACGGCGGGTGCTCCGGGTCTTCATCCCAGTATTTCTTGATCCAGCCGGGTATCCAGCCATGCGCACTGCTGCCTGTCTCACTGTCGAGAATCGGCTGTGGCGGGTTCTTGGTCATGTCGTAGCTGACCTCGGGCTTGTACAGGCTGCGCCCGTAGAGCTTTTCGTCCAACTCGCCCAGGCGTTGAGCCACACAGGCTTGCTTGAGACTCTTGCCATCCTGGCTGATGTTGGGGGTGCTGCTGCAATAGCAGACCGCCGAGCACAGCACCATTTTGTCCTGCGGGTCGAGGTTGGGCTCGAGGATGCCTACCGGGTTGGTCTTGCCGCCGGGGCTCATGCCGCCCTGAGACAGGCCGGGCTGGTCGCTCATGCTTGGCCCTCCTGTACCAGGTCGATATGAATGGACTCGCAAGCATCGTGGTTGACCCACGAGGTCATGCCTTCGCTATCGGTAGTGCTGAGGGCACTCCAGCCGCCACTTGACCAGAGCTTGACCTTACGCCCGGCGGCAGGTTTGCCGGTTTGCTGATCGATCAGTTGAAAACGCCCGGAGAAAGGCGCCTTGACGCTGGACAGCGGGGTAACAGGAATGACGGGCGCGGGGGTGAACACATCACCGATGATGACGGTCCCCGACCCACTGGTGACCGAGTTGCCGTGCGCCCCGACGCTGCCCAGCGTGGCCGCCGGCTGGCCATTGATGAAAACGGTCGCCGCCACACCGGAGACAATCGGGCTGCCGCAGGCGGACAGGTCGTTTTTCCGGGCGGCGGGCAATCCGTCGAAGATCACGTCGGGTGAACCACTGACGAGAGGGTTGGTACCGTGGCCCGGTATGGGGCAGGCCGTAGGGTCGCTGACGCGGGCAGCGGGTTTTCCACTCATATGCGAGTCCTTGCATTAGTGAGATCAGCTTGCGAAGCGATAGATCGGCAGTGCGGTGCAAGCCATGGCAGGATGGCGTGGGCGCTTGGTTGGAGCAGATCTTGGGAGGGCGAACCTAACAGAGATGGGTTGCGCAACTTTTTGCGCACTTCGTCTGTAGACGGCATGGCTAGCGAGCTTTACGAGACTGTAACGTTATATTTCATCGGGCAGGGTGCTACCCCGAGATGCTGAACCGGCCTCATCGTCACCGGCAGCCGGCTCCTCGGTTCAGGGTTGCGCTGCAGCCGGGCTTTGGTGAAAGCACACGCCTGCTTGCCCGGCGGCAACCACTCTGCTTTACATCCAATTATTCCAGGCCAATAATTATTGGCATTCAATAATTCAGGCTAAACCCATGGCTGACATCTTCCTGCGCCCCGAACTGGCTGCCGACATGGCCAGGCAGTTGCTCGAGCCCTCTGCGCTGGACATCGGCCTGCGCTCCGGGCTGTTCCTGTCTGGGCTGCGCCGCACGGGCAAGACCACTTTTCTCAAGAACGACCTCATTCCCGCGCTGGAAGCCAAGGGGGCGTTGGTGATCTATGTCGACCTGTGGAGCGACACCCAAACCAGCCCGGTAAGGCTGGTGCACGGCGCGGTGCGCAAAGCCCTGCACGACTTGCAGGCCCCAGCCTCGGCGTTCATGCGCCGGCTCAAGGCGCTGCGCGGCGCCGGGGTAGAGCTGGCGGGTTTCAAGCTGGGCTTCAACCTGGACACGCTGGGCGAGGCGGGTGGCGTGACGCTGGCGGAGGCCCTTACCGAAGTAGTGGACCAGGCCAAGGCGACGGTGGTGCTGATCGTCGACGAGGTGCAGCACGCCATCACCACCGAAGACGGCCAGCAGATGATGCTGGCGTTGAAGGCGGCGCGCGATGCCATCAACCCACGGCCTGCGACGCCTGGGCATTTTCTTTTCATCGGTACCGGGTCGCACCGCGCGATGGTCAATGAGCTGACGGCGCGGCGTAACCAGGCGTTCGCCGGCGCCACCAATGTGCCGTACCCCTTGCTGGGCAGCGACTATGTCGCGTTCTGGCTGGCACGGCTTGCCGCGGACGGGCAGGCAAACTTGCCGGCACTGGAGGTGGCGGCGGAGGCTTTCAAGACCCTGGGCAGCAGGCCCGAGGAATTTATTCGTGCCCTGCGCCAACTGATTCATTCACCGAGCCTGGCCAGCGGTGCGGACGTGGTGCTGCCGGTGATTGCAGCGACCCTGCGCTCGGCGGCGGCGGACCTCGAATTGATGAAGGTCGAGGAGCTGGGTGTGCTGGCCCAGGCCATCTTCGCGCGCATTGCCTCGGTGGACGGCGAGACGCGCGGCGTGTTCTCCAGTGAGGCGGCGGGGGAGTACTCGAAGTTCGTCGGGCGCGAAGTGCGTGTAGAGGAAATCCAGCCGGTGGCCAACGACCTGCTAGCCGCCAACCTGATCATTCGCCGGGGGCACGGGTTGTATGGCGTGACCGACCCGTTCGTGCAAGAGATCTGGCGCGAGCGCCAGGCGCTGCTGGGCGGGCGCTAAGGTGCGGGCTGGGGCGGCCCATGGCACCCAGTTGCTGCATCTGGCGACAAGTCATAAACCACCGAGGCGGGAAGCCCGACCGATGAACACCTACCGGCTGATCACGTTGGCAGCCTCATGGTGGCAGTGGAGTAAGGCTGCCCAGATCTACCTAACCCGAGCAGCCCCAACCTCAGTGCTTCATCCCCAACTCCGCATCATCCATCAACGCCTTGGCCAACGCGCTGAGGTAATGCGCCGCCCAAACCAGCTGCGCATTGCCATCCAGCACCCCGACCAGGGTCATGTCGCGAACGCACCCCATCAATTCCGAGGCCTGCTCGCGCGCGTGCTGGCAAGGAATGCCCGGCTCGATGCAGAACAGCGGTTCGGTATGCCCTGCGCTTTGATAGAAACGGGTTTTGCCGACAGTGGTTTTCGGCGTGGTGTCGTCTGTGGTCATTGTTCAATCTCCCTGAAATATTCAGCGCCTGTCGCGTGTGAGTTGAATCCGCGGCGGGCACCACTACCCCTTGTGGGGGCAACTGTCTTGTGCTGCCTGAACCGGCCTTATCGCCGGCAAGCCGGCTCCTACAGGTACAGCCTTGAGTCTGGCCTCGCGCAATCCTGTGGGAGCGGGCTTGCCCGCGAATCAGGCAACGCGGTGGTCCGGCATCCCGGCAAGCCCGCTCCCACAGGGTCATGCGTATCTGTGTAGGAGCCGGCTTGCCGGCGATAGGGCCAGCCCAGGCAGCCATTACCTGGCGGCCTAGTGCAGCACCTGAGGCCTGACTTGTGGCGGCATCTGTACCTGAATCAACGCCGATTCAAGCAACACCCGCAGCGCCTCCAGCTCATGCATCGCCGCCATGATCAGCAGCGAGACGGGCGACCTGGGCTGCAGCAAGGCAGCCTGCTGCGCCACGGTCTGTGCGCACAGGGCGTATTCCGCAGCCTGGATGAGGGTGTCTTCGAGGGAGTGTGGGTTGTGCGGTGGATCTGGAACGATCTTTAACATGACTACGTCCTTTCAACGGTGCGACCACCTGCCTGCTGTCAAACAGAAGGGTGGCAGCTGTACGTGGGTTGACAGACCGGCGGACATAGCAAGTTCCGGCGCACGCAAGCGTGCCCGCACGTACAGCCGCCATAAAGACGAGCTGATATCTATGTACCGTCGCGACCTGTCAAAGTCGATCGCTGAAGACAGCGACTGGCTGAGACTAGGGTGGTGCCGAAGCGGTCGCAACGGAAAAAAGGCGGTAGGAGGATATTTGGGAAATGGACTACAAGGAAGGGCTTAAATCTGATTTCTGACGTGCTCGAAGTGCCCAGTTGGTGAGGTTTAGTTCGAGGGGCTGCTGCGCAGCCCAATCTCGACCGGACGGCGCCCCGGCAAGGCCGCTTCCCACAAGAATCGAGTCGGCTTTAGAAATTGAGCAAGACAGTTGCTCCCAGAGGGATTGCATAAGCTTCAGGCCAGCGCCGTACCTGTAGGAGCCGGCTTGCCGGCGATGAGGCCGGTGTGAACACCCCAAGAAAGTTGCCCCTACAGGGGCGGGATCATGATCAATGGTCAGTGATCGGCCTGCAAAAACGCCGCCTCCAACAACTGCTTCGTATACCCATGCTGCGGCTCATGGAAGATCGCCTGCGCATCCCCCTGTTCAACCACCTGCCCATGCTTGATCACCATCAACTGGTGACTCAACGCCTTCACCACCGCCAAGTCATGGCTAATGAACAAATAGGTCAGGTTGTACTTAACCTGCAAATTGCGCAAAAGCTCCACCACCTGCCGCTGCACCGTCCGGTCCAGCGCCGAGGTGGGCTCATCCAGCAAAATCAACGCCGGCTTCAACACCAAGGCCCGGGCAATCGCAATCCGCTGGCGCTGCCCGCCAGAAAACTCATGGGGATACCGATGCCGCGTGCGCGGGTCCAGCCCCACCTCTTCCAGCGCTGCAATGATCGCCGCTTCCTGTTCGTCAGGCGTGCCGATCTTGTGAATCCGCAGGCCTTCGCCGACGATATCCGCCACACACATACGCGGGCTCAAGCTGCCGAACGGGTCCTGGAACACCACCTGCATTTCCCGGCGCAGCGGCCGCACCTGCTTCTGGTTCAAACCTTCCAGCGCCTGCCCATGGAAGCGAATGCCGCCCTGGCTCGAGATCAAACGCAAGATGGCCAGCCCCAAGGTGGACTTGCCCGACCCACTCTCGCCAACGATGCCCAGCGTCTGCCCCTGGGGCAGGCTGAAGTTCACCCCGTCCACGGCCTTTACATGGTCCACGGTGCGGCGCAGCAGGCCTTTCTTGATCGGGAACCACACCTTCAAATCCTGCACCTGCAGCAGCGGCGCGCCTTCGGCGTTGGCGGCGGCGGCGCCGCTGGGTTCGGCGTTGATCAGCATTTGCGTATAGGGGTGCTGCGGCTTGCTGAACAGTGTGGCGCAGTCGGCCTGTTCGACGATCTTGCCGCACTGCATCACGCACACGCGGTGGGCGATGCGGCGCACCAGGTTGAGGTCGTGGCTGATCAGCAGCAAGGCCATGCCTAAGCGCGCCTGCAGCGATTTGAGCAGGTCGAGAATCTTCAGCTGCACGGTCACGTCGAGCGCGGTGGTGGGCTCGTCGGCGATCAGCAGCTCGGGCTCGTTGGCCAGGGCCATGGCGATCATCACCCGCTGGCGCTGGCCGCCGGACAGCTCGTGGGGCAGCGCCTTGAGGCGCTTGTGCGGCTCGGGGATGCCGACCAGCTCCAGCAGCTCCAGGGTGCGGGCGGTGGCGGCCTTGCCGGTCAGGCCCTTGTGCAGCAAGAGGATTTCGTTGATCTGCTTCTCGATGCTGTGCAACGGGTTCAGCGAGGTCATCGGCTCCTGGAAGATCATCGCAATGCGGTTGCCGCGGATGCGCTGCATGGGCTTTTCGCCCAGGTGCAGCAGGTCCTTGCCGCCGTACTGGATGGTGCCGCTGGGGTGGCGGGCCAGGGGGTAGGGCAGCAGGCGCAGGATGGAGTGGGCGGTGACCGACTTGCCCGAGCCGCTCTCGCCCACCAGGGCCAGGGTTTCGCCCTTGCGGATGTCGAAGCTGATGCCGTCGACCACGCGGTTGACCTGCTCGCCGGTAACGAACTCTACGGCCAGGTCGCGCACTTCGATCAGGGTGTCTTGGCTCATGTCATTTCCTCGGGTCGAAGGCATCGCGGGCGGACTCGCCGATAAACACCAGCAGGCTCAGCATCACCGCCAGCACGGCGAAGGCACTGATGCCAAGCCAGGGGGCTTGCAGGTTGGACTTGCCCTGGGCCACCAGCTCACCCAGCGACGGGGAGCCGGCGGGCAGGCCGAAGCCGAGAAAATCCAGCGCGGTGAGGGTGCCGATGGCGCCGGTGAGAATGAACGGCATGAAGGTCATGGTCGAGATCATGGCGTTGGGCAGGATGTGCCGGAACATGATCGGGCCGTTGCGCATGCCCAGCGCGCGGGCGGCGCGCACGTACTCGAGGTTGCGCCCGCGCAGGAACTCGGCGCGCACCACGTCCACCAGGCTCATCCACGAGAACAGCAGCATGATGCCCAGCAGCCACCAGAAGTTGGGCTGCACGAAGCTTGCGAGGATGATCAGCAGGTACAGCACCGGCAGGCCGGACCAGATCTCCAGAAAACGCTGGCCGGCCAGGTCTACCCAGCCGCCATAAAAGCCCTGCAGGGCGCCGGCGATGACGCCGATGATGGAGCTGGCGATGGTCAGCGTCAGGGCGAACAGTACCGATACACGAAAGCCATAGATCACCCGGGCCAGCACGTCGCGGCCCTGGTCGTCGGTGCCCAGCAGGTTGTCCAGCGAGGGCGGCGCGGGGGCGGGCACCTTGAGGTCGTAGTTGATGCTCTGGTAGCTGAACGGGATCGGCGCCCACAGCACGACGGCGTCTTTTTTCGCCAGCAGCTCGCGGATGTATGGGCTCTTGTAGTTGGCCTCCAGCGGGAACTCGCCGCCGAAGGTGGTTTCGGGGTAGCGCTTGAAGGCCGGCATGTACCACTGCCCGTCGTAGCGAACGGCGATGGGCTTGTCGTTGGCGATCAGCTCGGCGCCCAGGCTCAGTACAAACAGCACCAGGAACAGCCACAGCGACCACCAGCCACGGCGGTTGGCCTTGAAGCGCTCGAAGCGCCGGCGGTTGAGGGGGGAGAGGGCCATGTCAGTGCTCCCGGCTGGCGAAGTCGATACGCGGGTCGACCAGGGTGTAGGTGAGGTCGCCGATCAGTTTCACCACCAGCCCCAGCAGGGTGAAGATGAACAGGGTGCCGAACACCACCGGGTAGTCGCGGTTGATCGCCGCTTCGAAACTCATCAGGCCCAGGCCATCGAGGCTGAAGATCACCTCGATCAACAGGGACCCTGTGAAGAAGATGCCGATGAACGCCGAGGGGAAGCCGGCAATCACCAGCAGCATGGCGTTGCGGAACACGTGGCCGTACAGCACGCGGTTGCGGCTCAGGCCCTTGGCCTTGGCGGTGACCACGTACTGCTTGTTGATCTCGTCGAGGAAGCTGTTCTTGGTCAGCAGGGTCATGGTGGCGAAGTTGCCGATCACCAGCGCGGTGATCGGCAGCACCAGGTGCCAGAAGTAGTCCAGCACCTTGCCGGTGGTACTCAGCTCGTCGAAGTTGTTGGAGGTGAGCCCGCGCAGCGGGAACCAGTCGAAGTAGCTGCCGCCGGCAAACAGCACGATCAGCAGGATGGCGAACAAAAACGCGGGGATGGCGTAGCCGACGATGATCGCCGAGCTGGTCCAGACGTCGAAATGGCTGCCGTGGCGCACCGCTTTGGCGATGCCCAGGGGTATCGACACCAGGTACATGATCAGCGTGCTCCACAACCCCAGCGAAATCGACACGGGCATTTTCTCGGCGATCAGGTCGATGACCTTGGCATCGCGAAAGAAGCTGTCGCCGAAGTCGAAGCGGGCGTAGTTCTTGACCATGATCCACAGCCGCTCGGGCGGCGACTTGTCGAAGCCGTACATGCGCTCGATCTCGGCGATCAGGGCTGGGTCCAGCCCCTGCGCGCCGCGGTAGTTGGAGCCGGCCACCGACACTTCGGCGCCGCCGCCGGCAATGCGGCTGGTGGCGCCGTCAAAGCCTTCGAGCTTGGCGATCATCTGCTCCACCGGCCCGCCGGGGGCGGCCTGGACGATGATGAAGTTGATGACGAGGATGCCGAACAGGGTCGGGATGATCAGCAGCAGGCGCCGCAGGATATAGGCCAGCATGTCAGTTGGCCTCGCTGGCGGGCGGGGCTTCGCTTACCGCCGGGGTGACGTTGGGCTTGACCCACCAGGTGTCGATGCCGACGTCGTACTTGGGCGACTTGGCCGGGTGGCCGATGTGGTTCCAGTAGGCTACGCGGTTGGTCTTGATGTGCCAGTTGGGCACCACGTAGTAGCCCCATTGCAGCACGCGGTCCAGGGCGCGGCAGTGGTCTATCAGGCTCTGGCGCGAGTCGGCGTTGATCAGTTGCTCCACCAGTTGGTCGATGGCCGGGTCGCGCAGGCCGATGAAGTTGCGGCTGCCGGGGTTGTCGGCGGCGGCGCTGGACCAGAACTCGCGCTGCTCGTTGCCCGGCGAGTTGGACTGCGGGTAGCCGCCGACGATCATGTCGAAGTCCCGCGAGCGCAGGCGGTTGATGTATTGCGACACATCAACCCGGCGGATCTCGAAGCCGATACCCAGGTCTGCGAGGTTGCGCTTGAACGGCAGCAGCACGCGCTCGAACTGGGTTTGGGCGAGCAGAAACTCGATGTTCACAGGCTTGCCGGTGGCATCGACCATCTTGTCATCGACGATCTTCCAGCCGGCCTCTTGCAGTAGCTTGTAGGCTTGGCGTTGTTGCTCGCGGATCATGCCGCTGCCGTCGCTGACCGGGTTTTCGAAGGCTTGGCTGAACACCTGGTCAGGCACCTTGCCGCGCAGCGGTTCGAGAATTTTCAGCTCGGCGGGCGAGGGCAGGCCGCTGGCGGCCATCTCGGAGTTTTCGAAGTAGCTGTCGGTGCGAATGTAGGCGCCGTTGAACAGCTGCTTGTTGGTCCACTCGAAGTCGAACAGCAGGCTCAGCGCCTTGCGTACGCGAATGTCCTGGAACACCGGTTTGCGCAGGTTGAAGATGAAGCCCTGCATGCCCACCGGGTTGCCGTTGGGGATTTCTTCCTTGATCAGGCGCCCGTCGCGCACGGCGGGGATGTCGTAGGCGGTGGCCCAGTTCTTCGCGCTCATCTCCAGCTCATAGTCGAACGCGCCGGCCTTGAGGGCTTCGAGGGCGACGTTGTTGTCGCGGTACACGTCGAAGGTCATGGCGTCGAAGTTGTAGAAGCCGCGGTTGATCGGCAGGTCCTTGCCCCAGTAGTCCTTGACCCGCTCGTAGCGGATCGAGCGGCCGGCCTTCACTTCGGCGACCTTGTACGGGCCGCTGCCCAGGGGTATTTCAAGGTTGCCGCGGGTGAACTCGCGGCCTTGGTACCAGTGCTTGGGCAGCACCGGCAACTGGCCGAGAATCAGCGGCAGCTCGCGGTTGTTGTTGTGCTTGAACTTGAACAGCACCTTAAGCGGGTCTTCGGCGATTACCTCGGCGACATCGCCGTAGTACTGGCGGTACAGCGGTGCGCCGTCCTTGACCAGGGTGTTGAAGGTGAACACCACGTCTTCGGCGCGCATCGGGTGGCCGTCGTGAAAACGTGCCTCGGGGCGCAGGTAGAAGCGCACCCAGCTGTTGTCGGGAGCCTTCTCGATCTTGCCGGCCACCAGGCCGTACTCGGTGAAGGGCTCGTCCAGGCTCTGGCGCATCAGGGTGTCGTAGATGATGCCGAGGTTGTCGGCGGCCACGCCCTTGTTGATGAACGGGTTGAGGCTGTCGAAACCGCCGAAGCTGGACTGGCGGAAGGTGCCGCCCTTGGGCGCGTCGGGGTTGACGAAGTCGAAGTGCTTGAAGTTGGCCGGGTACTTGGGGGCTTCGTCGTACAGGGTCAGGGCGTGTTGCGGGGCGGCCAGCGCCGGCAGGGCCAGGCAGCTGAGCAGCAGGCTGGCGGTAAAGGTGCGCAGCGACGAAATCATTGGGCTTTCTCCGAAGGCTTGATCCACCAGGTGTTCAGCCCGAGGGTATAGGGCGGCGTGGTGACGAAAGCGAAGCGGTTGCGGTAGGCCAGGCGATGGTTGTCCAGGTACCAGTTGGGGATCATGTAGTACTGCCACGACAGCACCCGGTCCAGGGCGCGGGCGGCAGCCACCTGGTCGTCACGGGTGCGGGCAGCCAGCAGGGTGTCGAGCAGGTGGTCGACCACCGGGTCCTTCACCCCTGCGTAGTTCTTGCTGCCCTTGACCGCAGCCTGGCTTGAGTGGAAGTACAGCCATTGTTCCAGGCCCGGGCTGAGGGTCTGGTTGAGGGTCATCAGGATCATGTCGAAGTCGAACTGGTCGAGGCGTTGCTTGTACTGGGCGCGGTCGACGGTACGCAGGCGCGCGTCGATGCCCATGTTGGCCAGGTTTTCGACATAGGGCTGCAGGATGCGTTCAAGGTTGGGGTTGACCAGCAGCAGCTCCAGGCGGAACTGGCGGCCCTTGGCGTCGAGCAGGCGCTGGCCGTTGAGCTTCCAGCCGGCCTCGGCGAACAGCGCCAGGGCCTGGCGCAGGGTGGCGCGGTTGATGCCGTTGCCGTCGGTGTGGCTCACCTGGTAGGGCTCGGTGAACAGCTTGGCCGGCAACTGGTCGCGGAACGGTTTGAGCAGCAGCCATTCTTTGCCGGTGGGCAGGCCGCTGGCGGTGAACTCGCTGTTGGGGTAGTAGCTGGTGGCGCGTCGGTAGGCGCCGTTGAACAGCGCGCGGTTGGTCCACTCGAAGTCGAGCATCAGGCCCAGCGCCTGGCGTACCCGCGGGTCGGCGAAGGCGGCGCGGCGGCTGTTCATGAACAGGCCCTGGGTTTGCGTGGGGATCTGGTGCGGGATTTGCGCCTTGATCACCTCGCCACGGCGCACGGCGGGGAAGTTGTAGCCGTTGGCCCAGTTCTTGGCCTGGTGCTCGATGTAGATGTCGAACTCGCCGGCCTTGAACGCCTCGAAGGCCACTGTGGCGTCACGGTAGAACTCGTACTCGACGCGGTTGAAGTTGTACTTGCCGCGGTTCACCGCCAGGTCCTTGCCCCAGTAGTTCTTCACCCGCTCGAACACCACGCGCCGGCCGGGCACCACTTCGCTGATGCGGTACGGGCCGCTGCCCAGCGGCGGCTCGAAGGTGGTTGCCTTGAAGTCGCGCTTTTGCCAGTAGTGCTTGGGCAGCACCGGCATTTCGCCCAGGCGCAGAATCAGCAGCGGGTTGCCGGCGCGCTTGAATACGAAGCGAATGCGCAGCGGGCCGAGCACGTCGACGCGCTGCACCTCCTGCAGGTTGGTGCGGTACAGCGGGTGGCCGTCTTTGAGCAGGGTGCGGTAGCTGAAGGCGACGTCGGCCGAGGTGATCGGCGTGCCGTCGTGAAAGCGCGCCTCGGGGCGCAGGTTGAACACCACCCAGCTGCGGTCCTCGCTGTACTCCACCGAGCGGGCGATCAGGCCATAACTGCTGGTGGGCTCGTCGCCCGAGGGGTCGTACATGCCGGTGCCGACCATCAGCGTCTCGTTCAGCTCGCTGATGCCGTACTGCAGGAAGTTGGGCGTGGTGACCGGGCTCGAACCCTTGAAGGTGTAGGGGTTGAGCGTGTCGAAGGTGCCAAACGCCATGGCCCGCAAGGTGCCGCCCTTGGGCGCTTGCGGGTTGACCCAGTCGAAGTGGGTGAAGCTGGCCGGGTACTTGAGCGTGCCGAACTGCGCGTATCCGTGGCTTTCGCTCACCATCGCGACGGCGGGGAAGCTCAAGGCCAGGCTGAGGGACAGCAGGAGGGGACGTATCAAGTCGGCATCCGATCCAGGGGCGTTGGGCTTGGGTCGGGGTACAGTAACAGCTTGTACAGGCTCGAAAAAGAGCTGCTTCAGAGTGACGATGGATCGGGCGATGCAGCCCCTGTGGGAGCGGGTTTACCCGCGAAGCAGCCTGCGCGATGGATGGCACCGGCGTTGCCGGTGTTCGCGGGTAAACCCGCTCCCACAGGAGCGGATTTGGCCACGGACCAGGTGGTCAGTGCGACAGGTAAACGGTCAGCGTCTGCCCGGGCTTGAGGGCATGCCCGCTGCGCGGGTTCCAGCGCTTGAGGTGTTTCATCTCGACGTTGAAACGTTTTGCAACCAGATAGTACGAGTCGCCCTTGCGCACCTTGTACTGGGTGGAGCGCTGTTTCGAGTCTGCTACCCGGTTGCCTGCCGCGCTGGGTGCGTTGCCGCCGCGCAGGGCGAGCACCTGGCCAACCTTGAGGTTGTTGCCGCGCATGCCGTTCCAGCTTTGCAGCTGCTTGACCGACACCCGGTTGGCCTTGGCGATGCTGCCCAGGTTGTCACCACGCTTGACCCGGTAGCTGCGCGCCGCCGGGGCCTTGGCCTCGGCCAGGGCAGCCTGGAACACGGCCTTGTTCGGTTGCAGGCTGATCAGCTCTTCAGGCTTGAGGTTGGACATGCGGTCCGACAGCAGCTGCGCCTTGGCGGTGGGCACCAGCAGTTGCTTGGGGCCGTCCACGGTCATGCGCTTCTTGAACGCCGGGTTGAGCTGGATGAGTTCGTCTTCGTCGATGTCGGCAAAGGCGGCGACCCGCGACAGGTCGAGGCGCTCATTGATGGCGACGGCTTCGAAGTAGGGTTCGTTGGCGATCGGGTTGAGGTTCACGCCGTAGGCTTCGGGGGTGTTGACCACCTGCGACAGGGCCAGCAGCTTGGGCACGTAGTCACGGGTTTCCTGCGGCAGCGGCAGGTTCCAGTAGTCGGTGGGCAGGCCGAGCTTTTCGTTGCGTTCGATGGCGCGGCTGACCGTGCCTTCGCCGGCGTTGTAGGCCGCCAGGGCCAGCAGCCAGTCGCCGTTGAACATGTCGTGCAGGCGGTTCAGGTAGTCCAGCGCGGCGTTGGTCGAGGCGGTGACGTCGCGGCGGCCATCGTAGAAACTGGTTTGGCGCAGGTTGAAGTGGCGCCCGGTGGCCGGCATGAACTGCCACATGCCGGCGGCACTGGCCCGTGAATAGGCCATCGGGTTGTAGGCGCTTTCGATGGCTGGCAGCAGCGCCAGCTCCAGCGGCATGTCGCGCTCTTCAAGGCGTTCGACGATGTAGTGCAGGTAGAGGCTGCCGCGCTCGCCGGCGGTTTCGACGAACGACGGGTTGCTGGCGAACCACAGGCGCTGCTGTTCGATGCGCGGGTTGACGTCGATGCCGTCCTGCAGGGCGAAGCCCTGGCGCATGCGCTCCCACACGTCTTGCGGGGCCTGGGCCTGGGCCTTTGCCTTGACCACCAGCGGTGCGGGTTTGTGCTTGATCCGCGCCTGGTAGTTGTGCGCGCGAACGCTGTCGGATTCGTCGAGCTGACGGGTGCTCTGGCAGCCCACCAGTGTGGCGGCCAGCGCCAGTGCACTGATCTGTGCCAGTCGCGTCAGGGCGACCGAATGAGAGGTTCTGCGGCTACGGGAAGACATCGGTTGGAGGTGTTATCCGGGCAAAAAAGTTCGGCGATTCTAGGAACCGCCCCCGGCCGGGTCAACCTTTAGGACTCTATCGCGATATATCTTGAGGTTATCAGAACACGTCCTTCCAAGACCTCAAGGCAGCAAAAACAGTGGCTTGGCTTGGGTTGGAATGCCCCTTCCATTCGTCTGCTTTTTGTTTAACGAATGTTTCAGCTGTGCGAAGAAATGGGTTGGTCAGGCGCTCCAAACCGATGGTCGAGGGCAGGCTGATGCGATTGTCGGCGCGCAACCGGGTAACGTCCTCGAAGCGTTGGCGAACGTGCGGGTTTTGCGGCTCCACGGCGCAGGCAAAACGCAGGTTGCTCAGGGTGTATTCGTGGGCGCAGTACACCTCGGTGGCCTCGGGCAGGGCGGCCAGGCGCTGCAGCGAGTGGTGCATCTGCTCCGGGGTGCCTTCGAACAGGCGCCCGCAACCGGCGGCGAACAGGGTGTCGCCGCAGAACAGCAGGGGCGTAGGCGTTTGCCCGGTGTAGTAGGCAATGTGCCCGAGGGTGTGGCCGGGCATGGCCAGCACTTCGAATTCAAGGCCCAGCACCTGCACGCGGGCGTTGTCGTCCAGGGCCAGGTCACGGGCTGGGATGCGCTCGTGGGCCGGGCCGCAGACGCGGGCGCCGGTGGTCTGCTTGAGCGCCTCGACACCACCGACATGGTCATTGTGATGGTGGGTGACGAGGATATCCTCGAGCACCCAGTCGGGGTTGTCGCCGAGCCATTTCAGCACCGGCGCGGCATCGCCGGGGTCGACCACCGCGCAGCGTCGATTGGCAGTATCCTGTAACAACCAGATGTAGTTGTCGGAGAAAGCGGGTAGGGCAACGATCTGTATCATGGTGCGATTTCGCCAAGCCTGGACATGGGGGCATCTTAGCCGCGATGGCGCGGCCCGAGAACCTTCCGAGGGATAACGCAATGACCGACCAAGCCTTCGCCCAGGCCGACCCCGAGTGGGTCGAGCTGATCCGCCTGGCCCGCGACTGGTTCGACGGGCCGCTGGGCCAGTTGATGCTCAAAGAGGAAGAAAAGCTGCTGAGCGAAGAGCTCGGGCGCTTCTTCGGCGGTTACCTGGTGCACTACGGCCCCGGCGCCGAGGCGCCGCCCAACGCCCCGCAGGTGCAGCGCAACGTGCGCCTGGGCGCGCCGTTGCCGGGGGTGGAGATCGTCTGCGAAGAACAGGCCTGGCCGTTGTCGGAGCATGCCGCCGACGTGGTGGTGCTGCAGCATGGCCTGGACTTCAGCCTGTCGCCCCACGGCCTGCTGCGTGAGGCGGCCAGCGCGGTGCGCCCGGGCGGGCACCTGCTGATCGTCGGCATCAACCCCTGGAGCAGTTGGGGCGTGCGCCACCTGTTCAGCCGCGGCGCCCTGCGCAAGGCGCGGTGTATCTCGGCCTCGCGGGTGGGGGACTGGCTCAACCTGCTGGGCTTCGCGCTGGAGAAACGCAGGTTCGGGTGCTATCGTCCGCCGCTCGCCTCACCGGCCTGGCAGCAGCGCCTGGCGGGTTGGGAGCGGGTTGCCGGGGGCTGGCAGAGCGCCGGTGGCGGCGTTTACCTGCTGGTGGCGCGCAAGATGGTGGTCGGCCTGCGCCCGTTGCGCCCGGCGCGCCGCGAACCGATGGGCAAGCTGCTGCCGCTGCCGCTGGCCAAGGTCAACCGCAGCGCCGCCAGCCCCGATACTGACAAGCACTGAACACGAGTGGTACATGAGCGAGAGCGTCGAGATATACACCGATGGTGCCTGCAAGGGCAACCCTGGCCCGGGCGGCTGGGGTGTGCTGATGGTTTTCAAGGGCGTCGAGAAGGAGTTGTGGGGCGGCGAGCGCGAAACCACCAACAACCGCATGGAACTGATGGCTGCCATCGAGGGGCTCAAGGCCCTCAAGCGTGAGTGCGAGGTGGTGCTGACCACCGACTCCCAGTACGTGATGAAGGGCATCAACGAGTGGATGCCCAACTGGAAGAAGCGCGGCTGGAAGACCGCCGCCAAGGAGCCGGTGAAAAACGCCGACCTGTGGATGGCGCTGGATGAGCAGGTCAACCGGCACAAGGTGACCTGGAAGTGGGTGCGCGGGCATATCGGCCACCCCGGCAACGAGCGCGCCGACCAGTTGGCCAACCGTGGGGTGGATGAGCTGCGCAAGTAGCGTTCAGGCGTGTTGGTTGGGGCTGCTGCGCAGCCCAATCGCCGGCAAGCCGGCTCCTACAGGTACCGCGTGCCCTGTAGGAGCCGGCTTGCCGGCGATTGGGTTATACTCCCACCCCGAATTCAGGCACCGCCAGTTGGAGTCCCCGCGTGGAGCAGCAGCAAGACAAACGCTTTGTCATCCTCGATACCGAAACCACCGGTATGCCGGTGACCGAAGGCCACCGCATCATCGAGATCGGTTGTGTCGAGGTCATTGGCCGGCGGCTGACCGGGCGGCATTTCCACGTCTACCTGCAACCTGACCGCGAGAGCGACGAGGGTGCCATTGGCGTTCACGGCATCACCGACGCGTTCCTGGTGGGCAAGCCGCGCTTTGGCGAGGTGGCCGAGGAGTTCTTCGAGTTCATTCAGGGCTCGACCCTGGTCATCCACAACGCGGCGTTCGACGTTGGCTTCATCAACAACGAATTCGCCTTGATCGGCCAGCAGGACCGCGCCGATATCTCCCAGCACTGCCCGATCCTCGACACCCTGATGATGGCGCGTTCGCGTCACCCCGGGCAGCGCAACAGCCTCGATGCGCTGTGCAAACGTTACGGCATCGACAACTCCGGCCGTGAGCTGCACGGCGCACTGCTCGACTCGGAACTGCTGGCCGACGTCTACCTGGCGATGACCGGTGGGCAGACCAGCCTGTCGCTGGCCGGCGAGGGGGCCGGTGGCGAGGATGGGCAGGGCAGTGCTGGCAGTGAGATCCGCCGCATCACCGGGCGTGCGCCGGGGCGGGTGATCCTGGCCAGTGAGCAGGAACTCGAAGCCCATGCCGAGCGTTTGGCGGCGGTGGCCAAGTCGGCCGGCGGGCCTTCGATGTGGCAGGCGTTGACTGAGCCTGCGGCGGGCTGAGGCTTAAGCAGGCCCGGCCCCTACAGGGGAATGCGGTCCTTGTAGGAGCCGGCTTGCCGGCGATAGGGCCGAGCCTGGCAGTACAAGGCATTTGCCTTCAACAGCGCATCGCCGGCAAGCCGGCTCCTACACTGTGGCTATTGCCCCTGTGGAGGTAGCCGCCCGATGTACAAGGACCTCAAGTTCCCCATCCTCATCGTCCATCGGGCGATCAAGGCCGACAGCGTGGCCGGCGAGCGGGTGCGCGGCATCGCCGCCGAGCTGGCCCAGGACGGCTTTGCCATCCTCGCCGCCGCCGACCACGCCGAGGCGCGGCTGGTCGCGGCCACCCACCATGGCCTGGCCTGCATGTTGATTGCCGCCGAAGGCGTCGGCGACAACCACCACCTGCTGCAGAACATGGCCGAACTGATCGGCCTGGCCCGCCTGCGTGCGCCCAACCTGCCGATTTTCGCCTTGGGCGAGCAGGTGACCTTGGAAAACGCCCCGGCCGAGGCCATGGGCGAGCTCAACCAGCTGCGCGGCATCCTCTACCTGTTCGAAGACACCGTACCGTTTCTGGCCCGACAGGTGGCGCGGGCGGCGCACAACTACCTGGACGGCCTGCTGCCGCCGTTCTTCAAGGCCCTGGTGCAGCACACCGCGCAATCCAACTATTCCTGGCACACCCCCGGCCACGGTGGCGGCGTGGCCTATCGCAAAAGCCCGGTTGGGCAGGCGTTTCACCAGTTTTTCGGCGAAAACACCCTGCGCTCGGACTTGTCGGTATCGGTGCCCGAGCTGGGTTCGCTGCTCGACCACACCGGGCCCCTGGCCGAAGCCGAGGCGCGGGCGGCGCGCAACTTCGGCGCCGACCACACCTTCTTCGTCATCAACGGCACTTCCACCGCCAACAAGATCGTCTGGCACGCCATGGTCGGGCGCGACGACCTGGTGCTGGTGGATCGCAACTGCCACAAGTCGGTGGTGCACGCCATCATCATGACCGGCGCCATCCCCATTTACCTGTGCCCGGAGCGCAACGAGCTGGGCATCATCGGGCCGATCCCGCTCAGCGAGTTCAGCCCCGAGTCGGTCCGCGCGAAAATCGCCGCGCACCCGCTGGCCAACGGCCGCCCGGCCAAGATTCGCCTGGCGGTGGTCACCAACTCCACCTACGACGGCCTGTGCTACCACGCCGGGATGATCAAGCAACTGCTCGGCGCCAGCGTCGAGGTGCTGCACTTCGACGAGGCCTGGTTCGCCTATGCGGCCTTCCACGACTTCTTCGCCGGGCGCTACGCCATGGGCACGGCGCGGGCCGATGACGGCCCGCTGCTGTTCAGCACCCACTCCACCCACAAGCTGCTGGCGGCGTTCAGCCAGGCGTCGATGATCCATGTGCAGGACGGCGCCACCCGCCAGCTGGACCGCGACCGCTTCAACGAAGCCTTCATGATGCATATCTCCACCTCGCCGCAGTACAGCATCCTCGCCTCGCTGGACGTGGCCTCGAGCATGATGGAGGGCCCGGCCGGGCGCTCGCTGCTGCAGGAGATGTTCGATGAGGCCCTGAGCTTTCGCCGGGCACTGGCCAACCTGCGCCAGCACATCGCTGCCGACGACTGGTGGTTCAGCATCTGGCAGCCGCCCCAGGCCGAAGGCATCCACCGCCTGGCGGCGCAGGACTGGCTGTTGCAGCCGGGCGCCGAGTGGCATGGCTTTGGCGAATTGGCCGATGGCTACGTGTTGCTCGACCCGCTCAAGGTCACCCTGGTGATGCCGGGGCTGAGCGCCGGCGGCGTGCTGGACGAGCACGGCATCCCGGCAGCGGTGGTGGGCAAGTTTCTTTGGGAGCGCGGGTTGGTGGTGGAAAAAACCGGGCTGTACAGCTTTCTGGTGCTGTTCTCGATGGGCATCACCAAGGGCAAGTGGAGCACCCTGCTCACCGAGTTGCTGGAGTTCAAGCGCCACTATGACGCCAATACGCTGCTCAATGCGTGCCTGCCCAGCGTGGTGGCCGAGCAGCCGGCGCGCTACAAGGGCCTGGGCCTGCGCGAACTGTGCGAGCAGTTGCACGCCTGCTACCGCAGCAATGCCACAGCCAAGCAGCTGAAGCGGCTGTTCACCAAATTACCGGAGGTCGCCATGAGCCCGGCGCGGGCCTATGACCAGATGGTGCGGGGGGAGGTGGAAGCGGTGCCGATCGGGGAGCTGCTGGGCCGGGTGGCGGCGGTGATGCTGGTGCCGTACCCGCCGGGAATCCCGTTGATCATGCCGGGGGAGCGTTTTACCGAGGCGACCCGCTCGATCCTCGACTACCTGGCCTTTGCCCGAGCCTTCGATGAGGGCTTTCCGGGTTTTGTTGCCGATGTGCATGGCCTGCAGCGCGAAGGGCAGGCCTACACGGTGGACTGCATCAAGGAATGCGAATGATCTCGACGCCGGTCTGGGCCAGCTCGAAGCGGTCCTCGCCCAGGTAGTTGACCCGGTCGCCGATGGCCAGGCGGTAGGTGGTGATCGGCGCACCCTGGGTGCTACCGTCGGCCTGGAGGGTGGACTCCTGGAATTCGTGCACGGGGTAGATACGGCCTTCGGCGTCGCGGGCGTGGAACTGGCCGACCATTACTGCTGCCATTTTGGGTGGAACCCTCTGAAACGTGTAGGAAATGTCTGTAGGCATAGACCAGCGAAACGCTTGGGAAGTTTTCTGCTGGGTGGAAAAAAACCTAAGGGCCGAGGAACGGTCATCTATAACTGTTCAGGTTCCATTCCCCACACAGGACTTACACGCCATGAGCCAGGTCTATTCGGTAGCGGTTGTCGTCGGCAGTTTGCGCAAGGACTCCTACAACCGCAAGGTGGCCCGCGCCTTGTCCGAGCTGGCGTCGTCCAGCCTCGCCCTGAAAATCGTCGAAATCGGTGACCTGCCGTTGTACAACGAAGACGTCGAGGCCGAGGGGGCACCGGACAGCTGGAAGCGCTTTCGTGAAGAGATCCGGCGCAGCGACGCGGTGCTGTTCGTCACCCCGGAGTACAACCGTTCGGTACCGGGCTGCCTGAAAAACGCCATCGATGTGGGCTCGCGGCCATACGGGCAGAGCGCCTGGAGCGGCAAGCCGACGGCGGTGGTCAGCGTGTCGCCGGGGGCGATCGGCGGTTTTGGTGCCAACCATGCGGTGCGCCAGTCGCTGGTGTTTCTCGACATGCCCTGCATGCAGATGCCCGAGGCGTATATCGGCGGGGCGGCGTCGTTGTTCGATGAGGGCGGCAAGCTGAACGACAAGACCCGGCCGTTCCTGCAGGCGTTCATCGACAAATTTGCCTCCTGGGTGAAGCTGAACCGCTCGGTCTGACATTGCACGTATGGCCATTCGCGGGTAAACCCGCTGCCACAGGGGGATCACTGGTTTAATCGGCAGTGATATCCCTGTTGGAGCGGGTTTACCCGCGAAGAAGGCGACGCCGACCTGTCAGAACGCCTGCGGCATCTGGCCCTTGGCCAGCCGCCGGTTGATATCGGCAATCACCTCGGGCAGTTCGTTGATGGTGTCGATCAGGTAGTGCGGGCGGGAACCGGCAAACAGCTGGTGAATGCGCTGACGCTCGCTCTCGAGCTTCTCGGCGCCCAGCGCACGGTATTCTTCCCAGGTCAGCCCCAGGGCGTTGCCCGAGCACACCAGCGCCACGGTCCACATGCCGGCATGGCGGCCTTCGAGAATGCCCGGCACGGTGTCGTCCACCTTCACGCAGGCGGCCACGTCATCGATGCCCAGGGCGATCACGTTGGCCAGGGCCTGGGCCGGCCACGGGCGCCCGTTCGGGGTTTCGTCGGTGGCCACCACGTGGTCGGCCACATAGCCGTTTTGCGCAGCCAGCGCCACCACCTTGTCCATCACCACCTTGGGGTAGCCCGAGCACGAGCCGATCTTCAGCCCGCCCTTGCGCAGCCCAGTGAGGGTGTCCAGAGCGCCGGGGATCAGCGCCGAGTGCACGGCGATCTTCTCGATCTGCAGGGGCATGAAGCGTTCATAGATGGCGGTGACGTCAGCGTCGGTAGGCGTGCGGCCAAACACCTTGCGGTAGCGCTCGGCGATCACCGGCACGTCGCACAGGGTGCGGATATGGTCCCACTTGCCCATGCCCATCGGGCCGCGGGCCTCTTCGATGGACACCTGCACGTCGAATTCGGCGAAGGCCTCGACGAAAATCTGCGTGGGGGCGAACGAGCCGAAGTCGACCACGGTGCCGGCCCAGTCGAGGATGGCGGCTTGCAGCTGGGTGGGGTTGCTGTAGTTCATATGCGCAATTTCCTTGAATTGGGTGGGCAGAGGGTCAGATGTCCAGCACTTCCATTTCCCGCAGCACCTCGGCCACGGCGTCGACGGCGGCCTGCATGCCGGCCGCGCCAACCACGCCGATGCAGCCGACGCGGAAGGTCTCGACCTGAGTCAGCTTGCCGGGGTAGAGGATGAAACCCTTGGCTTTGACCCGCTCGTAGAAGTCCTTGAACTGGTAACGGGTATCGTTGGGGGCGTGGAAGGTGACGATGATCGGTGCCTGGATGGCGGCGGGCAGGAAGCTTTTGAGGCCGATTTTGGCCATGCCCTCGAGCAGGGTCTTGCAGTTGTCGGCGTAGCGCTGGTGACGGGCCGGCAGGCCGCCTTCCTCGTTGTATTGCCGCAGCGCTTCGTGCAGGGCGGCGACCACGTGGGTGGGCGGGGTGAAGCGCCACTGGCCGGTCTTGGCCATATAGGCGTGCTGGTCGTGCAGGTCCATGGCGAGCGAATGGGCGTTGCCTTCGGCGGCGACCAGGGCGGTTTTTTCGGCGAACACGAAGCCCATGCCCGGTACGCCTTCCAGGCACTTGCCGGAGGCGGCGATCAGCGCCTCGAATGGGATTTGCCGGGCATCGATGGGCAACGCGCCGAATGAGCTCATGGCGTCGATGATCAGGCGTTTGCCGTAGCGCTGGATCACCTGGGCGATCTCGGCCAGCGGGTTGAGGATACCGGTGCTGGTTTCGCAGTGAATCAGCGCCACGTGGGTAACGCTTGGGTCGGCGGCCAGCAGACGGTCGACGTCTTCGGCGGTGGTGGGTTGGTCTTCGGCGGTTTCGAAGGTGCTGTAAGCGCGGCCCAGTACCTTGCAGATCTTCGCCAGGCGCTGGCCGTAGGCGCCGTTGATCAGTACCAGCACCTTGCCGTCACGCGGCACCAGGGTGCCGATGGCCGCCTCGACGGCGAAGGTGCCGCTGCCCTGCAGGGGCACGCAGTGGTGGCTGGCGGCGCCGTCGAGGATCGCCAGCAACTGCTCGCACACGCTGGCAGTCAGCTGGTTGAAGTCGCGGTCCCAGGAGCCCCAGTCCACGAGCATGGCCTGGCGGGTGCGCAGCGAAGTGGTCAGGGGGCCGGGGGTCAGCAGGATCGGGGCGTTGCTCATTGCGTGGTTCCTCACAGGCAGTGGGCTGGGCTGGAAAACTATGGGGGCTAGGTTGCAATTGGCCGAACTATCAATCAAATTGTTTGTAGATATGCCAGCCATAAGTCAGGCCGATAGATATGAACCTGTTCCAGCTCCGAGCCTTCGATGCCGTCGCCCGCGAGGGCAGCTTCACCCGTGCTGCCGAGCGCCTGTTCATCAGCCAGCCGGCGGTGACCGGGCACGTCAAGGCGCTGGAGGAGCACTACCAGATCACCTTGCTGCGGCGTACCGCACGGCGGGTGGAGTTGACCGAGGAGGGCACGCGCCTGGCGGCGATCACCCGGGCCATGTTCGGGCTGGCGGAAGAGGCCCAGGCGATGCTCGAGGCCAACAGCCAGTTGCTCACCGGGCGCCTGGAGGTGGCCGCCGACGGCCCGCACCGGGTGATGCCGATGCTGGCGCTGCTGCGCGAGCGCTACCCGGGCATTACCGTCAACCTGCGCCTGGGCAACGCCCAGGAAACCCTGGCCGCGCTGCTGGGCGAGCATGCCGACGTGGCGGTGCTGACCGAGATCGAGCCGCGCAAGGGGCTGCATTTGCAGAGCCTTTGTGAGTCGCGATTGTGCGCCTTGCTGCCGCTGGGGCATGCCTGGGCCGAGGCCGCTGAGGACCTGCCGCTGGCCGCGCTGGACAAGCAGATCATGGTGCTGCGCGAACCCAGTTCCACCACCCGGCGCACCTTCGACAAGGCCTGCGCCGGAGCAGGCATTCAGCCGCGGGTACTGCTGGAATTGGGCAGCCGCGAGGCGGTCACCGAGGCGGTGGCGGCGCAGTTGGGCATTGGCGTGGTGTCGTCTACCGAGGTGGCCCACGACCCGCGGGTGGTGGCGCGGCCGCTGAGTGGGGCGGGGCTGGTCAACCAGCATATGCTCGGGTGCCTGGAGCGGCGCCGGGAACTGCGCTTGATCCAGGCGTTTCTGGGGTTGGCTGCCGGTGTTTGAGGGGCCTAAGATGCGCTGGCCCCATCGCCGGCAAGCCGGCTCCTACAGGGCGTGTGCTGCTGCAGTGAGCGGAAACCTTTGATGAGCGAAAAAGACACCATCTCCATGCAACTGGTGCGTGAAGCGCTGTTGCAAAGCTGCCCGAGTGACGCGGTGGATGCCGTGCTGGCCCAGGCCGGTATCGATGCCACGCAGTTGCGGCTACCCGAGGCACGGGTCGGGGCCGACGCCTACGCACGCCTGTGGCGCCTGCTGGCGCGGCGCTGCAACGACGAGTTCTTCGCCATGGACCCGCGTGGCCTGCGCAGCGGCAGCCTGGCCTTTGTGTGCCGTGCCGCCATGATGCAGCCAACCCTGGCCGACGGGTTGCGGTGCGTGCTGGATTTTCTCGGGCTGATGCTCGAAGACCTGCAGCCCAGCCTGGTGCGCCAGCCGGGCCTGGCCGAGATCGTCATCAACGAACCGCGCGATGCAACGCGCCGGGCCTTCACCTACTTCACCTTCTGGATGATCGTGCATGGCGTGGCCTGCTGGCTGGCCGGGCGGCGCATCCCGATCCTGGCCATCGACCTGCGCTGCGCCGAGCCGCCGTTTTGCGACGACTACCGGGTGATGTTCTCGGAAAACCTGCAGTTCGAGCGCCCGCATACGCGCATGATCATCGCTGCCGACTGCCTGGACTTGCCGCTCAAGCGCTCGGTCGAGGAACTGCAGCGGTTTCTTGCCGAAGTGCCGGGCAACATATTGGTCAAGTACCGCGACCCGGCCAGTCTGGGCCGGCGCATCCGCAATGACCTGCTGGCACTCGACCCTGCCCGCTGGCCCGACGCCGACCAGCTGGCCCGTCAGCTGTGCCTGTCGCCGTCGACCCTGCGCCGCCGCCTGGCCGATGAGGGGCAGAGCTACCAAGGGCTCAAGGACAGTGTGCGGCGGGAGCTGGCGATCGCCTGGCTGAGCGCTACCGAGCCGGGCCTGGGCGAGATCGCCGAGCGCCTGGGGTTCGCCGACAGCAGCTCGTTCTACAAGGCGTTTCGCAAGTGGTTCGGCTGCAACCCTGGGCATTATCGGGCGCTGATCGGCAGGCAGGGGCTGCAAGGCTGACAGGCTCGGTTTTCCTGCTGCCGGCGTGATGACGGTTGGCTGATCGTGGTGCCCCATTCACCTCAGGGAGCACCCTTCATGCCCACTGTCACGCCGTCTACCCAGCCCCATCCCAAACTGCTCCATGCAATCGATGACTTCATCGGTGAAACCTTGCCCGCCTGGTTGAAAGGCGCCAGTGCCGAGCAGCTCGAAACCCTGCGCAGATGTTTGCGGGAGCACCGCGACAGCCAACGCCAGGTCCGTGAGGTGCTTGAACCACTACAGCCTCTGGTGACCTTCGCCCAGACGCTGTTGCAACCCAGGTTGAAAACACTGGTGGGGCAGGACGTTGACCTGGGCAAGGCCCAGTGGCGTTCGCGCAACGTGGTTTTTGAACGTGCCCTCAACCGGACCGAGTTTCGCAACTTTTACTCCAGTGCCCTGCAGCGCTTCATGCAGAATTTCAAGGAAGACGAACGCTTCTATCCGGGCACCGCACTGGTTTTGCCTGCCGGGCAGGCAGGCGAACAGGTCCTGACGGAGCAGATCGACAAGCTGGTCTCGTTGTGTCGCGAGCTCGATGTCGGTGGCCTTTACCAGAAGCACCTGGATGAGGTGTTCGACAGCAGTTTCAAAACGGTGCTGGCCGATGATCGCCGCCGGCTACTGGCACTGGCCACGCAGGTGGCGCTGATCAAGGGGCAGTTGACGGCGGACGACCTCAAGCTGCTCAGGCGGGTGACCGGCAAGCAGGCGATCAGCCACCCGGCTAGCACCAGCGTCAACTGTGGCGAACTGAAACTGCTGGGGGCGCGGGTCGACGGTGCCTTGGCCTTCGAGCTGCGTGGTAGTTGGGAGTTCGAGGGCGGTGGAGCAACGTTGCCGCTCCAGCCGGTCAAGGGCGTGATCCTGTACCTGCCAGATGACCGCGAACAACCGCTGCGCCACTACACCGATTGGCGCGCGGCGAGCCTTGCCATTGGCGTGAAGGTGCGCACGGCCAGCTACCGCGATGCACTGCAGCGGCGTATCGCGCTGGCTGACCGGGCGGCCTACCTGACTACCCTGGGCAAGCGCCTCGAAGACCCGCAGACCGACATGCAGGCTTCGCTGTCGGTGATTACCGGGGACCTGTTCGATGGCGTGGCCAGCCAGCACCTGCAGCGCATCCGCGATGATGCGCTATTGCTCGCGGTGCCCACTGCCCAGGTCGACGCGGCGGCTTCCAGTGCCCGGCTCAAGGCCTTGGAGTCGGCCGGTCTGGTGCTGCTCAACCTGGCAGCGCTCTTCGTACCGGGCGTGGGCGAGGTACTTTTGGCCGACTTCATTCGCCGAACCCTGGTAGAAACCTTCGAGGGCATTGACGACTGGAGCCAAGGCCACCAGCACGAAGCGCTGGAGCACTTGCTCAACGTGGCGCAGAGCGTGGTCATGGCCGGTACCACAGTGGTGGCAGCCGGCGCGGTGCGCAGTGCCTTCGTCGATGGCCTGGTGCCGGTGAATGCTGATGACGGTGCCCAGCGCTTGTGGTCGGACGACCTGGCGCACTATGCCGACGATTCCCCTCCGGACAACCTGCTCGAGCAGGATGACGGCTTGCTGTCCGATGGCCGCAGCCATTGGTGGCGCGATGCCGAGGGTGTTCATTACCGAGTGGTTCGCAGCCCGCGAGGCAGCGGCTGGCAACTGCGTCATGCCACCCGCGAGCCTGGCTATGCGCCACGCCTGGAGGGCAACGGCGAGCGCGCTTGGCGGCTGTCCACCGAACGGCCCTTGGAATGGCAGGGCGAGCGCCTGCTGCTGGGGCGGCTGTGGCCTGCGGCGCTGCGCCTCGATGAGCAGCGCATTGGCGATATTCTCAAGGTGGCGGGCGCCGACCAACCGCTGCTGCGCGGGTTGCTGGTGGAGAACAGGCCGTTGCCGGTGGCCCTGCGCGACACCCTCGAGCGCTTTGCCGTTCAGGCACGCATCGAAACCTTCATCGAGCAGTTGGGTGAAGGGCAGGTGACGGATACCGAGTTGTTGCAATGGAGCATCGACAAGCTGGCCCTGAATGGCCAGACCCTGCCGGAGCAGTACGCGAGCATCCAGCAACAAGCGCTTGCGCTGGGCGAGCCAATGCTTGACCACTTTGCCGCAGGGTATCTGCGCCAGGACCCACAGTTGGCCTTGATCAAGCGCGACTTCCCGGGTTTGCCTGACGCTTATGCGCTGCGCCTGCTGGAACTGGCCAGTGCCGAGGCGCGCGAGCGTATGGTCGCCGAGTCGCGTATTCCACTGGCGCTTGGCGAACAGGCCCGCTCGTTGTTGCGCGTGGCGCAACAGGTGCGGATGCGCGAAGGGCTTTACCTGCGCAATAGCTATCGGGCCAAAACGGTCGAGCTCGCCTTTGCCTTGTTGCGACGCAATGCGGGTTTGCCGTTTTCGCTGAACCTGGAACTGCGCGAAGGCTCTGACGCCGGTCGGGTGTTGGCGCGCCTGCACCCGGACAGCGGCGCGGGGCAGCAGACCACCATCATGGTCAGGCGCAGCGGTCGCTTCAGCCTGTACGACCAGGATGGTCGTGAGCAAGAGATCGAGCCGGCAGAACCCGGTGGCCTGCCAGAGGTGCTGGCCGCTTGCCTGCCGCAAGGCCATCGCCAGCGCCTGGGCTGGACCGGTGACGATGCGGGCGCGTTGGTCCTGGCCGCCTTGCGGGCCTGGCTGCCTGCCGGCGACCAGGCCTTGTCGCGTCTGGTCGGCCTGCGTGAGATCCGCCCCTGGCATATCCCTATGCAACGCCTGGCGGATGGGCGCCCGGGTTATCTGCTCAATGGTCGGCGCGGTGCTCAAGTGGTTAACCAGCAGCTGCTGCGTGACCGGGTGCGGGCCCTGTACAGCGGTTTCAGCGATGCCGAGGTCGACCGCTTCGTTGCCTTGCTCCTGCAGCGGCCACGTTCGGCCTTCTCCAGCCTGTTGATGCACGAACAGGCCTATCAGCAGTTGGATGAAGCCTTGCAACTGTGGGTGGTGGCCGAGCGCGCTGTTGCCCGGCAGGACCAGCGTCGGCTGGTGGCCAACCAGTTGCGGCGCAGTTGGCGCCTTGAAGGCGACCCGGTGCCAGGCGGCATCGGTGAGCCCGAAGGGCGGCGCCTGAGCCTCATAGGGATCCCGGTCGGTAGCCTGCCAGAACTGCCGCCAGGGGCGGACTTCAGCCACGTGACCGATCTCATTCTGGTGGGGCTGAACCTGCAAGAACTGCCGCAGAACTTCCTGCGCGCTTTCACTGAGCTGCGGCGGTTGAACCTGAGCAACAACGGGCTGCGTGCGCTGCCGGAGGATATCGGCCGGCTGGACAATCTGCGTAGCCTGAGCCTGGCACGCAACCAGATTCGCATCAGCACTTCTGGCGCTCGCGCCTTGCGCAATCTGGTACTGATGCGCACCCTGGACTTGAGCACGAACCCGCTGGGTGCAGTAAGCCTGAACTTTCGCCAGATGTCCCGGCTGCGCGAGATCGACCTGCGCCGCTGTGGTTTGCTGAGCGTACCGCCGGGCCTTGAGTGGTGTGGCTTTCTCGAGTACGCCGATTTGCGCGACAACCAGATCGCCAGTGTACCGTCGGCGTTGCTGGAGCAGCCGTTCGAGTTCCGCCGAGGCCTGGACTTCTCGGGTAACCCGCTGCCGGTGGCGGTGCGCCAACGCTTGCATGCGCCTGATTTCGCCCAAGCCGGACCTGCCTATGGGTTGCCTGCCAGGGAGGGTGGCAGTGGCCTAGTCGACACTGCGCGCGGGCAGTGGTTGGCGACACAGGCCGAAGAGGCGCAGCTGCAGCGTGGCGAACAGTGGGATGCGCTGCGCGCGGAGTCGGGCAGCGAGGGGGTGTTCCAGTTGCTGCACGAACTGACCGACAGCAGCGACTTTCGCCTGGCCCGTGCCGACCTCGGTCGGCGGGTTTGGCAAGTGATCGAGGCCGCCAGCCAGGACAGTGAGTTGCGCGCAGATATTTTCAGCCTGGCCGGTAGTGAACGAACCTGCGTAGACAGCGTGGCGTCCTGCTTCAGTACCCTGGAGGTGCGCGTTACGGTGTTCAGGCTGCTGCGTGACACGCCGGCCGAGCGCACGCGTCCGGCATTGCTCGACCTGGCGCGCCGGCTGTTTCGCCTGGACCAGGTCGAGCGGCTGGCCCGTGCCGATATCGAGGCCAGGCAAGCCAGTGGGGATCAGGTCGATGAGGTCGAGGTCAGCCTGGCCTATCGGGTTGGTCTGCGCCAGGAACTGAACTTGCCGGGGCAGCCACAGACCATGCAGTTCGACACGATCGCCGATGTCAGCCAGGAGCAGCTCGATAGCGTGGCTGACCAGGTGCGGGCTGAGGAAGCCGGGGCTGCGCTGGCCGAGTACATCAGCCAGCGTGATTTCTGGGTCAGCTACTTGCAAAGGCAGCACGCCGCCGAGTTCGAGGCAGCCGAGGCGCCATCCTGGCAAGCGCTCGAGGCCCTTGCAGACGGCCAGGGGCTGACCGATGAGGTTTACCGCCAGCGCATCGAGCAGGTCGCTGCACAGCGGCGCGCGGCACAACAGGCGTTGGCCTTGCGCCTGACTCGCGAGGCGTTGGCCGGCTGAGTGCGGCCGTGGCCCGGCACCCGTTGTCTACGGGTGCCCGGGCCCGTTTCCTGCTGCCTTGGTACGCTCAGGCCGCTCAGCCTAGCGCGTTCCAATGGCTCAATGAAGGTGCTGCAATGACCCGCAATCTGGACCCCCGTATCACCCGCGCGACGGATGATTTCATCGCAGAGCGTCTACCGGCCTGGCTCCGGCAGGCCTCGCCGGCGCAGATCAACAAGCTGCGCGACCGTTTCAAGACCCACAAGCAAAGCCAGGCGCAGGTACAGGCCAAGACCCTGTCGTTGATTCCGTTGCAGACCTTTGCCCGGCAACAGTTCACCGCAGCGCTGGCCGACCTGCTGGCGCAGGGCAAGTCGCTGGATGACCTGGAGTGGCTGCTGGTCACGCCCAGGTTCGAACGCTTGGCGGGGTCGCAGTGGCCGATTTACGGGCCGGCCTATCATCGCCAACCCGGCCTGCTCAGGTTGATGCAGAACTTCGAAAAAGGTGCCGATTTTCATCTCGGTACAGGCCTGGTGGACAGGGGCAGCTACCAGGTGCTGTCGGGCAGTGCGCAGACCCTCGCCGCCAGGTGCCATCAGCTGGATGCAGGCGGCAAGTACCAGAAGCAGCTCGAGGAAGTGTTCGATGCGCAGGCGCAGGCCTTGCTCAAGGCCGACAAACAGGCGGCGATGAAGTTGGCGATCGAGGTCGCAACCCTCAAGGGGCAGATCGGCGCTGCGCATAAAATCGCCCTGGATCACTGGATCGACGCCAGTGATGATCACGCAGCCACGGCGCTGCGCGGTACTGCCGAGCAGTTGAAGCTGCTGGGCTGCCCGGTGGCGGATGCATTGACCGTATCGTTCAGGGATGTCGACCAGCAGTACAAGGGGCTGGTGCTTTACCTGCCCAGCCACCCGACCCAGGCGCTGCGTCACTTCGATTCGTTGAGCGAGATGGCCGAGACGCTGGTGAAGGAGCTCAAGCAACCGTCCTACCGCGACTATTTCAGCCAGTTGATCGGCCTGGCCGGCCGCGCTGCCTTTCTGAACAAGCTCGATACCCGTCTGAAAGACAAGCTGCCTGACCTGGAGCCTGCGCTGGTCGCCAGTGACGATATCTTCGATGCCTTGGTCAAGGCACAGATCGAGCGGGTCAAGCAGGATGCCCAGCTGCTGCTGGTGCCGAGCGCCCAGGTTGACCGAAAGGCCGCCAGAGCGCGTCAGCAGGCCTGGGAGGCGGCCGGCCTGACGCTGCGCAACCTGGCGGGGTTCTTCGTGCCGGTGATCGGTGCATTGCTGCTTGGACAGTTGGTGGCGCAAACCCTTGGCGAGGTGTACGAAGGCGTACGGGATTGGACCCAGGGCCATCAGCACGAAGCCCTCGAGCACTTGTTGGGGGTCGCCGAAACCCTGGCGGTGACGGCGGCGCTGGCCGGCGGGGCGACGATCGTGGCGCGGGGCTTCGCGCGCAGCGCACTGGTCGATGGCCTGGAGCCGGTCAGGCTGGAGGACGGTTCGCAGCGGCTGTGGCGCAATGACCTGACGGTCTATCGCGAGCAGCCACAGAATGCCGTGCTGCAGGACGACGGTTTGTTCGGGGACGGGGAGCGGCGTTGGGTGCGGCTCGGTGACCACTATTACCCGGTTCATCGCCCACTTGCCGAGGGGCCGTGGTGCTTGCGCCATCCACAGCGCACGGGGGCTTATGGCCCGGCGCTGCTGGGCAATGGCGAACGTGGCTGGCGCCTGGCGCACGCGCGTCCGCTGGAGTGGGATGACGGCCCGGCCATGCTCGACCAGCTGTGGCCGCGTTCGCATCGCTGGACGCCGGCCCAGGCCTCGCAGGTGCTGACCGTGGCAGGCATGGAGCGGGATGCGCTGCGCGGTCTGCTGGTGGAAAATCGCAGGTTGCCGGTGAACTTGCGCGAGGCCATTCGCCGCTTTGAAGCACGCCTGCGGATCGACGCGTTCTTCAACAGCATCAAGGATCCGGGCCTGGTCAACGACGACAGGCCGATCCAGGACTGGTGCCTGGCCTTGCCGGGGACCCACGGGCTGGAGGCCGGTGCATTGCGCAAGTGGCTGACGCTTCGTGAAGCGTCCCTGCGCCAATCGCTGTTCCAGCACCTGACTCAGGTCGAGTTGCCCGGCCAGCCACTGGCGCAGTTGGTGCGTCGGGATTTTGCCGGCTTGCCTGAGGCCTATGTGCGGGAGGCGGTGCTGGATGCTGACGAGGACGCCTCGCCCCTGGCCCGCAGCGAAGCGAAGTTACCGCTGCAGGTCGCCATCAAGGCGCGGGCCTTGTTGCGCCTGGCCAACCTGAGCCGAGCGCTCGAAGGTTTGTACCTGGACAGTGAATACACCGATGATACCGGCAAGCTGGCATTTGCCTTGCTTGACCGGCTGCCCGGCAAGCCCGGCGACCTGCAGCTGGAGTTGCGCAACGATGTCGGCTTCGGCCAGGTAACCGCCAGCCTGGTCGCCACGGTGAAGAACCCGGTGACCATTCGCCTGGTGCGCTCCGGGACGACGTTCAGCCTCTGGGATGAGCGGCTTGAGTTGCTCAAGGTGCAGCCGGACGGCAAGGCCGGCCTCTTCGAGGCGCTGCTTGCGGCGCTGTCGCAGCAGCAGCGGGCCGCGCTGGGCGTCAGTGAAGAGCAGCCGGTGGCGTCGCTGCGCCGGTTGCTGCTCGGGCAACTGCCGGGCAGCCGGGCCGAGCGCATGACCCTGTTGGGCTGGCCCGCCAGGCCTGGCTGGTTCAACCCGGGGCGGCGCCTGGCAGATGGTCGCGTCGGTTATGTGCTCAGTGGCGGTGCCTTGCAGGACAGCGGCGCAAGGCGGGTGCTGCGCGAGCGACTGCGGGCGCTGTATCCCGGTTTGGACGCACAGCAGCTGGAAGCCGAGTTGGAGCGCCTGCTGCAGGGTGAAGGCTCGGCCTATACGCTGCTGGCAGCGCGCGAAGATGATTACCGCCAGCTCGATCGCAGCCTGCTCCGTTGGGTCAGTGCCGAGCTCGACGAGACGCGCCGGCTCGCCCGCCAACGCTTGGCCGAACGCCTGCGCAGGGCGTGGCGCCTGCAGGCCGAACCACTGGCCGATGGCGATGGGCAGCGCCTGGACTTGAGCAACCTGCAGGTCACCACCTTGCCGGCACTGCCGGGCCATGTCGATTTTTCGCAGGTGACGGCGCTGGTCATCAACGACACGCCGCTGCAACTGCTGCATACCGACTTCTTGCGCGCATTCAGCGCCCTGCGTGAACTGAACCTGAACCGCAACCGCTTGCGCCAGGTACCGGCAGGCATCGCTTACCTGGCCGGGTTGCGTCGTCTGCGCCTGGGACAGAACCAGATACGCCTGGATGCCGGCGCGCTGTCGGCGCTGAACGGGCTGCCGGGCCTGACTCATCTGGACCTGAGCTTCAACCCGCTGGGCAGCTACCTGATGCGTTACAACCAGCTGCCGCACCTGGTGGAGCTTAACCTGCGCGGTTGCCGCCTGGGCGCCTTCCCTTCGGGCATCGAGCTGTGTGGTTTTCTCGAGCGCGCCGACTTGCGCGAGAACCAGCTGAGGACGGTACCGAGCGAGGTTCTGAGCATGCCGCACGCCTATCGGCGGGCATTTCTGGTATCGGCTAACGAGTTGAGCGGGACGGCACTGGGCAGGTTGTATGCACTGGACACCATTCAGGAACATACCCATGTGCCTGAGGCCTTGAGCGCCATCGATCCGGCAGGTGCCCGCATGGCCTGGCTACCGAGCACCACCGAGGCGGCCTATGACGAGCGCCTGCTGCGCTGGACCACGCTGGAGGCGATGCCGAACAGCAGCGGCTTTTTCAGGTTGCTGGACCTGATGCGCTACACCCAGGACTTCAGCTCGAACGGGCAAGACCTTACCGCCCGCGTCTGGGAGTTGCTCGCTGCGCTGGACGGCAACGCCGACCTGCGTGAGCAGCTATACAGCCGCGCGGACTCGCCGCCGAGTTGCGAAAACGGCGCAGCGTCGTTGTTCGCTGACCTGCTGTTGCGCGCGCGGGTGGATGCCGCCGAGCGCATGACCCTGCACGAGCATGAGGAGGCGCTGTTGACGCTGGGGCGTGGGCTCTTCCGCCTGGAGCGGGTCGAACAGGCAGCTTTGCGTGACATCCGCCGGCGCATCGAGCAACGCGAGATATTCGAGCAGGTGACGGTTGGCCTGTTCTATCGGGTTCGCTTGCGCCAGCGCCTGAACCTGCCCGCACAGCCACTCACCATGGACTACGAGGAGCTGGCCGGCGTCACCGAGGCTCAGCTCGAACAGACCGTCCGGGAGGCGCGTGATGCCGAGACCTCCACCGCCCTGGCGGGCAGCCTCAGCCAGCGCGTGTTCTGGCGCCGTTACATCGAGGCGCGGCATCCGGCGGCTTTCGATGAACTGGAGCAGCAGGTTCAGGCGCCTCGCAGGGCGCTGCTGCAGGCCCGACGAGCGACGCTGCAGGGCGACGCCTACGACCTTGAGCTGGCAGCCCTGCAGGTGGAGGATGCCGCCGAACGCCAGGATCTGGTGCAGCAACTGACCGCATGGTTGCTGTACGGACGCGAGCGCGGTCCGGCCTGAACAGCGGCCAAACCGGTCATCCAGATTGACGCCTTTGGCCATTGCCGGGGCGGGTGAGCGGCGCGAACATCGTCGGACCGATGGAGTACTCCAACAACAAGAACCAGGAGTCCGACGATGCGTGATTACGCCGAGGCCAGCCGTGCCTTCGCTTACAAGGATGTTGCCGCTGCTGCCCTGCACGGCCGGCTCGAGGCTCTCAATGCCTGTGTCGAATGCTGCGACCGGCACGCCGGTGGTAACCGCCTGGCGTTGGTGTGGGAGGGCCGTGACGGCCAGGGGGGGCGTTACAGCTTCGAGCAGTTGCAGGCGCTTGCCGCGCGTTTTGCCAATGTGCTCAAGGCCCAGGGCGTGCGCGCCGGGGACCGGGTGGCCGGGCTGATGCCGCGTACCCCCGAACTGCTGGTGACGATTCTCGCCACCTGGCGCCTGGGCGCGGTATACCAGCCGCTGTTCACCGCCTTTGGCCCCAAGGCCATCGAGCACCGTCTTGAACAGTCCCATGCCCGCGTGGTGATCACCGACCGCCACAACCGCCACAAGCTTGACGAGGTGGCAGGTTGCCCGGCGATCATTACGGTCGGCGCGGCGGCGGGCGAGCTGGATTTCCAGCAGGCGCTGGAAGCCGCTGGCGCCCACTGCGAGCCGGTCATGCGCACGGGCGACGACCCGTTCCTGCTGATGTTCACCTCCGGCACCACCGGCCCGGCCAAACCCCTGGAAGTACCCTTGCGCGCCATTGTCGCGTTCCAGGGCTACCTGCGTGACGCCGTCGACCTGCGCCCGGATGACAACTTCTGGAACCTGGCCGACCCGGGCTGGGCCTATGGTCTGTACTACGCGGTCACCGGGCCGTTGTCCCTGGGCCACGCCACCACCTTTTACGATGGGCCGTTCAGCGTCGAAAGCTGTGCGCGGGTCATCGACAAGCTGGGCATCACCAACCTGGCCGGGTCACCCACCGCCTACCGCCTGCTGATTGCGGCAGGTGACGCGTTCGCCGCGCCGATCAAGGGCCGCTTGCGGGTGGTCAGCAGCGCGGGCGAGCCGCTCAACCCCGAAGTGATCCGCTGGTTCGCCGACAAGCTGGGGGTGACCATCCATGATCATTACGGCCAGACCGAGCTGGGCATGGTGCTGTGCAACCACCATGGGTTGCGCCACCCGGTGCGCCTGGGTTCGGCAGGCTTCGCCATCCTCGGCCATCGCATCGTGGTAGTGGACGAGCAGGGCAATGAATTGCCCGTCGGCCAGCCTGGCATCCTGGCCGTCGATCGCGAGCAGTCGCCGCTGTGCTGGTTCGGCGGTTACCACGATTTACCGACCAAGGCGTTCGTCGGCCGCTACTACCTGTCCGGCGACACCGTCGAGCTCAACCAGGACGGCAGCATCAGCTTCGTCGGCCGCAGCGACGATGTGATCACCACCTCCGGCTACCGCGTGGGCCCGTTCGATGTGGAAAGCGCGCTGATCGAACACCCGGCGGTGGTGGAGGCTGCGGTGATCGGCAAGCCCGACCCGGAACGCACCGAGCTGATCAAGGCATTCGTGGTGCTGGCCCAGGGCTTCGAAGGCAGCCCGCAGCTTGAAGAAACCCTGCGCCAGCATGTGCGCCAGCGCCTCTACGCCCACGCCTACCCGCGTGAAATCGAATTCGTCAGCGAGCTGCCCAAGACCCCGAGCGGCAAGCTGCAGCGGTTCATCCTGCGCAACCAGGAAATCGCCAAACAACAAGCCGCGCAGCCGATCGCTGCGGGCGCCTGAAGGAAACCCGACATGCACATCCAGAGCAAGCACTTCATCGTCAGCGGCGCGGCCTCGGGCCTGGGCGCCGCCACCGCGCAGATGCTCATCGAAGCCGGCGCCAAGGTCATGCTGGTCGACCTGAACGGCGCCGCCGTCGAAGCCAAGGCCGCTGAGCTGGGCGGCAATGCTCGCTTCGCGGTGGCCGACATCAGCGACGAGCAGGCCGCCCAGGCGGCGGTCGATGCCACCATCAGCGCTTTCGGCAGCCTGCACGGGCTGGTCAACTGCGCGGGCATCGTCGGTGCCGAGAAAGTGCTGGGCAAGAACGGCCCGCATGCCTTGGCCAGCTTCGCCAAGGTGATCAGCGTCAACCTGATAGGCAGCTTCAACCTGCTGCGCCTGGCCGCTGCGGCCATGGCCGAAGGGCCGGCAGACGAAGGCGGTGAGCGCGGGGTGATCATCAATACTGCCTCTATCGCCGCCTACGATGGCCAAATTGGCCAGGCCGCCTATGCCGCTTCCAAGGGCGCCATCGCCAGCCTGACCCTGCCGGCCGCTCGTGAACTGGCGCGTTTCGGCATCCGTGTGATGACCATCGCCCCGGGCATCTTCGAAACCCCGATGATGGCAGGCATGACCGACGAAGTACGCGCTTCGCTGTCCGCCGGGGTGCCATTCCCGCCGCGGCTGGGCCGCCCGCAGGAATACGCAGCGCTGGCCCGCCACATCATCGAGAACAGCATGCTCAACGGCGAGGTGATCCGCCTCGACGGCGCGCTGCGCATGGCTGCCAAGTAAGGAGAATGAATATGACCCTCGCCAATGATCCGATCGTTATCGTCAGCGCCGTGCGCACACCTATGGGCGGGCTGCAGGGCGACCTCAAGAGCCTGAGTGCGCCGCAGCTGGGCAGCGCGGCGATTCGTGCCGCGGTGGAGCGCGCCGGCCTCGATGCCGCAAGCGTCGATGAAGTGCTGTTCGGCTGCGTGCTGCCAGCCGGGCAAGGTCAGGCACCTGCACGCCAGGCGGCCCTCGGCGCCGGGCTGGGCAAGCACGCCACTTGCACCACGCTGAACAAGATGTGCGGCTCGGGCATGCAGGCGGCGATCCTGGCCCACGACCAGCTGCTGGCCGGCAGCGCGGATGTGATCGTTGCAGGTGGCATGGAAAGCATGACCAACGCCCCGTACCTGCTGGACAAGGCCCGCGGCGGCTACCGCATGGGCCACGGCAAGGTCATCGACCACATGTTCATGGACGGCCTGGAAGACGCCTACGACAAGGGCCGGCTGATGGGCACCTTTGCTGAAGACTGCGCGCAGAACGGTGCCTTCAGCCGTGAGGCCCAGGACAACTTCGCCATTGCTTCGCTGACCCGTGCGCAGGAGGCAATCAGCAGCGGCCGCTTCGCTGCCGAGATCGTTGCGGTGGAAGTCACTGAGGGCAAGGAGAAACGCCTTATCAAGGACGACGAACAGCCGCCCAAGGCACGCCTGGACAAGATCCCGCAACTCAAGCCTGCCTTCCGCGAAGGCGGCACGGTGACCGCCGCCAACTCCAGCTCTATCTCCGACGGCGCTGCGGCCCTGGTACTGATGCGCCGTAGCGAAGCCGACAAGCGTGGCCTCAAGCCGCTGGCCGTGATCCATGGGCATGCCGCCTTCGCCGACACCCCGGCACTGTTCCCGACGGCGCCGATCGGGGCCATCGACAAGCTCATGCAACGCACCGGCTGGAAGCTGAGCGAGGTCGACCTGTTCGAGATCAACGAAGCGTTTGCCGTGGTCACCCTGGCGGCCATGAAGCACCTCGACCTGCCCCACGACAAGGTCAATATCCACGGCGGCGCCTGCGCCCTGGGCCACCCGATCGGCGCCTCGGGCGCGCGCATTCTGGTAACCCTGCTGTCGGCCCTGCGCCAGAACAACCTGCGCCATGGCGTGGCGGCCATCTGCATCGGCGGTGGCGAGGCCACGGCCATGGCCGTCGAATGCCTGTATTGAGGTGAAGCATGCTGGTAACTGACGAGCAACAACAGATCGCCGACGCGGTACGCGGGTTTGCCCAGGAACGCTTGAAGCCCTTCGCCGAACAGTGGGACAAGGAACATCGCTTCCCCAAGGAGGCCATTGGCGAGATGGCCGAGCTGGGCTTGTTCGGCATGCTGGTGCCGGAGCAGTACGGTGGCAGCGACACCGGCTACGTGGCCTACGCCATGGCCCTGGAAGAGATAGCCGCCGGTGACGGCGCTTGCTCGACCATCATGAGCGTGCACAATTCGGTGGGCTGTGTGCCGATTCTCAAGTTCGGCAGCGAGGCGCAGAAGCAGCAGTTCCTTACCCCGCTGGCCACGGGTGCGATGCTCGGCGCCTTCGCCCTGACCGAGCCCCAGGCTGGCTCCGACGCCAGCAGCCTGAAAGCCCGGGCGCGGCGGGACGGCGACCACTACCTGCTCGACGGCAGCAAGCAGTTCATCACCTCCGGGCAGAACGCCGGGGTGGTGATCGTGTTCGCGGTCACTGACCCCGAGGCTGGCAAGCGCGGCATCAGCGCGTTCATCGTGCCCACCGACACGCCGGGCTATCAGGTGGCGCGGGTCGAGGACAAGCTCGGCCAACACGCCTCCGACACCTGCCAGATCGTTTTCGACAATGTGCGGGTGCCGCTGGCCAATCGGCTGGGCGAGGAGGGGCAGGGCTACAAGATCGCCTTGGCCAACCTCGAAGGCGGGCGTATTGGTATCGCTTCGCAGGCGGTGGGCATGGCCCGCGCCGCGTTCGAGGTGGCCCGCGACTATGCCAATGAACGCCAGAGCTTTGGCAAGCCGCTGATCGAGCATCAGGCGGTGGCCTTCCGCCTGGCCGACATGGCCACGAAAATTGCCGTGGCCCGGCAGATGGTGCTGCACGCCGCGGCCCTGCGTGACGCTGGGCGCCCGGCCCTGGTGGAGGCATCGATGGCCAAGCTGTTCGCCTCGGAAATGGCCGAGAAGGTCTGTTCGGATGCCTTGCAGACCCTCGGCGGTTATGGCTACCTGAGCGACTTCCCGCTGGAGCGCATCTACCGCGATGTGCGGGTGTGCCAGATCTACGAAGGTACCAGCGACATTCAGCGCATGGTCATTGCGCGCAACCTGTGAAGGAGCAACTTGCATGGCATTCGAAACCATCCTGCTGGACATCCACGGCAAGGTCGGTCTGATCACCCTCAACCGCCCCCAGGCACTGAACGCACTGAACGCGCAGATCGTCGGCGAGATCAATCAGGCCCTGGACCAGCTCGAGCATGACCCGAACATCGGCTGCGTGGTACTGACCGGCTCCGCCAAGGCCTTCGCCGCCGGCGCCGACATCAAGGAAATGGCCGAGCTCAAGTACCCGCAGATCTACGTCGACGACCTGTTCCGCGACGCCGACCGTATCGCCAACCGGCGCAAGCCGATCATCGCTGCGGTGTCGGGCTTTGCCCTGGGCGGTGGCTGCGAACTGGCGATGATGTGCGACTTCATCCTCGCCGCCGACAACGCGAAATTTGGCCAGCCGGAAGTCAACCTCGGCGTGTTGCCGGGCATGGGCGGCACCCAGCGTCTGACCCGCGCGGTGGGCAAGGCCAAGGCCATGGAACTGTGTCTGACCGGCCGCCTGATGGGGGCCGAGGAAGCCGAGCGGGCTGGCCTGGTGGCGCGCATCGTGCCGCAGGCCGAGCTGGTGGAAGAGGCGCTGAAGGTGGCGGCGACTATCGCCGCCAAGTCGATCCCGGTGAGCATGATGGTCAAGGAGAGCGTCAACCGCGCATTCGAGGTCACCCTCAGCGAGGGCGTGCGCTTCGAGCGCCGGGTGTTCCATGCAGCGTTCGCCACCGAGGATCAGAAAGAAGGCATGGCGGCGTTCATCGCCAAGCGCGAGGCGCAGTTCAAGGATCGTTGAGGCGTTGCAAGCCTGGCGCTTGACTCAGGTGCTGCCCGGCCCTGTAGGCTTTAGCCGCGAACACCGGCATAGCCGGTGCCAACCACCGCGTCGCCTGCGCCCATGCAGCGCGGCGTGGTTGGTGGTCAGTGCCCGAAGAAATACCGCTCGGCATCGGCGCTGCTGATGGGCGCGCGGTAAACGTCCACTGTGCCGCTGGCATGACGCTGCTCTGCGGTTTTCAGATGCCCGGCGGTGAAGTCGGCCCTGGCGCTGTCCATGGCCGGGTAGTGAAAATGTGCATACCAAAGCACATGGCCCTGGTGGCTGATGGCGTACTCGTCCAGATAGTCATCGGGCCGCCCCTTGACCTTGGCCAGTCGGGTGCGTTCGGCCATCACCCGGACCTGCACCTCGCGCTTGGCGAGCAACCATTGCAGTTCGGCCATTCTGGGCTTCTGTGCCAGTGCGGCGCTGACGCGAAGGGTGGCGGCCTGCTCTTGGAGCTCTTGCGCCATTGCACGCAGGGATTTGGCCACCGCTTCGGCATCCTCCCCCTGGCGGGCTTCGTCAGTCTGGTTATCCTCGGTCAGTCGTTGCTCGATGGCCTGTACCTGATTCAGCAGACGCTGTTGCTGATGGCTTGCCAACTCCTCGATTTCAGCGGGCAGGTAGCGCTCGCCGGCTTTCTGCAGGCTGACCAGTTCGGTGCGTGCGGCCTTCAGTAAAGAGCCGCTATCCTTGAGCAGGCGCTTGAGGCTGTGCTTGACCGGGGCGGGCGCAGGCTTGGCGGTTTGTACTTCTACCCAGTCCCCCTGCTTGAGGTGGTAGGTACGCCCAGGGGTCTTGGCGTCGGGGCCGGGGACGTCGACGGTGTTGGCGTCGCCTTCGCGGGGCTCGGCCAGCAGCAGGCCGTGGTCACGGGTTTCGATCAGTGCCGGCATCCTTGCGTGCAGTTGCCTGAAGCTCTTGAGGGGCGGATAGTCCGGCAGCTCTGCCTGGTCCCGGGTGATCTCGCCCAGCAGCGCCGACAGTTCGTCGCGCAGTGTTTGCAGGGTTTGTTGCGCGGCTTCTGTGCGGATGAATTCGGCGAGCAGGCCCAGCTGGCGCTCGGCAGTCAGTACCTGAAACCTGATGCTACGCAGCAGCCGGGCACTGACGTCCGGGTCGGGGTGGTCCAGTTGCAACTGCTTGCTGCGCTGGGCGACAGCCAATTTCAAGGTGCTCCAGAATTTGTCCCGCCAGAACGCGCCCTCATCGCCCAGGCCATGGACCAGCGTCAGGCGGTTGAGCTGTGTTTCCATGCGCAGGAAGCGCACGTACAGGTCTTTGTACAGTGGCGTTGAGAAGCCCTCCGCCAGGTCGCGCCACTGGGTGATCTGCTGCTGCCTGGGGTTGGCCAGCTTGCTCAGTTCGGTCTGGCGCAAGCGCATGCGCGCGATGTTCTTGGTCAGTTGCTCCAGTACCGGGCCTAGTACGTCCAGGCGTTGCCGGGCGATGTCGATGTCCTGCGGGCTCATGACTTCGTCTCCCTGGGCGGCAAGGCGCAACAGTTGTTCACGGCTGGGCAGGTAGCGTTTTTTCAACGCCTGGTTCATGGCGCGCTGGCACTCACTGTCGTTGAACATGGCATGGGCGCAGACGCTATTGAAGTGCTTGACCGGTTTGAGGGCGTTGTGGGCGCGAATGCGTTCCAGGCGAGTGGTCCAGAAACTGGAAAGCTGCTTGAGTTTTTCCGTGCAGGCGAGCAGGGCACTGTCTTCCAGCGTTGACTGCAACAACTGGCTGATGGTCGCCAACTCCCGCGATTTGCTCGCCATGGCCTGATCGTCGGCAGCAATCAGGCTGGTCAGGTTGTCCAGTTCACCCTGCTTGCTGTCCAGCAACTGCTTAAGGCGTGTCGCGCGTGGCATTCCGCCTTTCAGGCGCAGGCTCAGGTCCAACTGCCAATGCCCCAGTTCATCGCGGCGTAACCAGGGGCCAGGCTGCTGGTTGGGGCCTTCGATACGTATCTGGTCCTGTTCAGTGTCCAAGATGACCTCGTAGACCTTGCCGTCGATCAAGGCGTGCAGCCTGTCGTCGTGCAGGTAGAGCCCCTGCAGCTTGCCGTGGGCTATGGGGGACTTCAAGGCCGAGGCATCGGCCTTGCTGCGCAAGGCCTCCAGTGCCATGCGCTGGGGGGCGTCGAGGATCGAGCCGGGGCGTGCCCAACTGAAGCTCAGGGTGTTGTTCGAGCTTGTGGCAATGGCCTCGATCGGCTCGATGACCGGTTTGATGGGGGCGGGTAAACCCACAGGGATAGCGGGTTCCGGCAGCGAGTCCTGCTCAAGGCGCAGGCGAAAGATCGAGTGGCTGAACAACAGCATGGCAATGTTCACCAGCAGGTTGACCATTGCCAGCTCATGGCCCTGAGGGTCGCGATCAGCGTCGCTGCTCACGTATTCGCCCAGTGCCACTTCCATCTGCGCCAGCCAGGCCACTTTGCCGAGCGTGCTGCCGGCCAGTGGCAGCAGGGTGTTGAACAATAGCCAACCCAGTTCTTTCCAGCTGTTCCAGCGGGTTTGTGCGGTGCTAGTGGCATGCTCCTCGAAGCGCGCGATGGATTCGTTCACGCAGGCCTGGTATAGCGCCGCGCCGGGGTTCGCGATCGGCGCTTCCGTGGCCAGGGCGACCGGTGCCGGGGTGTCCAGGGGCAGTGCCGGGCTGTCTTCGAGCAATACGCCCAGGTGCGGTTCGAGGAAACCGCCGTGGTCATAGAAACGGCGGGCTTCGGCAGGCAGGCGATGCAACAGGTCGTCCTGCAGGGCGCCGGGGGTACTGATTGCAACGAACAGCGCCAAGCGGTCCGGGTAGTACAGCAGGCTGTCCTGATGCAGCGGTCGGTACAGCAGGCAGGGGCTTGCGTCAGGCTGTTGCGGTTCGATCAGCCAGGTGTTGCAGGGGTGATCCACCGACGAGCCGGGGCGCTTGATCAAGCCCAGCGGGCGCAGCACCCAGCCTGGCTGGGGCTCGCCGGATGCGGCGCGGAACACCTCGGCGACATGCTGGCTCAGGGCTTGGTCGGGCAGCTTGCCTTGCAGGTACAGCTCGGTCGCCAGGGCGGGCAGTTGGCTGCACAGCTGGCGAGTCAACAGCTGTTCGCGTTGCCGGCGTTGCACAGGATCATCCAGCAACCTGCGCCGCAGCATGGCCGGGTACTGGGTGGCGATGTCCAGTTCACTGACCAACTGGCGCAGGTAGTGTTCGTCCATCCATTCAGGCAGAGGCTCTGGGGTGCTGCTGCGCAGTTCTACCCTGCCAGGCCTGAGCAGACCAAGGTTGGCGATGGCCAGTTGGGCGAGGGAGTACTCGACTGGTGTCACTACGCCGGTGATGAAGGCACCTTCATTGGCACTGGCTCCGGAGCTGGTCTGGTAGTTGATGATGCGCACCTGCTCGGGCAGCAACTCGTCTTGCGGGTGGTCCTTGGCGAAGCGTTCGCTGAACTGTCGGTTGGCGAAGGCTTCGGCATTGTCGATGCCGTCCAGCCAGAACTGGCCGTTGCTGTCCTGGTAGGTCTGGGCGACGTCCACCAGCAGGGTGCTGTAATGCATCAGCGCCTTGCTGTTGGCCTGGCGCAGCCAGTCGGGCAATTGCTCGATGAGCGGCTGGCGGCGAACACTCTCGTTGCTGTCGCACAGGTCGATCAGCGAGCTCAGGCGGTCGAGGTCAAGGCTCAGGTTTATCGCGTCGAGCTTGCTGTGGTACTGCCCGACGAGGTGGTCGACCACGCGCAACTGCTGGTGCAGCAGCCCCAGTGCCTGGGTCTCGAACACCTGACCGGTGATGGGCTCGATGGCTGCCAGTCGCGGGCTGGCCGGGGCCCCTTCGGGCCAGGACCTGGCCATGGCTTGCAGCAGGGCCAGGCGCGAGTCATAACCGAACAGCCGGCCGCTGAGGGTGTAGAGCAGGGCCAGGTTACGTTCTGCGGTTGGGGCTTTGTGCTCGATCAGCACCGCGCTGGCGAGGTCGACGTCGAGGCTGTCATCGGCAGAGAAGTCGATGCTCAAGTGGGAAACCGTCAGGCCGCCCTGGTGCCAGACCTTGCGCTGTTCCGGTGAAGGGTAGCCCTGCACCAGGTTGGCCGTGGCCAGGGCGAAGGCGGCCAGGCGTGACTCGCGGTGGCTGTGTTGAATGAGCTGTTGCAAGCGTTGCTGCAGGTAGCCGGCGTACCAGCCCCAGGGCGTCTGCCCACTGCTGTCGAAACGGGTCCAGTAATCGACCAGCAATTGCTTGTAGGTGTCGATGAGCAGGGGCGCGGTCTCGTTGATCAGCAGTTCGACCTGATGCAGGTCGATGTCCACGCGCCAGGCCCGGCTGCTGTCCAGGTGAGTGCTCAGGTGATCATCGGCCTCGTTCAGGTTCAGGGTTTTGCGCCGGCAATAGCGTTCTACCAGCACTTGCTGCAAGGGGCGCACCCAGGCGTTGTCGGCGTTGCCGTACTGGCTGGCGAGGTACAGGGCCAATGGGTCGAGCGCACGGCTCAGATGGCGCTCGCGCCATTGCTCGTCAAGCAACAGGGCGGCGGCATCGAGCAGGGTGGGGCGGTCGCTGAAGCGTCGGGCGACGGTGCAGTCCAAGGCACTGTATTGCGCCAGGCGTTGGTGCAGGTTGTCATTCATGGGCGGGCATTCCTTGATTGCGGAGCGCCCATCTGGCCGGTTTTCGCCCTGCGCAGTGCGCTAGCAAGCTACCACCCGGCGTTTTGCGGCGGCACACTGCTGACAACCCGAGATTTGTTGCGGCATATTGCCTTAACGCGCCTTGCAGACGCTGGTATGGGGCACCAATGGGCGGATTCCTGGCTATTTCGGTCAAATGCCCCGTCATTTCTGTTGCCCGACGTCGCTTGGCACCTTAGACTGCCGCCCCCTGTAAAAGAGTGCCGGTTGGCGCTTGAAGATTTCCGCCGGTGGTGATGCATCACCGCTGGCACCCGAATCGCCCCAATGCACATTTTTTCATAGAGAAATCGATGACCAAGGAACAGTTGCTGGCCATGTCGGCCGATGACTACATGAACGCCGAACAGCTGGCGTTCTTCACCGCGCTGCTGCAGGCGATGAAAGTCGAAACCCACGAGCGCATCGAGCTTAGCCGCAACTCCATCGAAAGCCTGGACACCCCGTCGGACCCTGCCGATGTGGCGTCGGTTGAAGAGGAGCGCACCTGGCTGGTCAACGCCATCGACCGCGACCAGCGTCTGCTGCCGCAGCTGGAGATGGCACTGGACCGCATCGGTGACGAAAGCTTCGGATGGTGCGATGACAGCGGCGAGCCGATCGGCCTGAAGCGCCTGCTGATCAGCCCGACCACCAAGTACTGCATCGAAGCCCAGGAACGCCACGAGCAGCTCGACCGCCACCAGCGGCAAGTCTGACCTCGACAGCCTGAGCCAAGGCCCCACGGAGCGATCCCTGGGGCCTTCGTGTTTTCTTGTCGTGCATCATGGGTGGGTGCCTTACTTCCAATGAAGTATGGCTAGTGGCGTTATAGTGGCGTTTAATGGCGTCACAATAACGACACGCGATGGACCACGAAGATGATGCGAGAAGGAACTCTGCAGCCCGCCGAAATGCCACAGGTGGGTACCACCCGCGGCCTTGCCTTGTTGCAGGGTGTGGCGATGTGTGCGCTGCTGGGCGCCACGGCGTTCGTCGACCAGGCGCTGTACCTGGCCGTGCCACTGGCATTGCTGGTGCTGTGGATGCCGCGCTTGCGGCAAGCTTCGCGCCCTGTGCCGGTAACCGAAGCTTCCCAGGAAGACGACCTGATTCGTCAATTGGCCAAGGGCACCAGCCATAACGCGCTGTCGGCCGCTGCCGTGGCCCATGCCGCGCAGCAGCTCGCAGCGCGGGTGCAATCGCAGTTGGGCGCGGCGCAGGAAATCGTCGGCAGCGCCGAGGTGATGATCGTCACCGAAAAGGCCAGCGCCCAGCTCAGCCAGCAGGCACTGCAGGCGGCGCGTGCGGCCCGTGGCAGCAGCGTGGCCGGCAGCGCGGTGCTGGCCGAGTCGATCCGGCGCATGCACGACCTCAGCGTGCGTGCCACCTCCAGCCGTGAATTGATCGAGGCGCTGCATCAGCGCAGCGAAGATATCGCCCGGGTGACCCTGGTGATCCAGTCCATAGCCAGCCAGACCAACCTGCTGGCGCTGAATGCCGCCATCGAAGCTGCCAGGGCCGGTGAGCACGGGCGTGGTTTTGCCGTGGTCGCCGACGAGGTGCGTGGCCTTGCCGGGCGTACCGCCAGCGCCACTGAGGAGGTGGGGCAGATGGTCGCCGACATCCAGGCGCGTACCGCCCAGGTGGTGACGCAGATTCGTGAACTGGCCGAAGACCTGGGCAGCGGTGTGCAGCAGGTGGAGCATACCGGCGGGCAACTGGCGCAGATCGCCGAGCTGGCGGCCAGTGTCGAAGGGCAGGTCAGCGAGATCGCCGAAGGTACCGATACCAATCGGGCCCAGCTCGATACCTTGTTCCAGGCAGTGGCCCAGGTACGCAGCGACCTTGAGGTGAGCGATCAGCAGACTCGCCGCCTGGCCAAGGCAGCGGTGCAGATGGAAGGGCAGGTGGAGGGATTGAGCGAGCGGCTGGCCGAAGTCGGGCTGGATGCCTATCACCAGCGGGTGTTCGACCTGGCCCAGGCCGGTGCCCGGCAGATCGGCGAGCGCTTCGAGGCGGATGTCCAGCAGGGCAGGGTGACGCTGGACGACCTGTTCGACCGCCAGTACCGACCGATTGCCGGCATGCAGCCGCCACGCTTCAGTACCCGCTTCGACCAGTACACCGATACCGTGCTGCCGCACATCCAGGAGCCGCTGCTGCAGCATGAAGGGCTGGTGTATGCCATTGCCTGCACCCCGCAAGGCTATGTGCCGACCCACAACAATGCCTTCAACCAGCCGCTGACCGGCGACCCGGTGCACGATACTGCCCACAACCGTAGCAAACGCACTTTTGATGACCGTACCGGCATTCGCTGTGGCAGCCACCAGCAGCGTGTGTTGCTGCAAACCTATACCCGTGACACCGGCGAGCTGATGCATGACCTGTCGGTGCCGATCTTCGTCCAGGGCCGGCATTGGGGCGGCTTGCGCCTGGGCTACCGCCCTGAGCCCGGGCTTGACTGAGCGGGCCGTTCAACCTTCCAGATGACGTGCCAGTTCGCAGGCGTCCTGGTGGCGCCTGCGAAAGCCCTTGACCCTGCCGGTGCTGCTGTCGGCCACATGATAGAAGGCGACGCCAGCGGGGATAACGATAAATCGGGGTTTTTCCGGCCAGGAAATGCGTTGTGCCTCTCGACGGATTTCGGTGTTTTCGTGCATATTCATCCCCCTGTAATGCGCGTGTGATGATCGCGGCCCTGTTCTGAGCAGGGTGCTGACGTGGTCTGCCGCTTCTTTTTCGACGGTTTGGCCTTCAGTCATTACATTTTCCCGTTACCGAATCATGCCGAAGCGTACCCCGCGCACCCGGGCGATGGACTGGAGAAGTGTTTCCCGGTTCTCGCAAGGCTTGCGCCGCGTGGATCCTTCGTTGCCGGGCTGTGAAGCCCATCGGACTTTGACTTTTTATCGGCGGCCACCCCAGCGGTGCATACGGGTGGCCGCTTGCTACAGATGCGAGGAACCTTTCATTGGCAGTCAGTACTCTTGATACCCATGCGTTGTTTGCCCTGGGCGACCTGCGCGCCAAGCTGGTCAAGCTGTTCCAGGGGCGTTTCGTCTATGTCACCGAGCAGAGCCCTGAAGGCTTGTACATGGCCGAAATCGACACCGGCGATGCGCTGGTGGTGGATGACAAGCAGCGGCTCGAGCTCAAGGTGGGCGACCACTTCCGCGCTGCCGTGCTGCCCAGCCGCGAGGGCGGCAAGCTGGAACTGCGCTTTCGCGAGATCAAGTTCAACGTTTACGGCCAGGGCGACTACGCGTTCGTCTCGGCGCCGGAAGGCGACGGCATCGTGTTTCGCGAGGGGCACGGTGTGATGCTGGTGTTCGCGGCGCAGCAACAGGTGCCCGAAGGCCTGGGCAAGCTGCTCAAGGCGGTGACCGGTAAGGTGGCCAAATGGCGCAAGGGCGAGCTGACCACTTTCAAGGCCAGCGAATGAGTGAGGCGGGGCCTGCGTCGCGGGCCGAGTTTCATAGCCAACACCAGGCCGAGGCCACCGAGCAGGCCCAGCGCCTGCTGGCGCGTCGTGAAGAGCTGCAGGGCACCTGGCTGGCCTGGGTGGCCGGCGAGCTTTATCAGCTCGGCCCGCCACCTTTTGTCGCCATGGTGCGCCGTGAGTTGCAGCGCCTGAGCGAGGGTTGAGGGTCAGTTACCGCGGTCGTGGCCGCTGCTGACTTCGTCCGGTACCGCCTCGCCGCTGGTGCGTTTGCGAAACAGCGCTGCCCTGGCCAGCAGCAGCGTGGTTACAGGCACGGTAATCGACAGCAGGATCGGAATCAGCCAGGCGTGCAGCACCGGGCTTTGCTTGAGCATCGAGAAGTACAGGATCGAAGCCAGCGCCACACACCAGGCACCGATGGTCGAGGCCAGTGCCGGTGGGTGCATGCGTTGGAAAAAGTCTTTGAGGCGCAGCAGCCCGATGGCGCCGATCAGGGCGAACAGGCTGCCGAGCAGCAGCAGTGCCGCCACCGACAACTCCAGCCAGAATGGCAATTGCATTGCTTCGGTCATTCGATCACCTCGCCGCGCAGCAGGAACTTGGCCAGGGCGAACGACCCGACGAAGCCGAACAGGGCAATCAACAGCGCGCCTTCGAAGTAGGTATCGCTGGCGTAGCGGATACCTAGCACCAGCATCATCAGCATGGCCAGGATGTACAGGTAGTCCAGGGCCAGTACCCGGTCCTGGGCGGAGGGGCCGCGGAACAACCGGATCAGCGCCAGGCCCATGGCGATGGCAAAGATGAACAGGCTGGCGAGGACGGCGTTGGCTAACAGGCCGCTCATTCGAAGATCTCCATCAGCGGGCGTTCGTAGGTGTGCTTGAAGTGTTCGATGAAGGCGGCTTCGTCTTCCAGGTCGAACACGTGCAGCAGCAGGACGCTGCGATCCAGGGCGAGCTCCGACCAGACCGTGCCGGGCACCACCGTGGTGATCATCGACAGGGCGGCCAGGCCGTGGGCGTCGCGCAGCGCCAGTGGAATATGCACGAAGGCCGAGCGCGGCTGCCGGCTGCCGGCAAACAGCACGCCGCGGGCCACCAGCAGGTTGGAGTGGATCACGTCGATGCCCACCCGGGCGATCAGCCGGGCGATTGCCAGTGGGCGGCGCACATGGGCGTGCTGCGGGCGCAGCGGGGCCATGAGGATCGGCGCCAGGAGCCCCAGGGCGGCGCCCAGTAACAGGTTGCCCGGGCTCACCGACAGGTTCAGCAGCAGCCACAGCACAAACAGCGAGAGCGACAGCAGTGGGGCGGGGAACAGGCGGTTCATGGCTGCACCTCGGCGCTGGCAGTGGTCGGGCCGGGCAGCGGGCGGGTAGCCATGACCGCGTTGATGTAGGCATCCGGGGCCTGCAGTTCGGCGGCGGTGTCCTGGGTGTAGCGCAGCAGCGGCTCGGCCTTGAGGCTCAAGAAGATGCACAGGCCCAGCAGCATCACAATGGGCAGGCATTCATAGCGGCGCAGCAGTGGCGAGGGGCGCTCTTCGGGCTTCCAGAAGCGCTGGATGCCAACCCGGCCAAAGGCGATCAGCGCCGCCATGCCCGACAGCACGAGCAGGGTGACCAGGGTCCAGCCAGCCGTGCCCAGCGGTTGCTGCGGGGCGACGCCGAGCCCTTGCGGGTTGAACAGCGCGCTGATCAGATTGAGCTTACCGATGAAGCCCGACAGCGGCGGCATGCCGATGATAAGCAGGGCGCAGGCGATGAAGCTGAGGCCCAGGAAGGCCATGGTCCAGGGGATGATCTGGCCGATCACGGCTTTTTGTTCGTCGTCCAGGTTGATGCCCTTGGGTGGGTGCAGCGATTCCAGTGGCGACGGCATGGCGTCTTCTTCGTCGTCCAGCGGCGCTTCGTTGGCCGAGCGCGAACGCTCCACCAGTTCGGCCAGCAGAAACAGTGCACACAGCGCCAAGGTGGAGCTGGCCAGGTAGAACAGAGCAGCGCCGGTGAGTACCGGCTGGCCGAAGCCGACGGCGGCCAGCAGGGTGCCAGCCGAGACCAGGATGCTTAACGCTGCCAGGCGTTCCAGGCGCTGGGCGGCGAGGATCGAGGCGGCGGCCACGGCCAGGGTCACCAAGCCGCCGTACACAAGCCAGTCACCGCCGAAATGCGCCGAGGCCCCGGCCTGCCCGGAGAACAGCAGGCTCCACAGGCGCAGCACGGCGTACAGGCCGACCTTGGTCATGATGGCGAACAGCGCGGCTACCGGGGCGCTGGCCGACGAGTAGGCCGGCACCAGCCAGAAGTTCAGCGGCCAGATGCCGGCCTTGGCCAGGAACGCGATGGCCAGGATCGCGGCACCGGCGTGCAGCAGGCCACGGTCTGCTTCGGGCACCAGCGGGATCTTCAGTGCCAGGTCGGCCATGTTGAGGGTGCCGGTGACGCCGTAGAGCATGGCCGCGCCCACCAGAAACAGCGACGAGGCGAACAGGTTGATGGCGATGTAGTGCAGACCGGCCTTGACCCGTGCGCGGCCCGAGCCATGCAGCAGCAGGCCGTAGGAGGCCGCCAGCAGCACTTCGAAGAACACGAACAGGTTGAACAGGTCGGCGGTGAGGAAGGCGCCGTACAGTCCCATCAACTGGATTTGGAACAGCGCGTGGAAGCTGGCTCCGGCACCGTCCCAGCGGGCGCGGGCGAACAATAGCGCGCTGCTGCCGACGATACCGGTGAGTACCAGCAGCAACGCCGACAGGTGATCGACCACCAGCACGATGCCGAACGGCGCCGGCCAGTTGCCGGGCAGGTAGACGCCGATGGACTCGGCCTGGCCCTGGGTGCGTACCCACAGCAGCAGCGACACGGCAATCGCCAGGCCGATGAAGGTCGATAGCAGGTTGAGCCGGGCCTTGAGCCAGCGGTGCTTCTCGCCGATCAGCAGCATCAGGGCTGCGGTGACCAGCGGCAGCAGGATCGGCGCGATGATCAGTTGGCTCATGCCACTCATTCGTCACGCTCCCGGCCGTCTACGTGGTCGGTACCGGTCAGGCCGCGCGATGCCAGCAGCACCACCAGGAACAGCGCGGTCATGGCGAAGCTGATGACGATGGCGGTGAGCACCAGGGCCTGGGGCAGCGGGTCGGTGTAGTGCAGCAAATCTTGCGTGACGCCGTCCTTGATGATCGGCTCCTTGCCGATGAACAGGCTGCCCATGCTGAAGATGAACAGGTTGACCCCGTATGACAGCAGGCACAGGCCCATGATCACCTGATAGGTACGCGGGCGCAGGATCAACCAAACCCCTGAGGCGGTCAGTACACCGATGGCGACTGCAATGACTTCTTCCATCAGGCGGCTCCTGCTTGGCTGGATTTGGCAGGATTGCCGGGGCGGTAGGCACGTACCGACTGGTGCGCCAGCGCCGTGAGGATGAGCAGCGTCGAGCCGACCACCACGCTGTACACGCCGATGTCGAAGAACAGCGCGCTGGCCACGTGTATGTCACCGAGCAGTGGCAGGTGCAGGTGCGCGGTGTGGGTGGTGAGGAAGGGGTAGCCGAGCAGCATCGCGCCGGCCCCTGTCAGGGTGGCGCAAAGTAGCCCGGTGCCCATCCAGCGTAGCGGGCGCAGGCTCATCTGCGCCTCGACCCACTGGGTGCCGGCGACCATGTATTGCAGGATGAACGCCACCGACATCACCAGGCCGGCGACAAAGCCGCCGCCCGGCTGGTTGTGGCCGCGCATGAACAGGTACATCGACACCAGCAGGGCGATCGGCAGCAGCAGACGCACCAAGGCTGCCGGCACCATCATGAAGCCGAGGGCGGTGTCGGTGGCATGGCGCGGGTTGACCAGGTCGGTGACCACATCGGGTGCCAGCTGGCGCTGCTGGGCGGGCAACTGCATGCTCTCTTTGGGCGGGCGGAAGCGGCGCAGCAGGGCAAACACGGTCAGGGCCACGGCCACCAGCACGGTGATCTCGCCCAGGGTGTCGAAGCCGCGGAAGTCCACCAGCATGACATTGACCACGTTGGTGCCGCCGCCTTCCGGCAGGGCGCGGCTGAGGTAGAACGAGGAGATGTCGTTGGGGGTGGGGCGGGTGAGCATGGCGTAGGACAACAGTGCCATGCCGCCACCCACCAGCACCGCCAGCACCAGATCGCGCAGGCGGCGCAGGCGGGCGCGGTCGCGGCTGCCGGGCAGCGGCGAGACGCCTTCGATACGCCGCGGCAGCCAGCGCAGGCCGAGCAGGATGAGCACGGTGGTCACCACTTCGACCGCCAGTTGCGTCAGGGCAAGGTCGGGGGCGGAGAACCAGACGAAAGTGATGCAGGTCATCAGGCCGCACACGCTGACCATGATCAATGCGGCCAGGCGGTGGTACTTGGCCTGGTAGGCGGCGCCGATGGCGCAGGCGATGGCGATCAGCCACAGCGCGACGAACACTCCGGAGCCGGGAATTTTTGGCCGGTCGCCCCAGCTCAGGCCGCTGTACAGCAGTGGCGTAAGGCCCGCGATGAACGCCGCCAGCACCAGCATGAACAACTGCACCTGCAGGCGGCGGGTGGTCAGCAGGCGCTCGAAGTGGCGGGCCAGCAGCATCAGGCGCACCAGGCTGTGTTCGAACAGGCGCTTGCCGTTGAAACGCTCGATCAGTGGCGGGTAGGGGAAGCGGCCGCGCTGCAACTGCTTGCGCAGCAGCAGGTAGAGGACGATGCCGCCGCACATGGCGATCAGACTCATGATCAATGGCGCATTCCAGCCATGCCAGATGGCCAGGCTGTACTCGGGCAGAGTGCCGCCGACCACCGGCAGGGCGGCGGCGGCCAGCAGCGGGCCGACCGATTGCGCCGGGAAGATGCCGACTACCAGGCAGGTGAGTACCAGCAATTCGACCGGGGCGCGCATCCAGCGTGGTGGTTCGTGGGGTGTGTGCGGCAGGTCTTCGGCCTTGGGGCCGAAGAACACATCGACGGTGAAGCGCAGTGCATAGGCCACGCTGAAGGTGCCGGCGAGGGTGGCGATGACCGGCAGGGCGGCCTCGACCCAGGCGGTGGAACTGATGAACACGGTCTCGGCGAAGAACATCTCCTTGGAGAGGAAACCGTTCATCAGCGGCACGCCGGCCATCGAGGCGCTGGCGACCATTGCCAGGGTGGCGGTGAAGGGCACCAGGCGGAACAGGCCGCTGAGGCGGCGGATGTCACGGGTGCCGCTTTCGTGGTCGATGATGCCGGCGGCCATGAACAGCGAGGCTTTGAAGGTGGCGTGGTTGAGAATGTGGAACACGGCGGCCACGGCCGCCAGCGGGCTGTTCAGGCCCAGCAGCAGAGTGATAAGGCCCAGGTGGCTGATGGTCGAGTAGGCCAGCAGGCCCTTGAGGTCGTTCTGGAACATCGCGGCGAAGGCGCCGAGCAGCAGAGTGGCGGCGCCGGCGCCGCCGACGATCCAGAACCACTCTTCGCTGCCGGACAGTACCGGCCAGAGTCGCGCCAGCAGAAATACCCCGGCTTTGACCATGGTTGCCGAGTGCAGGTAGGCCGACACCGGGGTGGGGGCGGCCATGGCGTGGGGCAACCAGAACTGGAAGGGGAACTGCGCGCTTTTGCTCAGGGCGCCGACCAGGATCAGCGGCAGCAGTACCGGGTACAGGGCATGCTGGCGAATGACATCACCAGCAGCGAGCACTTTGTCGAGGTCGTAGCTGCCGACCACGTGGCCCAGCAGCAGGGCGCCGACCAGCAGGCACAGGCCGCCGGCGCCGGTGACCATCAACGCCATGTAGGCGCCGCGGCGGGCGTCGGCGCGGTGGTGCCAGTAGCCGATCAGCAGGAACGAGAACAGGCTGGTGAGCTCCCAGAAGAACACCAGTTGGATGAGGTTGCCGGAAATCACCAGGCCGAGCATGGCGCCCATGAAGGCCAGAAAGAACGCGAAGAAGCGCGGCACCGGGTCCTGGGGCGACATGTAGTAGCGGGCGTACAGCGACACCAAGGCGCCGATGCCCAGTATCAGCAGGCTGAACAGCCAGGCGAAGCCGTCCATGCGCAGGACCAGGTTCATGCCAAGGCTAGGCAGCCACAGCAGCTCTTCGCGGATGACGCCGCCATGGGCGACCTGTGGGTACAGCAACGCCACCTGGACGGTACCGACCAAGGCCACGAGCCCGGCAAGAATGGACTCGGCGTTGCGTGCGTTGTGCGGCAGCACGGCCGCCAGGCAACTGCCCACGAAGGGCAGAAGCAATAGCACAATCAATGACATAGCGTTCTGATCTGGAGAGGTTTGCCAAGGATCATACGTGCCGGGGTGTGTATCACCAACACGCAAGCGGTTGCGAAATCCTACAAATGCGCTGTGACAAGCTGTTTTTTTATAACAGTTTTTTACAAGGATAGCGGGCGGGGGGGAATGTGCGACCGCTTGTGGCAACCTGCCTGCCCGTACTGGTTGAGGATGGCACCGGCTTTGCCGGTGATCGCCGGCAAGCCGGCTTCTACAGGGGGGCGGCTTCTTCTTGCTCGTCGCGTGCTTCGTCGCGGCGGCGGATCTTCAGCTCGCTGACCACCACGGCCAGCACAATCAGCAGCCCGCCGATCAGCGCCACGCCCGGCAGGCGCTCGCCGGCGATGCGCCCGACCACCCCGGCCCAGACTGGCTCGCCGGCGTAGATCAGGGTGGCGCGGGTCGGCGAGACCGACTTCTGCGCCCAGTTCATCGCCACCTGAATCACCGCGCTCATGGCGCCCAGGCCGATGGCACTGACCAGCAGCAACCAGGAGAAATCGGGCAGACGCTCCTGGGTTGGCACGATCATCAGGAATGCCAAGGCCGAGGCGGTAGCCAGTTGCACCACGGTGACCCGGCGTACATCGACGGAGCCTGCGTAACGGCTGATGAGGATGATTTCACCGGCGATGGCCACCGCGCTGACCAGGGTCACCAGTTCGCCTTCGCTAAAATGCAGGGCGCCACCCTCGGGGCCCGCCAGCAGCATCAGGCCGACGAATGCCAGGCAGATACCTACGCTCGGCATCAACCCTGGGCGGCGGCCGAGCACCAGCCATTGCAGCAGCGGCACGAAGGGCACGTAGAGCGCGGTGATGAACGCCGACTGGCTGCTGCTGATGGTTTGCAGGCCCATGGTCTGCAAGCCGTAGCCGAGCATGATGGTGACACCGATGAGCATGCCGGCCTTGAGTTCGGTGAAGGTCAGCCCGGGCAGCGCGCGCGCCGAGACCAGCCCGACGAACAGCGCCGCGGCGGCGAAGCGCAGCCCGACGAAGAACATCGGCCCGCTGACGGTCATGACGTTGTGCACGATGAGGAAGGTGCCACCCCAGAGCATGGTGATGAATACCAGCACCAACTCGGCCTTGCTCAGGCGGAAGGTGATGGCGGGTTTGGCCGGGGTGGTCTGGTTCATGGTCTTGCGTGCTCGGCAGGGGCGGCGCACAATTCGCCGCAAAGTGGGCAGTATACTGCGCAACCTGAGCGAGTGAGCAATATAGTGCACAAAGATTCCATGCAGCGTGCCTCGGTGTTGCAGCATGTCAGCCACAACATACGTCGCCTGCGTGGCGTTGCTGGCATGAGCCAGGCCGCGCTGGCTGAACGCTCAGGTGTGAGCCGGCGCATGCTGGTGGCCATCGAGGCGGGCGAGAAGAATGTCAGCCTGACTACCCTGGACCTGATCGCCGAAGCCCTTGGGGTGGCCTTCAGTACCCTGATCCAGGCGCCCGAGCAGCGCGACCCTAGCCGTATCGACGAGCTGGCCTGGGCCGGCGAGCACCCTGGCAGCCGGGCGGTACTGCTGGGCAGCAGCCCGGCACGGCGCGAGGTGGAGTTGTGGGAGTGGACCCTGGCCCCAGGCGAGCATTACACCAGCGAAGCCGATGCGGCGGGCTGGAGCGAGCAGATCTACGTGGCCGAAGGGCAGCTCACGTTGCTGATCGAGGGCGTCGAGCACCGCTTGCACAGTGGCCAGTTCCACGTATTCCCCAGCGACTGTCGCTACGCCTACCGCAATGACGGGGCGCTGCCAGTGCGCTTTGTGCGCAACGTGGTCATTTAGCCTTTGAGCAGCTCGTCGGTGCCGGCGACGTTGGCATAAGCGAACGCCAGTGCGGCCATGGCCGAGCCATGCACGTCACGGGCAGCAACCTGGCGGCCGCTGAAGTCCAGCGCCAGTGTGGCGCAGGCATCGTGGGCCACCTTCACTTCATAACCAAAATCAGCAGCGGCGCGGGCAGCGGCGTCGATGCACATGTGGCTCATGCTGCCGGCGATGGTCAGCGTGGCGATGCTGTGCTGGTCGAGTACCTGCTTGAGGTTGGTGTCGCGGAAGCTGTTGACCTGGTGCTTGAGTACCACGGGCTCGCCAGCGGCTGGCGCGACCTTGGGATGAATCTCGGCGCCTGGGGAGCCTGGGGCGAAAAACGGTGCATCGGCGCCGGCGAACTCATGGCGCACGTGCACCACCAGGTCGCCCCGTTCACGGGCGGCTGCCAACAGCCGGGCAGCGTTGTCGGCGGCGGCTTCGACGCCGTCGAGGGGCCATTTGCCACCGGGGAAGTAATCGTTCTGGATGTCGATGAGAATCAAGGCCTGCTTGCTCATGGTGCCTCCTGCGGCAGTAGTGAAGAACTGACGATAGTTATAGGCTTGCCTGATCGATCTGGGCATTGGCGCGAGCGACACAATGACGGCAAAAACTGACAGCCTGGAAATCGGCATCCTGGTCTACCCGGGGGCACAGAGCGCAGCGGTGCATGGCCTGACCGACCTGTTCGCGGTGGCCAACCGGGTGGCTGGCGAGCTGGGTGAGCACGGGTTGCCGTTGTTGCGGGTGAGCCACTGGCAACTGGATGAAAGCGCGCAGCTGCAGGTTGTTCACGACAGCCTGCAGCAGCCCGGCCATGGGCTCAGGGTGATGCTGATCCCACCGAGCCTGGCGGCGGCGCCCTCTAACGCGCTGCTGGCAGCCCATGGCGCAGCGCTTCGCCAGTTGCACGGGCAGGGTACGGTGTTGGCGTCGGTGTGTATTGGGGTGTTTCTGATTGCCGGCAGCGGCCTGCTGGATGGGCGCGCGGCCTGCACCCACTGGAACTATACCCAGGCATTGAGCGAGCGTTTTCCCAAAGTGCAGGTGGCGGCCAGCCAGCCGTTGCTGGATGACGGCGATATCGTCACCTCGGCAGGGTTGATGGCTTGGACCGACTTGGGCCTGCACCTGCTGGAGCGTTTTCTGGGTCACACCCTGGCCCGTGAAACGGCCCGTTATCTGGCAGTCGAGCCGGCGCCGACACCCTTGCCAGGGGCCTCGTTCAACCCGCGGCTGGAACACGGCGACGAGGCGGTGCTGCGGGTGCAGCACTGGCTGCAGGGGGAAGCCGGGCGCGATGCGGGGCTGGCTGACATGGCCCGTTGTGCGGGGCTGGAACCTCGGACGTTCCTGCGTCGTTTTCGTGCCGCCACCGGTCTGCGCCCGACCGAATATGCCCAGCAAGTGAGGGTTGGGCGTGCCTGCCGGCTGCTGGAGTTCACCCGGCGTAGTGTCGACCAGATCGCCTGGGGTGTTGGCTATCAGGACCCCGGGGCCTTTCGCAAGGTGTTCCAGCGCCTGACCGGCATGACCCCCAGCGACTATCGGCGGCGTTTTGCGGTGGGCAGCGCCTGAGCATCAGCCCATGTGTGGGCCGGGCCCGGTCTCGCCCAGGCGGTCGTGGTGGTTGCGCAGCGGGCACTCCTTGAGCGACAGGCAGCCGCAGCCGATGCAGCCGTCGAGCTGGTCACGCAGCAGGGTGAGTTCTTCGATGCGCTTGTCCAGCTCCTCGCGCCAACGCAGCGACAGGCGCTGCCAGTCTTCGGCGCTGGGGGTGTGGTCACGGGGCAGGGCGGCCAGGGCCTGGGCGATGTCGGCCAGTGGAATGCCGAGGCGCTGGGCCATCTTGATCACAGCTACCCGGCGCAGCACTGCGCGCGGGTAGCGACGCTGGTTGCCGGCGTTGCGGGTGCTGTGGATCAGGCCCTTGGTTTCGTAGAAGTGCAGGGCGGTCACCGCTACACCGCTGCGCGCAGCCAGTTGCCCGACACTGAGCAGGCGTTCGCCGGGGGAGGGTGTTTTCATGGAAAAATCCTTGACCTTGAGTTAGCTCGAGGTTTTACCCTGCGCGGCGACAGGCTGCAACAGCCCCAAGCGAGGAGACGGTCGATGATGGCGCATGCCCATTCCCTGTGGTTTACCCAGATGATCGAGTACGACGTGCCGCCGGATCGGCAGGGCGCCCTGGCGCAGGCGCTGGTGGCGCGTTGCGAGCAACTGGCGCTGCGCTGCGAGGGCCTTGAGAGGGTCAGTATTCAGGCCAGTGACGACGGCTGCCGGGTGCTGCAGTACCTGCAATGGCGCTCACGCGAGGTTTGGGCCGCAGCGGCCGAGGCCTTTGTCGAGGAACCGTTCCTGGCATTGCTGAGCCAGCACCAGGCACGGGGCGTGAACTTTGCCGCGTACCAGGCCCTGCGTAGCCTGGTACGCGGTGCCGACGGTGGTTTGCACTGCCAGGTTGGCGAGGCTCAGGCGTACCACGGTGCATAGTGCGGGTAGCGGTCCAGGCGCGCGCCGATGACCATCTCGCTGACCCAGGCGGTGAGCATCGCGCTGTAGGCTTTCTGGCTTTCTTCGCTGGACAGCGCATGGTCGGCGCCGTCGACGATGCGATGGGTCAGGGAATGGGCGCTGACGAACGCCGAGCGGTAGCTCATCAGGGTGTCGTGGGGCACGTAGTCGTCCTGTTCGGATTCCACCAGCAGCACGTCACCAGCGAACTCGGCACAGGCGCCAAGGGCACGGTTGTCGGCCGGGCCAAGGGCGAGGCGGCGGTAGTCGTTCAGGCGCTGGCGGTCGAGCCCTTGCTTGGGCATGTTCCACTCATCGTCCCAATACAGCGCCGGCACCCGCAATGCCAGCCACTTCACCGTGCGTCGGGCGGTGAGCAGGGTGGCCAGGTAGCCGCCGTAGCTGCTGCCAATCACGGCGATGGCGCCGGGGTCGACGCTGGGGTGGCCGGCCAGCAGGTCGTAGGCGGCCAGCAGGTCATCGAGGTTGTGCTCGCGGGTGACGGTCAGGCGCTGGCTTGCGGTTTTTTCGTGGCCACGCAGGTCGAATGTCATGCACACGCAGCCAAGCCCGGTGATCTGCCGCGCCCGGGCCAGGTCGCGCTGCTGGCTGCCGCCCCAGCCGTGGACGAAGAGGATGCCGGGCATGCGGCTGCCGGGGCTGACCAGGGTGCCGGCGATGCTCTCGCCCTGGACCCTGAGCTCGATGTTTTCACTCTCGATGGCCATGCTCGCGTATCCGTGCAAATTTGCAGAGTTGTCCGAGTTCACTGTCATCCCCCTGATAGAAAAGTGTGGCGTCGGCGGGCAGTTGCGCTGTGCCGAACACCTCGTGGGTTGATGCGCGCAGTTGTTGCAGGGCCGGGTCGTCGGCGAACGCCTGAAGGGCCAGCAGCTCGGCACTGCTGGCACCGCCGATGCGCCAGGACTGCTCGAGCACGCCGCTGCGCAGGTGCCCTTTGGCGTCGCGGCCGCGGGCGATGTCGTAGTTGCGCCGCGAGACGACGAAGGTGGGAAAGTGCGTTTCGGCGGCTTGCTCGTAGGCCACCGCCTGGTTGACCGCCAGGCGCAGGTGGTCTTGCAGTGGCCGCTGCAGCAAGGCGTCGTAGCCGCCGCGGACGACGATCAGGTCGGAGCCGCCGTACACCGCGCAGCCCTGGTGGTCGTGGGTCAGCTGTTGCGTGCCGTGATAGCTCAGGGTCAGCCCGGCTACGCGGACCTGGCCGACGCTGAACGTTTCGACGTCGCTAAGGTCTTCTTCGAGCACCAGGCCCCATAGTGCCAGTTGCTGTTCGTCCATGGGGGCGAGCAGTGCTTCGAGCTGGTCGATGTGCTCGAGCACTTGCTGGCCGCGACCGGCGGTGGCCAGTACGGGTTTGAGGCGTACCTTGCCGTTGCTTAGCAGCAGAGTGGCGGCGCGGCGGGCGTCGGCTTTGGAGAAAACGCTGTAGCCGCGCAGCAGGGCGTCGCTGGCCTGCCGGGCGAAGGCATCGGCCCAGCCTTGGGGAGGTGTGGCGCCTGCGGGCAAGGGGTGAGAGATGGCCTTGGTTGCCATGTGCGGGTAGCAGACCAGGCCGCCGAACAGGTCGCCCTCATCGTCGATGCCTGGCGGCGTTTGCTCCGACGTTTCAAACAGCGTCTCGGTGGGGACATAGTAGTAGCGCTTGCCATGCACGCAAGGCTGGGCAATGTCATGGCGTTCGACACCCAATAGCCGGGCCAGGCCGTCGGCCAGCTTCAGGTGGACCGCGTGCTCATGCTCGGGCGTGTGCTCGCGGGTATCGAGCAGCACCACGGCGTGCTTCGTCTGCATGGGCTTTTCTCATCGGCTGCCTGTGTAGAGTTTGTGAAGGTCCAGCACTGGGCAAGTTCAGGGCGAGTGACCGGCGGTCGGCAGGGCAGTTGCGGCAAAGCCTGCCTTGATGTCGCCTGCGTGATTGCGGGCGTCGGCTGGCTGTTCCATTATCGACGGCCTGGACCCGCCAAGATGAGCCCGCAGGAGTGTGCATGAACAGTCAGTCCCCCCTTCTGGAAAGTGTGCCGGCACGCCTGGCCCGTGTGCGTGAGGTGATGGCCGGCGAGGGCGTCGATGCCCTGCTGGTACCGTCGGCCGACCCGCACCTGTCCGAGTACCTGCCGGGCTATTGGCAGGGGCGCCAGTGGTTGTCCGGCTTCCACGGCTCTGTGGGCACGCTGGTGGTGACCGCGCAGTTCGCCGGGCTGTGGGTTGATAGCCGCTACTGGGAGCAAGCCGAACATGAACTGCAAGGCAGCGGTATCGAACTGATGAAATTGCGCCCGGGGCAGCCGGGGGCGCTTGAGTGGTTGGGCGAGCATGCGCCGGCTGGGGGCGCCGTGGCGGTGGATGGTGCGGTGATGGCGCTGGCCGCTTCGCGGCAGCTTGGCGAGCGCCTGAAGGCGCGTGAGGTACGGCTGCTGACCCGCCTCGACGTGCTTGGCCAGGTGTGGGCCGATCGGCCGGCATTGCCGGTCAACCCGGTTTACCAGCACCTGCCGCCTCACGCCACGGTCAGCCGTGCCGAGAAACTGGCCACCCTGCGCGCTGGTTTGCGCGAAAAGGGGGCCGACTGGCACTTCATCGCCACGCTGGATGACATTGCCTGGTTGTTCAACCTGCGGGGTAGCGACGTCTCCTACAACCCGGTGTTCGTCGCCTTTGCCTTGATCAGCCAGGGCAGGGCCTTGCTGTTCGTGGGGGCGGACAAAATAGACGGTCATCTGCGTCAGGTACTGGCTGCCGATGGCATCGAGGTGCGCGGGTACGATGAAGTGGGGCAAGCCCTGGCAGCGATCGAACCTGGCAGTAGCCTGTTGCTGGACCCGGCGCGGGTTACCTGCGGCCTGATAGATGCGCTCGATGGGCAGGTGCGCCTGGTAGAGAGCATCAACCCTACGACCCTGAGCAAGTCCCGAAAAAGCGAGGCCGACCTGGTGCATATCCGTCAGGTGATGGAGCAGGACGGTGCGGCGTTGTGCGAGTTCTTCGCCTGGTTCGAGGCCAACCTGGGCGGTGAGCGCATCACCGAGCTGACCGTCGATGAACAACTTACTGCGGCCCGGGCCCGGCGCCCGGGTTATGTATCGCTGAGTTTTTCCACCATCGCGGCCTTCAATGGCAATGGCGCGATGCCGCATTACCGGGCCACCGAGCAGTCCCATGCGGTTATTGAGGGCAATGGCCTGCTGCTGATCGACTCGGGTGGGCAGTACCTTGGGGGGACCACCGATATTACGCGGATGGTGCCGATCGGCGAACCGACGTTCGAACAGAAGGCTGATTGCACGCGGGTGCTGAAGGGCATGATCGCTTTGTCGCGGGCACGCTACCCGCGGGGCATCCTGTCGCCGCTGCTCGACGCCATCGCGCGGGCGCCGATCTGGGCCGACCAGGTGGACTTTGGCCACGGCACCGGGCACGGCGTGGGTTATTTCATGAACGTGCACGAAGGGCCGCAGGTGATCGCCTTCCAGGCACCAGCCACGCCACAGACGGCCATGCAGCCGGGGATGATCAGTTCTATCGAGCCAGGCACTTATCGGCCGGGGGAGTGGGGGGTACGGATCGAGAACCTGGTGGTCAACCGAGAGGCAGGCAGCTCCATGTTTGGCGATTTCCTTGAGTTCGAAACCCTGACCTTGTGCCCGATCGATACGCGCTGCCTGTTGCCCGAGCTGCTGGGGCGCGAGGATGCTGCCTGGTTGAACCGCTATCACTGGAGCGTACGCGAACGGCTTGCGCCGCTGCTGGCGGGTGAGGCGCTGCAATGGCTGGAGCAGCGTACTGCGGCTATCTGAAGTAGAGGGCGTAAATGAAAAAGGGCAGCCTGCGGGCTGCCCTTTTGTACTTTTACTTGCAGATGACGATCATGCTGCGGCTGGTATAGCCGGCGGGGTTGATGCCGAAAATATAGTCACCGGGCTCCTCGTCGCTATCGCCGGAGCGGGCGATCACCTTGTAGCCCTTGCCGCTGCAAGAGCTTTCGGCCTTGGCGTAGCACTTGTCCCACGAGGAGGAGAGGCCCGAGCAATTGATATGCAGGCCCTTTTTCCCCCGCTTCACCTCTGTCTTGGCGGTAGCGGCACACCCAGCAATGGCCAAGATGGCCAGGATGAGCAAAATACGTTTCATTCCTGTCCTTATGCAGGCCCGACTGCTTGAGAGGGCCTGTCGTCAGCGCTTCGAGTCTTCCTTGAGATTCCCCAGCATCCCTTTGCCGCCAAGTAGATAGCGTCTCGATTATGATTTTGTGACAGCTTAAGGCAGCAGTGGCGAGCGGTACAAGGCCGGCACCGCTCAAATGCAAATATTTCTCAAATCAGTCGGCCGCTACAGGCGGGGCGCTGTCGCGTTTCATTGACAAGGTCGCACCGACCGACGCAGTGATGATGGCAAGGATGGCCAGCCATTGCCAGAGGCTGAGCTTTTCGCCGAGAAAGAGCAGGCCCGACAAGGCGCCGAAAGCCGGCTCGATGCTCATCAGGGTGCCGAACGTACGGGCAGGCATGCGGGTCAGAGCGACCATCTCCAGGCTGTAAGGCAATGCCGTGGACAGAACGGCCACTGCCAGGGCCACTGGTAGAAGGGCCGGGGTGAGCAAAGC